>NZ_JBXALR010000001.1:0-1057171 GCF_058799675.1 Pseudomonas sp. GW822-FHT06B12
TGTGAGGCGTTGAGCTAACCAATACTAATTGCCCGTGAGGCTTGACCATATAACACCCAAGCAATTTAGTGACTCGACAGAGCGCCAGATTGCGGTGTGTGAAGACGAAGTACACCGAAAGTTCGGAAAAAAACACACAAATCTATCACCTACCCAATTTGCTGAAGCGAGGCCAACAGGCCACGACTCAGTACCCGAATTTCTTGACGACCATAGAGCATTGGAACCACCTGATCCCATCCCGAACTCAGCAGTGAAACGATGCATCGCCGATGGTAGTGTGGGGTTTCCCCATGTGAGAGTAGGTCATCGTCAAGATTAAATTCCGAAACCCCTATCTGCGACCGCAGGTAGGGGTTTTGTTTTGTCTGCGAGAAAGTTCGCGAGCAACCTGACTAGCTTGCTCGCGCTAGCTTCCACTGCCTGGCCAGACGCACATAGACAATCACATTGATCAGCAATACCAGGCAGCCCAGCCATAGCTGTATCGCCGGAGTTAGTCCGGCCGGGTATATCAACGGCCATACATAATGCTCAATGAAACTGTCACCGTAACCGTCCTGTCCGGCGGTTTGGCGCAAAAAGTTTTCCCAGCGGGTCAGCGGGCAGGTCAACTGGAAGACTTCGACTACCACGCCCCACACGACTGCGGGCAGGTGCCACCAGATCAAGTGTCGCCATTTGAGCGCCAGCAGTCCGCCGAAGAGCACGAACAGTATGAACAGCAGATGAAATAGCACCAGCCCGTCGGCGGCGATTCGGTAAACCATGACGACTCCGTCTTCTAACGTATTTCCATAGCATCCGGGTATGCGGTTTTGCTGAAGTGAGACTGCTCGACGTCAGCAAAACCTTACGTTCCCATCGTGATTCTTTGTCCTTCCTTGCGCCACCTATACTCAAAATACAGTGGTTGGAAATGCTGGCTGTTCCATGCGGACAGCGGATAGGCTAGCGCTGTCGTGTCATTTCTCGGGGGACTGCGATCTTGAATCTGCGTTTCCTGCTCGTTGTCTTGCTGGTGGTGTTGGCAGGGTGTGCCACAGTACATCGCGCCTCCGAGCCGACTGCGCCGGTTGTGATCCCGGAAGCGACCTGGCAGCAGATTGATAAAGATATAGACACCGCTTCATTGGCCTCCAAAGGGGTAGTCAAACGCTACACACGTGGCGCCATGGAGCGCTGGAGAGAGATGGTCTACCAGCGCACCGAGACAGACTTCATCCCGTGGTTTACCAACTATTGGACCCAGCAATGGCTGTCTGCGAAGGTCGGTTGGTACAAGATGAGCAGCGGGGGAGAGGTCGATCCTGTGGTAAACCGGCTAACGGTCTACCTGCAGGAGCAATACCATGAGCGCGTTCTGGATCCCGTCGCCAAGGTCACCGATCCCAACGCGATCATGGTCGACGCAATTGCCCTCTATTTACAGACCCTCGACGCGCATCTCGTGGAGATCCAGCAGCACTACAGTGCGCCTCAAGATCAATTCGACCGTCGACTCAACGACATTCCGGCCATTGCGCTGGCACCTCCCCCCGCACGCAACGCTTCGCTCTATCAAATTGCTCACGCCGAACCAGTTACCAATCTGCCAGCCTACCAGGCCTTGATCGAACGAGTCCGCAGCGCCAACAGCGGTGCGGGAGCCGGGTTATCGGATGCCGGTATATCGTCGGTGGCCAAGCGAGCCGGTGAAAAACTCGAAGCCCAGATTGCCACCCGTAGTGCCGCCAGTGCTGTTGCCGCGGCAGTTGGCCGAGTGGCGGGGGCAGTGATTTCCGTTGTATCGGCGAGTATTGGTGCCGTCTCGAACGAGCATGATCGACCGGCGACGGAAGTGCAGCTACGCAAAAGCCTGGGCGACGCGTTCGACAAGGCGTGGCTTGGATTGATGGAGAACGAGGCCAATGGGGTAATGGCGGGGGTCTATTACATATCGGGACAGATAGAAGGCAGTCTCGCTAAAAACTTACCGGTCGTGCCCGAACCTGCACCTCTAGAGTCTCCTCTGCAAGGCGGTCAGGCGCTTCAGCAGGAAAATAGCCCGCCTTCTACTCAGCAGACGGACATCCATTGAGGGGCGCGCTGGCCATTTTACTGATCAGGCTGGCCAGTCGTTTTACGTTGTTCTGATGAGCTCCCACCAGATCATCAATGGTTGGGCCCGCCGGTGTTTGCAGCGTTGTACGGCAGGTCAGCGGTGCGCTGCTTGCATCAGTTCCCGCAGTTTTCAGGCGCCATTTCACATCGACGAGTGCGTAGTGACCGGGAACAGAATCAAAGCGCTGCACATCGACCCGCAGCGATACTTTGCGCTGAGACGCCGTGCCGGACAACTGATCGACCAGGGCACTTTTCAACTCGTCGGACAGACTCGCCCCCCACCATTCGGTTTCCAGAATTGCCAGGCCACTGTTGCCTTGGCGAATGACGATTTGCGGGCGGTCGACCTGAGGTGGCACGGTGACCCGCTCAATCTGGATATCTGCGCCGCCCCGCGAGCCCGTGGCCGGCTGGGCTGGGGTCAAGGTGTGGTAATGAATCGGATCACTGCGGCACGCAGCGAGCAGCACCGCCAGACTGAGTAACGAAACTTTCAGCGATAAAGGCATGGGCGTGCTCCAGGGATCAGTTGCTCGAAGACGGTTGCAGGTTCAGTACAGGAAGACCTTTGGGCCGCCCGCGCAGTAAGGATTCCGGGTGCTGGGTCAGGTAGTCCGACAACTCACGCAGCGAGCGTGACACGCGCCCGAGTTCGTCCAGGGTTTCGCTCAGTTGTTCACGTTGTGGCGAGTCTTCGGCGAGGGTGGAGCTGGCCGATTGCAGGGTTTTGCTCATGTCCTGCAAGGTGTTCTGTACGCCCGGCAGTGTCTTGCTGTTGAACTGCTTGAGGCCACTGCGCAGTTCCGTCAGATTGTTATCCAGGTTGTTGGCGATGCGCTCGATCGGCAGTTTGTTGATCTTGTCGACCATCGCCTGGAGCTGCTCTTGCAACTGTTCGAGGCTGGCGGGAACGGTGGGTATCCTGACCGGCCGGGCGTTGGGATCGAAGGTGACTTTTTCGGCTTTGGGGAAGAAGTCCAGCGCAATGTACAACTGCCCGGTCAACAAGTTGCCACTGCGGGCCTGAGCGCGCAAACCACGCTCGACAAACGTGCCCATGAGCCGGATGGCAGCCTGTTCGTCGTCGGGGTTGTGGTTCAAGGCCTTGAGCATCTTGATATGGGCCTGCCCCAAGCGTTGCGGGTAGAACACTATGCCCACATTGATAGGAAAGCTGCGGGTCTTCTCGTCGAAATCCAGATTTATCGAGACCACCTTGCCGATTTCCAGTCCCCGGAATTCCACGGGGGCATCCACCTTCAACCCGCGCAACTCCTGATCGAAACGCAGCGACAGGAATTGCGCCTTGCCATTAGGTGGGGCGAGGGCGGTCTGTTGATTGTCGAACAGCTCGAAGTTCTTGTCTTCGGCGGCTGGTTGATCGTTGGGGCTGTAGTCTGGAGCACGGAAGGTAATACCGCCTACCAGCAAGGCTGACAGTGACTCGGTTTTAAACGCAAAGCCATTGGCGCCGACATCGATGGCGATACCGCTGACGTTCCAGAAACGAGTGTTTTCGGTGACATGGGCATCATTCGGCGCCTTGACGAAGACTCGGATATCCACACCCTTGCCCTCTGAATCCAGGGCATAGGCGACCACCTGGCCGACCGGAATCTTGCGGTAATAAACAGGAGAGCCAATATCCAGTGAACCGAGATCTTGAGTGTGCAACATGAACTGCTTGCCCGGTTCGCCAAGGGTGAGGGGTGGCGGGGCCTCCAGGCCGATGAACGTTTTGGCGCGGGCATCGGCGTTGCCGGCGTCGGCGCCAACAAAGGCGCCCGAGAGCAAGGTGTCAATTCCAGACACGCCACCGGCACCAATGCGTGGCCGCACGACCCAGTACTTCGAGTCTTCGCGAGTGAAGGATTCAGCCTGTTTAACGAGTTTTACCGTTGCATTGACGCTCTTCTGATCGTCGCTCAATTCGACGTCGGAGACATGACCGATCACCACGTTGCGGTACCTGACCTCGGTCTTGTTGGCCGTCAGACCTTCGCCGGTCTTGAAGTTGAGGGTAATGGTCGGCCCTTGTTGCAACACGTTGTGCACCACCAGGGAAATCCCGACCAGCACCGCGACAATCGGCACGATCCATACCAGCGAAACACTCCAGCGCCGAGTCTTGATGTCGGCATGGCCAGGCACTGGCTGCCCCTCAGTGGCTTGCGACTTCATCCATGACCTCCTCGGATTTTCGGTTTTCCCAAATCAGGCGAGGGTCGAAACTCATCGCCGACAACATGGTGAACACCACCACCAGGCCAAAGAACAGAATCCCCGGTCGGGGTTCGATATCGCCCAGCGCCTGGAACTTCACCAGTGCCGCTACCAGCGCGACGACAATCACATCGAGCATCGACCAGTAGCCGATCAGCTCGACGAAACGGTAGAGTTTTGAGCGCTCTCTACGAGCCCAGAGGCTGCGGCGTTGTGCGGTGATCAGCAGCAGCGAGAGGGCAACGAACTTGATGCCCGGCACCGCGATACTGGCGACGAAAATGATCAGTGCAATGTCCCAGGCACCATGCTCCCAGAACTCCAGCACGCCGCTGATGATGGTGCTGTCGGAGCCACTGCCGAACATGCTGGTGTTCATCACCGGCAACACGTTGGCCGGAACATAGAACACCAGTGCAGCCAGCAGGTAGGCCCAGGTCCGGGTCAGTGAGTTGGCTTTGCGCACATGCAGTGGTGCGCCGCATCGCTCGCACTCGTGGGGATGGTCGGTCATGTCGCAGGCGTTGCCGCAGCTATGGCACAGGCAAAGGTTGAGATCGCGGGCCTCGGGTGCGCTGTTCATAGGCTGTCCCACAGGTCGCGAATATCGCGGCCGGCAATCCGGATCAGCAGCAGACTCAGCGCGGCGAGGGCGAACAGGCCGATGCCTGGCAGTACATCAAGCAGGCCCGCGAGTTTGAATACCGCGACCATCGCCCCCAGCAGGCAGACCTCGAGCATGCTCCAGGGCCTGAGGGTTTCCATCCAGCGCATGCACAGCTTGAACGCCGGCGAACGTTTGGCTGCAAGGGCGAAACTCAAGACCCAGATCAACAACAGCAGTTGAATGATCGGCGCGATGATCATGGCGATAGCTGCGACCATGGCAATAAAGGTGATCGGCCCCTGGCTGAGCGCCAGCACCGAGTCCCATAAGGTGGCACTGTTCTTCAGGCCTTGCAGGCTGATACTCATCACCGGATAGAAATTGGCGAACATCCACAGCACGGCGGCGGTCAAACTCAAGGCCAGACGTTGTTCCACCGACAATCCGTTGTAGCGCTGAAGTACTCCACCACAACGCGGGCACAGGGCGGTTTGATGTTTTGCGAGCGCGACTTTTTCATACACGCAATCGCAATGTTCACAGATGATCAAATGATCAGTCCTGGTCATGGTTCGCGCTCAAGGGAAGTCGGAAGCTGCAGGCAGTTAAATGAATATAGAAGTGCCTCGCGATAGAGCAAATTTAAAGTGCAGGGCTTGAGACGATACTGGAGAGAACGGTAGCGGTTCATGGACTTCACAACGAAAAACTGCGCGTTCCTGATGATCAAGAACGCGCAGTCAACGTTATGGACTGATGGGCGAGGGGCGCTATTCGCCGCGAATGTACTGCTCCAGTTGCTGGATCAACTCGGCCTGCTCGGCAATGGCTTCCTTGACCAGGTCGCCGATGGACAGCAAGCCCAGCAGTTGGCCGTTTTCCACCACCGGCAAATGACGCAGGTGCTTGTCGGTCATGATGTTCATGCAGGTTTGCACGGATTGATGGGAGTCCACCGTGATCACCGGCGAGTTCATGATGTCGCTGACGGGCGTACCGACCGAGGAACGGCCTTTGAGCACCAGTTTGCGCGCATAGTCGCGTTCACTGATCACGCCAACGATTCGACCGTCTTCGAGTACCGGCAATGCACCGACGTTTTTTGCAGCCATGACCATCAGGGCTTCCAGCACCATCTGATGCGAGTTGATGGTATGAACCTGCTGGTTCTGTTCAGCCTTTAGCTTGAGCAGTTGCGCGACGGTCTTCATGAGGGCCTCTCCGGTGTTGTATTTATTAGGCGTCGCCAGCGCGCTGACGCCTATACAGAATCATAGACGCACGCCAACAGAGCAAGAGGGTAAAGCGGCATTCAGGAGTTCTATAAGCGTCATGGAAGGGGGTTTCAGCTATCGATGGTGCTGTTTCGCTCTTGGCGCGAGAGTGACCGCGCTCCTGGCAGTCGCTGACAACCCGGGCGGGTTATCAGCGTCCTGACACGCTCACTTAGCAGTAGCGATCGATCACGCACACATCGGACTGATTCTGTGCGCTCCTCCACGCCTGATTCAGAGTTTCAAGAACACGTCCGACATAGTCCTTGTCGGCGGCGGCTTTCTTGCCAACATAACCCTGGCCGCGACGGTACATCTTCAGTCGGGCGCGCAAGTCACGTGTGTTCTTTTCGAACTCATCTTCATGGGCGTGGGGCGACAGGCAGTCGATATGCACCTGGCCAGACTCGGCAATCCACAGGATATGGCTGTCATGGCTGTCTTTGTGCGCTGCGAACATCCGAGCCAGTTCATCAATAGTCGGTTGATTGTTCAGATTCATTTGTATGCCCCTTGACCAGTGTTTGATCTGTCTAGTTGATTCGCTAATTCACTTCTCTACGTCGGTAAGTTGATATCTGGTACCGAAACCAGGGCGACAGTGGGTGTCTGCCGAATATCGGCAGGGCCTTGAGCAGGATGCATGTAGTCTTGCCGAGAAACTGCTACGCACTTGCGGCACAGCGGGGAGAAGCAGCGATTGCCTGGATGTTGCTACCGACATAAACCAGTCGGCCACAAGCATCTTGAGGATTGATCGCCAGCGCTTCTCGTCCTTGTACTGGACGCGCATGCCAGGTCAGCTTCATCAATCTGCCTTGTGGGCAGTACACATCCGGGAACAGCTCGGCGGTCAGTCGAGCTTTTTCACAACACTTTTGCCAATGCTCCCGATCGGGGAGACGTCCGCATCATGCAAGGGGAAAAACAACTCGTCAACGGTTTTGTAGTGAATATTTTAAATCACTACATAAAACGCTTTGGCGCCTGCAGGGTCGGCCTAGAGCCTTGTCCTACAATCACTTGCGGGATAAACGCAAAGGCAGCCGTGAGCACCGATGACGCGTAGAATCACCCTGTGAAATAGTCTTCGAGGTTGCAGTGGTGGATTTACAGCAGGGCTTCGTCTTGACCCGGCATTGGCGCGACACCCCGGCCGGCACGCAAGTCGAGTTCTGGTTGGCGACCGATCAAGGCCCAAGGCTTGTCCGGCTGCCGGTTCAGCCGTCGGTGGCGTTCGTTCCCGAGCAGCAGCGCGAGCAGGCCGAGTTGCTGTTGCGTGGCGAGCAGGGTGTCGAGTTACGGCCATTGGGGCTACAGGATTTTCAGCATCGACCGGTGTTCGGGCTGTATTGCCAGCAGCACCGCCAGTTGATGCACCTCGACACCCTGTTGCGCAGGGCCGGTGTCGATGTTTTCGAGGCCGACATTCGCCCGCCGGAACGCTACCTGATGGAGCGCTTCATCACCGCTCCGGTGTCGTTCACTGGAACGGCAGATGACTCCGGCCTATTGCTCGACGCCCATCTCAAACCTGCGCCGGACTATCGTCCGCGTCTGAAACTGGTTTCGCTGGATATCGAAACCACCGAGCAGGGCGAGTTGTATTCGATTGCACTCGAGGGCTGTGGTCAGCGCCAGGTCTACATGCTCGGGGCGCCAAATGGCGATGACTCGCGGGTGGATTTTGCGCTCGAGTACTGCGACTCCCGGACCCTGTTGCTGAAAAAACTCAACGAGTGGTTTGCGCTCCATGACCCCGACGCAATCATCGGCTGGAACCTGGTGCAGTTCGACTTGCGCGTGCTGCACGAGCATGCCCGGCGCCTGGCGGTGCCGCTGCGCCTTGGGCGCGGTGGCGAGGAAATGCAGTGGCGCGAACACGGTTCGGGCAACAATCACTTCTTTGCCGCAGCGGCTGGCCGGCTGATCATCGATGGCATCGAGTCGCTGCGTTCGGCAACCTGGAGTTTTCCCTCGTTCAGTCTGGAAAACGTCGCGCAGACCTTGCTGGGCGAAGGCAAATCGATCGACAACCCGTACCAGCGCATGGACGAAATCAACCGCATGTTCGCCGAGGACAAGCCCGCACTGGCGCGATACAACCTCAAGGACTGCGAGCTGGTGACGCGAATCTTCGCCAAGACCGAACTGCTGACCTTCTTGCTCGAGCGCGCCAGCGTCACCGGTTTGCCAGCGGATCGCAGCGGCGGCTCGGTGGCGGCGTTCACTCATCTCTACATGCCGTTGATGCATCGCCAGGGTTTTGTTGCACCGAACCTTGGCGAGCGTCCGCCACAGGCCAGTCCCGGTGGTTTTGTCATGGACTCGCAACCGGGGCTGTACGAATCGGTGCTGGTGCTCGACTACAAGAGTCTGTACCCGTCGATCATCCGTACCTTTTTGATCGACCCGGTTGGGTTGGTGGAAGGCCTGCGCCACCCTGATGACAGCGAGTCGGTGCCGGGTTTCCGTGGTGCACGCTTCTCGCGGACGCGGCATTGCCTGCCAGCGATTGTCGCCCGTGTATCGGAGGGGCGGGAAGTTGCCAAGCGCGAGCACAACGCGCCGCTTTCCCAGGCCTTGAAGATCATCATGAACGCGTTTTACGGTGTGCTCGGTTCCAGCGGTTGTCGGTTTTTCGATACGCGCCTGGCATCATCGATCACCTTGCGCGGGCACGAGATCATGCTCAGGACTCGTCAACTGATCGAGGCCCAAGGGCATGTGGTGATTTATGGTGACACCGACTCTACTTTTGTCTGGCTGCGGCGAGCCCACGGTCAGGAAGAAGCGGCGCAGATCGGCCGGGCGCTGGTGGCGCACGTCAACCAATGGTGGCGTGACCATCTGCTGAAGGAGTTCGGGTTGCACAGCGTACTCGAACTGCAATTCGAAACGCACTATCGGCGCTTTCTGATGCCGACCATTCGCGGCGCCGAGGAGGGCAGCAAGAAGCGCTATGCCGGGCTGGTGACGCGCGCCGACGGTACTGACGAAATGGTCTACAAAGGCCTGGAAACCGTGCGCACCGACTGGTCGCCGCTGGCTCGGCAATTTCAACAGGAACTCTACCTGCGAATCTTTCACCGTCGGCTTTATCAGGATTATGTTCGCGAGTTCGTGCGCGCGACATTGGCCGGTGAGCACGATGACTTGCTGATCTATCGCAAGCGCCTGCGCCGTCCATTGGACGACTATCAACGCAATGTACCGCCCCATGTGCGCGCCGCGCGCCTCGCCGACGAATACAACGATCGACAAGGCCGGCCACGCCAGTATCAGAGCGGTGGCTGGATCAGTTACGTGATCACGGTGGCGGGGCCCGAACCGCTGGAAACCCGAAACGCGCCGATTGACTATGACCATTACGTCAGTCGCCAGTTGCAACCGGTGGCCGACGCGATCCTACCATTTGTCGACGACGATTTCGGCACGCTGATTGGCGGGCAATTGGGGTTGTTCTAAGCCTCAGACCATCGCCAGCCGATGCTTGCGGGTGGGGGCGCGAAACGCTCGATCAAGCGCCTGAAGATCTTCAGCATCGAGCTTCAATTCGCCAGCGGCGGCGTTCAATCGTACGTGCTCAGGATGTACGGCTTTGGGGATGGCAATCACGCCATCCTGACGCAGCAGCCAGGCCAGTGACACCTGGGCCGCAGTGACGTTATGGCGTGCGGCGATCTGCTTGAGTGCCGGCTCGACCAAGAGGCTCCCGGCCTGGGCAATCGGACAATAAGCCATCAACGGCATGCGCTGTTGCTGGCACCAGGGCAGCAGGTCGAATTCGATGCCGCGCTCCTCGAGGTTGTAGAGCACCTGATTGGTCGCGCAGGCCTCAGAGGCCAATTCGTGCAGGTCCGCCACATCGAAATTGGACACGCCCCAACGGCCAATCTTGCCATCGTCGCGCAGGCGTTCGAAGGCTTCGACGGTTTCTTCCAGCGGAAATTGCCCACGCCAGTGCAGTAAATACAGATCGATGTAGTCGGTGCCCAAACGGCGCAAACTGCGTTCGCAGGCTTGGGGAATACCCCGATGGCTGGCGTTGTGCGGATAGACCTTGCTGACTAGAAACACCTGATCACGAACACCGGCAATGGCTTCGCCAACCACTTCCTCTGCACCACCCTCGGCATACATCTCTGCGGTGTCGATCAGCGTCATTCCCAACTCGATGCCGGTGCGCAATGCGGCGATTTCACGGGTTCGTTGTTGTGGGTCTTCACCCATGTGCCAGGTTCCCTGACCAATCACAGGGACGGGTACGCCGGCCAGTTCGAGCGTTCGCATGACAACCTCCAGACGAGACTTGATGAATAGAAATTGGGCCGCAGCGAAACCAGGAGGTTCTATCGCACACTCGACGCAATCCATTGCATATATTTAAAAGGAATAAATATCTAGTTATTTATTCCTTTGTTTGGTGTTCGATCAGGTGCATTTTAGGGGCTCGCACAGCAGTGCTCACGTAGCCCAACTCGACAGGAAGCGTAGTCATGACCATCAAAGCGATCAACGTCCGCAATCAGTTCAAAGGCATCGTCAAGGAAATCCTGGAAGGGCCGGTGGTCTCTGAAGTCGATGTGCAAACCGCCTCCGGGATTGTTACCTCGGTGATCACCACACGCTCGATTCGCGATCTCGAATTGGTGGTGGGCAGCGAAGTCATCGCCTTCGTCAAATCCACCGAGGTGTCGATCGCCAAGCTCTGACACGGGTGTAACAGCTCGATGTTCCGTGCGCCGGGCAAATCATGGGGGCAATCTGAAAAGCAAAAAGGGCGCCCGAGGGCGCCCAAAATCACCTTAACCGAGGAGCCAGGTGAGGCCGTTCGTGTAACTGCAGCGGTGGTAAGGCGCTGCGTGAACGGAATTGCGCGGTGCGCCCAAGGGCGCGCCGTTGTCTATTCAGTGCAGTCGTGGTGAAACGCGACGGCGTTAAGCCGTCGCAGCGATCGGTTGGGTAACAGGTCGTTGTGAAGCAGGTTGTTTCCAGGATTCGCTCGCGGTCTGATCCATGGCTTCCTGGATCGCACGTTTACGATTGGCTTCGGCTTTGCGACTGAAGTACCAGACCATGAACGTGACGATCGACACCGCCAACAGAATCAGGCTGGCCACGGCGTTGATCTCGGGCTTCACGCCCAGACGCACGGCGGAGAACACTTCCATCGGCAGGGTGGTCGAACCTGGGCCGGAGACGAAGCTCGCCAGTACCAGATCGTCCAGCGACAGGGCGAACGACATCATGCCGCCGGCGGCCAGCGATGGCGCGATCATTGGAATGGTGATCAGGAAGAACACCTTCAATGGCCGCGCACCGAGGTCCATGGCCGCCTCTTCAATGGACAGGTCCAGCTCACGCAGACGCGCCGACACCACCACCGCCACATAGGCGGCGCAGAACGTAGTGTGGGCGATCCAGATGGTGACGATGCCACGTTCCTGCGGCCAGCCAATCATCTGCGCCATGGCCACGAACAGCAGCAACAGCGACAGACCGGTGATCACTTCCGGCATCACCAATGGTGCGGTGACCAGGCCGCCGAACAGCGTGCGGCCCTTGAAGCGGGTCACGCGGGTCAGCACGAAAGCGGCCAGGGTGCCCAGCGCTACGGCGGCAATCGAGGTGTAGCAGGCTATTTCCAGCGAGCGCACCACCGAGCCCATCAGTTGGGTGTTGTCCAGCAGGCCGACGTACCACTTCACCGACCAGCCGCCCCAGACCGTCACCAGTTTGGAGGCGTTGAACGAGTAGATCACCAGGATCAGCATCGGCATGTAGATGAACAGCAGGCCGAACACCAGCATCATTCTTGAAAAACCGAAACGGTTCATGCCCGTCCCTCCATCTCTTTGGCTTGGCTGCGGTTGAACAGGATGATCGGCACAATCAGGATTGCCAGCATCACCACCGCCAAGGCAGACGCCACCGGCCAGTCGCGGTTGTTGAAGAATTCCTGCCACAGCACGCGACCGATCATCAGGGTTTCCGGGCCACCCAGCAGTTCCGGAATCACAAACTCACCCACTATCGGAATGAACACCAGCATGCAGCCTGCGATGATGCCGTTCTTGGCCAGCGGTACGGTGATCTTCCAGAAGTTGTTGAAGTTGCTTGAGCCCAGGTCCGATGCGGCTTCCAGCAGACTCTGGTCATGCTTGACCAGGTTGGCGTACAGCGGCAGCACCATGAACGGCAGGTAGGCATACACCACGCCGATGTAGACCGCGGTGTTGGTGTTGAGGATTTCAACCGGCTCTGAAATCAGCCCGGTCCAGAGCAGGAACGCATTGAGCAGACCGTTGTTGCTGAGAATGCCCATCCACGCATACACACGGATCAGGATCGCCGTCCAGGTCGGCATCATGATCAGCAGCAGCAACACGTTCTGCGCTTCCTTGCTGGCCTTGGAAATCGCGTAGGCCATCGGGAAGCCGATCACCAGGCACATGGCCGTGCTGAGGGCGGCCATTTTCAAGGAGCCCAGATAAGCCGAGATGTACAGCTCATCGTCGCCCAGCATGGCGTAGTTGCCGAGGTTCAACAGCAGCTGAAATTTCTGCTCGGCGAAGCTGTAGATCTCGGAGTAGGGTGGAATGGCCAGGGCTGCTTCGGAAAAACTGATCTTCATCACCAGGAAAAACGGCAGCATGAAGAACAGGCACAGCCACAGGAATGGAATACCGATCACGACTTTACGGCCGCTCGGCAAAAACCGCTGAAACTGCTGAGTGAGAGTGTTCATGCGCGCAGTACCACGCCGCTATCGTCTTCCCACCAGACGTAGACCTGGTCGTCCCACGTTGGGCGTGTGCCACGGCGTTCGGCGTTGGCCATGAACGACTGCACGACCTTGCCGCCAGGCAGCTCCACGTAAAACACCGAGTGCCCGCCGAGGTAAGCGATGTCATGCACTTTGCCCTGGGACCAGTTGTAACGGGTCTCGGGTTTGACGGTGCTGACCAGTAATTTTTCCGGGCGGATGGCGTAGGTGATCGACTTGTCCTGCACCGACGTACTCACGCCGTGACCGACGTAGATCTTCTGTTCCAGATCCGGGCTGTGAATGATCGCGTGACCTTCCAGATCTTCCACAACGGTGCCGTTGAAGGAGTTCACGTTGCCGATGAACTCGCAGACCATGCGGCTGACCGGCGCTTCATAGATGTCGACCGGGCTGCCGATCTGGGCGATCCAGCCCAGGTGCATGATTGCGATGCGCTCGGCCATGGTCATGGCCTCTTCCTGATCGTGGGTCACCATGACGCAGGTCACGCCGACGCGCTCGATGATTTGCACCAGTTCGAGTTGCATCTGCGAGCGCAGCTTTTTATCCAGTGCGCCCATCGGTTCGTCGAGCAGCAGCAGTTTCGGCCGTTTGGCCAGCGAGCGGGCCAGTGCAACACGCTGGCGTTGACCGCCAGAGAGTTGGTGCGGCTTGCGCTTGGCGTACTGGGTCATGTGAACCAGCTTGAGCATTTCTTCGACGCGGGCTTCGATTTCACTGGCGGGCAAACGGTCCTGCTTGAGACCGAAGGCAATGTTCTGTGCCACGGTCATGTGCGGGAACAGGGCGTAGGACTGGAACATCATGTTGATCGGCCGCTCGTACGGCGGCATATCGGTGATGTCTACGCCATCGAGGTAGATGCGCCCTTCGGTCGGTCGCTCAAAGCCTGCCAGCATGCGCAGGAGTGTCGATTTGCCGGAGCCCGAACCGCCCAGCATGGCGAAGATTTCGCCTTGGTAGATGTCCAGGGATACATCGTCTACGGCAACGGTTTCGTCAAACTTCTTGGTTACGCGGTCGACTCTCACCAGAACCTTCTTGGGTTGCTGATTACCTTCTAGAGCCTTCCTGTAAATGCTGGAGGCGATTGCCATGTGAAACTCCCAACAGGTGTCAGTCGTCGGGCCAATGCGGCCTGACTTAATAGTTGATTGCGAACCCGCACCGGGTACGGGCCTTGTGGGAGCCGAGCTTGCTCGCGATGAGGCCCTGACAGTCGACATCAATGCTGACTGTCAGGCCGCCATCGCGAGCAAGCTCGGCTCCTACAGGGTTACCCGCGTCGGTCGGGCTAATTCGGCGCCGCCGTCCTGGCTGCCTGGTCGTACTTGTTGTTATTGCGGTTTGTAGTTTTCGTGAGTCACGGATGCGCGAGGGCGCACCCGCCCGACTCACGGGGGCAGTAAATTGATTAATCGAGTGTTAAGTCAGCGCGTATTACGCAGCGCCGCCCGTTGTCGGCACGCGTCGCCGAACGCCTGGAAAATACTCAAGTAGGGAGGGTTGGCCAGGACCTGCCATTCCGGGTGCCATTGCACGCCGAGGGCGAAGGCCTTGCTGTGTTCGACGGAGATCGCCTCGATCAGGCCATCGGGTGCGATGGCCTCGGCGCGCAGGCCGGGGGCAAGTCGGTCGATGCCTTGGCTGTGAATCGAATTGACCTGGAACACCGGCGGCAATGCCAGCGCCTGGAACACACCGCCCGGTTGCACGTTGACCGCATGAGCCGGTGCGTACTGCATCGCCAGATCCGGATGATCCGCTTCCCGGTGATCAAGCATGCCGGGTAGTTCGTGGACCTTCTGATGAAGGCTGCCACCGAACGCCACATTCATTTCCTGAAAACCGCGGCAGATACCGAGCACCGGAATGCCGGCGGCAATCGCTGCACGTAATAAGGGAAGGGTGGTGCTGTCCCGGGCAGGATCGTGATCCGTGCCGGGTGCGCTGGCGGGGCCTTGATAGTGGAAGGGTTCCACATTCGACGGCGAGCCGGTCAGCAGCAAACCGTCGAGATGCGCGAGCACCTCATCAATCTCGGTCAGATCGCCTAAGGAAGGAATGACCACCGGCAACCCCAAAGCCGCGACACTGACAGCACGCAAGTACTTGTCGCCGCTGACGTGGTAGGGGTGCAGGCCAATCTGTTTGACGCACGCAGTAACGCCGATCAATGGCTTGAGTGCCATTTTTATCACCTCGAAGTTTCACACTTGAACGAGCTTTTCCGGAGCTTAGCCTCGTTGATTTTAATTAACAACTCTCATGTAAAAAATTCTCAACGCCGTACGTCCGATGTTCAGGATTTTTGCTCGCTCAAAAGCTTATTTGGCACTCTCGCGCCCTGAAAAGGCCCAAAAAATAACGTTGAAAGGTCGAGTGTTCGCTATTGACTTCACTTTGCCTTTCGGATTGACTGGGCTCGTGAAAGTGCGGTGAACATAATAATTAACAGCTAATAGGTGCATCATGTCGGTCCCTCTGCGTGCCGTTCAACTCAACGAAGCAAACGCATTCCTTAAGAAATATCCTGAGGTTTTGTACGTCGACCTTCTGATTGCGGATATGAACGGTGTGGTGCGCGGCAAGCGCATCGAGCGCACCAGTCTTCATAAGGTTTACGAAAAAGGCATTAACCTGCCGGCGTCACTGTTCGCTCTGGACATCAACGGTTCCACGGTGGAAAGCACCGGCCTGGGTCTGGACATCGGTGACTCCGACCGAATCTGCTACCCGATTCCCGGCACCCTGAGCATCGAGCCTTGGCAGAAGCGCCCCACCGCGCAACTGTTGATGACCATGCACGAACTCGAAGGCCAGCCATTCTTCGCCGACCCGCGTGAAGTGCTGGCCAATGTGGTGCGCAAGTTCGACGAGATGGGCCTGACCATCTGCGCCGCGTTCGAACTGGAGTTCTACCTGATCGACCAGGACAACGTGAACGGTCGTCCGCAGTCGCCACGTTCGCCGGTGTCCGGCAAGCGTCCGATGTCGACCCAGGTGTACCTGATTGACGACCTCGACGAATACGTCGACTGCCTGCAAGACATCCTCGAAGGCGCGAAAGAGCAGGGCATTCCAGCCGACGCCATCGTCAAGGAAAGTGCGCCGGCGCAGTTCGAAGTGAACCTGCACCACGTCTCCGACCCGATCAAGGCCTGCGACTACGCGGTCCTGCTCAAGCGTCTGGTGAAGAACATCGCCTACGACCATGAGATGGACACCACCTTCATGGCCAAGCCGTATCCGGGCCAGGCGGGCAACGGTCTGCACGTACACATTTCGATTCTCGACAAAGAAGGCAACAACATCTTTGCCAGCGAGGATCCCGAGCAGAACGCCGCATTGCGTCACGCGATCGGCGGTGTGCTCGAGACCCTGCCGGCGCAGATGGCCTTCCTCTGCCCGAACGTCAACTCATACCGTCGTTTCGGTGCACAGTTCTACGTGCCGAACTCGCCGAGCTGGGGCATCGA
This sequence comes from Pseudomonas sp. GW822-FHT06B12, assembly GCF_058799675.1. Classification (NCBI taxonomy): domain Bacteria; kingdom Pseudomonadati; phylum Pseudomonadota; class Gammaproteobacteria; order Pseudomonadales; family Pseudomonadaceae; genus Pseudomonas; species Pseudomonas sp. GW822-FHT06B12. The sequence continues at coordinate 16,483 of NZ_JBXALR010000001.1, forward strand.
CAACCGCACCGTTGCGGTCCGTGTGCCAACCGGTTCTGCTGACTCCGTGCGCATCGAACACCGCGTTGCCGGCGCCGATGCCAACCCGTACCTGCTGATGGCCTCGGTGCTGGCCGGTATTCACCACGGCCTGACCAACGAAATCGAGCCGGGCCCACCGGTCGAAGGCAACAGCTACGAGCAGAACGAGCAGAGCCTGCCGAACAACCTGCGCGATGCACTGCGCGAGCTGGACGACAGCGAAGTCATGGCCAAGTACATCGACCCGCTGTACATCGACGTGTTCGTGGCGTGCAAGGAAAGCGAGCTGGCCGAGTTCGAGAACTCCATCTCGGACCTTGAGTACAACTGGTACTTGCACACGGTCTGATTGGCTAAAGCCCGTCATTTAAGGTGAAAAACCTGCGAGATTGGTGATGTACACAGAGCATGTGTCCACCGCCAATCCCCTGTGGGAGCGAGCTTGCTCGCGATAGCGGTGGATCAGTCGCCATCAATGCTGAAGGTGATGGCCCCATCGCGAGCAAGCTCGCTCCCACAGTGACCGCAGTTTTCTGATCCTTAACCGACAGGCCTTAGTCCGACGACTACTTATTTCTCTGCGTCGAGTCACAACAATGACAAACACTCGCAGCGACTGGGAGCAACGCTTCCAGTCCTTAACAATCGAAGGTCGTGCATTCATTGACGGCCAATACTGCTCGGCACTCAGCCGCGGCACCTTTGAATGCATGAGCCCGGTGGACGGCCGCTTTCTGGCGAACGTCGCCAGCACCGACGAAGCCGACGCGAATGTGGCGGTGCAGGTCGCGCGCCGCACGTTCGAATCCGGCGTCTGGGCCAAGCTGGCCCCGGCGGAGCGCAAGCGCATCCTGATTCGTTTCGCCGATCTGATTCTGGCGAACCAGGAAGAGCTGGCGCTGCTGGAAACCCTCGACATGGGCAAGCCGATCAGCGACTCCATGGCCATCGACATTCCGGCGACCGCCAACGCGATCCGCTGGAACGCCGAAGCCATCGACAAGATCTACGACGAAGTCGCCGCCACGCCTCGCGATCAGTTGGGCCTGGTGACTCGCGAACCGACAGGCGTGGTCGCGGCCATCGTGCCGTGGAACTTCCCGTTGATCATGGCCAGCTGGAAGTTCGCCCCGGCCCTGGCAGCGGGTAACTCGTTCATCCTCAAGCCTTCGGAAAAATCGCCGCTGACGGCGATCCGTATTGCTCAACTGGCGCTGGACGCGGGCATCCCGAAAGGCGTGTTCAACGTGTTGCCGGGCTTCGGTCACACCGTCGGCAAGGCGCTGGCGCTGCACATGGACGTCGACGTTCTGGCCTTCACCGGCTCGACGGCGATTGCCAAGCAACTGCTGATCTATGCCGGGCAAAGCAACATGAAACGCGTCTGGCTGGAAGCCGGCGGCAAAAGCCCGAACGTGGTATTTGCCGACGCGCCGGATTTGCGCGCGGCAGCTACAGCGGCGGCCAGTGCAATTGCCTTCAACCAGGGCGAAGTCTGCACCGCGGGCTCGCGCTTGCTGGTGGAGCGTTCGATTCGCGAGCAGTTCATTCCACTGCTGGTGGAAGCACTGCAAGCCTGGAAACCGGGGCATGCCCTGGACCCAGAAACCACCGTCGGCGCAGTCGTCGATCAGCGCCAACTGGACAACGTGCTGCGCTACATCAGCATTGGCAAAGAGCAGGGCGCCCAACTGATCGCGGGCGGTAGTCGCACCCTCGAAGACACCGGTGGCCTGTACGTGGAGCCGGCGATTTTCGACGGCGTGACCAACGCCATGACCATTGCCCGGGAAGAAATCTTCGGCCCGGTGCTGTCGCTGATCACCTTCGACACGGCTGAAGAAGCATTGGCGATTGCCAACGACAGCATCTTCGGTCTGGCCGCCGGTGTCTGGACCAGCAACCTGAGCAAGGCCCACACCTTCGCTCGCGGTTTGCGCGCCGGCAGCGTCTGGGTCAACCAGTACGACGGCGGCGACATGACCGCGCCGTTCGGTGGGTTCAAGCAGTCGGGTAACGGTCGGGACAAATCGCTGCATGCGTTCGATAAATACACCGAACTCAAAGCGACCTGGATCAAGCTCTAACACTTTTACAGCGGCGGTCGCAGGCGTGTGCCTGCGGCCATCGGAGAAATTTATGAAGCAAAACTCTGTTAAACAAACTCATGTAAACAGCTACTACGCCGCGACCCGCAACGAGACTATCGATTTTCCAGTGCTCGAAGGACTGGTCGAGTGCGATGTCTGCGTCATCGGCGCGGGCTACACCGGTTTGTCGTCGGCCCTGTTCCTCAGTGAGGCGGGCTACAGCGTTACCGTGCTGGAAGCCGCCAAAGTCGGCTACGGCGCCAGCGGTCGCAACGGCGGTCAACTGGTCAACTCCTACAGCCGCGACGTCGATGTCATCGAACAGCGTTATGGCGACAAGACTGCCGAAGTACTGGGCAGCATGATCTTCGAGGGCGCGGACATCATCCGTTCGCGCATCAAGCAATACGACATCAAGTGCGACTACAAGCCCGGCGGTATTTTCGCGGCGCTGAACAAGAAGCAGCTCAAAGGCCTGGCCGAGCAGAAAAGCAGCTGGGAGCGTTACGGCAACCAGAACCTGAGAATGCTCGACGCCAAGGACATCGCCAAAGAAGTCGGCTCGGACAACTACGTCGGCGGCCTGCTGGACATGCAGGGCGGCCACATCCACCCGCTGAACCTGGCACTCGGTGAAGCCTCGGCCATCATCGGCCTGGGCGGCAAGATCTACGAGCAATCGGCGGCGGTGGAAATCACCTACGGCGAGCCGATCACCGTGCGCACCGCCAAAGGCGTGGTACGGGCCAAGTACCTGCTGATCGCTGGTAACGCCTATTTGCCTCAGGACCTCGACAACCGCGTCACCCGCAAGAGCATGCCGTGCGGTTCGCAGATCGTGGTCACCGAGCCGTTGTCGGCCAAAGTCGCCAAGAGCCTGATCACCAACAACTACTGCGTCGAAGACTGCAACTACCTGCTCGATTACTACCGCCTGACCGCCGATAACCGCCTGCTGTACGGTGGCGGCGTGGTCTACGGCGCGCGTGAGCCGGATGACATCGAGCAACTGATCAAGCCGAAAATCCTCAAGACCTTCCCGCAATTGAAGGACGTGAAGATCGACTACCGCTGGACCGGCAACTTCCTGCTGACCATGTCACGCATGCCGCAATTCGGCCGTATCGAGAAAAACGCCTACTACATGCAGGGTTACAGCGGCCACGGCGTTACCTGTTCGCACCTGGCCGGCAAACTGATCTCGGAAATGATCCGCGGCGACGCCGAACGCTTCGATGCCTTCGCCTCGTTGCCGCACATGCCCATGTTCGGCGGCCGCACCTTCCAGGCCCCGCTGACCGCCATGGGCGCCGTGTACTACGCCATGCGTGACCGCTTCGGTATCTAGGTTGCACCTACCGGTGGCCACCCCCAAAGGTCCCGCCGGACAATGCAAGTCAGTTAAATGCAATCCATGTGGGAGCGAGCCTGCTCGCGATGAGGTCATGTCAGCCACCATCGATGCTGCCTGACACACCGCTATCGCGAGCAGGCTCGCTCCCACATTAGGTTTCGCGCCTTGATGGACAATTACCGTCAGCAGGCTCTATTTTTCTGCCGTTTATCGAACCTGCTGAGCAACACGAACAAACGTGATTTAATACCCGCCTTTCACGTTTCTGGGACAGGGAAGCGGTGTTTTTCGCGGCCAAAAGTCGCCCGCCATCCACCCCCATAACCCTTAAGTATTTCTCGCATAAGGCTGTCATGGACACGGGCTCACGACTCAAATTAGTACGCGAAAGCTACAAACTGTCCCAGCGCGAGCTGGCCCGGCGTAGCGGCGTCACCAATGCCACCATCTCCCTGATCGAACAGAATCGAGTCAGCCCCTCCGTCAGTTCCCTGAAAAAACTCCTCGAAAGCATTCCCATGTCTTTGGCGGACTTCTTCACCTTCGATCAGCCACCCCAAGAGCACAAATACGTCTTCCGCGCCAACGAGCAGCCCGACCTGGGCCGTGATGGCCTGCGGTTGCTGCTGATTGGCGCGTCGGTGCCGAGCCGGCAGATGCGGCTGTTGCGCGAGCAATACGCGCCGGGTGCCAGTTCGGGGGAAGAGCCGATTGTGCATGTGGAAGGGGAGGAGTGTGGGCTGGTGACGCGGGGCACGGTTGAGTTGACCGTGGATGGGCAGGTTAGTGTGTTGAATGCCGGGGATGGGTATTACTTTCCGACGACGCTGCCGCATCGGTTTCGGAATATTGGGGCGGATGAGGCTGAAATCATCAGCGCTAACACCCCGGCGAACTTCTGATATCTAAAATGGACGCCGACCTGTAGCAGCCTTTGGCAGTTGCTACAGGCATTCTTCAAAATAAATGGACTTTACTTCATGACCGCACAACGCATCCGCCCCCTCGCACTCTGCGTCTTCCATCACGATGGAAAGATACTGGTCAACGAAGCTTACGACCCCATCAAAAAACAGACCTTCTTCCGCCCGGTCGGTGGCGGCATCGAGTTCGGCGAAACCAGTGCCCAGGCCGTTGTGCGAGAGGTACAGGAAGAACTTGGTTTAGCGATCACAGAAGTTCGCTTGCTCGGTACGCTTGAAAGTCTCTTCACGTACAACGGCACTCCAGGGCACGAAATAGTACAGGTGTACGATGCGAAGTTTGTGGATTCAGGTGTCTACGAATTGTCGCACTTGAACGGTCAAGAGAGCGATGGTGCTGCTTTCATAGCGAAGTGGCATTCTTGCGCAAGCTTCACTGACGAATCGCCGTTGGTGCCTCATGGGCTTTACGAACTGCTGAAGAAAGTTTCATTGCTAGACTGACATCTGGAGTCAAAAAATAAATCTGCCCCCATCGCTTTTCGATCAGATGATCCAATCCGCTTTCAATAGAAAAATCAAGGACGTTACATGGTCAATGTCAAGAAAGTAGCACTGTATGCAGGGATCTTGGGAGCAATAGCATCTGTAGGCGCATTAGTGCTGCCGGACAAAGCAGTTTCGCAGAGCAGTAGTGGCGCCAACAGCCCAGTCATATCTGGAAGTGGGAATTCTGTTACCTATCAAAATGGCTTTCCTGATCTGGAAACTATCAAGGCGCAACGCCCCGATATCAGTGATGAGCAGTATGACGCGATAAAGCCTGGAATGACGTATCAGCAGGTGTTGAGTATAGTCAAAATACCAGGAAAAGAAGCTGGCACCAGTGGAAGTGTACAGGTCTATACGTGGGGTACTGAAGTGTACGTATATATGGTGGTTACCTTTGTGAATGGCAAAGTGCAGTCAAAATCTCACTAGATAAAAGGGGGCGCGGATTTACTTACCACCTAAGCGGGTTCCGCTACTAGGGAAGCATTTTAGTCAAAAATAAATCTGTCCCCTTTGTTACCTCTTTGTTATTCATGTTTGAAGCAGTGAGGCTCAATGCCAACAAACTGCAAAAGCTAGTGGGGCAGTTTGAGGTGAGTAATAACAATCGACGAGGGACGGCGGCTTGAGTCCGTTCTGGGTACGTCCGGCAGAGTTTGTGAGCAACTCCTGTTGGCTCTATGACCGAAAAGAATAGTCACGATATTCGATTGCGGTTAAGCGCCATCCCGTGCCGACTCGTCGCCCGAATCAAACCAGATTGGGCCGCAACTCGTGCACCAGATCAATCAGTGCGCGCAATCGCGCCGGCACGAAGCGATGACCCGAGTAATAAAGCCTCAACCCGCCAAACGACGGGCACCACGGCATCAGCACCGGCACCAGGGCGCCGCTTGCCAGTTCTTCCTGGATGAACCACTCGGAAATGAAACCGATGCCAAGGCCCAACAACACGGCCTGTTTGATGGCCAGCAACTCGTTGAACGCGAAGCGCACCGGCAGATCCATCGGCAACTTCTGGCCGTCGCGCTCCAGTTCCCAATGGTAGAGGCCACCGTGGGCCATGCGCATGCCGATGCTCTGATGGGTGAGCAGGTCTCGCGGGTGCTCGGGCACGCCGTGGCGTTCGAGATACTCGGGCGTTGCCACCACAAGCATCCGGATGTCACCTGACAGCGCCACGGCAATCATGTCTTGCGGTATGGACTCTGCCAGGCGAATCCCGGCGTCGAAGCCCCCGGCGACGATGTCGACCATGCTTGATTCGCTGACGATGTCGATGCGCACCTCGGGATAGCGCTGAGCGTACTGCTTGAACAGCGGCTCCAGCAGCAGGTAGGCCGCGCCATGCGGTGCATTGATGCGCAGTGTGCCGCTGGGTTCGTCGGGGCCGACGCTGGCCTCTTCGCCGGCACTTTTGATCTGCGCCAATGCAGGGGCAATGCGCTCCACATAGCGTTGCCCGATGTCGGTGAGGGCAACGCTGCGCGTGGAGCGATTGAACAGGCGCACTTTCAGGCGCGCTTCCAGGCCGGCCACCGCGCTGCTCACGGCGGTGGTGGACATGCCCAATTCCTGTGCCGCGCCACGAAAACTGCTGCGGCGCGCAACGGCCAGAACCACTTCCAGCTCGGTCATTCCTGTTCTGTGCATGGAGTGTCCTGAAAATGCGGATGCTTCATAAGCCAAAGGATAGCTTATCGGAACAATGAACCCTTCTTAGACTTAGCTTCACAGAGGCTCGATTCAGGCGAGTCATTTTGAACGAGGAGTCGCCATGCAGCGCATTGAACACATCTACATCAACGGCGAGTTCGTCATTCCTCACGGTCAGGAATGGTTCGACCTCCATAACCCGAGCACCGAAGAAGTCATCGGTCAGGTTCGGCTGGGCGATGCACTGGACGCACAGCGTGCCATCGCAGCCGCCAAGGCTGCGTTCCCGGCCTGGGCTCGCACCAGTCGTGAGGAGCGCATTGCGGCACTGCAACGCATGCACCGGGCCGTGGCGGCAAGGGAGGAAGAGCTGCTGGAAGCCATCCTCGTGGAATACGGCGCGCCTGCGGTTCGCGGGCGCTGGATGGCGACTTATCCGGCTGATGTGATTGCGCAAGCGATCGATGCACTGGAGGCGTTCGATTTCGAGGAACAGGTCGGCATGGCCAGGGTCATTCTGACGCCCGTGGGCGTTACCGGTCTGATCACGCCCTGGAACAGCAATGCGGGCTTCATCTGCAACAAGCTGGCCACCGCGCTGGCGGCAGGCTGCACCGCCGTCATCAAGCCCAGCGAGATGAGCGCGTTGCAGACGCAGGTCGTGGTCAGGGCGTTGCACGAAGCGGGGCTGCCACCGGGTGTATTCAATATCGTCAACGGACGGGGCGATGTGGTTGGCGAGGAAATCGCCCGCCATCCCGACGTTGCCAAGATCTCGTTCACGGGTTCGTCCGCTGTCGGCCAGCATCTGGTAAGAACCGGTGCCGACACCATGAAGCGCGTGACGCTCGAACTGGGCGGCAAGTCGCCCACCGTGGTGCTTGACGATGCGGATTTCCAGGCGGTCATGCCGTTGGTGCTGCAAGCCGGATTTCTCAACAGCGGCCAGGCTTGCATCGCGGGCACTCGCATCCTTGTGCCGCGCAGCCGGCTGGCAGAGTTCGAGAGGGTTGCGAAGGAGGGCGTCTCACAGATTCAATCGGGCGATCCGCGCAACGCCGACACCGACATCGGCCCGATGGTGAGCCAGAAACAATGGGAACGGGTGCAGCGCTACATCCGTATCGGCCAGGAAGAAGGCGCGAGGTTGCTGGCAGGTGGCGAAGGTCGCCCGGAAGGCTTGCACGCCGGATGGTTCGTGAAGCCCACGATCTTCACTGATGCCAACAACCGGATGCGCATCGCGCGTGAGGAAATCTTCGGCCCCGTGCTGACTATCATCCCCTACGAGGATGACGCTGATGCGATCAGCATTGCCAACGATACGGACTATGGGCTGAGCGCCCTGGTGCTGGGAAAGAGCCCCGAACGCTGTGTGAATATCGCCCGTCAGATCGATTCGGGACGTGTGCTCATCAACACCCTGGCCCACGAACCGCGTGCCCCCTTCGGTGGATTCAAGCATTCAGGCCTTGGGCGCGAAATGGGCAGGTGGGGGATGAGCGCGTATCTGGAACCGAAGACATTGGTCACGTATGACCCGTTGAAATGACTGGGTCGGATTTCTGTCAGGGAGCACTGGGTGGATAGCATCGGAAACAGGGCGGAAATCGTTCCTGGTTTCCAGGAGAGCTCCGAATGATTGCAACGCAGCTGACTTTTACCGGCGCTGCGGTTTCGTGGGTGACGAACCTGCTACTTACTATTCACCTTCCGGGCTTCAGTTGGCTTGTGTACCGATGGTGAAAGGGTTTTTGTAGGCTAGGCAGGGGTTGATTGCTTAACTGGCGGCAGACCGCTGAGGGCGGGGGCTCGAGCAGGACGTAATATTCCTGATGGCCACGATTGACAAACTCTCACGACTTGTAGGAGTTTAGCCGCCCCGCAGATAAGGCATATCTGCTAATGGCCAAAAAACAGCCATTATTCACCACACAAAGGATTGTCTATGCAAGGTTCAAATACCGTTGCCCAACAGGCGGGCGGTCAGCTGGTGCATGCGCATCAGAACACCCCGCACATGAACATTGCCCGGCAAATCCTCGAATGTCTGTTTCGGCGTCGTAGTCTCGCCCCGGAACAGGATCATGAGCTTTCGTTGCAGGTGCTGGAACCCCATCTGGCGAAGGTAATGCAGGCGGTCGAGAGCGGTCGCAAGGTCGAAATGGTCTTGCCAGCCTTTCCCGGCAAGTCGCCCAGCCGCAAGAAAACCCTCAGCCATCTCCCTGATCTTGCTGAACACCATGCAATCGACGAGTTACACCGCCTGTGTGAGGAGATCCAGGAGATCTATGCGCCGGGCGCGCTGATTCATATCTGCTCCGATGGCTATGTGTTCTCTGACTTGGTGCATGTTCCCGATTCTGACGTCAAGGCTTACACCGACGCTATCCAGGACTACGCCGAACAGCTTTATCCCGGTACGTTCGCCCATTTCGACCTCAGGGATGCCTATCCTCAGCTTGATTGTCTGGACGCCATGCGTGAGGAGATGATGATTGAGCACGGCCAGTCATTGATCCTGTTGCAGCAGCGCTTCAAGGATGAACCGCACATGATGTTGATGTACTGCGGTATCCACCGCTTTCTTTCCGAGGATTACTCGGGGCTCAAGGTATTCGCCGGCATGAGCCTGAATGCGGTGAAGAAGGTCGCCAAGCCGGCCTCCCAGCGGGTGATTCAGCGTAGTGAAGCCTGGAGCGCGCTGTTACTGGCGCGCTACCCGCATTGCCTGCGCCTGTCGATTCACCCGCAACTGGCGGTGTCGACGAAGATCGGTATCCGGCTGGTGCCAACCAGTGACCTGTGGCGTACTCCCTGGCATTCGGTAGCAATCAAACGACGGGGTGTGGTCACCCTCGAAAAACGCAGTAATGTCGATGAGCGCTACCACCGTCTGGTGTTCCGCAAGGGGCGTCCTTGTCACTACGCCAGTGCTCAATGATGACGTCTCGGTTGCGGGTCGAAGCCGTACTCTTCGATTTGGATGGAACCTTGGTGGACACCTTGCCTGACATCACCTGGTGTCTGAACCAGGTGTTACTCGAACACGGTTACCCGACGCTGACTGCGCAAACAGTGCGGGGGTATATCGGTGGCGGGACCACTGCGATGATTGAGCGGGTTGCTGCGCAGTTTGGTATCGCTGATGCGATCGCCCTGCACCAGCGCTACGTGACGCTATATCAGCACAACCTGGTTCAATTTTCCCGGCCATTCAGCGGTGTATTGGAATTGCTCGAAGGCTGCCGCCAGTTACAGCTGCCGCTGGCTATCGTGACCAACAAGGCCGAGGAAATGGCCTTGCAGGTTTCCAGAACATTGCTGCCGCAGAATACTTTCGGGCCGATTCTGGGGCATCGCACGGGCAGGTCACTCAAACCTCAGCCAGATGTGGCATGGGAAGCCGCCCGGCGGTTGTCGGTTGATCCGCAACACTGTTTGTTCGTCGGTGACACAGAGATCGACCTGAAAACCGCCCGTGCTGCAGGTATGTACTCGGCAGCAGTCACCTGGGGGTATGGCCTGACTCATACTTTGAAGGCCCAAGCTCCGAACTTCTGCTGTGAGCAACCGGCCGGGTTGTTGCGCATTCTGCAGCAAGTCTGCGGGACAGCGCATGCGTTCACCGAGCATGGCGATACCGTCAAATCCTATTGATACACAAACCCTCAAGGAAGTTGTTCTATGGAACATAGAGATGCCTGGATCGCTGCCGTCAGCGATTTGCTGGCTGGTTATCTGCTCAAAGGCTCGGATGATTGTTTCGAAACACAAGGCAGAGCGCATCTGGCTCGCAGCCTGGGGCAGTGCTTTGATCAGAACCTGCCAGTGCGTCTGGTACTGCCAGGTTTTCCCTGCAAGTCGCCAAATGCCAGTGACCAGACATTCGGCGTGTTGCCGGATTATGGTGAGGTGATGGCCATCGAGCGCCTCGACCAGCTCGGACAAGCCATCGCCGCGTTGCACGCACCGGGCTGTGTGGTGTCGATCCTCAGCGACGGGACGACGTTCAATGACATTGTTGGGGTGGCCGACGACGTTCGCGCAGCCTACAACCGGGCTTTGCGTGAACTGTGCACCACCCATACGATTCAGTGGGTCAGCATGGAAGACCTGTTCCCGCAGGCCCGTAGTGCCGAGGCGGTTCGCGCCAGCCTGGTCAAGCAGGCCCGTCTACCCTGGAAAAACCTTGGAGAACTGATCGAGCAGAGCCGGCACGATGAATCCCTCAGCCAGGCTCATGACAACCTCTGTAGTCATTTGTACAACGACCTGCGCCTGTGCCGTGAGGGCGGGCAGAGCGAGGACGAGTACCTGCAGCAAATCAACTTCAAAGCCTACCAGATGATGTTTCGCGGGCAGGCATTGAATGCGGCAGTGGATCGTTTCTTCGGCGATGACATTCGATTATCGGTTCATCAGTACAGCAATGCCGGGCCCAAATTTACCTTTGGGTTGGCTGAAGGGCTGACCCGTGTCGACAGCCCCTGGCATGCCGTGCCGGTGTGCAACATCGATGGTAGCCAGCGTCTTCGCGCACGGGCCCAGGTCGACCTCGACCACCATGTGCTGGTCACCTGGCAGGGGCGGCCATGGCTCTACCACCAAACAGAAACCCCGCAGGCCCAAGGTTTCGAATACGAACTGCAAAAGCTTCCGCTATTTGGCCTGGTGGTGCGAGACCCGCTGGGGCTGGGTTTCGAGCGACTGTCCAGCGGCCTGCTGGAGGCATTGGTGGAAACCTTTGGTTTCGTCTGTCTCAAGGGCTGTCGCTTCGACGACCAGGACAGTTTTGCTCGCAGCTGCGAACGCTTTGGCACGCTGTACGAGTGGGCCTTCGGTGCTGTGCATGTGGTCAAGCCCGCGGACAAACCTCAAGGCGTGGTGCACTCGCTGGAGAAAACGCCTTTGCACTGGGACCTGAACATGCTGCCCGACAGCGACGCACAGGTTCAGCGCAATCCGAAATTCTGCGCCAGCAAATTCATGCTGTATTGCAAGACAGCGCCGCAACCGGGCGAGGGGCAGACCACCATCGTCGACAGCCGAAACGTGCTGCGAAAAGTCGGGCAGCAAGTCGCCCGACAATGGCAGGCGGTGAACATCACCTACTACACCAAGATGACCTACTTCGGTGGTTCGCCGCGCATGTACAGCCTGGTGGATCATAACCCCCGTAGCGGCGAACTCATCCTGCGTTACCAAGAGGGCACCGACTCGGCATTGCAGACCCTGAGCCAGTCTGTGCAGGACCATGACGAGGAGGCCCAACAGGCGCTGCTTGAACAGGTCAACGCGCTGGTTTATGACCCGGACTGCCTGATCGCCCATCAATGGAGCGAAGGTGATCTGGTGCTGGTCGACAACTATCGGACGCTGCACGGCCGACTGCCGATGTCGGCGGCTTCCTCCTCGCGGGAGCTGTGGCGGGTGCAGGTTTACTGACCGCTATTGTCTGGCAGGCCCTGGAGACAGGGCCTTGCAAGAAATTCCCTTATAGGTAGTCCGTTTGACGTCATTGGGGCTGCCTTCACATTCGTTTAACTAAACTGGTATTCGTACGAAGCAATGTGTTGAGTAAATAATTTCTCATATAAGTGATATGGAACGCCGAGTATATTTATCTCAATGCAAGGAGGCAGAAGCTCTTTCGAATAATCCAGGATGCTCACGCCAGCGCATGGAATAACCATACCTGCTTCAGTCTGAACAGAAATATTTAGTGCGGACTGATCGTGATGGTTTGTGCAACATTCATTCTGGATTACAGAATACCCATCGGCAGGTTCGAACTGACCAAAAACTACGCCCATGGGTGGATCCCCTTGTTCGAGTGTCGAGTGCCCTACCAAAACATCTCCGCTATAAATTGAGAATCTCTCCACAGTGATGTCTACCTTTTATACAAAAACAGGAAGGGGGGGATTTATTTACTGCCTTGGCGGGTTCCGCTCCTAGGCACAAATCTTGGCCCAAAAATAAATCTGTGGCCCCTTTGTTCTCTATAGACGGACATTGAACTCACAGAGCAGCGTTTGGTGTTGTGCTACGCCTGTAAACGATCAGGCTGTCCGATGTAGCGATAATTAAGGTTTGGCCAGTATAGGAGAACCCGAAAGCTCTCAGTCCGATCTCGATCGCCAGTTTGTGAAAGGCACTGGCCTGTTTATATCGGGCGCCATACAGCCATGAACCCGGCTCGACCAGAAGTAAATGATGGCACGGCCAATTCAAGGGAACGTTCTCGATCACCCAACCGTCGAAAGCACCCACAGGCAGGCTGCCTCCATTGATACCGGCCATGGGGATAGTCTTGCCTGTCAGTGGACCGATACCTTCAGCCTCCAGGTACTGATTACTTTCGACATCCTCCGTATAGTCTCTTGCGATCTTCTGACCTGTCAGGCAATCGATAACGCTACGTCCTGAGCTGGAGGTCACCAGTAACAGTTCGGAGTCGCGGTCGAAACCAACTTCTAGAAGGCTTCCCACGGCAAACTGAGCGGCGATCTCCCAAGGGGACGGTGGTGGGGAGATGGGAAGCTGGCCGATAGTCTGACGCAGTGGATCGAGGTATGAAGTATTCATTTCGGTCGAGCGAGCCTGAAAATTTCGCTGTACGTTAGCACAGGTGATGCGAGCGTCCACTTTCGCCCCAGGCTGGGTGAAAACGCATGCGCCGTTTTGAAGTCGGCGTTGCTACGTAAAATCTGCCAGCGTTTGGTTAATCAGCGGGCCGGAAATCTGCTTAGGAAAAAGGTGACAGATCTATTTGAGTAAATAGATCTGTCACCTTTGTATAGGGTTAGGCTGCATTATTAATTGCAGCTTCTAAATGTTTAATCGTATTGTGCTCTCCGAGTGCTGATAGAGCCTGATTAACTATAATCCAGCTATCACCTAGCTTCCCTGTTATGTGGTGCTGGTAAAGGTTGTAAATTGAATAATATGCCATTTCCATGTCGGCGCTAAATTTTAGATCTTCGTCTTGTAGGGCCGCAGCAGGTTCTAAGTATCGCTCATTAATATTTAATTCGTCTTTACCATGGATGACTGCTTCTATTGCGTCGCAGGGTAAAGAAAAGTCAATTTTTTGCACTGTTCCTGCAATGGTTTCACGGTATTCAGTGATTCCGTTGTTGCTGGTGTAGTTAAGCCAAAGCTTATAAGCCTTTTTGCAAAGATCAATCTGGACCTTTTTTTGTTTCTCTGGATGTAACTCAAAATATTTTTTCGCTACTGGATGCATACGAAGCCTAATGTTTGGTTTAGGGGAGGGCTGCGGAGTGCAGCTCCGAGTAAGCGACGCGAATGGGTGTCCCCTTTGTTGCGCAATAAGTACCAACTTTTGGTTGTGAATGATTAATTTCGCTGTTTATCACAGATATAGAAACTACAAAGCCTGTACCAGGCCATCTGTAATTATTCCCGAAAAAATCGTCTCTACCGGTCCGATGAGAAAGACCGGTCCCACGCCATCCCATTGAACCGTTACAGTTCCGCCATCACATTCAACCTCAACGGAATTGTCTAACAAGCCACGACGTATTCCATTAATAGCGGCGCCACATGAGCAGGAGCCTGAACCAAGCGGAATACCGCCCCAGCGCTCCCAAATGCGCAATCGAATGTGCTTTCGGTTAATGATCTGGACGAAATGCACGTTCGTCCTGAGGGGAAATAGGGGGGCGGTTTCAATTGTCGGTCCAATTGTCGCGATATCGACAGCTGTTAGATCATCCACAAAATAGGTGCAGTGCGGATTTCCCATGCTGCAAGCTGTTGGGCTGCCAGCAAGTGGCAAAACAGCAGTATCCATTTCCAGAGCCAGAGGAATATCCGACCAGCCGAAAAGCGGCTCTCCCATGTCGACAGAAATTGCGCCGGTTGAGGTTCGTTCGCACGTTAGTAGACCACGGTTGGTTCGGAGCGCTAGCGAAGTAATATCTGATTCGCGCATCAGCATATCCGCGGCACCCCGCGTTGCGCTGCCACAAGTGTCCAGCGTGGAGCCATCTGCATTCCAAAACATCAAGCGCGCATCTGCATCATCGCAATCGAGCACCACTACGAGTTGATTGAATCCGACTCCCCGGTTCCGATCCCCCATCCGCCGAGCCATGTTACTTGTCATTGGATTGGACGAGTTTCGCGAGTCCACGATAACGAAGTCATCGCCATTGGCGTGCATTTTATGAAAGCTCAGCGGCATTGATCGACCCTGGCGAGAGGTGGGTAGGCTAGCTAGATGATTTTCAGATTTATTTACAGCTATCGTCTAGCCCCTTAAATTACCGCGGGGCTGACCCTGAGTGCAGGGCCTTCCAAAAAACTTTCCGAGATCTCGACCCATCACTGCGCAATAAAGTCGCGAACAGCCCGAATAGTCTGTGTCGGTGCCTCTTCCATCAGCCAATGTCCTGCCCCAGGCACCACCACTTCCGTGACCTTGTCCGCTGCATTACGCATCACGATCGCTTCATTGGCTCCAAAGGATTTTTCACCCCCAATGGCCAGCACCGGCATGGTCAGTCGTGTCGCCATCGACGCTTTGTTGTCCACCTCATCCTGACGGATGCTGCGAAACTGGGCGAAGGCTGCCCGCATGGCGCCGGGGCGGGCATAGAGTTTGGCGTAATGCTGGCGGGTTGCTTCATCCACCTTGGTGGGGTTGCCCGCGAACTCATTCCAGAACCGGTCCAGGTAGATGCGCTCACGACCGGCCACCAGGCGTTCAGCATCCGGCCCGCCGAAGTCGAAGTGCCAAAGCATCGGTGAGCGGACAATGTCGTTCCAGGGCGGAATGCCCGGCACGGGCGCATCCATCACCACCAGGCGATCAGTACGCTGCGGATAACGCGTGGCGTAAGCGAAGGCGACCATGGTACCGATGTCGTGGCCGATGACCACTGAGTGTTCGATACCCAGCGCGGCCAACACCGCACGGATGTCGCCCGCCTGGGTTTTCTTGTCGTAGCCGCCGTCCGGGATCGACGACAAGCCCATGCCGCGAAGGTCCGGCACCACGACCGTGTGATCCCGGGCCAGATCGGCGGCCAATGGCGCCCACATATCGCCGGTATCGCCAAAGCCATGCAACAGCACCACGGCCGGCCCCTTGCCACCGACGCGCACATGGAGTGTGACGCCTTCTACAGGGATGTCCTGAATACGAAAGGAGGCAGGAAATGGCGTCACCTGAGCCTGTGCCGGGAGGCTTAGAGCAAGCAGCATAAAAGCGGTCAGCAGGGCGCGGATCATGATGGTGTCTCCGGACGTAGGCGTGGAAGGGGCCTTGAGCCAATGTGCGTGTCGCTTGGGCGGCGAGAGTTGGCGGCGCAACGTGATGCGCATAATCGACATGCCCCATCCAGCAGCAAGCCGATACGACCAAAATGGCGAGTCTTCTGAAGCACGATAAGGTCCCGTTCGGATGAGCTTAGACCGTTTGGCTTTGATTGCTGGTCGTCATCCTGACCCGGTGTAGTGGCGGCACCAATGCCACCAAAGCTGCCGTTGGCCAAAGGCAGAAATCGGCCGATTCCGTTGAAAAAGTCGGCCATGGTTTGCACAGCAGAAAAGTACGCGTCCGAGATTGAAATCTTTACTTTTGGCAGGAGCTTCCGGACTCAGAATTCACGTAGCGACATGCAAAAAAGGCATTTTCACCAGTTAATGATCTGGCAGTTTGGGCGGACCGACTTTTTCAACAGCATCGGCCAATACCAGCCGTTCGTGAACGATTGCTTCGACTCGTTGCGGACACGTAGCGACTACCTCGGTATCTTCAGCTTTGCTTCGTCCCTCATCGCTTTACGCAGCACCTAATTCAAGGATGTTATTGCTGCAATCCATGCATTAATGTTCTGCAATCAGCCCATCTTGTTCATTAGAGGATCAGTTCTCACACTGGCGGCATCTGTTTGGAAACAGCTTCTGACTCTGGAGGAAACGACCATGGTATCCGCTATCCGCTTTAACCAGTTCGGCGCGCCTGAGGTATTGAACCTGGACCCGCTGAGTGAACAATTGCCAGGGCCAGGCGAGGTTTGGATTGAACAGGAGGCCGTTGGGGTCAACTTCCTCGACGTGACTCACCGCAAGGGCGTAGTGCCTGTTGCGCTGCCATCCGGACTCGGATTGGAGGGAGCCGGACGGGTCGTCATCATTGGTGAAGGTGTCAGCAACGTGCAAGTTGGCGATCGTGTCGCTTATGCCACCGGCCCCATTGGCTCATATGCGTCGGCCCGACTTTATCCGGGCGAGCGGCTGGTGAAGATACCAGACGCTTTGTCGTTCGATGATGCCGCCGCCGTGATGTTCAAGGGCATCACGGCGCAGTACCTGTTAAAAACCACCTATCCTGTCGCTCAGGGCACAACTATCCTGATGTATGGTGTGGCGGGAGGACTGGGGGAAATCATGGTGCCATGGGCCAAGCACCTGGGGGCGACAGTAATCGGCGTGGTTTCCAAAAAGGCCAGTATCGAAAAAGCGCAGGCGTCGGGTTGTGATGAAGTGCTGGTGTTCGATGCCGACAGCCTGCCATCCGAGGTCAGCCGTATTACCCAAGGCAGAAAGGTCGACGTGGTCTACGACCCAATCGGCCGTGCTTCTTTCCAGGCGTCTTTGGATAGCCTCCGGCCACGAGGGCTAATGGTATCGTTTGGGGCTTCGTCAGGTGCACCCTCGGCTGTAGAGCTGTCGACGCTCAACGCTAAAGGTTCGCTGTTCCTGACACGTCCGTCGCTGGCAGCGCACACCGCCAGTGTCACTGAGTACCAAGAGCGGGCGCAGGATGTGTTGGCCGCCGTAGGTGCGGGTATTATTAAGCCCCGGATCTGGGCCAGCTACGCTCTGAAAGATGCATCGCAGGCGCATACAGCGTTGGAGTCGGGGCGGTCATCGGGGGCTATCATTCTAAAACCATGAATCTTGACGTTCTGAATAATCAGCACAGTGACGAAATCGCTGCGTTTCTGGCAGTTGCCTCGCAAGGCTCCTTTGTCGCTGCAGGCCGGCTTCTGCAGCGACACCCTACCATCGTCTCGAAACGACTGGCCGCGATGGAAAAGCGCCTCGGTGTCCGTCTCGTCGAGCGCTCAACCCGGCAGGTTCGAATTACGCAAGTAGGCGCCAAGCTTGAGGAGCGTCTGCGCGCGGCCATAGGCCTGATGGATGAAGCGCAGCAGCAGGCGGCGGAAGGTGCCAGCGAAGTTCGAGGTACATTGCGACTCGCACTGCCGGCAGCCATGGGACGGCGTTGGCTTGGCCCGATGTTGCCGGAGTTTCTCAGGGATCATCCGCACGTTTCGATTCTCGCAGACTATAGCGAACGTCTGGTCGACATCATTGACGAAGGATTTGACGTTGCGATCCGAATCGGAGAATTGGAAGACAACCGACTAATAGCCATGCAACTAAGTGACCATCGCCGGATTCTGTGTGCTTCGCCGGCTTACATCGAAAAGCACGGCATGCCCGAAAACCCACACGATCTAATCGAGCACAATTGCCTTCGCTTCAGTGGTCTTACGTCTTTTCCGCAGTGGAGACTTTATCGCGGCAGCGAATTTCAGACCGTCTCGCCAAAAGGAAACCTGACGGCCAACGACAGCGAATCATTACTTGCCGCGGCTTGCGCTGATTCAGGAATACTGGGTGCTGGCGAATGGTTGATGCGTCATGACATTGCGGCCGGAAAGTTGCTTCATGTTCTCCCGGACTGGCAGCTGGACACCGCCGGAGGGGTTTACCTGGTCAGGCCGTCAGCTAAGTTTCCCAGCGCCGTAGTAATAGCCTTCAAACAATGGATCGAGTCAAAATTTATCCCCGCGCCCCCATGGGCTATTTGACCGTCTGATTAATTCCCACTTCAAACAAATGGAGGCCCCTTGTTCAAAGGTGTCGCTCTGTCTATTACTTCATCATGCCTTTTTGCCACCCTTTACTACTACGTAACCTTGTTTTCCCCACTCAATGGAGAGGAAATTTTTGGCTGGCGCATGCTGCTGATGCTGCCTTGTATCACCGCTTTTTTAATAATTAGCGGAGCATGGTGCCAAGTGAAGGCCGTTTGGCAACGCCTTAGGCATAAGCCACGGTTACTCATCGGACTTTGCTTGAGCAGCGCTCTGCTGGGTACACAGCAATGGCTATTCATGTGGGCACCGCTCAACGGGCATGGCCTTGATGTTTCACTTGGCTATTTCCTGCTGCCTCTTGTAATGCTACTGATCGGCAAGGTTATCTACGGTGACCAGCTAACATCGACACAAAAAATTGCCGCCCTTTGCGCTGGACTAGGCGCGCTCAATGAGCTTTATCAAGTCGGGAAAATCTCATGGTCAACGCTGTTGGTTGCCTTCGGTTTTCCTCTGTATTTCATGTTGCGGCGTAAGCTCTCTACGGCGAGTCTCGGCGGCCTCTGGTTTGACATTTTGCTCACGCTACCGGTTGCCGCCTATTTTGCGTTGGGGGATAGGTCGACGCCGGGTGTGTTCACTCAGGTGCCAAATCTGTATTTGTTGCTTGCACTGTTGGCAGTCATCAGTTCGGCGGCATTCATGTCCTACACCGTTGCAGGGAAGCATCTACCATTCAGCCTGTTCGGTTTACTGGGTTACGTTGAGCCGATACTGATGGTCGCAGTGGCATTGATCCTGGGCGAGCAGATCAAGGCTGAGCAGTGGCTGACATATATGCCAATCTGGACTGCGGTTGGATTGCTTGTTTTAGACGGAGGACGCTATTTGCGGGCAACACGGCTTTCAGCAAGCGAACAGAGTTCGGCAAAGGTCAAAGTGGATTTGTGTGATTTCGTTTGAGAAGCGCACACGTCCTCAATGGCCGAACTCTACAGTTGCTCACCGGCAGCTAAGGGGCGATTTCAGTCGGATCCGACAGGCAGCTATTGGCCGAGGCTGTGTAAAAACGTTTTTGAGCGCGACAGGTACTCAAAACCGGACTGGAAATCGCGCTTCTACGCGAAATCCACATCTGCTGACGTGCCGATAAATTTCAGATTTAACATAGACGCGCACGCTTCAATTTTGGCGAAGCGTTTCTACACACTCTGGGCCGGAAGCGGTCAGTCGTAATCGATTAACCGCTGTCCGCAGGAAAAAAACGGAATGCAAGCAGGCAACAAAAACCGCAGCAATTGCGGTTTTTTTGCGACTAAATGCGGGTCACTGCCCCTTGGGCATATCAAACCCACGCTGTTCAATCACCCCAAACACATCAGCCACATCCTGCACCATGATCCGAGCGATGTTGGTAACGGTGTTGATGTCGTTCTCGGCGTAGTCGGGGAGGCTGGTGCAGGCCATCAGGTTCAGGTATTTGAGGACGGCGTTGAGGCGTTCGCTGACGCAGTTGTGGAGTTCGCGGAGCGGGGCGTCGCTGTCGATATGCAGGACTGGGCAGTCGGTGGCGAATTGGGACATGGGGGTGAAGCGGTGGGGCGGGTGTTGAGTTGTCATGGTTTTAATCCTAAAAAGATAAATCACAACCGTCAGAACCAATTCACAGACGGAAATCGGCTGTGTCTTGCCTGACGCTGTTGGTGCTCTTCTTAGGGCTGCGAAACCCTGTCGCCAACAATGTCAGCGACGACTCAAATATAGGTGTCGGCTTCTGGCGCCGCAACCGGGGGGTAGGACGCTGGGCGGTCATTGCGGCGATGTGGTTTGTCCATGTTCGGCGGCGTATTTACCGTAAACCGGGCGTTGCGGAGTGTCTGAGGAAATTGCGGGGGAGGGCTTGGGGCTGCTTCGCAGCCCAGCGGGAGCAAGCTCCCTCGCCACGGTGGGTGGTTTCCTACGATAGTTTCGGAGCTGAAGATCAAAAGATCGCCCGAACGCGGCCCGAACCTTCGGTAGCTCACATCGATCGAGTGGGGGCTTGGATTCGGGGACAAACTACGATTTCAACGTTAGCCGAAAGCGGAGAGTAGTTACCGTTCTGAAGGCGCGCGCAAGTACCTATTGCACATCCCGCCTTGCTGCCCAATCCCAACTCAGAAACCCGGCTGTGAACTCAAGCAGCTCTTGGTTGATCTGGTCGACTGTTCCAAATGTGCCGCTTTCGGCCAAGCTGTAGGCATCGTCAAAGTATCCGCACGGGCTAAGAGCCTCTGGAAAATTGCAGTCGGCCTTTACCCAAGTCCGATACAGTCCTTCGGCTAAAACCTTTCCGAAGTCAGGTGCATCAAGAAGTTTTTTATGTGCTGCCGCCAAGACGTAGGGCAGTGTCTCGGCGCTGCTCATGGACGGTGTTACGACCCGGAGCAATTGGTTCGCAACGTCATAGCGGTTTGATTTGCCCATCAGGGCAAGTTCTATCAGTTCGTAGGAAGGACTCGCTTGGCGATTTATCTCTTCATCCGCCCAATGAATGATGTCGGAAATCTCAAGGATATTGAGTTCTAACGCTTCCTTCAGATAAGCAATCTGGACACTCATGCTTGGTTTAGAAGCGGATTCTGTCATGCAGCCCTCTAATTTTGCTTACCAACGATTTCATTTTTTAGTACGTCGCCAGAATGAAATGGATTTGGGGCAGACCCCGAATTCAAGGGCTTTTTTAAATCGCGGTCTGTCCCGGTATTTCCCTTTCGCCCCGCCTGTCGCTCACGCCTGCACTGGCGTGCAAAGCTCCACCAATGTCCCGTCCGGGCAGCGAACGTAGGAGACGGTTTGCCCCCAGGGTTTGATGAGGGGGGCGGCTATTTCAGTGGCGCCGGCGTGTAGCGCTTTGGCATGGGCGGCGGGGACGTCGTCGGTCACCAGGCCCACTTCGATGCCCAGTGGTTTGGGGGAGGCGTGGGCCGAGATGTGGCCGGTGCTGAAGTTCATCGCCGCGAGTTCGTCGGCGGCGAATGCCAGGGTGGTTTCGCCGGTTTCGAGTTCGCCGTAGGTGGCGGATTCGTGGAGGAAGCGGGTGGCAATCCCGAAGGCGGATGAGAAGAACTGGAGTGAGGCTGCAACGTCCGGGACGTAGATGATCATGTAGCCGAATTTCATGTGCAAACATTCCTTGTTGTGACATTGGGGTGGCAAATCTAGCAGAAGGCGGACGCAACGTCGCATCCGCCTGTCATTCCACTACATAGCCATTTACTTGCGCAACGCCGGAGTCCTTGGCGGAATCATCCGCTTCGTCCCCGTCGCCTCGAACGCCGAAGCCAACCGCAGCAACGTCGAATCGTCATACGCACGACCGGCAAAGGTTAGCCCGACCGGCATGCCAATGTCCGGCATAACACCCATCGGTACAGTGACCGTCGGCACGCCGAGGTGGCGGATGGCGAGGTTGCCGTTGGCGACCCAGATGCCGTTGCTCCAGGCGATGTCCGCCGACGTCGGGTCGACATCGGCATTTGCCGGGCCGACGTCGGCGACGGTTGGGAATAGCACGGCGTCGAGGCCGAGTTGGTCCATCCAGTCTTCAAGGTCGATTTTGCGGGTCTGTTCAAGCCCGCGCAGTCCGTTGGGCACGGTGGCGATCTGGTCCCACGGGGTAATGCCGCGTTCGGCCATCCGCACGTACTCGTCCATGCCGGCGGCGAGGTCGCCTTCGCGGTTGGGCAGGGTGCCTGGGTCGTGCGGGAAGATCAGCGGTCCTTTGACGTCGACCAGGCGGTTCAATTTCGGATCGCCGTTGGCTTGCAGGAAGTCATCGAACGCCCACGCCGTCAGGTCCCACAGTTCATGGTGGAGGAACTCTTTGGACACGATGCCGCGATTGAACACGGTCGGCGCACCGGGGCGATCGCCTTCGCAGTTGGAGACCAGCGGGAAGTCGACGTCGATCACTTCGGCGCCAGCGGCTTCGAGTGCCTGGCGAGCCTGTTCCCAGAGCCCGATCACCGAGGCGCGGGTGTTGATTCGCTGCCCGGTTGGGCCACCGATGCCCGGCGCTTCAGACGTGCCGGCTTCGGTGTCGGCGTTGATGTACATCCGGGGAATGCCGAAGCGTTTTCCGGCGAGTGCATCGGGATTGGCGGCAAGCGCCACATAGGACGCGGGACGCACCGAGGCGACGCTCGGGATCGGCACCCAGGGTTGCATCCGCCATAGGTCGCCGCGTGTGTCGGGATCTTCGGCGACCACCACGTCGAGCACTTCGAGGAGGTCGGCCATGGTTCTGGCAAACGGCACGACAACGTCCATCGTCGGCGTCAACGGCCAGTTGCCGCGCACCGAGATCACCCCGCGTGATGGCGTGTAGGCGCACAGTCCGTTGTTCGAGGCTGGGCCGCGTCCGCTCGACCAGGTTTCTTCCGCCAGGCCGAAGGCTGCGAAGCTGGCGGCGGTGGCGGTACCGGCGCCGTTCGATGAGCCGGAGGCGAAGGGGGCGGTGAGGTAGTCAGCGTTGTAGGGGCTTTCTGCACGGCCGTAGACCCCGCGTTGCATGCCGCCGTTGGCCATGGGCGGCATGTTGGTCTTGCCCAGGCAGATGGCGCCGGCCGCGCGCAGCCGTTCGATGGTGAACGCATCGCGATGGGCAATCAGCTTGGCGAAGGCGGGACTGCCGGACGCGGCGGTCAGCCCCTTCACCAAATAGCTGTCCTTGGCCGTGTAGGGAATGCCATCGAGTGGCCCCAGTGTTTCGCCTTTGGCGCGGCGGGCATCGGACGCCTGCGCCTCGTTCAGCGCCTCGGGGTTGCGCACCACCACCGCGTTAAGGGCGGTGGGTGTGTCGGGGCCGTCGTAGGCATCGATTCGGGCGAGGTAGGCCTGCACCAGTTCAACCGCCGTGGTCTGGCCCGATTCGAGCGCAGCCCGTAGTTGGGCAATGGAAACCTCGGTGACCTCGATCATGCTGCTCTCTCAAAATGGGTGTTCATAGGGGGGCTCGTAGCACTGTATGACGCGACAGTGTCCGGCTTTTCAATCTGAGCATTCTATTGAACACCCAGCAAAAAACAGCAGAAAAAACCCGCAACAGGGTGTAATGCCAGTCAGTTAAGGTGCGGAACCTGTGGGAATTCGCTTAACTGATCGGCATTAGCAACACCGTGCGGGTTTTTTAGTAAGCGCCCGGCCAACACCCCTCTGAATCCAAACCTCAATGAAGCACACACCAGCGCCACCAGCGTTGGGATCAGAACGAGATGTTGGCTGAATGGTTAGGTCAATGCATCACCAGTTCATAATCATCGGCAACCCTGGACGGAAATCGTGTGTCTGGCCGCTTGCGCCATGATCGATTTCCAATACGACCAGATGCTCATCACCACGAACAATTTCAAATCCTTTCAGCTGGTTTGCGCAGTTGGCAGGGGTAGAAAAAGCTTGGCTGTTGGGAGTGGTAACTCGCACAGATGAAATGTCGCGAAAGCCGTTGGGATGTTCAAACGGCTGTGCTCGCTCAATCGGAGCCTCATCTGGTCTTTTGGCAAACGAAAGAAAAAACCACATCGGTTCGGATATAGGCGCATGCCCCACGTCGACTTTCAGGGCAGCTGGTAAGTAAACAGGTCGATATTCCCAGACCGGAAATATTGGCTTCTCGCCTACGATGGATGGTCTGAAGCAAATTCCAAAGGGCGCGGAGACTCCATCTGCGCACTTGAGGCGGTCAAAGAGTTGGGTTGGCGCTGTTAACTGACTTTGAGCTTCTAACTCATCGGTGAGATGTAAAAGCTCAATGAAAGAGTTTCGGAAGAAAAACCTTCTATTGGCAGTGCCTTGGCCTGGGTGTACGTTTGGCGTCCCTTCAGCAAGCCCGAGGGCTTTCAGTGCGTCAGCGCCTCGACCGTCATCATTCACGCAAATAAAAATGTGATCTATTTCCATGGTTAATTCCCTTTAATTCTGTGATTTGGTTGCCCAATTATTCGGTAACAGATCAGCAACTTCACTCGCCCGCTGCGTCGGCAGGCGCGTGAGAAGGTCTTTCAGGTAAGCATACGGATCATGGCCAAATACCCAACCCGTCGTGCACCAACACTTTGATGCACGTGGCGCGACGATTGGCAAACAGATAAGCACAGTGCGGCTACGCGGCACCGAATACTGCAACAACCCGTGCCAACGCGGTGTCGGTAGATGCCTTTGCCGGACGCGTGCGTTTTTAAGCTTAAAAAGCTGCTCGCTGTCCCTTACAGGGCGGTAGCCAGTTTCCCGGCCGACAACCGACGCTTGTAGGCGCTGTCACGATTCGCCAACCACCAATACAACGGCGAAGTAATCAGCAACCCCACCAACCAGGACAAATCCGCCCCGTCGATGTGCGCCGAAATCGGCCCGACGTACAGCGGTGTGTTCATGAACGGAATCTGCACGGCAATCCCGATCGCATAGGCCAGCAGTGCCTGCGGGTTGTAGCGTCCGTAAATCCCACCATCGACGTGGAAGATCGAGTCGATGTCGTACTCACCTTTGTGAATGGCATAGAAGTCGATCAGGTTGATCGCAGTCCACGGCACCAGCACCACGAGCAGCACCAGCACCATGTCGACGAAGTGGCCGATGAAGTTGGCGGAGGCCCCGACGGCGGCGAAGCAGCAGGCGGCGAGGACGATGATCGAGATGACGGCGCGGCTCTTGGCGGTCGGAATCCAGCGAGCGGCGAAGGTTTGTACCAGGGTGATCAGCGACAGCACGGCGCCGTACAGGTTGAGGGCGTTGTGGCTGATCACGCTGAGCAGAAACAGCAACAGCATCAATGGGCCGATGGAACCGGTGGCGAGTTTGACCGCGTCCATGGTGTCCATGCCGACGGGTGTTGCCAGTACCGCGACGGCGCCGAAGATGAACGAGAGGCTGGAGCCGAGCACGGTGCCGAGGTAAGTGGTCCAGAAAGTCGAGGCCACGGGCACATTGGCCGGCAGGTAACGCGAGTAGTCGGACACGTAGGGTGCAAAGGCGATTTGCCAGAGCGCGGCCAGCGACACAGTAGCCAGCCAACCGGAGATGTTGAAGCTGCCGCGGGTGAGGAAGTCGGCGGTCTGCACGTGGGTGAAGATGTAGCCGAAGCCCAGCACGATGCCGGCGCCGAGTACCCAGGTGCCGATGCGGTTGAGCACATGGATGAAGCGGTAGCCGATGATCCCGATGATGCCCGAACCGAGGGCGCCGATGACGATGCCCACCGGCACCGGCACGCTGTCGACCACGCCGTGCAGGGACTTGCCGGCGAGGACGATGTTGGAGGCGAAGAAGCCGATGTACATGATGCCGGCGATCAGCACCACCAGCAGTGCGCCGAGCGAGCCGAACTGGGCGCGGCTCTGGATCATCTGCGGAATGCCCATTTGCGGACCTTGCGCCGAGTGCAGGGCCATCAGCACGCCGCCGACCAGATGCCCGACTAGAATGGCGACGATGCCCCACACCAGGTTCAGGTGAAACAGCTGCACACCCAAGGCGCCGGTGACGATGGGCAAGGGTGCGATGTTGCCGCCGAACCAGAGGGTGAACAGGTCCCTGACTTTTCCGTGGCGATCTTCGGGAGGCACGTATCCAATCGTGTGTTTTTCGATGAGTGGGGCACTGGGTGTTGTTGCGGTGACCATGACGGACTCCAAGGCAAAGTGAGTACGTGGACGTACTTCAGTGAGCGCCGCGCGAACGACGCTTTTCTTGTTGGAGTGATCATGTGCAATGCGTGGGGATAGATAAATTATTAAGTTTGTTGCTACAAACCTTAAAAAATAGATGCCCGGGGTTTTCCGCCTCGGGTATGTTCAGGCTTGGTCGTGCATCGCTACATGCGCCGTCGCGATCCTCGGAGCTGCCGATCTTTTGCGCTTGATATTGTGTTTTCTGGAGGTCCGCATGGCCGCTTACAACCTGCGACAGCTTCGATATTTTGTCACCACCGCCGATTGCGGCAGCGTGGCCGAAGCCTCTCGCAAGCTCTATATCGCTCAACCGTCGGTGTCGACCGCGATCAAACACCTTGAAGAGAGCTTTGGCGTTCAGCTGTTTATCCGGCATCACGCGCAGGGTGTTTCACTGACGCCGAGCGGCTCGCGTTTTTACCGAAAAGCGCTTGAGCTGCTGCGGGTCGCTCACGAGTTTGAGCAGAATGCGCTAGCAGACAATGATGTGGTGGCGGGGCAGATCGATATTGGTTGTTTTGAAACAGTAGCGCCGCTCTACCTGCCACGCTTGATCGCCGGTTTCAACGAGCGCTGGCCGGGTGTGGAGATCCGTATTCGCGATGGCGAGCAGCAGGAACTGGTGCAGGCCCTTACCGCCGGCAGCATTGATCTGGCGATGCTGTTCGAGCATGACCTGGACAGCACGATCGAGACGGTTGCTCTGATGCCGCCCCAGCAGCCCTACGCGTTGCTGCCGGCGGACCATCGCTTCGCGCAACAGGCGAAGGTGTCGTTGGACGATCTGGTGCTGGAGCCGATGATTTTGTTGGACGTGGTGCCCAGCCGGACCTATTTCGTCAGCATTTTCGAAGAGCGCGGGCTGCGGCCTCACATCGTGTTCAGTTCACCGTCGATCGAGATGGTCAGGGGGATGGTCGGACGCGGCTTTGGGTTCTCCATTCTGGTGACCAAGCCCTTTTCTGAATACACCTATGACGGGCAAAAAGTGGTGTGTGTACCGCTGGCCGAAACCGTGACCGGCTCAGGTTTATCCGCGGCATGGCTGCGTCGGGTGCAACTGACCAAGCCGGTGCAGCTCTTCGTTGATTATTGCCAGGAAGAACTGGCCCGGCTTCACGACTAGCTGTCGCCAGGTTTTCAGTCGGGCCATGGCGACTCAGCGGCAGATCGATGACAGCAGCCGTTGCAGCATGTCGTCGCAGCCGCTCAATTGTTCCAGGCTGACAAACTCGTCGGGTTTGTGACCCTGGTCCATGCTGCCCGGCCCGCACACCACCGTCGGAATACCCGCTGCGTCAAACAGACCGCCCTCGGTTCCGAACGCCACCGTACCGAATTCCCGCGAGCCCGAGAATGTAGCGATCAGCTCAGCGGCTTCGCTGTGCGCATCGGTCGCCAAACCGGGATACGCCGACAACTCACTGAAGCGGATCGCGCTCTGATCACTCACGGCGCGCATTCTCGGTAACACCTGCTGCTCGGCGTAGGTCTTCAGTTCTTGCGCAACCACGCTCGGGTCTTGCGAGGGCAGGGCGCGGATTTCAAAGTCGAAGCGGCAATCCGCCGGGACGATATTCAAAGCCTTGCCACCGGAAATGACCCCGGTTTGCACCGTGCTGAACGGCGGATCGAAACGGGCGTCGTGATGCTCCGGCGCTTTGAGCCTTTCGCCAATCCGCCCCAGTTCACCGATCAGTTCGGCGGCGTATTCAATGGCGTTCACCCCGAGCGGGGCGTACGCCGAATGGCAGGCTTCACCGTGAATGTCGCAACGCATCGCCAGCTTGCCTTTATGGCCCAGCACCGGTTTCAGCTCGGTCGGCTCGCCAATGATGCACAGCATCGGTTTGACCGGGCGCTGCTCAAGCACTTTCAGCAGCGAGCGGACTCCAAGACAGCCGACTTCCTCATCGTACGAAAGCGCGATATGCACCGGCAGCCGAAGCGGGGCTTTTACCAGAGACGGGACCAGGGCGAGGACGCAGGCGATGTAGCCTTTCATATCCGCCGTACCGCGACCGTACAGTTTGCCGTCGCGCTCGGTGAGCTGGAACGGCGCAACGCTCCACGGCTGGCCGTCGACGGGCACCACATCGGTGTGCCCCGACAGCACGATGCCCGGCCGGTCCGCCGGGCCAATGGTTGCGAACAGGTTGGCCTTGCTGCGCTGCTCGTTGTAGACCAGCTCGCAAGGCACATCGAAGCGTTCGAGGTAGTCGCGGACAAATTCGATGAGGTGCAGGTTTGATTCGCGGCTCGTGGTGTCGAACGCCACCAGTGCTTTGAGCAAATCGAGGCTGTTGCTCATCGATCGTCTCCGGCGACACCGTAGCCCGGCGACTTGTCAGGGGCCAGGGCACGGTCGATGTAATCCTGAACCTGTGGCCGATAGGCGTCCCACAATTTCTCCAGTTGGCCTATCGGATCGTGATCAGCCCAATCGACCCGCAGGTTGATAATCGGCCAGGTCAGTTCGCCGACCACCACCACCGCCGCCGAATGCACCGGCCCGGCTTCGCCTCCCGCCGCGATGGCGGATTTCATCGCTGCCAGCAAGCGGTCGGCCAGTTGACCCTCGCCTTGCTCGAACGCCTTGACCATGGCCTCGATCACCGAACGGTCCGCCAGCATATTGCCGGCGGCGACGCATTGTTCGCCGGACACGGCATTGTGCTTGCCCAGGGTTTCCGTGCCGCTGAAGTGCGCGGTCCGACCGAGGTGGTCAATCGCCGTGATCTGTCGATATTGGCTGTAGCCATTGCGGGTCAGCACCTTGTCGAGTGCATCGGCTGGCGCAAGGCCTTGTTCCATGAGGGCGAGGGTTTCGGGGCCGAGGGATGGCAGGGTGATGTTTTGCGTGGATACGGCGCCGACACCGGGTAGCAACCAGGGGCAGCGTGCGCCGACGGCGATGCTCGAGGAACTGATCGCAATACCGAACTGACCGGTTTCGGGGCAACGTGCGGCGATGGAGAAAGTCATGGTTTTGCTCCTTGTTTAACCTTGGCGAAAGGGTCGTCTGCGCGGACGCCATCGCGAGCAAGCTCGCTCCCACAGTAGATCTTCAGTGGTCACGGATTTGTGTACGACGACGATCAAATGTGGGAGCGAGCTTGCTCGCGATAGCCGCGACTCGGTCTACTTCCTTACTCAGGAATCACCGCAATCACATCAATTTCCATCAGCCACTGCGGCTGCCCCAATGCCGAAACCACCAACCCGGTCGAAATCGGAAACACCCCTTTGAGCCACTTGCCGACTTCCTGATAGACCGGTTCGCGGTAACGCGGGTCGATGAGGTAGGTGGTGGTTTTGACGATGTGGCTGAGGTCGCTGCCGGCTTCTTCCAGCAATTGTTTGACGTTGCGCATGGCTTGCTCGGTTTGTGCGCGAGCATCACCGAGACCGACGAGGTTGCCTTCAAAATCGGTGCCGACCTGGCCACGAACGTAAACAGTGTTGCCGGCCCGGACCGCCTGGCACAAGTCATTGTCCAGGCTCTGGTTCGGGTAGGTTTCTTTGGTGTTGAACATGCGAATACGGGTATGGGTTGGCGTGGACATCTGAAACTCCTGAAGAAAAGTTCGGCCCGGCGCTGTTCAAGCGCCGGCGCGGATCTCAAGCGCTGACGGTTGTTTTATGGGCGGCCGGGGCGGTTTCTGCCTGGCGTTGCGCGGCATCGTGGTAGTCGAAGTACGAACGCTGAATGGCGATGTGATCAGCCACGTACTTGGCGTCGTGCCAAACGCCCCAGATGAACGACGAGCCGCGACGCGACTGCCACGGCAGACCGAGGAAATACACCCCAGGCTCGCTCGACACACCGCGCTGATGCTGCGGTTTACCGTTGTCGTCGAAGGCGTCGACCTTCAGCCAGCTGTAATCCGTTGCAAACCCGGTGGCCCAGATGATCGAGGTCACGCCGGCCTTGGCCAGGTCGAGCTCAAGAATCGGATGGCTCACGCACTCCGGATCCGGAAAGGTAATGCGCGCTTCAGGTTCTTCCGGCAGGTCCAGACCATTGCGCTCGATGTAGGCGTCAGCCGCATTGAGCAGCGCCAGATAGTTCTCGTCGCCGCGCGCCAGGTTGTCGGCAAGATTTGGCTGGAAGGTCGCCACGGCGCCATTGAACGATTGGGTCAGGCCGACGAGCGTCATGCCGCGATGGGCAAGCCCGCGGAAGTCCACCGTGCGGCCGCCATGCGCACCGCTCACGGCGATGGTCACGTGTTCCCGGCCGGGCTTCATGGCGGCCTGATCCCATTCGCCGAGCACGCCCAACCACCAGCAGAAATCACGGTTGCGATAGGCGCGAGGAGGGCGATCGTGCGCACCCACCGAGAGGTAAACCTGCTTGCCGGCACGCTGCAATTCATCGGCGATCTGCACACCCGACGACCCGGCGCCGACGACCAGAACGGCCCCCTCGGGCAGTTGCGCTGGATTGCGGTATTCGGCGGAGTGGATCTGCAGGAACGGCTGATCTTTCGGAGCGATCGGCGGGATAACCGGACGCTGGAACGGCCCGGTGGCGGCCACCACGCGGTTGGCCTCGATCACGCCCTCGGAGGTTTCAATGGTGAAGCCCGGCCGACCGACATTGCGTTCGACCTTTTTCACGTCCACGCCGGTGCGGATGGGGGCATTGAATTTTTTGGCATAGGCTTCGAAATAATCGGCTACCCGCTCTTTCGGGGCAAAGCCGTCGGGGCTCAGATCGTCGAACTCAAGACCCGGAAAACGATCGTGCCAGGCCGGACCGTTGGCAACCAGCGAATCCCACCGCCCGGTGCGCCAGCGTTCGGCGATACGATTGCGCTCCAGGACGAGGTGAGGTACACCGAGTTTGCTCAGGTGTTCACTCATGGCCACTCCAGCCTGACCGGCGCCAACAATCAGCGTGTCTATTTTTATTGTCTCAATGGTCATCTCTATACCCTGCTAAAAAGCGGTTGGATTCAGGTCATGGCTTGCCATCTCTTTCTGGGTTGAAGACTAGGGATCGACCCTGTATTGGTAAAATATTATTAAGCTGGCAATTGAATACAAATATCTGATGCAGCGCCTTTAAACCCGTCTACGCTGCGGCTCACTCATTGTTTTATAGATAGTTTGTTTTTCGAGCCCATGTTCTTTCCTGAATAGATCTGTCGCCTTTATCCCGTTAAGAGAATTCTGCGGCGATGCACTCTTTCCGTAGCAGCTGGCGCAGCCTGCGTTCGGCTGCGCAGCAGTCGTGGGATCAGACGGCGCGGTGCTTCAGGAAGACCGTATTCGCAGGTTTTACGGCTGCTACGCAGCCGAACGCAGGCTGCGCCAGCTGCTACGGATCGCGTTATGGCTTGGTTTGTGTTTCTGTTGATTAAGCGTGTCTGTATCGGGCGCTACGGGCGATAATGCCGCGCAATTCTGTATTCAACTTAGCAAAAGAGCCCTGCCGTGATGTTCGAGATCAAACCGTGGAACCCCGAAACCTATCGACAGCAGACGCGCCGCAGCACCGTGATCATCGCCGTGACGTTCATCCTGCTGGCGATGACGCTGTCCGGCCTGGCGGTGATGTTGTTCGGCGAACCCGGGGGCGATAACTTTCGCTTCAACCTGGGCGGCGTGATTGCCGCCGTCATCGTCAGTGCGGCGCTGATGAAAATCAAAGGCTGGTCCCAACCGTGGATGGCGGCGGCGGTTTACGGTTGGCAACTCAAGCGTAGCCTGATGAGCGTCACCAACGTCATGCATCGCGTCACCGATGCGGTGCAGGCCGGCAACCCGAGCGCCATGAAGTTGCTGCGCTTTTATCACCTGGG
This sequence comes from Pseudomonas sp. GW822-FHT06B12, assembly GCF_058799675.1. Taxonomy (NCBI): domain Bacteria; kingdom Pseudomonadati; phylum Pseudomonadota; class Gammaproteobacteria; order Pseudomonadales; family Pseudomonadaceae; genus Pseudomonas; species Pseudomonas sp. GW822-FHT06B12. The sequence goes on from NZ_JBXALR010000001.1 coordinate 48,465, forward strand.
GCTGACGCAGATGCACCAACTCGACGGCAATACCAGCAGCCTCAGCCAAATGACTCGCGAGATCGATCAGCACAAGACAAGCATGGAAGCGCTGGGTATCGACACTGAGCAGAATCAGTTGAACCCTGAGTGGCTGGCGGCAGTGAAGGCGAAGGAGGCATGAGTTCGATGTTCACCATTACCCACTTTGAAACCCCGTGCTCCGAGCACATCAATGACCAGATTCTGCAGATGGTCGTCGACTATTTGACCGATATCAGCACGGTGGCGATTGCGCCGAGCAACCTGCTGTTCAACGTGTATCAATATGCGATTGGCTACGAGGTTCATCTCTATCTGCAAGCGCTCGGCGGGTCGAAAGGGATTGCCGTCGAATTGATCGTCGCGATGGACGAAGAGGACCCTTCGAAGGTCATCGGCTTTTTGCTGTATCTGCCGGTCAAGGACGATCCCGAGGCGTGCGGCGTGGCCTATATGGCGGTGCAAGCCAGTCATCGGCGCCGGGGCGTTGCCCGCGCGATGATGCAAGAAATGGTCAGCCGCTACCCGCATGCCGAACTGACGTGCGCCGTGGGCAAGGTTGCCTGGTTCGAATCGATGGGGTTTCAAGTGCTGGGTGCGCGCGGTCCACAGGTGCTGATGAATACCCGTGACCACAACACGAGCGGCTTGATGGGCGTGCTGGATACAGCGCCTATCTACAGCTCGACAGAAGTGCGGCAGATCCATACCTATCTTCTGCAAAGACACGGAAAGCGGGCGATGCTCGATGCCGAAAAACAGCGTGACCGGCACCTGGATCAGATGACGGCCAAAGCCAAGGCTTTTGTGCGCGAGCGTCTTGGGTAGGCGGCAGTGCAACCCTACTTGAATAGTTCAGAATGACTTCCGAGATCAACAAATGTAATCAAGTCGGAACGTGAGTGCTCGTAGATCATCAAGAAGTCACCACCGATATGACACTCCCGAAAACCACTCCAATCACCCGTCAAAGCATGATCCAAGTACTCGGCCGGCAGTTGCTCTCCCAGAAATAACATGACCATCACCTGACGAATTTCATTCATATCGCGGCGTCCGGCCCGCTTGTAACGTTCCCAGGACTTCTTGAATTCCGACGTTTGAGCACACTGTTTTGGCAGTTCAGCGCGCTTTGGCTTTTTCTCCGGTTTCGCCATCAGTGTCCCTCAGCATGTCGTCTATCGAGTCGAACTGTTGGCGAATACCTCGTGCTTCCATCATGGCGCGGGCAGTTTTTTCCGAAGGGACGCGTACCTCAAACGGGAGCCCCTGAGTCGCAACGACCTGACGAAGAAAAAGACGCATGGCATCACTGATGCTTAGCCCGCAGGCGTTCAAGACTTCAGTGGCGCGTATCTTCAGATCCTCATCAATGCGGCAGCGCACGTCAGTGGTTTTCAGCAATGCACCCATGGTAATGACCTCATCGTTAATTTGTAGCTACATTGGCGCTACCTCCAGCATTGTGGTTGAGCCTGGTACTTTCGGTCAACGTCACCTTGATGAGCGGTTTCAAAGCCTATGACGTAGCCCGAACATCGACAGGGGTTCTTACCCAGCATTTCACTCGTTTAAGCACACGATGAATATCAGCCGGGTCCGCTTTGCGTTTGAGAACCGTCCGAGTCCAATGCAGGAAGTTGCTGATGGCGCTGAGCTCCGTCAGGACACCGACTGCTGAGCAAACCATTCCAATACGGCTTGTCGGGCCGGGTGCAGGGCGCTGGTGGGTTGTAGCCACAAGGTGTAGGCGCCCGAGGTTTTCAAGGCGGGGCCGAATGGAATGATCAGGTCGCCGCGGTTGATCAATTCTTGCGCGAGCGTGCGGTCGGTCATGGCGATGCCCAGGCCGCGTGCGGCGGCATCGAGTGCCAGTTCGTCCAGGTTGAAGGTGATGTGTTTGCAGTCTTTGGACAGCCCCCCGTCATAGGCTTTCAGCCAGGCTGCCCACTCCTGTTGACCCGTTGAACCATGGATCAACGGGTACTTGTTGAGCTCGTTGACTGAGGCCGGTGGTGGTTTTCCATTGACTGACACAGGCGCGCAGACCGGGACCAGGAACTCTTCGAACAGCACGTGGTACGCCTGATCGGCCGGCGGTTGCAGCAAGTAGAGGATGCAGGCATCGCAATCGCCTGAAGGGTCGACCCGTTCGGTTGCCACGGTTTCTATCGACAGCGATAGATCGGGGTTGCGTGCATAGAAGTCGGTCAGCCGTGGCAGCAACCAGCGCACGGCGAGCGACACGTGAATGCGGATGCGAAAGGGCGTGTCCCTGGGCGCCAGGCGTTTTTCCAGGGCCTGTAATTCGTCGAGCATCCGGAGCGCGGTTTCCAGGACTTCCTTGCCCTCGGCCGTCAGCGTGACGCTTCGACTGCTGCGAACCAGCAGCGGCACGCCGTAGTGACTCTCCAATTGCTGGATCTTTCGACTGACCGCGCTCTGGGTCAGGCACAGCTTTGTCGCGGCTGTGGTGAAGTTGCAGGACTCGGCCACTTCGGCAAATGCTTGAAGGGCCTGCAATGAGGGCACGCGAAAGACTTTATCCATGCGAAAACCGAATGGATGAATGCATTAATAGCGTTGGATTGCGCATCGAGATCACCCTAGATTCTGGTCATGACAGCCGGATTGAACGCATTTAACCATGCTAATTGTTCATGACGGCAGCCTTCAACAGATCTGTGCGGTGTGAGGTGGGTAGATGACTGAAAATAGCTGTGGCTGGATCGTCCAGGCGGGAGAGTCTGCGGTACAACCCTGCTTGCAGGGTTCGCAGAAAGCCGACTGGCTGATCATTGGCGGCGGATTCACCGGGCTGTCGGCCGCGCACACCCTGGCTGCACTGCATCCTCAAGCGCGGATCGTCATGGTCGATCGTCAACGTGCCGCACAGGGGGCGTCGGCGAGAAACTCCGGGTTCGTGGTCGCCCATGAAAATCCTGCCGGTGACGAACTGCTCGGTCGGCCGGACAATGCCTATTACCAGCACAGTACGCAGATCAGTCGCGCGGCCAACGAAGAAGTGCGCCAGCGTGTGAGCCGCCTGGGTATTGAGTGTGACCTGCATGACCAGGGTTATTTCTTCGCGGTACACGATCCGGACAAGCTCGAAGACGCGGCGCTGAAAGTGCAGACCTTGCGTGAAGTGGGGGCCGATGCGCAGTTTCTACAGGGGCAAGACTTGAGTCGCTGCCTGGGAACGGATTTTTACCGTGCGGGGATTTGGTGCCGTGGTGGTAACGCCCTGCTGCAGCCGGCGAAATATGCCAAGGGCTTGCGTGACACCCTGGCCGATAATGTCTCTGTGTACGAGTACACCGACATCACCGGGCTGGAGCGTTTGGCCAATGGCAATGTCCGCGCTTCATCGACCCAAGGCAGTGTTGAAGCCCCGCAGGTACTGATTTGCGTCGGTCCGTTTTTGCCTCGTGTCGGCTTGACTGACCGGGCAGTGTTCCCCCTTGAACTCAGCGCATCACTGAGCCGCCCGCTGACTGACGACGAGTACGCTCAAATGGGTCGCCCGGCGCAGTGGGGCGTGCTGTCGACCCGACCGGCCGGCGCGACGTTGCGACTGACCGCCGATCGCAGGCTGCTGATTCGCAACACCGTGGAGTACCGCTATCGCGACCTGGCCGGTGCATCGCTCAGTGCTCGTCGGTTAACCCACTTGCGTGGCTTGCAACGTCGATTTCCATGGATGACTGAACAGCATCTTCAATTCACCTGGACCGGGCATCTGAGCGCAACGCGCTCTGGTGAGCCGCGCTTTGCCAGAGTCGAGCGGGGCATTTACACCGTGGCCGGCTGCAACGGCTCTGGCGTTGCACGCGGCACATTGTGGGGGCGTCTGCTGGCGGAGATGGCCTGCGGCAGTGAATCGCCATTGCTCAGCAGCGTGCTCAGTCAGGCCGATCCGGGCTGGCTGCCGCCAACCCCCTTTTTCGATATCGGTGCCTCGGTGCGCCTGCGGTACGAGGCCTGTCGCGCTCAATCGGAATCCTGACCCGTAAGGCTTTGTTAACGTCGTTTTATCACCAGGAATAACAATAATGAACACGCTGAAAAACTTCGTCCTTGCATTCTGCGCGGCTTCAAGCGCAATGGCGGCTGCGGCAGATACCGTGCGTATCTCCAACTGGAGCAGCTACATCGCCAACGACACCTTGAGTAACTTCACCAAGCAGACGGGCATCCAGACGACCTACGACTTGATCGACAGCAACGAGATGCTGGAAGCCAAGTTGATCACCGGTAGCAGCGGTTACGACGTGGTCAGCCCCTCGAACCACTTTCTGGCTCAACTGATCAAGGCAGGCGCACTGCAGAAACTGGACAAGAGCAAGTTACCGAACTGGAAGAACCTCGATCCGCAATTGATGAAAACCCTCGAGGTCAACGATCCCGGCAACCAATACGCGTTTCCCTACATGTGGGTTACGGTCGGGATCGGCTACAACGTCGAGAAAATCAAGGCGATCTTCGGCAACACCGATGTCACCAAAAGCTGGAGCCTGCTGTTCGATCCGAAAAACATCGAGAAGCTCAGCCAATGCGGCGTAGCGTTCCTCGATAACTCGACGCAGATGTTGCCGATCACCCTCAACTACCTGGGTTTGAAGCACGACAGCGAGGACCCGGCGGATTACCTGAAAGCTGAATCAGCGCTGCTGAAGATCAAACCGTACATTCAGTATTTCCATCAGTCCAAGTACGTCAGTGACCTGGCCAACGGCAACATTTGCGTGGCTATCGGTTTCAGTGGCGACATCGCGCAGGCGACCTCCACCGCGCATGAGGCGAAGAACGGCATCGAGCTGGGGTACACGATTCCGAAGGAAGGCTCGACCCTGGCCGTCGACATGGTGGTCATGCCGAAGAACGCACCGAATCAGGATAACGGCTATGCCTACATGAATTACCTGATGGAGCCCAACGTCATCGCCGACATCAGCAATGCGATTCACTATCCGAACGGCAACAGTGCGGCAACGCCATTGATTGAACCCGGCTTGCGCAACGATCCGGCGATCTATCCGTCAGCGGAAACCATGAGTACCTTGTTCCCCTTGAAGGCCATGCAACCCAAGGTCATGCGCCAGGTCACCCGCTTATGGACAAAAGTCATCAGCGGGCTCTGAGTCAAGTTTAATCAGCCTTGAACACCAACGCCTTCAAACCGCTTTCTGCGTCGACATCGGGAAATTCCGGTGGGTTTTCCAGGCGCTGTTCGAAGCGCAGGCTCGGGGCTTCGCGGGTGACGCCGTCGATCAGGAAGTCCGAGCCAAAGGCCGGATCGTTCATGCAGGCCAGTACCACGCCATGGCTGCTGAGCAGTTCCGGCAGGCGGCGTAACACGCGCTGGTAGTCCTTGGTCAGCAGAAAGCTGCCTTTCTGAAACGAAGGCGGGTCGATGATCACCAGATCGTAAGGCCCGCCGTTGATCACCTTGCCCCAGGACTTGAACAGGTCATGGCCGAGAAAGCTCACTTTGCTCAGGTCATGTCCGTTCAGCCGATGATTGTCGCGGCCACGGCTCAGGGCCGCGCGGGACATGTCGAGGTTGACCACATGCTCTGCGCCACCCTCGATGGCGGCCACCGAAAACCCGCAGGTGTAGGCGAACAGGTTCAAGACGCGCTTGCCATGGGCATTGTCCCGCACCCAATTGCGGCCGTAGCGCATGTCGAGAAACAGGCCGTTGTTCTGTTTCTGGCCCAGGTCCACGCGATAACGCAGGCCGCCCTCGGTAATCGTCAATTCTTCGATCGTTTTCCCCAGCAGCCATTCGGTGGTGCTTTGCGGCAGGTAACGGTGTTGCAGCAGCAACGTATGAGCGGCGGATTTCTCCCACTCAGGCGACTGCGTGATAGCCATCAGCAACTGCTTCAATGCCTCCAACTGCTCCGCGTCTGGCTCCTTGAACAGCGAGACCAGCACCACGCCCTGCAACCAGTCGACGGTCAGTTGTTCCAGCCCCGGCCAGCATCGGCCCCGACCATGGAACAGGCGACGGGTTTCGTCGGGTACAGCTGCCAGAGCCGTCAATAAATGGTGGCGGAGGGTAGCGAGTGCGTCAGGGTTCATCGGGCAGGGCCGGCAATTTGAAGGGGCGGCATTTTAACCACAATTACAGCGAGAGAGGCTTTGCAGTGCAAAAGGGCGATTGATTACCAGCAAGCCGCCGTCAAAGCATTTGCACAAGCTCAGGTCCAGATCAACAATGTACCGGCTGTCAGGCAGCGAGGTTTTCACCCGGTCACGTCGCAGGTCGACACGGAGCGCTCATGAATGATCGTTACACCCGCACGGCGATTTACCTGCACTGGCTGGTGGCGCTTGGGCTGATCGGTACCTTTGCACTGGGTTTCTACATGCCAGAACTTGCGCTTTCGCCGACCAAGCTGAAGCTGTACTCATGGCACAAGTGGGCCGGGGTGACCCTGTTTTTCCTGGTGCTGCTGCGACTCGGCTGGCGCCTGGCGCATCCCGCACCGCCCTTGCCGTCGACGGTATCGGCCCTGTCGCGATTCGCGTCCCATGTCTCGCATGGGTTGATGTACGCACTGATGCTTGCTATTCCGCTCAGCGGCTGGCTGATGAGTTCGGCACTGGGCTTTCAGACGTCATGGTTCGGTGTCTTGCCGCTGCCGGATTTGCTGCCCAAGGACGCCGCGCTGGGCGACCGTCTCAAGGATCTGCACGAGGTGCTTAACTTCATCTTGCTGGCGCTGGTGATCGTCCATACGGGCGCGGCGCTCAAGCACCACTTCATCGATCGCGACGACGTGCTGACGCGCATACTGCCGTCAAAACACTAGCCTGACCGGATAACCTTATGAACTATCGATTCCCGCGCGCTACTGCATTGGCTGCCGTCCTTGCACTCAGCACGCTGACCTGCGCCGACGCTGTCGAATACAAAAAAGTGAACGCGAGCGCCAGCCAGATCAGCTTCACCTATAACCAGATGGGAGCGAGGGTATACGGCACGTTCGGCAAGTTCGAGGCCACCATCGATTTTGATTCGACGAACCCCTCGGCTGCCCACGCCGGGTTGACCATCCAGCTCGCCAGCATCGACGCCGGTAACAGTGACGCCAACAGCGAATTGCAAAAGCCTGCCTGGTTCAACACGGCAACTTATCCGCAAGCGAAGTTTGTATCGAGCAGCGTGACGGCGCTCGGTAACAACCGCTACGAGGTCAAGGGCAAGCTCACGCTCAAGGGCATTACCCGCGAGGTCGGTGCACAAATCACCTTGAAACCGCAGAGCGCCATCGGCGTCTTCGATGGCGAGTTCATTCTCAAGCGCGGCGACTTCAAGATCGGTGAGGGCGAATGGGCCGATTACGGGGTTATCTCCAACGAGATCAACATCAAGTTTCGAGTGGTCGCCCCCGAGCAATGACGTTGGCGCGCAACCCGATGGGCCTCCATCGCGGTCATCGCCAAGCGTCAACAGACCCTAACAGCGGTGAAGGGCAGCGTTCGAACCAACGGCTCGCCTGCTCGTAGGCATGGGCCATTTGCAGCACTGCGAAGTCAGCCTGGTGCCTGCCGATGATTTGTAGCCCCATCGGCAGGCCGTTCCGGTTGAACCCCGCTTGCACGTTCGCCACTGGGCAACCAGAGAGGGTGCCAGGAATCACCACTTCCATCCAGCGGTGATAGGTGTCCATGTTCACGCCTTCGATGCGGGTTGGCCACGGGATGTTTTTGTCGAACGGGAAGACCTGGGCGGTCGGTAACAGCAGGTAGTCGAAGCGTTCGAACAGTTTGCTGATGGCGCGGTACCAGTGACTGCGGGCCACCGAGGCGGCGAACACGTCGCTGGCAGAGAGCTTGAGTCCGTTTTCCACTTCCCAGCACGCTTCCTCCTTTAGCAGTGCGCGCTGACTTGGGTTGGCGTAGGCGCCGCCGAGGGAGCCGGCGACCATCCAGTGCCGCAACGTGCGCCAGCTGTCCCAGAGCTGTTCAGGGGCGAAGTCGATAGCGGCCGGCTCGATGCTGCAGCCCACGGCTTCGAAGTCGACGAAGGCTTTTTGACAAAGTTCGAGAATGCCCTTTTCCATCGGCAGATAGCCGTTGAAATCACCGAGCCAGCCCAGACGCGTGCCGCTGAAGTCGCGCGCAAGCGGGGCAGCGAAGGCGGCACCAGACTCGGCGATGGACAAGGGCGCCCGGGCATCGGCGCCGGCCTGGACCGACAACAGCAACGCGGCATCGCGGACGCTGCGGCCCATCGGGCCTTCGTAGCCGAGCTGGTCGATGAACAGGTCGGCGCTGTCGTCGAAGGGCACCCGGCCCTGGGACGGGCGAAAACCGAAGACATTGTTGAACGCCGCCGGATTGCGCAGCGAGCCCATCATGTCGCTACCGTCGGCCACCGGCACCAAGTGCATGGCCAGCGCCGAGGCGGCACCGCCACTGCTGCCGCCGGCGGTTTTACTCGGGTCGTAGGCACAACCGGTGGCACCGAACAACGGGTTGTAGGTTTGCGAACCGAGGCCGAATTCCGGGGTGTTGGTCTTGCCGATAATGATTGCCCCGGCAGCCTTGATCCGCTCGCACATGATGCCGTCGCGGTCGGGCACAAAATCCTGGTACAGCGGTGAACCGAAGGTCGTACGAATGCCGCGAGTCAGCGACAGATCCTTGATCGCGTGAGGCAGACCGTGCATCCAGCCACGGTACAGGCCGCTTGCGAGTTCGGCGTCACGCTTGTCGGCCTGGGCCAGAAGGTCTTCCGGCGCTTGCAGGCTGATCAGCGCATTGACCAGCGGGTTGAAGCGTTCGATGTGGCTCAGGTAAGCCTGCATCACTTCCCGGCAGGAGACCTGACGCAGGCGAATGCAGTCGGCGAGTTCATGGGCCTGCAACAGGACCAGTTCGCTGATGGTAGTAGAAGTCATTGCGACGCTGCCTTGTAGACGACTGGAGAAACGCCCCGCCGCACGAGCGGGGCGGTAAATATCAACGCATCAGGTTGGTCCACAAGCGGTCGGCCAGGCGGATCGCGCCTTCGCCGCAGGTCTTGCTGAAGACCACCTGGGTGCCCGCCGGGATGTGCAGTTCCGGCGCATCCTTGAGACTGGCGTCGAGGAACGGTTCCACGCCCTTGATCGGACTCTGGTGCTTGAGGAAGTTCTGGGTCATTGCGGCGTTTTCAGGCTGGCTGAGGAAGGCGATGAAGGCCTTGGCATTCGCCGGATTCTTGCTGCCCTTGGGAATGACCATGTTGTCGACCCAGGCCAGCACGCCTTCTTTCGGGTAGAGGTATTTCAGGCTCGGTTTCATCTCCCGCGCACGCATCGACGAACCGCCCCAGAAGGTCGACATGTCGATTTCACCTGAGGCCAGGTTCTCGCGGATCGAGCCGGCCTTGGAGCTGTAGGTTTTGACGAACGGTTTCTGCGCCTTGAGCAGGGTCATCACTTGCTGCATCTGTTTCGGATCTTCGCTGCACAGCGGGACGTTCAGGTACAGGCTGGCCATGTCCACGACGTCGCTGACCGAGTCGAACATGTTGATACGCCCTTGCAGCTCGGCTGGCGGCTCATACAGCACCTTGTAGCTGTCGGTCGGGCCTTTGTAGCGTTCGGTGTTCAACACCACGCTGGTGGTGCCCCAGATGAAGGGCACCGAATACGCACCTTCCGGGTCCCAGGTAGGCTTTTTCAGGTTGTCGACGACATTGGCGTAATAGGGTTCCTTGACCGGGTCGAAGCGCTCCAGCAGCTGTTCCTTGATCAGGATCGGCACAAACTGGTGCGAAGGAATCGCCACGTCATAGCCGGCGCCACCCTGTTTGAGCTTGGCCAGCAGGGTTTCGTTGGAATCGTAGGAGTCCACCGTGACTTCAATGCCGGTCTGCTTCTGGAACTTGGCGAGAATCTCTGGCGAGAAGTAGCCACTCCAGCTCACCACGTTGAGTTTTTCTGCGGCCTGAACGCTGCCGGCCATCGTCAGTGGCAATGTCAGTAACAACGAGGTGCCGATGCTTGCAATCAACTTGCTCATGCTATTTCCCCACGGTGTTTGGAAGGTTCAGGTTTTCTTTTTGCCCAGCAGATAAGAGAGGCTGACGAACAACACCGAGACGCCGAGGATCAGCGTTGAAACGGCGTTGACGTCGGGTGTCACGCCCATCCGCAACAGGCCGAAGATGAAGATTGGCAAGGTGGTGGTGCCGGCCTGGGCGACCATCATCGAAATCACGAAGTTGTCCAGCGAGACGATGAAGGCCAGCATCAACCCGGAGACGATTCCCGGCATCAGCAGCGGCAGCGTGACCTTGTGAAAGGTCCGCCAGGGGCCGGCGTACAGGTCGGCCGCGGCTTGCTCCAGCGACAGGTCCATGTCATTGAGCCGCGCGCGGATCGGCAGGTAGGCGAAGGGGATGCAGAACACGGTATGGGCGATGATCAGGTTGCCGTACCCCAGCGACAGGCCGACGGTTGAAAACAGCGCCAGGGTGGCGACGCCGACCACGATCTCCGGCAACACCAGCGGCAGCATGATTGCGCCCATCGACAGTTGCATGCCTTTGAACTTCGCGCCGCGCGAGGTGCCGAGTGCTGCGAGGGTGGCAATCGCGGTGGCGATCATGCTCGCGCAGACGGCGATCAGCAGGCTGTTGCTGGCCGCCTGGCGCAAGGCCTGATTGGCAAACGCGGCGCGGTACCAGTCGAGGCTCAAACCAGTCCAGACCGTGGCCGATTGGTTGGCGTTGAAGGAGAACACCACCAGCACCACGATCGGTGCGTAGAGGTACAGGTAGAACAGAAAACTGAAACCGCCAAAGCCCGGAAAGTCCTGAACGCTGAGACCGGTTCGCTTGAATAGACGCAGCATTACTCACCTCCCTTGGCGATGCGCTGGCGCTCGGCGCGCAGGGCATACACGGTCAACACCAGCATCACCGCCGCCATCAGCACCAGCGACAGGGCGGCCCCGAACGGCCAGTTCCGCGCATCGCTGAACTGTCGGAAGATCAGGTTGCCGAGCATCATTTTGGTCCCGCCACCGAGCAGCTCCGGGGCGATCATTGCCCCCAGGCATGGTACGAACGTGAGGATGGCGCCGGCGAAGATCCCCGGCTTGGCGATCGGCAGCACGACTTTGACCAGTGTTCGCCAGCGCCCGGCGTAGAGGTCTTGCGCCGCTTCCAGCAGGCGGATGTCCATCTTTTCCAGGGTCGCGTAGATCGGCAGCACCACGAACGGCGCGTAGGTGTAAACCAGGCCCAGCAGCACCGCGCCGTCGGTATAGAGCAGTTGCAACGGCTGATCGATAAGGCCGAGCCCCATCAGGCTGTTATTGATCACCCCGGTGTTGCGCAGCAGCAGAATCCAGGCGTAGGTGCGAATCAGCAGGTTGGCCCAGAACGGCACGGTGATCAGGAAAATCAGCAGCCCACGCCGGTGAGCCGGTTGCATGGCCAACCAGACGGCGACCGGAAAGCCGATCAACAACGTGATCACGGTGGTCAGCCCGGCGATGCCAATCGAGCGCAGGGCAATGATCAGATAGGAGTCGGCAAAGGCCAGACTGTCATCCAGTTGCCGCTCGAACAGCAATGAGGTGTAGGCGTCGCTACTGAAGACTTTGTTCACCCCGCCATAAGGGTTGGCCTCCATCAGCGAATAGCCGATGACGATCAGGATCGGCACGATCAGAAACAGGCCGATGGCGAGCAGTGCCGGAGTGACCCCGAGAAAACTGCCGAAGGCTTTTCGCCGCGCCAGGGTGTTGGATATCGGTAAAGCGTGCATGACAAACCCTCGTGCTCAATCCAGCAGGACACTGGCGCTACCACGGTCGAACAACAGGCCGGCCTGGCTGCCGACAGCGAAGCGCAGACTTTGGTCGACGCTGTTGGGCGTGCGCACCGTAAGGCGCGAACCGTCGCTCAGGCTGACCTGATATTGCAGGTCGGTGCCGAGGTAGATTTGCGTATCGATCCGGCACGGCAAGGCACTGGCTGTGTCGGCGGGCAACAGATGCAGGCGCTCGGGACGCACCGAGAGCGCCACTGTTGCGCCCACCGCCACGTCGCTGCAGGGTTGCGCGGGGAGCGGGTGACCGGCAGGCCCGGCGAACCAGGCCAGGCCTGCTTCCACGTGGGTGACCGTACCTTCGATGAAGTTGGTCTCGCCGATAAAGTCCGCAACAAAGCGATTGCGCGGACGCTCGTAGATATCCTCCGGCCGACCGACCTGCTGCACCTCGCCTTCGGACAGCACGGCAATGCGGTCGGACATGGTCAGGGCTTCTTCCTGATCGTGGGTGACGAAGATAAAGGTGATGCCGGTCTTCGCCTGAATCGCCTTCAGCTCTTCACGCATGGCCTGGCGCAGTTTGAGGTCCAGCGCCGAGAGCGGCTCGTCGAGCAGCAGCACTTTGGGATGCGGCGCCAGGGCCCGAGCCAGGGCGACTCGCTGTTGCTGGCCACCGGACAATTGCGTCGGGCGCCGTGTGGCGAAGCGCTCCATCTGCACCAGGGCCAGCATCTCGCGCACCCGTTCGGCGATCTGCACCTTGCTCGAGACCTTGCCCATCGGATGGGACTCAAGGCCGAACGCGAGGTTCTCGGCGATAGTCATGTGCGGAAACAGTGCGTAATGCTGGAACACCGTATTGACCGGACGCTGGTAGGGCGGACGGTCGGCGATGTTTTCACCGTAGAGCAGGATCTCGCCCTGGGTCGGAAATTCGAACCCGGCGATCATCCGCAGGAGCGTGGTTTTACCGCAGCCCGAAGGGCCGAGGAGGGTGAAGAACTCATTGTCGCGGATATCCAGATCGATGCTTTTCAGCGCCACCGGACCGCTCTGTGGATCACCGTAGACTTTGCGTACAGCGCGAATTGACACAGCCAGCGTTTGCAGCGAATGCAGGGCATTCATGCGTTACCTCCGATTCCCCCATCGCCTGTGCCGGGATGCTGTAGACAGCCGTGCCGTCAGGCCATGGATATTATTTTTTTGGGCAGGATCGAGATCTGTTCGGGTGTGCAGCGAGCCGCTTCGTCGGGCTCCTTGGCTATTTTTGTAGTTCTGTTGTGAGCCGATTATCAGTGAGGGGTTGCGGGGGCGAAACTTCAATTTTAACATAGCAGCTGTTAAATAATTTAATAGCAGAAGGCGTCCCAAGCCATGCCTGACCACCGTTTGCCGCCGTTGAACGCGGTACGTGCCTTTGATGCAGCCGCTCGGTTGGGCAGCTATGTCGAAGCCTCGAAGGCGCTGCACGTGACTCAGCCAGCCATTGGCCGACATGTGAAACTGCTGGAGGAGTGGCTGGGGACCCAGCTGTTTGAGCGCACCTCGCGTGGCGTCACGCTGACCAGTGCCGGCGAGAAGTACCACCACAAGATCGCTTCAGCGTTACAGCTGATCATCGAGGCGGGGAGGGAATTGCAACCCAAAACCTCCGAACGCTGGCTGCGAATCATGGTCGTGCCGGGTTTCGCCAAGCGCTGGCTGACACCGCGGCTGGAAGCCGCGCGGCGTCTTCGTCCTGGATTGAAGTTCGCCATTGAACCCAACTCGACGTTCACCGATGTCGACGGCAAGACCGCTGACCTGGGGATCGTCTATGGCCTGGATGGGGAGTACGCCCATTCCCGGGCCACACTGTTCTGTCCGCAGGTGTTTCCGATCTGTACGCCAGGCTACCTGGCCAGTATCGAACCGATCACCCAGCTCGCCGATTTGTTGAAACACAACCTGATTCATTTCGACGGCGAGTGGTGGAACACCTGGTTCGCCGCTAACGGCCTGGATGTTCACCTCACCTCGGACGTGTTGTACGTCAACAACGACCACGCATTGTCGGTGGCTGAAAGCGGGCAAGGCATCGCGCTGGCGAATGAAGTGCTGGTGCGCGAGGAGCTCAAGGCCGGCACCCTGGTGCGGGTGCTTGAGGATCAGGTAAAGCTGGAAAGCTACCGGGTGCTGACACCGTCGGCTGAACTGTCGGCGGATGCGCAGTGGTTCATCCAGTGGCTGACGACCGAGTTGGGACGCGAGTTTAGCGATTGAAGGTGCTTGATCGCCCACTGCACGGTCAATGCAGTGGGCGCTGACAAGCTGACCCGGCGTGCCAAACCCTCGAATCAGCTCTTTGCAGCAAACAGCTTTTGGGCTTCAGCAAAACATTTTTCGGCGATGGCCGAGCGAGGTTCGGTTTTGCGCATCACCAGACCCAGGGGCGCGAGAACACTTGCATCTGGAAGGTTGATAAAGGCCAGGTTATCGATCGGGTTTTCCAAGCCACTGTTCAGCGGCATGACCGAGCAGCAAAAACCTTCGTGAATGGCCTGGAACAACTGATAAGTCGAATCGGTTTCGAGTATCGGCTGTGGGTCCAGCCCGCGGCTGCGAAAACTCAGGTCAATGGATTTTCGATAGTGCATGCCGTTGCTGATCATCCCCAATGGCAGCTCGGCAGCATCTTCCCAGCTCATTTCCGTTCCTTCGAAATGGAAGTGGCGCGTGTCGTACAGCAAGCCGACGCGGGTCTCTCCTATTTCGAAAAAATCCAGATAATTGGGATTCACGTGATCGAGATAGCAGATGCCCAGATCCAGTTGGTTGTTACCGATCCCTTCGATGATTCGGTCTGAACTCATGGATGACAGACTGAATTTGAGCTCCGGGAACGTATGGGAAAGCCCCTGCACGTAGCTGATCGGATTAAAGCCGCTGAGAGGCACCAGGCCCAGACGCAAATTGCCGACTAACTGGCCGCGACACGCGGCGGCTTCGGCGAACAGCCCGTCATGCGCAGCGAGCAGTGTTCTCGCCCATGCCAGCACGCGTTCACCGGCCTGGGTGAAACCTTCGAAGCGCTGGCCTCGGGTGACCAGCTCCAGACCCAGTTCATCCTCAAGATTGCGCAAGCGCATGGACAGCGTCGGCTGAGTAATGTGGCAGCGCGCAGCCGCCTGCCCGAAGTGTCGAGTCTGTTCCAGGGCGATCAGGAATTTGAGTTGCTTGATGTCCACAATGGCACCTGCTGAGGGATGAAAGTGATGTCAGTAAAGCAGGTAAGTCTCATGATTAAAAACACCGAAAGTGCGGTGAGCAAACGATCTCACTGTCTGTCTTGTCAGTCCAATCACACGTATTGAACGAGCGATTGGTTAGCTCTATCACGACCGAATTCAATCTGCATGAGTCATCGTGGTGGGTGAGAAAGTTTTCGATAGAGGCGCTCGATAAACCGGTTGGCCAGAACGATTAGACAGTGACTGTTTTAGCGAATTAGCCTCTGACAATTGTTTTCATTATTGCCTGCCGGAGAATGACATGAGTGTTAAGTCGGATGCGTTATTTGTACCGTTGAATATGGCTGTGTTGACCGTCAGTGATACCCGGGAATATGCCAACGATACCTCCGGGCAATTGCTGGTCAGTCGATTACTGGAAGCTGGACACACGCTGAGTGAGCGAAACTTGCTCAAGGATGACCTGTACAAAATCCGCGCCCAGGTAGCCATCTGGATTGCCGATGAAAATATTCAGGTGGTGCTGATTACCGGAGGCACTGGATTCACCGGGCGCGACAGCACACCTGAGGCTGTGAGCTGTTTGCTGGATAAGCAGATTGACGGTTTTGGTGAGTTGTTTCGGGCGATTTCCATCCTCGACATCGGCACCTCCACGGTTCAGAGCCGGGCCTTGGCCGGATTGGCCAACGGTACGCTGGTGTGCTGCCTGCCAGGTTCGACAGGCGCTTGTCGAACTGCATGGGAAGGCATTCTTGCCGAGCAGTTGGATGCACGCCACAGACCGTGCAATTTCGTGCCGCACCTCAAGCCCGTGCAAGCCTGCGGGACACGGGGATGAGTCAGTCACCGCTGATGCCTGTGGAGGAAGCCAT
Organism: Pseudomonas sp. GW822-FHT06B12; assembly: GCF_058799675.1. Lineage (NCBI taxonomy): Bacteria > Pseudomonadati > Pseudomonadota > Gammaproteobacteria > Pseudomonadales > Pseudomonadaceae > Pseudomonas > Pseudomonas sp. GW822-FHT06B12. The sequence goes on from NZ_JBXALR010000001.1 coordinate 64,380, forward strand.
CGACAGGTTGCTGGCGATGGCAGAAGAGCAACGTCTTCATGAAAGCGAGCCAGTACTGCTGAATGCCGCGCGGCAGCGGGTGCTGGCCAGTGACCTGGTGGCGACCCTCGATCTTCCGCCTTGGCCGAACAGTGCCATGGATGGTTATGCCTTGAACGTGGACGACTGGAGCGGACAGCCGTTAGTCGTGTCACAACGCATTTTTGCCGGTCAGGCCCCCGAAGCGTTGCTACCGGGAACCTGTGCCCGAATCTTTACCGGGGCGCCGGTACCCGAGGGTGCCAACAGTGTAGAGATGCAGGAGAACGTCGAGCTTTTGGATGACGGTCGCGTAGTTTTCAAACAGTCGCTGACGGTGGGTCAGAATATTCGACCGCAAGGCCAGGAGAACCGTGTCGGGCAGGTTTTGCTCCCTGCCGGCAAACGACTGGGGCCTTTCGAGTTGGCTATCGCAGCGGCGCAGGGATGTACGCAGATGCATGTCGTACGGCGCCCACGGGTTGCGCTGCTCTCTACAGGTGATGAACTGGCCGAACCGGGCATGCCCTTGAAGCCTGGCTGCATCTACAACAGCAATCGCACCTTGTTGAGCCATTGGTTAAGTGCATTGGGTTGTGAGGTCATCGATGCCGGTATCCTGCCCGACCGGCCGCAGCAGACGCGGCTCAAACTCGAACAATTGCAACACGCTGCGGACTTGATTCTCACCACCGGTGGCGTGTCCGCCGGTGACGCCGATTGTCTCGGGCAGGTGCTGCGTGAATGCGGTAAACCGTTGTTCTGGAAGTTGTCGATCAAGCCGGGTAAGCCACTGACAGTGGGATACTTTGGCACCGTACCGGTCATTGGCCTGCCAGGAAACCCGACATCGGCGCTGGTGACGTTTGGACTGTTGGCCCGGGCTTACGTGTTGCGTATCCAGGGTGTCGAAGACGTCACGCCCTTGAGCTTCCAGACTAGCGTCGGTTTTGATTGGCCCAAAGCGGGAGGCCGCAGGGAATACCTGAGAGCGAAGCTGGAGGCGGGTCGAGCCGTACTCTATCCGAACCAGAGTTCCGGTGTGTTGCTGGGCGCCTCCTGGGCTGATGGACTGGTCGAGATTCCAGAGGGCTGTACGCTGCAGGCCGGTGACACGGCGCGGTTTATTCCGTTCTGCGACTTGTTCTAAACGCTCCATCCACCCCTCAGCCTCATCCCTCAACCCCCGGTCACCTGGGGGAAGAAGGCGATCTCATCGAACGCTTCGATGGCGGCGTCGAGCGTACATAACTCCTGGTTCAGCGCGCACATGAGGCTGGTTTCACCGAGGACTTGCTCCCAAACCTCGCCTCTGGCGATCAGCAGTTTTCTGACATCGTCAATGCTGTGCAATGACGCGTTCAAAGCAATTTTCTCTCCGCCAATGCCGAGTTGTTCTCGATAGCGTGCAAAGTAGTTGATAAGAATCATTGAGCGTCACTCGCTTCAAAGTTGCCTGATTTTCCGCCGTGTTTTCTGAGCAGCTGGATGCTCTCGATGATCATCCCTCGGTCGACGGCTTTGCACATGTCGTAGATCGTCAGTGCCGCCACACTCGCCGCCGTGAGGGCTTCCAGCTCGACGCCTGTTCTGCCGTTAAGTCGGCAGGTGCTCACAATCCTTACGCGATCGGGCTCGATGGCCTGCAGTTCGATGTGAATGGCGCTGAGCATCAATGGGTGGCATAGCGGGATGAGTTCATGGGTTTTCTTTGCCGCCATGATCCCGGCGATTCGGGCGACCGCAAACACGTCGCCTTTGGGGTGCCCGTTTTGCTGGATAAGTTCCAACGTAGCAGGTTGCATCCGTATCCAGGCCTGCGCTTGAGCTTCACGGTTGGTCGGATCTTTTTCGCTGACATCGACCATATTGGCCCGGCCTTCAGCATCCAGATGCGTCAGCGCCCCGGAATCGGGCTGATTGAATTCGTTCATGTTTATCCTTCACCCCTGCGGGTGCTTAATGGGTAGTGGGCGCGAATCAGTCCAGCACGAAGTCCACTGGCTGAAGTAGCGGAGGGAGTTCTGTCGCACCCAGGGCGTCAAGCACCTCACGCTCGATGGTGCGCACGATGGCATTGGTTGGAAGGTCGTTTTCATCGCGACCAAAGGGGTCTTCCAATTCGTCGCCAATGGCATCCAGCCCAAAAAACGTATAACTCACAATCGCGGTGAACACAGGCGTTAGCCAGCCCAGTGGCTCGGCCATCGCGAAGGGCAGCAAGATGCAAAATATGTAAATGGTCCTGTGTAGCAGGAGTGTGTAAGGGAACGGCAGAGGCGTGCTTTTGATTCGCTCGCAGGTCGTTTGCGTGGTTGTCAGATTGGTCAGGTGATGGGCCATCAGCGTGTAACGCCATTCGTTGATCTCACCGGATTCGGCGAGCGTTGAGCACTGTTGGCCGACTTGGCGCAGGACCCTTTCAGGGATGTTGGGTGTGTTGGCGGAGGGCAATTTGCTGAGCCAGGTACTTGCTGCACTGAGCTCGTCTTCTTTGCGAAGCTTGGCGTTAAGCGCATGGGCGAACCCGCAGAGGTCGCGCAATATCTTGCTGCGTTGCTGTTTGTCCTTGATGACCTGGGTTTCCCGGATCATCGAGCGCACATCCATCACCATCGCACCGAGCGCCTTGCGCGCTTCATACCAGCGGTCGTAGCAGGCGTTGTTACGAAAATTCATGAAGATTGAAAGTGATAACCCCAACAGCGTGAAGGGCGTGGCATTGACCTTTGAGAAGTACGCGGGATGGAGTGTTTCGACCAGGACAATAGCAGAGGCCAGGAGTGTCACCAGAAGGCTTCGCAGCGCGATACGCTTGGCAATCGAGCCTTTGAGTGAAATCAGCACATTGATCAGATTAGGTTTGGCTCTAACGATCATCGGAAACAGCCTTCTAGAAAGTAATGATCTGAAAACGGGGCAGGCTATCCGCCGGTCATGTTCATGAAACGGACAATTTGAACGTCATCATTGAGTTCAAAGTTGTGCCGGTACGGCTTGATTTTCATCGCCTCGATGATTGCCTTCTCCAGGCGCTCCGGCTCTCCTGGATAGCGGCGAAGCACTTCCTTCAGGTCGACGGAATGCTCATTGCCCAGACACAACAGGAGTCGGCCTTCGACGGTTAACCGAACACGATTGCAGGTAGCGCAAAAGTTGTGGCTGTGGGGCGAGATGAACCCCAGGCGAATATCCGGTGCCTGGGCCAGGCGCCAATAACGCGAAGGGCCTTGAGTCGATTCTGCGGATTCGATAAGGGTGTAGCGTTCGGCAATCCGCTCGCGCACCTGCGCGCTTGAAAAGAACGCGTCGGCACGGCTGTGCTCGCTGATCACACCCAGTGGCATCTCTTCAATGAAGGAGATGTCCAGTCCACGATCGATCGCAAAACCAACGAGATCGTTTATCTCGTGATCGTTGCGGCCTTTCATGACGACGCAGTTGAGTTTGGTGTGTTGAAAACCCGCTGCATTCGCTGCGTCAATGCCGGCGATGACGGTAGCCAGATCACCTGTGCGGGTCAGTTCGCGGAAGCGATTGGCGTCCAGGCTGTCGAGGCTGATATTAAGGCGCTTGAGCCCCGCATCGAATAACGGCGCCGCGAGCTTGCCCAGTTGTGAGCCGTTGGTGGTCATGCACAACTCTCTTAGACCCGGCAGTGCCGCAATGCGCTTGCAGAGTTCTACAACGCCGGGGCGAATCAACGGTTCGCCACCGGTCAGGCGGATTTTTCGAGTGCCTAAAGCCACAAAGCTTTCAGCTAATTGATAGATCTCTTCCAGCGTCAATACGCGCTGTCGCGGCAAGAACTTCATGTCCTCGGCCATGCAATAGACACAGCGGAAATCGCACCGGTCGGTCACAGACATTCTGAGATAGTCGACCCGCCGAGAAAAACTATCCATCAACATTCGATCTGACATCTCAACCTCCATCAGCGGTCCAGGTGCATCAGCCATGGCGCTGGTTTTGCAAAGCCACTGCTATATAGGGCCTTGTTGAGCCAAGACTAAGGTCATTTAAAGTGGCGGTCTAATCACTATTAACAACCGATTGATCGATGGAATCTATTGAGCGGAAAGTGGCTCGGATTAATGTTGTCTTGAATTTGTAATTGATTGATTTTCAGTGATTATTTTCTTGATAGAGCCTTTCGATGATCTGGTCATTATTTGCAATTAGACAGGCATGTCATGCGCGGAATAGTCTGGGTTCGTATCCCTGAATTGGGCCCGTGAAGTGATTAAGTGCGAATAACCCGCCGCTAAATTAAGGCGCCTTTTTACAGGCGCTTAAAAACAGCCATTAACAATGACTTGACATCAGGCTGCCGCCTACGTGCACGTCGTGGAGAAGTATCATGAGCGAAGTTGAACGTTATAAACCGTATAAGGGGGCGGCCGCTGGCTGGGGCGCGCTGATTGCTGTTACCAAAAACTGGTTGGGCAGCGAAAACGCGTTCAAGAACATTCGGGCCATGCTCAAGACCAACCAGAACGGCGGATTCGACTGCCCGGGCTGTGCGTGGGGCGAGTCGCCGGAAAGTGGCATGGTCAAGTTCTGCGAGAACGGCGCCAAAGCGGTCAACTGGGAAGCCACCGGCCGTCTGGTCAACCCTGCGTTTTTCAACAAGTACACGGTGTCGTCGCTGGCGGCGCAAAGTGACTATTGGCTTGAATACCAAGGGCGCCTGACGCACCCCATGCGCTATGACGCCTCCGCTGATCGTTACGTCGAAACCAGCTGGGACGATGCTTTTGCCTTGATCGCCAAACACCTGAAAGGGCTGACGTCGCCTGATCAGGCCGAATTTTACACGTCCGGTCGGGCCAGCAACGAAGCGGCTTACCTCTATCAGCTATTCGTTCGCGCCTACGGCACCAACAACTTCCCTGACTGTTCGAACATGTGCCATGAGGCGAGCGGCCTGGGCATGGATGACAGCGTCGGCGTGGGTAAAGGCACGGTGACGTTCGATGATCTGGAGGAAGCCGACGCGATTTTCGTCATCGGCCAGAATCCGGGCACCAACCATCCACGGATGCTTGAGCCACTGCGCGAAGCGGTGAAACGTGGCGCGCAGGTGATCTGTTTCAATCCACTGAAAGAGCGGGGTCTGGAACGTTTCCAGCATCCGCAACATCCGCTGGAAATGCTCACCAACGGCTCCGAACCGACCTCGTCGGCGTACTTTCGTCCGGCATTGGGCGGTGACATGGCGGCGATGCGCGGCATCGCCAAGTTTCTGTTGCAGTGGGAGCGTGAGGCGCTCGCGAACAACAGCGAGGCGGTGTTCGACCGTGCGTTCATCGCCGAACACACCTCGGGCCTGGAAACCTACCTTGCCGAAGTCGACGCCACGACCTGGGAGCACATCGTCGAACAGTCCGGCCTGACCCTGGCGGACATCGAACTGGCTGCCCGCATGTACCGCAGAGCCACGCGGGTCATCATGTGTTGGGCGATGGGGGTGACCCAGCACACTCACTCGGTGGTGACCGTGCAGGAGATCATCAACGTGCAGTTGTTGCGTGGCAATATCGGTCGCCCAGGTGCAGGGCTGTCGCCGGTACGCGGGCACAGTAACGTGCAAGGCGACCGCACCATGGGCATCAATGAACTGGCACCGCCTGAATTTATGGACGCGCTGGAAGCACGTTTTGCCTTCAAGGCTCCGCGCCGACACGGCCACAATACGGTGATGGCGATTGCGGCGATGGAAGAGGGGCGCTCGAAAGTCTTCATCGGCCTGGGCGGCAACTTCGCCCAGGCGACCCCCGACAGCCCGCGCACTCATGACGCACTGCGCAACTGCGACCTCACGGTTCACATCGCCACCAAGCTCAATCGCAGCCATTTGGTCACCGGCCGTGAGGCCTTGATTTTGCCGTGTCTGGGGCGCACCGATATCGACATTCAAGAGGAAGGTCCGCAAGGCGTGACGGTGGAAGACACCTTCAGCATGGTGCACATTTCCCACGGCCAGCTGAAACCCAAATCCGCGCTGATGCGTTCGGAGCCGGCGATCATTGCCGGGATTGCCAACGCAACCCTGGGTAAGCACCCGATTGACTGGCTCTGGGCGGTCGCCGATTACAGTCGCATCCGTGACCTGATTGCCGACACCATTCCCGGTTTCGAGGATTTCAATAAAAAACTGTTGCACCCCGGTGGCTTTCACCTGGGTAACGATGCCGCCAAACGCATCTGGAATACAGCTACTGGCAAGGCGCAGTTTGCCCCCAGCGAACTGCCGGAACACCTGGTCAGCGAAGGCGTACGCAACCTCGACGTGAAGCCGGATCTGATCCTGCAAACCATGCGCTCCCACGATCAGTACAACACCACCTTGTATGGGCTGGATGATCGTTATCGCGGCGTCTACGGCATGCGTGATGTGGTGTTCGTCAACGAGCAGGACATTCGCAAGCTGGGTTATGAGCCAGGGCAAAAGGTCGACATGATCTCGCTGTGGGGCGATGGTCGTGAGCGTCGAGTGAGCGGGTTTACCTTGATCGCCTACGACATTCCGCCCGGTCAGGCCGCCGCCTATTACCCGGAAACCAACCCGCTGGTGCCGCTGGAAAGCTACGGCGACCGCACGTTCACACCGACCTCGAAGTTCATCGCGATTCGCCTTGAACAGGCACAGGCCAGCAACCTGATCCAGTCCTTCGGCGCTTGAGTCTGGCCGGGGTGGCGTGATTGCCGCCCCAGCCTCACCAGATCATTGGAAATCTGTTCGCCGCGAGCCGTGAGGCTCACGGCGGCCGGGCTTTGTATGCGCGCGCATCGAGCCACTATGGGGGTATCGTCATGTTAAATCTGGAGGCGCTCGACCTGGCGCGAATTCAATTCGCGTTTACGGTCTCGTTTCACATCATATTTCCCGCCATCACCATCGGGCTTGCCAGTTTCCTGGCGGTCCTCGAAGGTCTCTGGCTGAAAAGCAACAACCCGGTTTACAAGGACCTGTATCACTTCTGGTCGAAAATCTTTGCGGTCAACTTCGGTATGGGAGTGGTCTCCGGGCTGGTCATGGCTTACGAGTTCGGCACTAACTGGAGCCGCTTCTCTGACTTCGCCGGGAGCATTACCGGGCCATTGCTCACCTATGAGGTGTTGACGGCGTTTTTCCTCGAGGCCGGCTTCCTGGGGGTGATGTTGTTCGGTTGGAACCGGGTAGGGCGAGGGCTGCACTTCTTTGCCACGGTGATGGTCGCCATCGGTACGTTGATCTCGACCTTCTGGATTCTGGCCTCCAACAGCTGGATGCAGACGCCACAGGGTTTCTCGATCGTCGATGGCCGGATCATGCCGATGGACTGGTTGGCCATCGTCTTCAACCCGTCGTTCCCTTTCCGCCTGGCGCACATGGCCATCGCTGCGTTTGTGGCCACGGCGTTCTTTGTCGGGTCTTCCGCGGCCTGGCATTTGCTGCGTAAAAATGACACGCCGCAAGTACGCAAGATGCTCTCGATGGCGTTGTGGATGGCGTTGATCGTGGCGCCGATCCAGGCCGTGGTCGGTGATGCCCATGGTCTGAATACCCTGGAACACCAACCGGCAAAAATTGCCGCCATGGAAGGACACTGGGAAAACGTCGGTAACGAGCCGACGCCGCTGGTGCTGTTCGGTATCCCGGACATGGCGGCCGAGAAGACCCGTTATGCGATTGAAGTCCCTTACCTGGGCAGTCTCATCCTGACTCACAGCCTGGATAAACAGATCCCGGCGCTCAAGAGTTTCGCTAAAGAGGACCGTCCCAACGCGACCATCATTTTCTTCAGCTTCCGGATCATGGCCGGGCTTGGAATGTTGATGATCCTCACCGGTTTGCTGGGTCTTGCCTTACGCCGTAATGGCGCGCTGTACCGCAATCGGCTGTTCCTGCGCCTTGTGCTGTTCATGGGCCCGACCGGACTGATCGCGATGCTGGCGGGCTGGATCACCACCGAGGTCGGCCGTCAGCCGTGGGTCGTCTACGGACTTCTGCGAACCGTCGATGCGGCGTCCAATCACACGGTCACGCAACTGAGCATTTCGCTGGCGTTGTTTGTGTTGATCTACTTTTCGGTGTTCGCGGTGGGCATCGGTTACATGATGAAGCTGGTACGCAAAGGCCCCCAGCCGCATCACGAGCATCCGCCTCAGGGCGGTCCCGGTCAGGAGCGTACGCCACGCCGCCCCCTGTCCGCCGTCGCCGAGACGTTCGCGTCCGGCGATCACGTCAACTGAGCAAGGGGATTGATCATGGGCATTCAAGGTATAGATCTGTCGTTGATCTGGGGCGTCATCATTGCCTTCGGGGTGATGATGTACGTGATCATGGACGGCTTCGATCTGGGGTTGGGCATCCTGTTCCCGCTCATCCCGGACAGGCAGGAGCGCGATGTGATGATGAACACCGTCGCGCCGGTCTGGGACGGTAACGAAACCTGGCTGATACTCGGTGGGGCGGCACTTTACGGTGCGTTTCCCCTGGCTTACTCGGTGATTCTGGAGGCGTTGTACCTGCCACTGATTTTCATGCTGGCCGGGTTGATATTTCGTGGCGTGGCGTTTGAGTTCCGGTTCAAGGCCAGCCCTGAAAAACGCCATATCTGGGATATGGCCTTTATCGGCGGCTCACTCCTGGCAACGTTTTGCCAAGGCATCGTGATTGGCGCCTATATCGCTGGCATTCCAGTGGTCAATCGTCAGTTTGCAGGCGGCACCCTGGACTGGCTGTCAGCCTTTCCATTGTTCTGCGGTTTTGGGCTGATCGTTGCCTACGCGTTACTCGGCAGTACCTGGTTGCTGGTCAAGACCGAAGGCATGCTTGAGTCACGCATGCGTCACTACACTCGGCCGCTGGCGTTCACCCTCACGGCGGTCGTGGCGGTGCTCTGTGTGTGGACACCGTTGCTGCATCCCGAGATTGCGACTCGCTGGTTCACGCACGCGCATATCGTGGTCTTTGGCGGGTTGTTGATCCTCGGTGTGCTGGCGCTGTTCGGGCTGCTTGGGACGCTACGCCAATATCACTCTCACTGGCCCTTTGTGTTCACGTTGGCGCTGGTATTTCTGGGTTATATCGGTCTGGCCTTCAGTATCTGGCCGAATATCGTACCGCCCTCCATCAGCTTGTGGGAGGCCGCATCGCCGCCTTCAAGCCAGCTGTTCATCTTGATCGGCACGTTGTTCATTCTGCCCATCATCCTGATGTACACCTGCTGGAGCTACTACGTGTTCCGCGGAAAAGTGAGGATCGGCGATGGCTACCATTGACAGTAGAAACGCTCGGACCAGTGAAGAGTCGGTTACGCAAAACCAATCCTCCCCTTGGTATCGACGGGTGCTTTGGTTGATCGCTATCTGGTTCGGCAGTGTGATTGCACTGGGGGCAGTGGCGAGCTTTTTCCGGCTGATGATGCATATGGCCGGAATGACCACTCATTGATGGCAGATTTCAGATGATGAAGGCCCGGCGCGATCTTTCGCACCGGGCCTTTTTTTGTACCAATGGCCTAAGGCTTGCGATCAGCAAGCTCTTCGAGCAGGTCGGCTGAAGGCACGAAGAACAAGCCTCCGGTGACCGCCGTGCTGAAATCAAGCAGTCGGTCATAGTTGCCCGCGGGTCTGCCGACAAACATGTTCTCGAGCATCTGCTCAATCGGTTCTGGTGAACGCGCATAGCCGATGAAGTACGTACCAAACTCGCCTGCGCCTGGCCGACCGAACGGCATGTTATCGCGCAGGATTTTCACCTCTTGTCCGTCCTTGGTGATGGTCGTCAAGGAACTGTGCGAACAGCTCGGTTTGACCGAATCATCGAGTTCGATATCGGAGAGTTTTTTACGTCCGATAATGCGCTCCTGAGCCTCGACGGATAACTCGTTCCACGCGCTCATCTTGTGCAGGTACTTTTGCACTAGCACATAGCTGCCCCCGTTAAACGACGGATCTTCATCACCAATGATCGTGAAGTCGACAGCATGGCGACCGACCGGGTTTTCGGTGCCGTCCACAAAACCGACCATGCTGCGCATGTCGAAATAACGGAAGCCCTGAACTTCATCAACGACCGAGATCGCATCGCCAAGCGCTGAGAGCAATTGCGTCGCCAGTTCGAAACACAGGTCCATCTGATCCGCACGAATGTGCAGCAAAATGTCGCCAGGTGTCGCGACAGCTCGACGCCCCTCTGTACCGAACTCGCGAAACGCGTGCAAAGAGGCAGGGCGCGGGCTGCCGAACAGCGTATCCCAGGCACTGGAACCAATGCCGCATACACACGACAAATTACCCGAGGGGACACGTTTGCCGACCGAGCGCGTGAGGGCCGCGACGTCTGCGCACCAGTTCCTTACAGCAGATTCACCACCAGGTTTGAGCGTTGCCACCATGAAAATCGCGCTGCTGGTAATGGGGCTACAGACGGATTGAGGATCAGGAGTTTGATTATCCATAGGCATGAGTTTTGTCATTGATAATTCCACAAGCGGCGGAACAGGAGTGAAAGACAGTAGCAGGTAATGGTTTCGAGGCAGCAATCGAAGCGGACGTGCATCCATGCGGCGTACCTCGCTCATCGTCGTTTTCGGAGAAAACATTACCCTGAGCGTAACAGTTCACCGCTCATCTTGATTGATGCCTCTAGCATTAGCTCCTAAGGTAACTCCACGACAGCGAACCCGTGGAGTGAGCATGACAACAACAATATCCCCCGACTCGCGCTGGACGCGGCGGCGCACTGAAAAGCTGCGGCGCCTCGAGCAGGTGCGAGGTCTCGCCGATGGTGTGGTGTTGCCCACCGACAAGATCGTCGCGGCACTTGAGGCGCTGATTTTGCCTGGCGACCGTGTGGTGCTGGAGGGCAACAACCAGAAACAGGCGGACTTTCTTTCCCGCGCCCTGGCCAAGGCCGATCCGGCCAAGCTGCATGACCTGCACATGATCATGCCCAGCGTCGGTCGCTCGGAGCACCTGGACCTGTTCGAGCGCGGCATCGCGCGCAAGCTCGACTTCTCCTTCGCCGGCACCCAGAGCCTGCGCATCAGCCAGTTGCTCGAAGATGGTTTGCTGGAAATCGGCGCGATCCACACCTACATCGAGCTCTACGCCCGGCTGGTGGTGGACCTGATTCCCAACGTGGTGCTCTCGGCCGGTTTCATGGCCGACCGAGCCGGCAATATCTACACCGGACCGAGCACCGAAGACACCCCGGCGCTGATCGAGCCGGCGGCCTTCAGCGACGGCATTGTGATCGTCCAGGTCAACCAGTTGGTGGACGACGTCAGCGAGTTGCCCCGCGTGGACATTCCCGCGTCCTGGGTGGACTTCGTGGTGGTGGCCGACAAACCGTTCTACATCGAACCGTTGTTCACCCGCGACCCCCGGCACATCAAGCCCGTGCATGTGCTGATGGCGATGATGGCGATCCGCGGGATCTACGAAAAACACAATGTTCAGTCGCTCAACCACGGTATCGGTTTCAACACGGCGGCCATCGAACTGATCCTGCCGACCTATGGCGAATCGCTTGGGCTCAAAGGCAAAATCTGCCGAAACTGGACCCTCAATCCGCACCCGACCCTGATTCCGGCCATCGAAAGTGGCTGGGTCGAAAGCGTGCATTGCTTCGGCACCGAACTGGGGATGGAAAATTACATCGCCGCACGGCCGGACGTGTTTTTCACCGGTCGCGACGGTTCCCTGCGTTCCAACCGAATGTTCTGCCAACTGGCTGGCCAGTACGCGGTCGACCTGTTTATCGGCGCGACCTTGCAGGTGGATGGCGACGGCCATTCTTCCACCGTGACCCGTGGACGCCTGGCCGGTTTCGGCGGCGCGCCGAACATGGGCCACGACCCGCGTGGTCGCCGTCACGGCACCCCGGCCTGGCTTGACATGCGCCACGGCGATGCCCCCGAAGCCTTGCTCGAGCGCGGCAAAAAGCTTGTGGTGCAAATGGTCGAGACCTTCCAGGAGGGCGGTAAGCCGACCTTCGTTGAAACCCTCGATGCGGTTGAAGTGGCGAAGAAAAGCGGCATGCCTTTGGCGCCGATCATGATTTACGGCGACGACGTCACGCACCTGCTCACCGAAGAAGGCATCGCCTATTTGTACAAGGCGCGTTCCCTGGAGGAGCGTCAGGCAATGATCGCGGCCGTGGCCGGAGTCACCGCCATCGGCCTGCGGCATAACCCCAAAGACACCGCGCGCATGCGCCGTGAAGGGTTGATCGCGTTGCCCGAAGACCTCGGCATCCGCCGCACCGACGCGACCCGCGAACTGCTGGCCGCGAAAAGCGTCGCCGATCTGGTGGAATGGTCGGGTGGCTTGTACAACCCGCCCGCCAAGTTCAGGAGCTGGTAATGCACGCACTCAATCTGCAACCCAAGCGCCTGACCCTGGCCGAACGGCTGGCGGACCTGGCGGTAGACGCCCTGATTGACGAAGCCGACCTGTCACCAAAACCGGCGCTGGTGGACCGTCGCGGCAGCGGTGCCCACAGCGATTTGCACCTGGGGCTGATGCACGCTTCGGCACTGTCGCTGTGGCCGGCTTTCAAGGAAATGGCCGAAGCGGCCATCGAGTTTGGCGAAGTCGGTGTGCCGCTGCGCGAAGCCCTTGGGCGGATTGGCCGCGAGGGCGAGCAAGCGATGCTGGCGACCACCAACGGCGTGAATACTCATCGCGGGGCGATCTGGGCCTTGGGTCTGTTGGTCGCCGCCGCCGCGCTGGAACCTGAATCCAGTGGCGCCAGCTCGGTCACTGTACGCGCCGCACGTCTGGCGTTACTCGAGGATCGTGATGCGCCGCGTCCGTTCAGTCACGGGGCCCAAGTGGCGCAACGTTACGGGGCTCGGGGCGCTCGGGAAGAAGCACAACTGGGCTTCCCGGCCGTGATGCAATTCGGCCTGCCGCAACTCCAACGTAGCCGCGCCGATGGCAGCGGCGAACAGAATGCCCGGCTCGATGCCTTGCTGGCGATCATGAGCACGCTCGCCGATACCTGCGTGCTTTACCGCGCCGGCGAGCAGGGGTTGCAAACGATGCAACTCGGCGCCAGGGCGGTGTTGGAGGCGGGCGGTAGTGCCAGCCTGGCCGGTCGCCGTCGGCTGCATGAGCTGGACCAACAATTAATTGCGTTGAATGCCTCGCCCGGCGGCGCTGCGGATTTGCTCGCAGCCTGCCTGTTTATCGACCGCATCTCCTCTTGCGACGGCGTCATCCAGGGAGCTTTCTGATGGAAACCTTATCCTTTGAATTCCCCGCCGGGCAGCCGGCACGGGGCAGGGCGCTGGTCGGCTGTGTCGGCTCGGGCGATCTCGAAGTGCTGCTCGAACCGGGGCAGGCCGGCACGCTGACGATCCAGGTGCAGACGTCGGTCAATGGCAGCCAACAGCGCTGGCAGCATTTGTTCGCACGGATGTTCGACGGCCAGACACCGCCAGCGATGACCATCGATATTCATGATTTCGGAGCCACTCCTGGTGTGGTGCGCTTGCGTCTGGAACAGGGCTTCGAGGAGATAGGCCATGAGTGACTACGCAGCATTGCTCAACAAATGCAGCTTCGTCGAACTGGGTGCCCGGCAACGCGCCAAAGCCTTGCTCGACGCCGGGACCTTCCGCGAATTGCTCGACCCGTTTCAGCGGGTCATGTCGCCGTGGCTATCGCGTCAGGGCGTGGTGCCGCAAGCCGATGACGGTGTGGTGATCGCCAAGGGCCGCATCGGCGGTTTGCCGGTGGTGATCGCCGCCATCGAAGGCGCATTCCAGGGTGGCAGCCTGGGGGAGGTCGGCGGGGCGAAGATTGCCGGCGCGCTGGAACTGGCAGCCGAGGACAACCGCAAGGGCATCCCCACCCGCGCCGTGCTGTTGCTGGAAACCGGTGGCGTACGTTTGCAGGAAGCCAACCTCGGGCTGGCGGCGATTGCCGATATCCATGCGGCGATTGTCGACCTGCGCCAGTACCAGCCGGTGATCGGTGTGGTGGCCGGCAGCGTCGGTTGTTTTGGCGGCATGTCGATTGCCGCCGGGTTGTGCAGCTATCTGCTGGTCACTCAGGAAGCGCGACTTGGCCTCAATGGTCCGCAAGTGATCGAACAGGAAGCCGGGATCGAGGAATACGACTCGCGCGACCGTCCTTTCATCTGGAGCCTGACCGGCGGTGAGCAACGGTTCGCCAGTGGGCTGGTGGATCGGTATGTGGCCGATGACGTGGCGCAGATTCAGCAACACGTCAGCGAGCTGCTGCAACAAGGGCTGCCCGCTGAACAGCGCAGTCGCCAGGCAGATCGGTTCCTGCAACGCATCGCCCGTCTGGACGCCGAGCCACAAATCGAACCGGCGACGGTTCGCGATCTGTATCAAGGAGCGCATTCATGAGCGGTTATTCCCTGAGAGGTTTGCACTGGTTTCAAGCCTTGAGTGCCGGCTCCACCATCGTCGACGGATTGCCCGCTTCGTTGAAAGTCGCCGACGGCGTGTTGGGCGAGCAGCCCGTGCGGTTTATCGCGGTGGTGGCCGATCCGCAGAACCGCTTTGTTCGTGCCCGTAACGGCGAGGTCGGTTTGTTGGAGGGCTGGGGTCTGGCCAAAGCGGTGGATGAGGTCATTGAAGCCGATCGCGCTAAACCGCAGAAGCGCGCGCTGATCGCCATCGTCGATGTGCCAAGCCAGGCGTACGGCCGCCGCGAAGAAGCCCTGGGTATCCATCAGGCCCTGGCCGGTGCCGCGGACAGTTATGCCCGAGCACGACTGGCCGGGCATGCGGTGATCGGTTTGCTGGTGGGCAAGGCGATGTCCGGGGCGTTTCTGGCCCACGGTTATCAGGCCAACCGGCTGATTGCCCTGCGTGACCCAGGGGTGATGGTTCACGCCATGGGTAAGGTGTCGGCCGCGCGGGTCACCCTGCGCAGCGTTGAAGAACTCGAAGCCCTGGCCGCCAGCGTGCCGCCTATGGCCTATGACATCGACAGCTATGCCAGCCTCGGCCTGCTCTGGGAAACCCTGACGGTGGAGCAGGTCGAGCAGCCGAGCGCGAACGATCTGGCTCGGGTCAGCGACCGCTTGCTCCACGCCATTAGCGACGTCGAAGCCACTGGGACCGATTTGAGCTCCCGTCTGGGCGCGACCAACCGTGCGGCATCGAGCAAGGTTCGCCAACTATTGCGTGAGCAATGGTGAACGGGTTTCTGGCCCATGACCTGCTCTGGGGGCTGGCCCCGGAGCAGTTGCCGGCGGACGCGCCGCCGTGGGTGGTCGAGGTCATGAGCGAAGGTCAGCCAGTCGTGGTTCGACGCGCCTTGAGTGCCGCAGATCAGATTGCAGTGGGCGTTCGTGGAGCGTTGCGCGAGCAACGTTATGCAACGCTGATGGCGGTCGAGGCGATCCAGCGTCGGGTACGGCCGGAAGATCTTTGCCATGTCGAGGGTAATCGCGATTTGCCGGCCTTGCAGGTTCTGGCGCAACTGCGGCCGATGCTTGATGCCTGCGGTTGGGTCTGGGGTGTCAGTGGCAGCGCCGGGTTTGAGTTGGCCAGCGGCGTGACGGCATTGCATGAGCGCAGCGACCTCGACTTGATCCTGCGCACGCCGCAACCCATGGACCGGGTTCAGGCACAGGAACTGCTGAAGAGGCTGGACGCCGCTGCGTGCCCGGTGGACATGCAATTGCAAACACCGCTGGGCGCGGTTGCCTTGCGTGAATGGGCCGGTCCGGCAAAGCGGGTGTTGCTGAAAAACGCCCGCGAAGCACGGCTGGTGATCGACCCTTGGCATCCACAGGAGCAAACAGCGTGAGCAGCCTGTTGGTGTTCCCAGGCCAAGGTGCGCAGCAGCCGGGCATGCTCCATCGTTTGCCCGAGGCGAGCGTGATCGAGGCGAGCGAGGTGCTGGGCGAGGATGTTCTGCAACTCGATTCTGCCCAGGCGCTGAAATCAACCCGAGCGGTTCAGCTGTGCCTGTTGATCGCAGGCGTCGCTGCAGCGCGTTTGTTGTTGCAGCACGGAGCGACAGTGGATTACGTGGCCGGGCTGTCCATCGGCGCCTACCCGGCGGCGGTGGTGGCGGGTGCGTTGCGCTTCAGCGATGCACTGCATCTGGTCAGTCTGCGGGGTGAGCTGATGCAACAGGCCTATCCCCAGGGCTACGGCATGACCGCGATCATCGGTCTGGACCTGGCGACCGTGGAAGGCTTGCTGGCGCAGGTTCACAGCAGCGCGACGCCGGTTTACCTGGCCAACATCAATGCTGATAACCAGCTGGTTATCGCCGGCAGCGACTCGGCGATGAAAACCGTCGCCGAGTTGGCCCGAGGGCGTGGCGCGGGGTTGGCCAAACGGCTGGCGGTCAGCGTGCCGTCGCATTGCCCGCTGCTCGATGAACCCGCACAGGTGCTGGCCGAGGCGTTTGCCAACGTGCCGTTGCAGCTACCGACAGTGGGCTACTTGAGTGGCAGCCGCGCCCGACCGATCCGTTCGGCCGAGGCGTTGCGCGATGACCTGGCATTCAACATGTGCCGGGTGGTGGACTGGCGCGGCACCGTACAAAGCGCCTACGAGCGTGGCGTGCGGTTGCACATCGAACTGCCGCCCGGTGCGGTGCTCACCGGATTGGCGCGACGGGTGTTCGAACAAGGCACGGTCATCGCCTTCGATGGCGCGCGCCTGGATACGTTGCAAGCGCTGTTGCGTGAGGAGGGAAGTCGCCAACCCTAGACACCGCTCAGGCTACGAAGGACAAAAACAATAACTTCGACGATGCACTTTGAGGACGACAACAATGATTATTTACGGTGTGGCGCTGCTGGCGATCTGTACGCTGGCAGGGGTGTTCGTGGGCGACATGCTCGGCGTGTTGTTGGGCGTCAAGTCCAACGTCGGCGGGGTTGGTATCGCGATGATCCTGCTTATTCTCGCGAAGTTGTGGACGCACAAGCGCGGCGGCATGACCACGGAATGCGAGCTGGGCGTCGGCTTCTGGGGTGCCATGTACATTCCGGTGGTGGTGGCCATGGCCGCGCAACAGAACGTCGTCGCCGCCTTGCACGGTGGTCCGGTGGCCGTGCTGGCCGCCATCGGTTCGGTAGTGACCTGCGGCTGCACCATTGCCTTGATCAGCCGGATCCACAAGGGCGAGCCCTTGCCGGATGAGCCTGAGGATATAACCTCGGTTGCCGCCTCGATCGGGAGACACTGATATGTGGAATCTCTTGGAAGCGGGTCTGAAACATAACGATCTGGTCACCGCGTTCGCATTCGTCGGCGTGATCATGTGGATCTCCGTCGTGCTCTCCAAACGCCTGACGTTCGGACGGATTCATGGCTCGGCGATTGCCATCGTCATCGGATTGGTGCTGGCCTGGGTCGGCGGCACGCTTACCGGTGGGCAGAAAGGTCTGGCGGACGTCGCGGTGTTTTCCGGCATTGGCCTGATGGGCGGTGCCATGCTGCGGGACTTTGCGATCGTCGCAACGGCCTTCGAAGTGCAGGCCACCGAAGCGCGCAAGGCCGGGTTGATCGGCGCACTCGCGCTGCTGCTGGGGACCGTGCTGCCGTTTATTGTCGGGGCGTGCATCGCCTGGGCATTCGGTTATCGCGATGCAGTGAGCATAACCACCATTGGCGCCGGGGCGGTGACCTACATCGTTGGCCCAGTGACTGGCGCGGCGATTGGCGCCAGTTCCGATGTGGTCGCACTGTCGATTGCCACCGGATTGATCAAGGCCATTCTGGTGATGGTTGGCACGCCGATGGCCGCGCGCTGGATGGGGCTTGATAACCCGCGCTCGGCGATGGTCTTCGGTGGGTTGGCCGGTACCGTCAGCGGCGTGACGGCGGGCCTCGCGGCGACGGATCGACGGTTGGTGCCTTATGGCGCGCTGACGGCGACCTTTCATACCGGGCTTGGGTGTTTGCTTGGGCCTTCTTTGCTGTACTTCATTGTTCGCGGGATTGTCGGCTAGGTTCAGGACTTGATTAGCCTGTTCTGACGCTATCGCGAGCAAGCTCGCTCCCACATTAGATTTGTGAGCTGCCACAGATTGCAGCAACACTATCAATCCACTGTGGGAGCGAGCTTGCTCGCGATGGGGGCGACTCGGTTTCAGGCATGCCGATGGGCATACATCCGACACTCCGCCAACAACGCCAGCAGATTCGGATCACGCTCCTTGGCCTTCAGAAACACCACCCCAATGTGCTGCTGCAACCGATAGCGCTCCTGCAACGGGACCAGCTTCACCCGGTTCTCGTATACCGCGGCAATCCGCCCTGGCAGCAGCGCATAACCGACCCCGGAGCTGACCATGCTCAGCAGGGTGAAGATATCGTTGACCTGCATCGCGACCTTCGGCTCGAACCCTGCCTGCTTGAAGACCCGAATGCCATCCTGGTGCGTAGCGAAGCCCTGGGTCAGGGTAATGAAGGTCTCGTTACGCACCTCGGCGAGGTCGACTTCGCTCCGTTGGGCAAACGGTGAGTCGGCTGGCGTGGCGAGGAAGATGTCGTCGGAAAACAGCGGGATCTGCTCGCAGTCCGGGTCGTTGACGGTGTCGTCCAGAGAGACCAGGATCGCATCGACTTCCATGTTTTTGAGCTTGTACAGCAAGTCGAAGTTGGAGCCGAGGATCAGGTCGATGTTCAGCTCGCTGCGGCGAATCTTCAGGCCCATGATCAGTTGCGGCACGGTTTTCACCGTGAGTGAATACAGCGAGCCGAGCTTGAAGCGTTCTGCCGAAAAACCAGCGGCTTCGCGGGTCAGGCGTACGCTCTCGAGCACATCCTGAATCAGCTTCTGCGCCCGCTCTTCGAGCACATAAGCGCTTTCCAGTGGTGTCAGGCTGCGCCCTTCATGCTTGAACAACGGGCAGCGCAATGCGCTTTCCAGCGAGTGAATGGCCCGGTGCACGCTGACATTGCTGGTCTGCAGTTCGGCCGCCGCACGGGCCAGGTTGCCGGTGCGCATGAAGGCCAGAAACACCTCCAGTTTTTTCAAGGTCAGTTCTTCATCGATCAACATGGCGCAGACTCTTTTTTATTAGCCTGATTGTGCACTACCAGTCGACCTTTGGCTTAAGGGTTTATGGCCACCTGGTGTGGCCGGCAATTGAGGTACGCCGAGGATTTCAGCCAGCGCTGGTCGGGGTACCAGGAAAACATGAACTGGCCGTCCTTGAGTGTGTCGATGACCTGATGCGCCACTTGTGGTCGCACTGCCGGGCAGCCCAGGCTGCGTCCGATGCGGCCCTGACGCTCGCTCCACAACGGACTCACGTAATCGGCCGCGTGAATCACGATGTCACGGTCGCGTGCGCGGTCATTGAAACCCGGCTCCAGACCGTCCATGCGCAGCGAGTAGCCGTGGCTGCCCTGGTAGCTTTCCTGGGTGCGGAACAGGCCCAGGCTGGACTGAAAACTGCCGACGCGATTGGAGAACTGCGTGGCGAAATTTTCCCCGGACTTTTGCCCGTGGGCGACCAGATCGCGCAGCACCAGGGACTTTTTGCGCAGATCGAAGATCCACAGGCGACGTGCCGTGGAAGGTTGTGAATAGTCGATCACGGCCAGGCGTTCGGCTTGTCTGGCGCCACTGTTGACGGCACATTGCATGGCGCTCAGGGCACTTTGTAGCGCTTGGGGATTGAGTTCCGGAGCGACCTGCGCGAGGCTGTTATACAACGCTTGGTTGTGGGTGCTGGCAGCGAGCACCGGAGTGCAAAGCGCACTCAGGGTCGTCGCTGCCAGACTGAGGCGGCGCATAAAGGTCAGCATGTGTTGAGAGTCTCATTGTTATTGTTATTGTTGACTCCCGACGTCCTGTCATTTCCCCGGCAGGCCTGTTGATACGCTGGCCTAATTGCTTGCCGCACCCGCTGCAGAGGTTGACCGTCTACGTGACGGTCGTGGAGTGGAGTAAAGCTGTTGATCAAAAAGCTCGCATGTTACTTGAGCCTTTGCCTGCTCGCTGCGCCATTGGTCGCGACTGCCCAGAACGAGCTGGCCGATCACGACAGTCCGTTGCAATTGGCGCTCACTCAATTGCCGGTCGATTGCCCACGCCTGGCCGCGCACCTGAGCGCACCTGCGCAAATGCTGTTGCAGGCTTTTTATCAGCAGCAAAATTACCTCCTGATCTGGCCTGTCAGCGGGCGCTTGTCGGCATTGCAGGCACAGTTGCGGCAGTTGGCCGATGACGGGCTGGACCCAAGCCGCTATAACCTGCCCACGGACAATTCCGAGGGTGACGCGTTGTGCGTCGACATCGGCATCAGTGCGCATTACCTGCAAGCCTTGCAGGACCTGCACTACGGTCGCTTGCGGCAATCGCGTTTCGAGCCGCTGTGGCATGCGCAGGCGCTGCCACAGGATCGACACGCCGAGGTGCTTGCCATCGCCGGGCCGGGTCTGCAGGACATTGCGGCGGCTTTTCAGCAGGCCCGTCCAAGCCTTGAGCTCTATCAGAGTTTGCGCCGCGTTTATGCCCGCCAGCGCCAGCAGGCGTTGCCCCATTGGCCAGCAGTCGCCAGTGGGCCTTTGTTGCGCCCCGGCGCGCATGATGCGCGAATACCGGTGTTGGCGCGGCGGTTGTTCAGCGAGGGCTATCTGCCCAGCGTTTCCGCAAGTCTCGGCACCGCCTACAACACGGAGCTGGTGAGTGCTGTGAAAAACTTCCAGCTAAGCCATTCGCTGCAAGCGGATGGCATGGTTGGATCGGACACGGTGGTTGAGTTGAACGTCAGTCCGGCGACGCGGCGCGAGCAGCTGCGCATCAACCTCGAACGCTTTCGCTGGCTGGCGCAGGATCTGGAGCCCAATGGCCTGCTGATCAATGTGGCCGCGGCGCAGTTGACCGTCTATCAGGCCGGTGTGCCGGTCTGGCAGACGCGGACCCAGGTGGGGCGTGCCGAGCGGCAGACCCCGCTGCTGAAATCGTCGGTCACGCGGCTGACCCTGAACCCGACCTGGACGGTGCCGCCGACCATCATGCGTGAAGACAAGCTGCCGGAAATTCGCCGGGACCAGACGTTCCTGAGTAAACAAAACCTGCAGGTGCTCGATAGCGACGGCCATCCGTTGGTGGCGGACGATATCGACTGGGATAACCCTGGCAACATCCTCTTGCGCCAGGATGCCGGACCGAAGAACCCGCTGGGACAGATGGCGATCCGCTTTCCCAATCCGTTCTCCGTGTACCTGCACGACACCCCCAGCCAGGCGCTATTCAACAAGGGGCCGCGCGCCTTCAGCTCAGGCTGCGTGCGGGTCGAGCAAGCGATGCAGCTGCGCGATCTGTTGTTGAGTCCGGCGGAGCGTGTGCGTACCAACGAGTTGCTGGCGACGGGGCTTACCCACGAATTCAGGCTGGCCAAACCGGTGCCGATCCTGCTCAGTTACTGGACGGTGCAAGCCGACAGCCATGGCCAGTTGCTCTATGCCCCGGATATTTATGGACGTGATGCAGCCTTGTCGGCCGCGCTGGGCAGCAAGTCCTGAGCAGGACTCTCACCCCGGTTTGGAGGTACAAAACATGAATAATGAGCCGCGTGAGCAGGGCGAACCGTTCAAGCGACTGTTCTTCGCGCTGCCCTGCGCCATTGCGCAACGCCGAGCCATCGCCCAATGGCGAAGCGCTCTTGGGCTGGGTAGCGGGCGTCCGGTGCCAGCGGAAAACTTTCATCTGACGCTGATGTTTCTGGGGGCTGTGGCGGTGGCGCAGGTTCCGGCTATCTGCGCGGCTGCCGCGCAAGTACGAACGCCAGGCGAGCCGTTGAATGTATCGCTCGACTGTCTGGATGCATGGCGTCGAGCCGGCATTTTGTTACTCGCGCCAACGCAGACACCGCTACCTTTGCGTCAGCTGGTTTACGCCTTGCAACAGGCGATGCTGCCGCTTGGGTTTGTCGACGAGCCCCGGGAATATCGTCCTCATTTGACCTTGATGCGGGACTTTCGAGAGCTTGTCCCGGAGTCGGAGACGCCACCGGACTTTCACCTGAGTGCCAGGCATTTCGCCCTGTTCGAATCGCATAAAGGTCGTTATCGGGCGCTGGCTGAATGGCCTCTGTTATCAATGACCGGGTCAGGAGAATAGGGGGCTCGCTCCGGTCAGTTGGTTGTACATCTTGACCCTGCGGTGGCTATTCGCATAACCGCCCATCGCTGAAACCGTCCCGCTTTGAATATGGTCCAGATAACGGAATATCGTGCGTGGCGAAATAAAGCCGATCTTGTAGTTCAACGCCGCCATTCGATCTTGCAGCTCATAACCGGGATTGCGCTCATCCATATGAAAGTGCAGCCCGTGCTGTTTGATCAGTCGAGCATTCCACAGGGTGCAAAAGCTCTTCAAGTGAACTTCTTTGAACGGTTTCGGCGTCTTTGCATTAAACCCCAAGGCCAGCAGGCTACGCCGTGTGTAGTGTTTGAAAAACCGTGAAGTCAGGCGCCAGGCCGATCGGGCCACGCCTCGATTCAGCTGTTCCAGGCAGCCGACCGCCGCTACTTCTTGCGGGCCTGTGCACTGGCTGAGCATCAGGCCGAAAACAGCCGAGTCGTAAATGAACGTATCGGTGTGCAACAAAAACAGGTACTCGGTTTCAACCTGCTCCAGGGCAAGATCCAGGGCCCGGCCGTGAGCCATACTCCCGGCTTCAGGGCCGTTGCTTTTACGCTCGATCAGGTTGATCCAGTCGAGCGTGCGCAGGTATTCGCTGCTCGCATCGTTCGAATGGTTGTCCACCACAAACACTGGCACGCCAGCCTCTTGCACATGCTCGCGCAGCAGTTCCAGGCAGGTTTTGGTCAGTTCAAGCGATTTATAGTTGACCAACGCAATGCTGTAGTTGGCCTGGGTCGTCAGTGAATGCGTCATGAGTGGGTGAGCCTCGGTTGCTGCCTGAACTTCAGGCTTGCGCTCATCCTAGAGAGGGCAAACTTTCGGCCTGTTCCCACATGGATAAATTTTTTGACAGGGTTGTTTCTGTTTCTGATTCTGATGAGCGGGGAGGCGGGCGAGGGGGGATAGATCTATTCGAGAGAGCGGAGGACAGGTTCTTATAGGGAGATGAACCTGTCCTCGCTTGCTTCAAGGCATCACTCTGCGTAGCAGCCGGGACTCAGCGCACCAGGCAGGGCTTTTTGTTATCGAACTTCCAGCCGGGAATCATGAACTGCATGGCCACGCTGTCGTCACGCGCGCCCAGGCCCATGCCTTTGTAGAGTTCGTGGGCCTTGGCGACGGCGTCCATGTCGATATCGACGCCCAGACCGGGTCTGGCTGGAACCTCGATGTGGCCGTCGACGATTTGCAGTGGCTCCTTGGTCAGCCGTTGCCCGTCCTGCCAGATCCAGTGGGTGTCGATTGCGGTGATCTCGCCGGGTGCAGCTGCCGCGACCTGGGTGAACATCGCCAGCGAAATGTCGAAGTGATTGTTGGAATGAGAGCCCCAGGTCAGCCCCCACTCATGACACATCTGCGCCACGCGTACCGAGCCCTGCATGGTCCAGAAGTGCGGATCGGCCAATGGAATGTCCACCGACTGTAGCTGGATGGCATGGCCCATTTCGCGCCAGTCAGTGGCAATCATGTTGGTCGCCGTCGGCAGACCGGTGGCTCGGCGGAATTCGGCCATCACCTCACGGCCGGAATAGCCATTTTCAGCGCCACACGGGTCTTCGGCGTAAGCGAGAACGTGATGCTGATCGCGGCACAAACGGATGGCTTCTTTAAGCGACCATGCGCCATTCGGGTCGAGGGTGATGCGCGCATCAGGAAAGCGCTCGGCCAAAGCAGTAACAGCTTCAATTTCTTCATCGCCGCTCAACACGCCGCCCTTGAGCTTGAAGTCGTTGAAACCGTATTTGGCCTTGGCGGCCTCGGCCAGGCGCACGATGGCTTCAGGCGTCATCGCCTGTTCGTGACGCAAGCGGAACCAGTCATCCGCATCGGGTTCGCTGCGGTACGCCAGATCGGTCTGGTTGCGGTCACCAATGTAGAACAGATAACCGAGCATCTTCACCGCATCGCGTTGCTGGCCTTCGCCGAGTAAGGCGGCCACCGGGACTTCGAGGAACTGGCCGAGCAAGTCCAGCAGGGCGGCCTCCATGGCGGTCACCGCATGGATGGTGATGCGCAAGTCAAAGGTTTGCAGGCCACGGCCGGCCGAGTCGCGGGCCGCGAAAGCGCTGCGCATGGCGTTCAGGATGCTTTGGTATTTGCCGATCGGCTGCCCGACCACCAGGCTGCGGGCGTCTTCCAGGGTTTCACGAATGCGCTCGCCGCCGGGGACTTCACCGACGCCGATGTTGCCGGAGCTGTCCTTGAGAATGACGATATTGCGGGTAAAAAATGGGCCGTGGGCGCCGCTGAGGTTCATCAGCATGCTGTCGTGGCCGGCAACAGGAATGACCTGAAGGCTGGTGATCAGCGGGGCTTTTCCGGTGTGGTAAAGGTGTTCGGTATTCATGTTCATTTCCTGTTTTTGTCAGTTCGACCCAATCGCCGATCAGTGCGATTTACCCAGCGCGGGTTGGTGAATGTCCGTGTCGGCTGCGTCCGTTACCGTGGGTTTGGTCTTGGCGAAAAACACCAGCAGCGCAGCGATGATCGAGGTGCCCGCCAAGCCATACAGCCCGCCCTGAATGGAACCGGTGGTTTGCTCCAGGAAGCCGAAGGTCGTCGGGGCGACGAACCCGCCGAGGTTGCCGATGGAGTTGATCAAGGCGATGACCGCGGCGGCGATTCGGGCATCGAGGTAGCCCTGGGGAATCGGCCAGAACAGCGAAGACGCTGACTTGAAGCCGATGGCTGCAAAGCAGATGGAGATAAAGGCGAAGATCGGCCCGCCCGTGGTCGACAGGAACATGCCCGTGGCGGCGATCAGCAGCGCAGCGGCGACCCAGGCCTGCTGGAACTTGAACTTGCCCGACAGTGCGGCGAAGGCATACATGGCCACAATCGAAATCAGCCAGGGAATCGAGTTGTAGAAACCCACCTGAACATCGCTGAGGTCGCCCATCTTTTTGATGATGCTGGGCAGCCAGAAGGTGGCGGCATAGATCGTCAGCTGAATGCAGAAGTACAGGGCGCAAAACAGCATGATCTGACGGTCCTTGAGCAGTTTGCCCAAGGTCGGTTTGACCGTGTGGGCGGCGTCGCGCTCACGTTGTTCGCGCTCGATTTCGTCGACGAGTGCGTCCTGCTCTTCACGGCTCAGCCACTTCGCGTCGTGCGGTTTGGAGTCCAGCCAGAACCAGACGAAGAAGCACAGAAACACCGACGCCATGCCTTCAATGATGTACATCCACTGCCAGCCGTGCATGCCGAGGCCGTCGATTTGCAGCAGCATGCCGGACAACGGGCCCGAGATCAGCGAGGCGAATGCCGAGCCACTGAGGAAGATCGCGATGGCTTTACCGCGCTCGACACCGGGCAACCACCGAGTGAAGTAGTAGATGACGCCCGGGAAGAAGCCGGCTTCGGCCACGCCCAGCAGAAACCGCAAGATGTAGAAGTGGGTTTCGTTCTGGATGAAGGCCATCAGCGTGGCGGTAATGCCCCAGGTGAACATGATCCGGGTCAGCCAGAAACGCGCACCGACCTTTTGCAGCAGCATGTTCGAGGGCACTTCGAACAACGCATAACCAATGAAGAACAAACCTGCACCGAGCCCGTAAGCCGCGGCACCGATGCCCAGGTCGTGTTCCATGTGGGTGCGGACGAAGCCAATGTTGACGCGGTCGATGTAATTGACGATGAACATGATGACGAAGAGCGGGAGCACATGGCTCTTCACTTTCGAAATGGCGCGCGCCAGGACAGGATTGTCCGGCGAGACGGCAGGTGCGTTGCTTGAGTTGCTCACGGTTCATGACTCCCACTGATTATTGTTATGCGGGTGTGGTGCTGCAGTGTTGTTTTGCGACTTAAGTTGCCAGTCATCATACAAGTGAGATTTTTACCTCGCAATACGAGTCTTGCGACCAAATGGCTATAAAAACTGGGGGTATAAGATTTAAATGTGCGTTTTTGACGGGTTTTCAGCGGTTTAAGCTCGATTTTTACTCGGCGTTTCAGTTTTCAAGATGAGTGTTTGGGTCGTCATGCGGACGATGGAGTCGAATAAAACTGCTGAAACAGCTATGTTGTCTGACGTGTTGAGGTGAAAAATCAGCATTCGGAAGGGGGGCAAGGGCAGCCCACTGAACGACGGTAGTAGTATTCTGGAGCCTCATTTGAACGGGTCGGACCACATGCAAAACGAATCCAATGGTTCAGGCCGCAAGCGTGCGCCCGGTCTGGCGCACGATATTGTCGCCGAGCTGACTCAACGCATCCTGCTCGGGCAGATCGCGCCCGGTGAAAAACTGCCCTCGGAGTCGACGATTGTTCGTGAGCACGGCGTCAGTCGCACCGTGGTTCGCGAGGCCATCTCCAAGTTGCAGGCGTCGGGGCTGGTTGAAACCCGGCATGGCGTGGGAACGTTTGCCCTGGAGCGTGACCAGCATCAGGGTTTTCGCCTGAGCAGCGACACCGCGATCAGCGTGCGGGGGATTCTCGAACTTCGCATGGGGCTGGAGACGCAAGCCGCCGCCCTGGCCGCGAAGCGCCGAACGGACGATCAGCTTGTCCGGATGCGCCAGGCACTGGACGATTACCAGAATTCACTGGCCAATAACGACAGCAGCGTTGAGCCCGACGTGCGTTTTCATCGGCTGATTGCCGAAGCCACCGGGAATACGTACTTCACCGACATCATCTATCAGCTGGGTAACTCGGTCATACCTCGCACGCGGATCAATGCGCAGGAACGTGGCAGCACCGATCTGATGAAGCTGGGCCAGGCCGCCAATCTGGAGCACGAAGCGATCTTCAATGCGATTCGCCGACAGGACCCCGACGCGGCCAGAGCGGCCATGCTGCTGCATTTGAGCAACAGCCTGGAGCGTATGGCGGTTGAGTGAGGCAATCTCAGAGCAACGACATCGCCCCTCAAACCAACAACTGCAGCGTTTCAAACAGCTGTCGATCTTCCTGCTTCGCCGAACGCGCATGACGCCGAATCACCTGTAACAGGCACTCGGTAAAACACAGCGCCGGATTGCTCAGCGAGCCGTTGCGTCGGGTGACGATGCTCAGCTGTCTCGGTTCGAACTGCTCGGTCAGGTTCAGCGAAACCAAGCGGCCAAGGAAGGGCGGGGCAGTGCTCAGGATGGTCGGGCCCCAGGTGCACATGTCGGCCCGCTCGAGCATCATTTGCAGAATCGCCAGTGAATGGGCGCGCACGATGCGTTTTTCATCAATCTGCGCGTTGTGCCTCCAGAACAGCTCCTGCATCAGCGCATCGTGGCCGTCTGGCGCGTAGTTCAGGGTCCAGTCCTGATCGAGCAATTCGTGAATCGACCGTGCGTTCTGTCGCGGATGACCCTGGCGAACCAGCACCGAGGTCTGGTAATCGAGCAGGGTTTCGCAGGTAAATTCCGGGGTCGCTTGTGCGGGGTGAAGCTGGCCAATGGCGAAGTCCATGCTGCCATCGCGCAGCAGCGGCTGGGCCACCGCCATCAGGCTTTCGAACAATTCCAGCTGGATGTCTGGCATGCGTGCTCGAAAGGCCAATACCACTTCGGGCAAGAAGGTTAGCGCGACCCAGGGCGTGACCCCGACGCAGAGTCGCCCCTGGGCCTTGCCGCGCAGGTGATCGAGTTCGGTCTGCGCATGTTCCAGTTGCTTGAGCACCAGCCTGGCGTGCATCAGCAGCACCTTGCCAAACTCGGTGAAATTCAGGCCACTGGGGGTTCTGACGAACAGCGGTAACTGTTGTTCGGTTTCCAGCTCGCGCAGGGCTTTGGTCACGGCGGCCTGGGACATGTCCAGCGAGCGCGCAGCGGCACGGATGCTGCCGGTCTCGGCGCTGGCGATCAGGGCTTGTAATTGATGCAGTTTCATCTGCTCACCATGGCGACAACTGTTGGTTGTCATCATAACCAAACTGAGCCTCCCCAGCCTACGACCCATTCCCTAAGATCGAATCCAGCAGCGCCCAGGTCGAGTCGCGGGCAGCTGAATAATCTTATCGAGGAGCACACCCATGAATGCTGACCACGTCCTGCCGGGAATCGCTGCGCTGCAGGATGAAATGATCGCCCTGCGTCAGCGTATTCACGCGCACCCCGAGCTTGGGTTTGAAGAGTTCACCACCAGTGAGCTGGTGGCGCAGTGTTTGACGCAGTGGGGGTATGAAGTCAGCAAAGGGGTGGGCAAGACCGGCGTGGTCGGGACCCTGAAAAATGGTCAAGGGCGGTCGCTTGGGCTGCGCGCCGACATGGATGCGTTGCCGATTCAGGAAGCCACCGGGTTGCCCTATGCCAGTCGGATCGACGGCGTAATGCATGCCTGCGGCCACGACGGTCATACCGCAACCCTGCTGGCGGCGGCTAAATACCTGGCGCAAACGCGGGATTTCAACGGCACGCTGAATCTGGTTTTCCAGCCGGCCGAAGAAGGCCTGGGCGGTGCACAGAAGATGCTTGAGGACGGGCTGTTCGAACGTTTCCCGTGCGATGCGATATTTGCCATGCACAACATACCGGGCTATCCCGCCGGGCAGTTGGGGTTTTACAGCGGGCCGTTCATGGCGTCTGCCGATACGGTCACGATCAAAATCATCGGCACCGGTGGCCATGGCGCGGTGCCGCACAAGGCGGTCGACCCGGTGGTGGTCTGCTCGTCGATCGTGATCGCCCTGCAAAGCATTGTCTCGCGCAACGTCAATCCGCAGGAAACGGCAATCATCACCGTCGGTTCGATTCATGCCGGGAACGTTTCGAATGTGATTCCCGCGTCCGCCGAAATGATCCTGAGCGTGCGCGCATTGACGCCTGAAGTTCGCCAATTGCTCGAGCGCAGAATCACCGAGCTGGTCAACGGGCAGGCGGCGAGTTTCGGCGCGCGGGCCGAAATCGATTATTTCCACTGCCATCCGGTGCTGATCAACGATCCCGAGCAAACCGCATTTGCCCATCAGGTAGCGCGGGAGTGGCTGGGAGAAGGGCAGCTGATCGAAGACCTGCGGCCCTTCACCGCCAGCGAGGACTTCGCGTTCATCCTCGAAAAATGCCCCGGCAGTTATCTGGTGATCGGCAATGGCCATGGCGATGGCAGCTGTTTGCTGCACAATCCCGGTTACGACTTCAATGATGCCTGCCTGCCGATAGGGGCGAGCTATTGGGTGAAGTTGGCCGAGGGTTTTCTGCGTTGAGGCGCACTGCTTTTGAATATCAAAGTTTTTAAACATCACGGTTGTACAAAAAGCTGTCGGTAACCCGACTCGGCGAACCCCTGGAGGAAAATAACAATGAATAAGATGATCGCGGCGGTTTCACTGGTTTTCATGACGGCATCCGGCCTGGCCGGCGCAGCCGACTGGTCCGGCAAAGTGTTGAGGTTGGGTATTGACCCGACGTACCCACCGCTTGAGTACAAGAATCAGGATGGCACGCTGACCGGCTTTGGCGTCGACATCGCCGACGCGCTGTGTGCGGAGTTGCACGCCAAATGCGTCTGGGTTGAAAGCAGCTGGGACGGGATGATTCCGGGGCTGCTGGCACGCAAGTTCGACGCTATCGCTTCGTCGATGACCGTCACCCCCAAGCGTCAGGAGCAGATTGCGTTCAGCGACAAGGTCTCCAACGCGCCGGCACGCCTGGTCATCAAGCGGGGATCGGACCTGCAACCGACCCTCGAGTCGCTCAAAGGCAAGCGCATAGGCGTGGAGCAGGGCTCGACCCAGGAAGCGTTTGCGAAAGCCGTCTGGGGCAAGCAGGGTGTAGAGATTCTGTCTTATCAGAATCAGGACCAGGTCTACGCCGACCTCGTGGTAGGGCGGCTCGATGCGTCGTTGCAGGGCTCGATTCAGGCCAGTTACGGGTTTCTGAATAAATCGGTGGGCAAGGACTACGAGTTTGCCGGCGGCACGCTGGACAACCCGGAATTCTTTGGCGTCGGTGACGGCATCGGCGTGCGCAAGAATGATGTTGAACTGCGTG
Organism: Pseudomonas sp. GW822-FHT06B12; assembly: GCF_058799675.1. Classification (NCBI taxonomy): domain Bacteria; kingdom Pseudomonadati; phylum Pseudomonadota; class Gammaproteobacteria; order Pseudomonadales; family Pseudomonadaceae; genus Pseudomonas; species Pseudomonas sp. GW822-FHT06B12. The sequence goes on from NZ_JBXALR010000001.1 coordinate 94,433, forward strand.
AAGACCTGAACAAAGCCCTGGCGACGATTCTTGCTAATGGCACGTACGCGAAGATCAACAAAAAGTACTTCGACTTCGACATCTACGGCGCGAAGTAATCCCTGCTTGATACCTGAACAGGGCAGTCACCTGGGCTAATGCCAGTCAGCTAAACGAACACAAGGTTCGAAACAGCAAAGATCAAATGTGGGAGCGAGCTTGCTCGCGATAGCGGTGTGACAGTCAACATTGATGCCGAATGTAAAACCGCTATCGCGAGCAAGCTCGCTCCCACACTGGATTTGCTTCGCTTGCCAGAATTGACTGGCAATCGTTCCCACGGGAGTATGGGAACGATCAATAGACGCCGACTGTTACTTGCCCAGCGCCGCTGCCAGTAGCGGAGCCGCCTGCTCATCCGTCAGCGCAGGGAGAATCTCCATGGCCAAAAGGTCACTCCATTCCTTGCTAATGGCACGTACGCGAAGATCAACAAAAAGTACTTCGACTTCGATATTTACGGCGCGAAGTAAACTCCGCTCGGCATCTTGAACGGAGCAGTCGCCCGGGCTAATGCCAGTTAGTTAAGCGAACGCTTGGTTCGAAACAGCAAAGATCAAATGTGGGAGCGAGCCTGCTCGCGATAGCGGTGTGACAGTCAACATCGATGCCGAATGTAAAACCGTCATCGCGAGCAGGCTCGCTCCCACACTGGATTTGCTTCGCTTGCCAGAATTGACTGGCAATCGTTCCCACGGGAGCATGGGAACGATCAATAGACGCCGACGGTTACTTGCCAAGCGCCGCTGCCAGCAGCGGAGCCGCCTGCTCATCCGTCAGCGCAGGGAGAATCTCCATGGCCAAAAGGTCACTCCATTCGAGCACCCATTTCTGTATCAGCGTGACATCACTGGCCTCTGCAACACCAAAACCGGTCATGCGTCCTACGGCATGCCAGCGCCCCAGCATCGTGACGCCTACGGGTGGAGCCCCACCTGTCTTGAGAAAACGTTCGATCGCGCTATTGCGACGTTCCGGAGTGATTGACCAACTGACGATGTAGAGCATCTGCCACCTCCTGTCAGGGGTTGGCACCGGTTTTTCTCTGCGCGCACGAGGTTGGTGCCGCGACCATGGCCACGCATCGGTTTGCAGCTTGTCCGTTGGCTGGCTTGATCGACAGCTCCCATGAGAAGGCATAGCAGCCCCCCAAACGCTGCGTATGACCGCTGATCTTCTTTCCCACCGCTAGAACAAATCCCCGGTTTATGTTGAGTGAATGAAGCCATAGAGAGGAGATCCGCCATGCAAGGTTTTCTGGTGATTTTCTATACCCAACAGAACCGCCGTCATCACGGAAAAATGCTCGGTGACTGGCTCATCGATCTGGCGAAAGACATGGGCCTGCACGGGGCCACCCTGGCCACCGGAATCGAAGGTTTCGGGCATTCCGGAAAACTCCATTCCGCGCATTTTTTCGAGATGGGCGATCAGCCCGCCGAGATCCGTATGGCGATTACCGAAGAAGAGTGCACGCGCCTGTTCGAGCGACTCGAGGCCGAAGACATCAGCTTGTTTTACATCAAGGCGCCGGTTGAATTCGGAACCGTCGGCAAAAGGGCCGAGCCGTGCGGTCAGCAGGCTTGATATCCCTGGCGAGCCAGGAAGGTACGTACGTCTAAACTCAGGTGTACAGCCCGGTCCAGGGGGCACTCCTCGAATGTGTCTTTGCCTGTTCGAATCAGCACCGGAACCGGGTTTCCATTCATCCGATTGTTATCAGGAAGCCCGCGATGCTGCATATCAGAACACCCTTGGTACTCCATCCGGGGCTCTCGACGCCGAGCAGGCGCATCTGGCTCAAGCTGGAAAACCTGCAACCCAGCGGTTCATTCAAGTTGCGTGGCATGGGCCTGCTCTGTACTCGAGCGGCCGAGCAGGGCATGAAGAAAGTGGTCTGTCCTTCCGGTGGCAATGCCGGCTATGCGACGGCAGTGGCCGCTGCGGCGTTGGGTCTGGAAGCGAGCATCATCGTGCCGCACACCACCCCGGAAAGCACCCGAGCGCGGATCGCCAAAACCGGGGCGAAAGTGATCGTGCACGGTCAGGTGTGGGATGAAGCCAACCAGTTGGCGCTGGAACTCGCCAAGGAGCCTGATACCGAATACGTGCCCGCGTTCGACCACCCGACGCTTTGGGAAGGGCACAGCACGATGATCGATGAAATCCTCCAGGACTGCCCTCAGGTCGACACGATGGTGGCGTCGGTTGGCGGGGGTGGTTTGCTGGCCGGGATCCTGACCGGTCTGGAACGCCATGCTCGACTGGATTGCCGGATCATCGCTTGCGAAACCGAGGGCGCAGCCTCATTCGCTGCCGCGGTCAAAGCCGGGCATCCGGTCAAACTCCCCGAAATCAACACCGTTGCCAGCTCACTCGGTGCGCTGCAAGTCGCGCAGTGGCCGGTTCAGCACATCCAGAATTTCCAGCACACCTGTGTCGTGCTGACGGATGCCGACGCCATCATGGGCGTTGTCCGCTATGCCGATGACCTGCGCCAATTGGTGGAGCCAGCGTGCGGTGTCTCGCTGGCTGTCGCGTATCTGGATCACCCGGCGATTGTCGGTGCCCATGATGTGGTTGTCGTCGTGTGTGGCGGGATCAGCATCAGTGCGCAGAAGGTTGCCGAGTGGGCGAAGCCTTGACCTGACGTCTGCGGGGACGGCCCGGAACCGCACGGTCCCGAGCCTGTCGACACCAGGCTGCTTTTAACTGATGACCTGATAGCAGGGCACATACTCCGCGCCACCTGGCAGTTTCATGCGGTGTTGCGCGACAAATGCTTGCAGCAGTTTGTCCAGCGGTTGCATGACCGCTACGTCGCCGTGGATCTTGTAAGGACCATGTTTCTCGATCAGGCGGATGCCCTTGTCCTTGACGTTACCGGCGACGATGCCGGAAAACGCGCGGCGCAGGTTCGCTGCCAGTTCGTGCGGTGGCAGGTCGTGGCGTAGTTGCAGGCTGGCCATGTTTTCGTGGGTGGGATCGAACGGGCGCTGGAAGCCTTCGTCGATCTTCAGCAGCCAGTTGAAATGGAACGCATCGTTACGCTCGCGACGGAACTGTTTGACGTCCTTGAGCCCTTGAGTCATTTGCCGGGCCACCTGGGCCGGGTCGTCGATGATGATCTCGTAATGACTTTGCGCGTCTTTGCCCAGTGTCGCGCCAACGAACGCGTGCAGCTGCTGCAGGTACGGTTCCGCGCTCTTCGGTCCGGTCAGAATCACCGGGAAGGGCAGATCGCGGTTGTCCGGGTGCATCAGGATTCCGAGCAGGTAGAGGAACTCTTCGGCGGTACCGGCACCGCCCGGGAAAATGATAATGCCGTGGCCAACGCGCACGAAAGCTTCCAGACGCTTCTCGATGTCCGGCAGGATCACCAGTTCATTGACGATCGGGTTCGGTGCCTCGGCCGCGATGATTCCAGGCTCCGTCAGCCCCAGGTAGCGGCCGTGGGTGATCCGTTGCTTGGCGTGGGAAATGGTCGCGCCCTTCATCGGGCCTTTCATCACCCCAGGCCCGCAACCGGTGCAGACATCCAGGCTGCGCAGGCCGAGTTCGTGGCCGACCTTCTTGGTGTACTGATATTCCTCGCTGCTGATCGAGTGACCGCCCCAGCACACGACGATTTTCGGCTCCACGCCGGCGCGCAGGGTGCGGGCGTTGCGCAGCAGGTGGAAGACGTAGTCGCTGATGCCTTGGGACGAGCTCAGGTCGATGCGCTGGCTGTCCAGTTCATTCTCGGTATAAACGATGTCGCGCAGGGCGCTGAACAGCATCTCGCGGGTACTGGCGATCATTTCGCCGTCGACGAAGGCGTCCGCGGGTGCATTGAGCAGTTCCAGGCGTACACCACGATCTTGCTGATGAATGCGAATCTCGAAGTCCCGATAGGCTTCAAGGATGGTCTTGGCGTTGTCGACATGGGCGCCGGTATTGAGGATGGCCAGGGCGCACTGGCGGAAGAGAGAGTAGATGCTGCCCGATCCGGCGGCGCTCAGTTGCTGAACTTCGCGTTGGGACAGCGTCTCCAGGCTGCCCTTTGGGCTCACCGAAGCATTGATTACTTGTCTTGCGGTCATTCGATATTCCCTGAGAACGATGTTATCGAGCCCGACAGGCTCAGTAGCATCAGGATAGTCAGTGCCAGAGCGATCGTGCTGCTTTCATCTTCTCCGGCGACCGGGCATGAATGCAAACGTTTGATTTTTCACCCGAGAACCTCGAGATCCCGTGACGCTATCTGGTCGCTCTGATTTTCCTCGCGCTGCTGTCAATTGTCCTCGCCGTGTTGGCGAGGAATCATTATGCGGCCGGGTGTCACTGAGCCCATTCAGTCAGCCGCGTAGCAGGCATTTTGCTGGCCCCGAAGCCTGAAAATTATCGCCAAAATCACTTTATTTTCAGTTGGTTAGTCGGAATGCAAATGCGCAATGTATTGATCTCGCTGGCCCTGGCGAGTGTTGCAGTCTCTGTCGAGGCCAAAGAGTTGATGTCGAATGATCGCTTTATGTGCAGCTGGGGCGCGGGTACTGCGGCAAAAGCCCAGGAGCTCAAACTGTCGGGGGTTTCACTGTATGCCGCCCGCCAGAAGCTACAGACCTACAAGTTCAGCAAGGGCTGGATGCGCATGATGGCCATGGGCATCACCGAGCAAACCTACGACAGTCCATCGCGGATGAAACCCGGTGCTGTCCGGCAGAGCTTCTATGAAGAGTGCGTCAGGTACAAGTTGGCGCGTAAATGACGATGTCGGATGCATTCGATCAACAGACCCTCGTCCAATAAAAAAGCCCGGCACTCGGCCGGGCTCTATTGGCGTTTGAACGTTATTTAGCTCAAAAGCCCGGTACTGACCGCGACAATCAGGAAAATACCCAGTGCCGCCCGGTAAATGACGAAGGGCCAGGTGGAAAACTTTTCCAGGAACTTCATCAGGCCCCAGATGGCGCAAAATGCCGACACGCTGGCGATCACCAGCCCGAAAATCAGGTGCGACCAGGCTTCGGCCGGGATCTGTGCATGAAACAGCACCCACAGCTCTTTCAAGCCGGCCAGCGCGATAGCGGGCAGCCCCAGCAGGAACGAGAAGCGAGCGGCTTCTTCGCGTTTGAAGTTAAGAAAGAGCGCTGCGGTGAGTGTTGAACCGGAGCGGGAAACGCCCGGTATCAGCGCGCCAATCTGCGCAATGCCGACGATCAATGCATCCCGCAGGCGCATCTCTCCCACGACACGCTGATGACGGCAGCTGAGTTCGGCCGCGGCCAGCAGAACGGCCATCACCACGCAGGAGATACCAATCACCATCAGGCCTCGCAAGGGTGAATTGCAGGTGTTGAGCAGCGAGGACAACGCCAGGCCTGCGATGCCGATCGGGATGGTCGCCAGCACAATGGCAACGGCCAGCTTGAACGACTGGTTGTTGTAATCACGCTGGCGCACGGCACCGATGCTTCCAGTGACGACTTCCCGTACGTCACGCCAGAAATAGCTGACGACCGCGGCCAGTGCGGCCAATTGCATGGCAGCGGAAAACGCCGAGCCGGGATCGGGCCAGCCGAGAAGGGCGGGTACGATTCGCATGTGCGCAGTGGATGAAATGGGTAATAGCTCGGTGATGCCTTGAATGATGCCCAGGATGCCAATTTGCATGTAATCCAGAGAAGCAAAGCCAATATCAAGGCCGCTGGAACAGACGTTTGTCAAAATACTTTCCTTAAGAAGTAAGGCTTCTCCACTACCCCGAAGCCACGTTCGGAAAGCTCGGCAGTGGACAAAAGATCCTGGACTGAACCGCTCTATCAGACGGTCGTTCATGGTGACTGCGAGCTGAATGATCGCCTTATTTGTAACGGTTTGCTACCGGCTATTGACATCATTTTTGTTAGCCCAGAGCCCCCGCGAAACCCTTGTGTATAGATCGGGCCGTGGTTTCAGGTTCGGTTCATCGACGACAATCGACGCTCCTCAGTCCCAGCTAAGTTTGACTGCGTAGTCTCTCCTAACGCCAATTGCAGCGCCGTTAAGGAGAAGTACCCACATGAAGCCGCTTACAAAAGCCGACTTGCTCAACAAAGTCCCCGAAGTGACGCTGTCCTTCTGGGTCATCAAGATCATGTCCACTACCGTGGGTGAAACCGGCGCCGACTTTCTGGCTGTCGATGCGGGTCTGGGGCAGAGTGTCACCAGTATCGGCATGGCCGTACTGCTGGCGATCGCACTGTTCGGCCAACTTCGCACACGCGCCTACACCCCTTGGATTTACTGGCTTACGGTGGTGTTGGTGAGTGTCGTCGGGACGCAGATTACCGATGTGCTGACCGACAAGCTGGGCGTCAGCCTGTATGCCAGCACGGCGGTATTTTCCGTATTGCTGGCGATCAATTTTCTGATCTGGTTCAAGTTGGAACGCAGCCTTTCCATCAATGAAATCGTCACGCCGCGCCGGGAGTTGTTCTATTGGACGACGGTGCTTTGCACCTTTGCGCTGGGCACGGCAGCCGGCGATCTGGCCACCGAGGCACTGGGCCTTGGCTTCACACTGGGCGCGGTGATTTTCGGCACATTGATCGCCGTGACGCTTGCTGCCTGGCGCCTGGGTGGCAATGCGGTCCTGACCTTCTGGATCGCCTACATCCTGACCCGTCCGTTCGGTGCCTCCCTGGGCGACTTGCTGACTCAAGCCAAGACTTATGGCGGCCTCGGCATGGGCGCCATGTGGACCAGCGCGATTTTCCTCAGTGTCATCCTGATTTTGGTCGCCGCCGCGCAGATGAACGCCGGCAATCGCAACCTCGTCGCTGAATAACTCGTTCAAATAGCCTATCAAGGAAAAATCATGTTCTACGTGCAAACCGCCATTCGTAAAGCCGCCATCCTTTCCGCCATCGTCGTGTTGGGCCTGACCGCCGGGTGTTCGAAACCTGCCGATGCCCCTAAAGCGAACGCGACGTCGGGCGCGGCCAGCGTTCAGGCCGGTGCGGTCCAGAGCTCGGCCTCGAAACTGGGCGACCTGTCGGCGTTCCAGAACATCGCAACAAGCGTCGCCGGCCTCGTCGACAAGAGCGACTTGCCAGGCGCGAAAACCCGGATCAAGGACCTGGAGTTGGCCTGGGACTCTGCCGAAGCCGGCCTCAAGCCGCGTGCTGCCGGCGACTGGCATGTACTGGACAAGGCCATCGACAGTGCACTTGAGGCCCTGCGCGCCGACAGCCCGAAACAGAGCGACTGCAAGGCGGCAATGGATGTTTTGCTGAAAACCTTCAACTCGCTGCAAGGGAGATAATGACCGCAAGCCGCGAAGCGGATGGCGTTCTATACCAATAAATCGCTTCGCGCACGCTGGAACAGGTGATTCAATGCAGGCTCGACATTTACGCAGGTGCAAACCCGCGTGAGTGTCGAGCCTCACTTATTCACCGGAGAGGGACATGCGGATTTTACTGGTCGAAGACGACCCGATGATCGGAGACGCGATCCAGGGCGCACTGAAGGATGCCAGTTACGCCGCCGACTGGGTCACGAATGGTTTGACCGCCCTGACAGCGCTGGACACCCAACATTATGATCTGGTGCTGCTTGACCTCGGCCTGCCCGGCAAGGACGGCCTTGCGGTATTGAGCAGCATTCGTGGCCGCAACAACGGCGTTCCGCTGTTGATCATCACGGCCCGCGACAGCCTTGACGATCGCTTGCGCGGTCTCGATGGCGGCGCTGACGATTACCTGCTCAAACCCTTTGAAATGGCGGAATTGCTGGCGCGTATGCGTGCCGTTCTGCGCCGTAAAGGGGGCAGCGCGCTGCCGGTGTTCAGCAACGGCGTGGTGTCGCTGGACCCGATCTCGAAACAAGCCAGCACCGAAGAAAACCCAGATGTCCAGCTCTCCAGCCGCGAGTTCTCGCTACTGCAGGCGCTGTTGATCAGGCCGGGCGCGATTCTTTCGCGCAGCGAGCTCGAAGACCGTATCTATGGCTGGGGCAATGAAGTGGAAAGCAATGCGGTGGAGTTCCTGATCCATGCGCTGCGTCGCAAGCTGGGTAGCCACGTCATCAAGAATGTCAGGGGTATGGGATGGATGGTTTCAAAAAGCGACTGAGCGAGTCGGTCAAGGTCAGGCTGTCCGTTTCGCTGTCGCTGGCCATCCTGATCGTCGCTATCGTGGCGGGTATTTTCGCTTTCGTCTCGGCCTTTGATGAAGCTCTGGAAATGCAGGACAACACCCTGCATCAAGTCGCCGTGCTGTTCGAGCGTCAGAAGATGACGCTGGCCTATCCGGCGCAAGGCAAGGGTATCGAGGGCGACGATGAAGAATCGAGGGTCATCGTTCAGTACCTGACCGATAGCAACAAGGCGTCGGGCAACGTGGATGCCGGCGCACCACTGCCACTGCCGACCACGCTGGCCGACGGCTTGTCGACGCTTGAGGTCGGTGGCGAACCGTTTCGTGTGCTGGTCAAGACCCTGACCAGTGGCGAGCGGATCGCCGTCGCGCAGGAAACCGGCGCGCGCGACAAGGACGCCCGCGAGAGCGCCTGGCGCGGCCTGCTGCCGTTTCTCATCCTGTTTCCGGTGCTCTTGCTGGTGGTTGCCGATCTGGTGCACAAGCTGTTTCGGCCGATCGCGGTACTGGCTTCCGAGATCGACCAGCGCGGCGATCAGGAACTGCACCCCATCGACGAAAACCATTTGCCCACCGAGATCCGCCCCTTCGTGCTGGCCATCAATCGATTGCTCAACCGTGTGGCTCAGTCGATGGAAACCCAGCGCCGCTTCGTCGCCGACGCTGCCCACGAACTCCGCTCGCCCCTGACAGCCCTGTCCCTGCAAGCCGAACGCCTGGCCGTCGCAGACATGTCGACGTTGGCCCGGGAGCGTCTGTTTGCGTTGCGGCGGGGGATCGAACGCGGCAAAAATCTGATTGATCAACTGTTGGCGCTGGCCACCGCACAATCGAACTCGACGCTGCCCACAACCCCGGTTTCCGTGCATGGCGTCTATCGTCGCGTGTTGGAGGACCTGCTGCCGCTGGCCGAGGTCAAGCATATCGACATCGGTGTCGAGGACGAACAGGATGTGCAGGTGCTGATCAACGAGATCGACTTGCTCGCCATGGTCAAGAACCTGGTTGATAACGCCATTCGCTATACGCCTGTGGGCGGGCGGGTAGATCTTTCGGTGGGCATGGAGGAGGGCGGGGCGCTGTTGCAGGTCAAGGACTCCGGCCCCGGGATTGCGGCTGAGGAACGGGAGCGGGTGTTCGATCCGTTTTATCGCAGCCTCGGGAGCCATGAGGTCGGGTCCGGGCTGGGGCTGTCCATCGTCAAGGCGGTAGCGGAGCGCAGCGGGGCACAGATCCGCCTGGGGTTTTGCGATGAGGTCGCAAGACGCGGGTTGTGTGTCTCGGTCTGGTTGCCGTCATTGATCTCCCGCAGCGGTCCCCCTGGCGACCATCTGTAGGCGCGGATTCATCCGCTAAAAGAACACATGGCCGGCCCATGCATCCCCCATGGCCGGCTTTAGATACTCATAAAAGGATCACCCATGCTTTTAAGCAAACGCGATCAGGCGCGAATCGAGCGTCGCCTGGTGGTTACCCTGACCGAGGCGTGTGAGACGGCCAAAGCGCAAAAAGTGGGGTTCTCCTGGCTGACCCACGAAGTGGATTACACGGCGTTCCCCGCCAGCCTGATGGTGACCTGGGTCTTCGATACGCTGGCCAACAAAAGCGCGGCCCTGGCCACTGGGCAAGCTGAACGCATGGTCGAACTGACTGCCATGGCGTTAAGTGAAGCGGACATTCTCGTCAGTCCGGTTTCGGCCCACGTGCAATTTGACACTGAAGAGCAATGCCAGCGCGCGAATGCCGGAAACTGGCAGCAACGCTTGGCGCGTACGCGCTCGACTCGAGGTTGAACCATGGCCAAGGACATCGAAAACCCGTGTATCGCCGTTTGTCAGCTGCGCGGTGAGCTGTGTGTGAGTTGTGGTCGCACCAAGGAGGACATCAGAAAATGGAAACGCATGAAACGCCCCGAAAAGATGGCCGCCGTGCAACGAGCGAGCGTGCGTCTGCAAAGTCTGCAAAAAAAGAACGCCTGAGACTCTGATCTCATCGTGGGCACTCTATGTCTGTGCGGGTTTCGTTCTGCTGGTGTTGAGTTTCCGCTTTCGTTTTCTGCCTGTCACGACTGAGCGATTTAGCCAATCTGTTGCATCGACCGGTTGAATCCACAACCCAAAGCAGTCCTTGATGTCTGTTTGTTGTCGCCATATGTTATTGGCATTCATGGAGGATTCTGACTGATGGCACGCGTGGGTTTGATACTGACACCCGGTTTTGCGGACTGGGAATATGCTTTCATTGCTGGAACTGCGTCCCCGTTTTACGGGATCGACGTCAGGTTTTTCGCTTCTGCTACGGGGCAGTTCCGCTCGCAGGGCGGATTGGCTGTAACGGTTGATAGCAGTTTGCAGCAATGTCTGGACTGGAAACCGGACGTTGTTGTCGTCATTGGAGGAATGGTCTGGGAACGTGCAGACGCACCGGATATTCGAGACTTTCTTCATGCCAGTCGTTCAAGTGGAGCGACAATTGCCGGTATCTGTGGGGGAACGCTGGCACTTGCGAGGGCCGGGCTTCTCGACACGGTTCCTCATACCTCGAACAGCGCTGACTTCTTACAACAGAATGCCATAGGTTATGAAGGGCGCACCCTTTATCGAAGCAGTCCAGTAGCTGTGGTTGCAGACCGCATCATAACTGCTCCAGGCCCTGCGCCCGTTAGCTTCACCTGCGCAGTGTTCGAAGGTGCCGGGCTATCTTCAGAGATCATTTCTCAGTTCAGGTCAATGTTGGCAGCGGAACATGGGTGACCGCTTCGTCCTACAAAACAGTCAATCAGGTGATGTGTTCGAGTGGTCGCTCTTGGCCGATCTCAGACTGTCATACAGGCGGAAAATCTTCATACGATTTTGGGAAGTACCCCCAAATTCTCAGAACGTCAGCGCGCACCTCAAACTCGAATCCAATGTGTGCGACGACCTTCGATATTTCGTCTGTATGGTCAATGGTTGTACGTGCAAGCAGCCTTTCTTTTGAGGGGGCGGCTTCTGACAAGCCAATGTCTAACCATTCGACGGACGCAAATGGAAACGGCAGATGGTAAAACCACTCGACATCCCACCCTGAGACATATCCTGTGACGGACTTGGATCGGTAAGACGGACGCCAACCCTGAAGCTGGCGGAAATGGTTGATCAGCTCATCCCACTTGGTATTGTTCGATGCACTTGCCAAGTTTCTCGCAGTTACGGCAGCATGGATTTTCTTCCGTGTTGCATCATCATGGCCCGTGCCGGATCTCGGTAGCTCGCTCATATTCAGTCCTGTCGATTTTTTGGTCTTCAAGAATGAATGACCGTTTTTGGTTGTGGATTCAACCGGCCGACACCGGCAGTTATCGGCCAGAAGTAAACTTTCCAATGTGTTTATACAAACGCGGAGGCGATTTACTCCGACCCCGCTAGCCCGGCTGATTACCGATGCAGTCAGGCAGGTCGGTGCCAATCATGATCATGCCGACGGAAACTGTGGGGAGGCTGCCGAAGCCCCAAGACAGAGGCCCCCCATAACTCACCAGATCGTAGATCGCGCTTTCGCCAATCAGCTGGCCGTTGCGATTATCGTACAAGCGAAAAAAGGCCGGAATCTCCCAGCGAACAAACCACTTTAGCTGCTCCGGCTCATCCGGGTGCGACTGGGGGTGAAAGGAGCCGGGCAGTAACCAAAAAGGTTTGAATTCCTGAACTCGGTAGCAGCCGTTGGGGCTGATCTCGGCGGCGCGGACGGGCTTCGCCAGAGCCTTTTCCCACCACTGTGAAACGGCCCATAGTCCCGCGCAGAGCACGAGTGCACTGAGGGCTAATGTCGGGAGCCGGGTTAGTTTTTTCATGTTCGCAGACCTATTTGTAACGTGCATGTGAAGTTGTTCTTTCCACTCTTGAGCCCCAAGCACTGGGTTAATGCTCAATGCGCGGATCGACTGCCGGGATGGCGAAAGTCACCCTCTACTCAAGGCAGATTTGAGGCGTTGCGGGCAAGCTATCGAGAAATGCGGCAATTTGCCGGTTACCGCGCAAATGCAGCGTAGGAATGTCCGGTCCTATGGACAGGCGCACCCTCTCGATACCTTGGCGGTAACCGCGATCGAAATTCCACACGAAATTCAGAAAGGTCAGGAACGCTCGGTCGAGCTTTTCTTTACAGCCTGTTGGGAGGTCAGGGCGAGGGCGGTTCATTACGCTGCGCAAGATCACTCGGGCGAAACAGGTGAGCCGGGATGTATCGAGCCAGATGATCAGGTCGGTACGGGCCAGGCGAAGGTCGAAGGTTCGCCGCGCATAGTTGCCTTCACAAACCCAGGCATCCGCTGCGATCGCTTCGCGAACCCGTGCGCGGAACTGTTCAGCGTCGGGTTCGACCCAGCCAGGTTCCCAGAACAGCGTGTCCAGGTGGACCACGGGGAGTCTCAGGCGCTTGCCGAGGGCGCGGGCGAGGGTAGATTTGCCGCTACCGGCATTGCCCAGAATCACAATCCGTTGCATGGGGACTTCCTGTCGTGAAAAAAGCCGGCAATTGTGCAGGTTTTGGATGGCCAGTTAAAGGCTGATGGGAGGGGGCGACCGCACCGCGGGAACGAATGTTGTGTTGCTACTGCGCTTCCTGGAGATGAGAGCGAGATGCCGCTCTATCCTTGTCCGCATTGAATGTGCGCTTCTGGCCGATTTCTGCCTGTTACGACTGACCGAAATCGACACAATGCGCCCCGCTGAGACTGGGTCATGGCGTCCCGTTTCTTCCATACAGACGGTAGCCTGGTCGACGACTCAAGCGTTCGTAATAGTCGCTCACGGCAGGAAGGTCCGGATGAGCAAGCGGTGTTTGAAACCACCGATTAACTGACAGGCCGATCGGTATATCTGCGAGAGAAAACTCATCGCCGCTGACATAGGCCCCGGTTGAATCGAGCTGTCGATTGAGGATCTCCATGTACCTCGACCAGTTGCTGCACGCGGCTGCCAACGCGAGGCTGTCCTGATGTTCAGGCGAATGCCTGACCAGCGACATGAAGGCATAACTCCACGACTTGTTGAGATCTGACGCTTGCCAATCGATCCATTGATCCACCCGCGCTTTGGCTCTTGCTTCACTCGGGTAAAGGTGAGCGCCGTTGTAGCGAGATGCCAGGTAGCGAATGATCGAGTTTGACTCCCAAAGAATGAAGTCATCGTCCTGAATGACCGGCACCATTGCATTGGGATTCAACGCCAGGAATTCAGATGTGTGTGTCGACCGGAAGCCGGAACCCCAGTCTTCCCGCTCGAAGGGGATGCCAATCTCGGCGCAGGCCCAGAGAACCTTTCGTACATTGATCGACGATGCCTTACCCAATATGCGCAACATTCCATGTCCTTATCGTTCAGTGTGGTTGGTCTGATCTACTAACGTTGTCACCTTGTAGAGCGGGTTGCTCGGATGGAATGAGAAGGACCAGATCGGTATCACCTACGTCGACTCCTGCTTGTGAAAGCAACGTTGTAACCTGGCCGCGGTGATGGGTCTGATGGTTGAAGAAATGCATGACCACGCTGTAAAAGTCCTTATCCGCCACCACGCCCTTCATGTTTGCATAATGAAGGGTGTGATCTAAATCCGGCTCTGTCATTGAGCACGCCCATTCGACGATTATCCGATCGAGCCATTCCCGATGCACCGAGAGCTCCCGGATAGTGGAGAACAACAATTGACTGAGGCTTTTCGGGTCAGGAAGCTGCTGCAGAGGCTCCAGTGCCGAGTGGTTCGCTGGGTGCCTGGCAAATCGCTTTAGCCACACGGTGTCGCCGGCGGCCAGGTGGTTCAACGTCCCGAGAATAGAGCCGAAGAATGCTTTTTTGTCGGCTGAGAGTTCTTCATCAGACAGGCTTCTGGCAGCCTCATAGACCTTGGCGTTCATCCACTCGTTATAGGTCGCCATAAGGCGGACATGGCTGGTACGACTCACTGATTTCCTCCTGGTAGGCGTTGGATATTCAGACGTTCTACTGGCCCGATGACGGCGTGTAAATCTGAATTCAACTCGTGCCGTTCAGTATTCAAGGAATAAAACGGTAACCCACCCCCGTTTCGGTAACCAGGTGCCGTGGCTGGGACGGGTCTGCTTCGATTTTTTTGCGTAGGCCGCCCATGAACACCCGAAGGTACGGCGTATCGGTGGTGTGCGAAGGCCCCCATACGGCTTTGAGCAATTGCAGGTGTGTCAGCACCCGGTCCGGGTGCGAGCACAGATGAACCAGCAAACGGTATTCCAGCGGCGTCAGGTGCAAAGGGGCGCCGGCGCGTTCCACGACGCGTCGATCCAGATCAATTTGAATGTCGGAGAAGCTCAGCACCGCGCGATTCTCGGCATCTTTCACACGTCTGCGTAACAGGGCGCGAACGCGGGCGAGCAGTTCTCCGGTGCCGAAGGGTTTAACCAGGTAATCGTCGGCCCCGGTGTCCAGGGCCTGGATCTTGTCGGACTCGGCGCCACGGGCAGACAAGACAATGATCGGCACCTCCGACCAGGTCCGCAGATCCCGGATAAGGTCAACACCATCACCATCGGGAAGCCCGAGGTCGAGCACGATCAGGTCCGGCCGACGCGTTCCCGCGTCGATCAGGCCGCGCTGAAAGGTCTCGGCTTCATACACTTCCAGACCATCGGCTTGCAGGGCCATGCGCACAAAACGGCGGATTTCCTTCTCGTCTTCAATCAGCAGGACACGCAGTACAGGCTCGCTCATGGTGAGTCCTCGTCAGTCTGCTGCGACAACGCTTCAATGTTCGGTGGCTCTTCACGGGGCAGACGTAGCGTGAAGCGCGCACCGCCTTCCGGGCGGGTGATACCCAGCATGGTCCCGTCATGCGCCTGGGCAATCGCTCGGCAGATGGCCAGGCCCAGACCGACGCCGGGAATCGAACTTTCCTTTTTGCCGCGCATGAACTTGTTGAAGATCGCCTCTTCGTGACCGTGGGGCAATCCCGGCCCCTCATCGGCGACCCATAATTCGATGCTCTCGGGCGTTGCGTTCGCCCCCAGACGGATGGGGGAGTCGGGCGGGGTGTACTTGACCGCGTTCTCGATCAGGTTGATGAGGATGCGCTCGATCAACACCGCGTCGATGCGCACCGGTGGCAAGTCATCCTCCAGTTCAACCTGCACCGAACGCTCTCCCAGAATCGGCTGGACAGCTCTCAGGGCACTACCGACCACGTCTTCGATGGGTTGCCACTGACGGTTCAACACCACCTTGCCGGATTCGAGGCGAGCCATGTCCAGCAGGTTATTGACCAGCGTATTCATGCGCAGCGCGGATTCACCCACCGCCGTGGCGATCTCGGCGGCTTCGCCGGTCAGGGGCGGCTTGGTCAGCTTGAGCGCTTCGGCGAGCCCGACCATGACTGACAGCGGGGTTCGCAAATCGTGGGAGATGGCCGAGAGCAGCGAGTTGCGCAACCGCTCGGATTCCATCTGAACGGTCGTGTCCTGAGCGACGTTGATGTAGTGAATCCGTTCGAGCGAGATGGCCAGCAATGACGCGCAGGTGTCGAGCAGGCGCCGCTGTTCCGGCACCGCCAGCCGGGTGGTGTCTCGCGGTTGTACGGCCAGGACCCCGCGCACCCGCATCGGCGCCGACAAGGGCAGGTAAAGCGTGGAGCTTGAGGGCAGGGTGTCGGTGCCGTAGCCGGCCGGCTCGGTTTTATCGAACGACCACTGGGCAATGGCAACGTCGACTTGCGGTGCATCTCCGGTGACCATGGGCGCCAGCAGTTTGTTGTGGTCATCGGCCACCAGCAACGCCGACCGGGCGCCAAATTCGGCGGACAGAAACTGCGCGCCGATTTCCGCGACCTGTTCGGTCAGCAGCGCGGCGGACAACAGACGCGACATGTCGTAAAGCCCGCGCATGCGGTCTTCGCGTCGTTGCGCCACCCGTGCCTGATAGGTCAGGCTGGCGGTCATTTGCCCGATCACCAGGGCGACCACGAGCATGACGCTAAAGGTCACCAGATACTGGATATCGGCGATGGCGAATGAAAAACGCGGCGCCACAAAGAAAAAGTCGAAGGCGCCGACTGAGACAAACGCTGCCATGACGGCCGGGCCACGGCCAAAGCGAACCGCGACTGCAACGACCGCCAGCAGAAAGAGCATGACGATGTTCGCCTGCTCCAGTAGCCCGGCCAGAGGCAGGGCAATCAGGGTCGTCACCGCGCACAACACTGCGCTCCAGATATAGGGTCGCCAGATGATCGGGCTTCCACCGGCGGTGGAGGTGTCCTCGGCTTTCGGGCGACGGCTGTCCGGCAGCGAGACTTGAATCACATCGAGATCGGCGCCCAGCGCGCCAATCCGATCCGCAAGCACTTGCCGCCAGAGTCGGCGCCGCGGACGTTCGTCACGGCCCAACACGACTTTTGAAAGATTGTGCTGCCGTGCGTATTTGATCAGCGTCTCGGCAATGTCCTGGCCGGCCAGGGTCGAGATCTGTGCGCCCATGTCCTGGGCCAGCTTCAAAGTCGCCAGCACGCGACGGCGCTTGGCCTCGGGCAATCGCTGCAAGGCCGGGGTTTCGACATACACGGCGTGCCACGGCACGCTGAGCTGAGCGGCCAGGCGTGCCGTCGAGCGTACGGTTTTTTCGGCCTGTTCATCGGGGCCGATACAGGCGAGCAGGGAATCGCGAGTTCCCCAGACCGGTTTTACCGCACCGCTTTGGCGGTACTGCAACATGTCGCTGTCGACCCGGTCGGCGGTGCGGCGCAGCGCCAGTTCACGCAGGGCGATCAGGTTGCCCTTGCGGAAGAAATTCTGCACCGCACGCTCGGCCTGTTGCGCCAGGTAGACCTTGCCTTCCTTCAAGCGCTGCAACAGGTCGTCGGGCGGCAGATCGACGATGACCACTTCATCGGCGGTGTCGAAGACATGGTCGGGCACGGTCTCCCAGACGCGAATCCCGGTGATGCCGCCGACAATGTCGTTCAGGCTTTCGAGGTGCTGAACATTCATCGTCGACCAGACATCGATGCCGGCGCTGAGCAGTTCCTCTACGTCTTGCCAGCGCTTTGGATGGCGGGAGCCGACCGCATTGGAGTGAGCCAGTTCGTCGATCAGGATCAAGCCGGGGTTACGCGCGAGGGCAGCGTCCAGATCGAACTCGGTCAGCGTGCGGTTCTTGTCGACAATCTGTTTGAGAGGCAATTGTTCGAGCCCTGAGGTCAGGGCCTGAGTCTCGGCGCGGCCGTGGGTTTCGATCACGCCGATCAGCACATCGATGTTTTGCAGCTTCGCGGTCTGGGCGGCCGCGAGCATCGCGTAGGTCTTGCCGACGCCGGCACTGGCGCCGAAAAAAATCTTCAGCCGACCGCGTTTGGCTTGCGCTTCTTCTTCGCGAATCCGGGCCAGTAGCTGGTCCGGATCAGGACGTTGTTCGGCCATCAAGCTCACCGTGTGTTAGCGCTCAATGTGCGGCGTCGAGTGCCAGGTTCAGTGCCAGGACGTTGACCCGAGGCTCGCCGAGGAACCCGAGCAGCGTGCCTTCAGAATACTCGCTGATCAGTTGGCGAACCTGCTCGATGGGCAGATTGCGCACTCGCGAAACCCGGCCCGCCTGGTACAGCGCTGCGGCAATGCTGATATGCGGATCAAGGCCACTGGCGGAACTGTAGACCAGGTCGGCGGGGACCGTGGCGGTGTTGCCCGGATCGGCAGCGTGCAACGCATCGATGCGACCCTTGAGCGCATCCGCCAGCGCCGGGTTCAGCGGACCGAGGTTCGAGCCGCCCGAGGCCAGCGGGTTGTAGGGCATGGGGCTGGTGGCGGAAGGGCGGCTCCAGAAATACTTCGGATCGCTGAAGCCCTGACCGATCAACAGCGAACCCACGGTTTTGCCGTCTCTTTCGATCAGGCTGCCGGCGGCCTGATGGGGAAAGACCAGCCGGGCAATCCCGGTGGTGACCAGCGGATAGGCGAGCCCGGTGAGCAGTGACAGTGCAGTCAACAGGGTCAATGCCGGACGCAGCAGAGATAACATGGCCATACTCCCTCACGTCAGACCGACAGCGAATAACGCCATGTCGATCACTTTGATGCCAATGAATGGAACGATCACCCCACCCAGCCCGTAGATCAACAGGTTGCGGCGCAACAGCAGGGCCGCGCCGACCGGGCGGTACTTCACGCCTTTGAGCGCCAGGGGGATCAGGAAAATGATAATCAGCGCGTTGAAAATCACCGCCGACAGCACCGCCGAATTCGGGCTCGTCAGGCCCATGATGTTGAGTGCCGCGAGCTGTGGGTAGGTGCTGACGAAGGCCGCCGGGACGATCGCGAAATACTTGGCGATGTCGTTGGCAATCGAGAAAGTGGTCAGCGAACCTCGGGTCATCAGCATCTGTTTGCCGGTTTCCACCACCTCGATCAGTTTCGTCGGGTTGCTGTCCAGGTCGACCATGTTGCCGGCTTCCTTGGCGGCCTGAGTCCCGGAGTTCATCGCCACCGCGACATCCGCCTGCGCCAGTGCCGGGGCGTCGTTGGTGCCGTCGCCGGTCATGGCCACCAGCCGGCCTTCGGCCTGATAGCTGCGGATCAGTTCGAGCTTTTGTTCGGGCGTGGCTTCCGCCAGAAAATCATCGACACCGGCCTCGGCAGCGATGGCGGCGGCAGTCACCCGGTTGTCACCCGTCACCATCACCGTCTTGATGCCCATGCGGCGCAATTCGACGAAGCGCTCCTTGATCCCGCCTTTGACGATGTCCTTGAGTTCGATGACGCCCAGCACCTTGGCCCCGTCGGCGACCACCAGCGGCGTACTGCCCCGACGCGCCACTTCTTCGACGATGGTCTGTACCGCTTCGGGGAAATGCCCGCCCAGACTCTGGACATGCCGCACAATCGCTTCGCCGGCCCCCTTGCGCACTTGCCGCGTGCCCATGTCGACGCCGCTCATGCGGGTCTGCGCCGAAAAGTGTACGAAGTGCGCCTGCAACGCCGCGATGTCGCGTTCGCGCAGGTTGAACCGTTGCTTGGCCAACACCACGATGCTGCGTCCTTCAGGCGTTTCGTCGGCCAGGGACGCGAGCTGCGCCACATCCGCCAGTTCCGCCTCCTTGATACCCGGCGCCGGTAAGAACGCCGACGCGTGACGGTTGCCAAGCGTGATGGTCCCGGTCTTGTCGAGCAGCAACACGTCCACGTCACCGGCGGCCTCCACGGCCCGGCCGGAAGTGGCGATCACGTTGGCTTCCATCATGCGACTCATGCCCGCCACACCGACGGCCGACAGCAGGCCGGCGATGGTCGTGGGAATCAGGCAGACCAGTAACGAGATGAGCACAGTGATCGACACCGGCGCCCCGGACTTGGCCGCCGCCACCCCGAACAGGGAGAAGGGCAGGAGCGTCACCGTCACGCCGAGGAACACGATGGTCAGTGCGACCAACAGGATCGACAGGGCGATTTCATTGGGGGTCTTTTGCCGCTTGGCGTTCTCGACCATCGCGATCATGCGGTCGACGAAGGTTTCGCCAGGGTTGGTGGTCACGCGGACGACGATCCAGTCCGACAGCACCCGTGTACCGCCAGTCACCGCCGAGAAATCGCCGCCGCATTCGCGAATCACCGGGGCCGATTCGCCGGTAATGGCCGACTCATCCACCGAGGCCGCACCTTCGATCACCTCGCCGTCGGCGGGGATCACCGAGTCCGCGAGGTCACCGGCTTCAACCACCACCACATCGCCTTTGCACAAGTCGCTCGACTGAGCCAACTGCCACTCGGCGCCGTAGTGCGGCTCGCGCAGTTTCTTCGCCCAGGTTTGCTTTTTCAGGTCGCGCAGGGAGGCCGCCTGGGCTTTGCTGCGACCTTCAGCCAGCGCTTCGGCAAAGTTGGCGAACAGCAGGGTAAACCACAGCCACAAGGCAATCGCGAGGATGAACCCGGTGCTGGCCTCGCCCTTGCCGCTGAGGGCCTGGACCCACAGGCCGGTGGTGATGATCGCGCCGATGTAGACGACGAACATCACCGGGTTGCGCCACTGGATCCTCGGGCTGAGTTTGCGCACCGACTCGAGCATGGCCGGAGTTATCAGTTTCGGGTCGAACAAGGAGAACGCTTTGCGTGTCATGGTCGTGGTCTCACTTGATCATGATGAGGTGTTCGACGACGGGGCCCAGCGCGAGCGCCGGCACATAGTTCAGCAAACCGACCAGCAACACCGTGCCGATCAGCAGCACCACGAACAGCATCCCGTGGGTCGGCATCGTGCCGCCGGTGACGGCCAGGCGTTTCTTCGCGGCGAGGCTGCCGGCGACGGCGAGCACCGGTACGATCACGCCGAAGCGGCCAAACCAGCTGACGATCGCCAGCATGGTGTTGTAGAACGGGGTGTTGGCCGACAGACCGGCGAACGCACTGCCGTTGTTGTTGGCTGCCGAGGTGAAGGCGTAGAGAATTTCCGAAAAGCCATGGGCTGCGGGGTTGGCGATTCCCAACCTGCCGGCCTCGGCCATCACCGCAATGGCGGTCCCGAACAGCACCAGCAGCGGCGTCACCAGAATCGCGATGGCGACCATTTTCATCTCGTAGGCTTCGATCTTTTTACCCAGATACTCGGGGGTACGACCGATCATCAAACCGGCGATAAACACCGCGAGGATGGCGAACACCAGCATGCCGTACAGCCCCGAGCCGGTGCCGCCGAACACCACTTCGCCGAGCTGCATCAGCACCAGCGGCACCGCACCGCCCAGTGGGGTGAACGAGTCATGCATCGCGTTGACCGCACCGCATGAAGCCGCCGTCGTCACAGCCGCAAACAGGCTGGAGGCGCTGATGCCGAAGCGCACTTCCTTGCCCTCCATGTTGCCCGCCGCCGTATCGATACCCAGCGCGGAAAACTGTGGATTGCCGAGTTGTTCGTAATGGGTGACGGCCACCACCGCGATCACGAAAATGATCGTCATCGTCGCCAGCAGCGCCCAGCCTTGGCGTATGTCACCCACAACATGACCGAACACGAAACACAGTGCGGTCGGGATCAGGAAGATCGCGATCAGTTGAAAGAAGTTCGTGAGCGCTGTCGGGTTCTCATAGGGGTGTGCCGAGTTGGCGTTGAAGAAACCACCGCCATTGGTGCCGAGCATCTTGATCGCTTCTTGCGAAGCGACCGGCCCCATGGCAATCGTCTGCTTGTCGGTGCTGGCGGCTTTGGTCACCGGGTTGCCCTGGGCATCGAGGGTCGGCTGGCCGGCATCATTGAGCACCGGGTTCTGATACTGCATGACCTCCAGTGTCGAGACGTCCTTGTACGGGTCAAGGTTCTGAATCGCACCCTGGCTGACGAAGAACAGCGCGAATATCAGCGACAGCGGCAACAACACCCACAGCGTAATGCGGGTGAGGTCGGTCCAGGCATTGCCGATGCTGTCTGCACTGTGGCGGGCAAATCCCCGGATCAGCGCAATCGCCACCACAATACCGGTGGCGGCGGACAGGAAGTTCTGCACCGTCAGCGCGAGCATCTGGGTCAGGTAACTCATCGTCGACTCGCCGCTATAGGCTTGCCAGTCGGTATTGGTGACGAAACTGGCGGCGGTATTGAACGACGAGTCGGGCGTCACGGCGCCAAACCCCTGCGGGTTGAATGGCAGAACGCCTTGCAAGCGTTGCAAGGCGTACACCGCCAACATCCCGAGCGCGTTAAACAGGATCAGCGCGAGGGCGTACTGAAGCCAGCCCATCTGCACGTCAGGTTTAACGCCAGCAAGGCGATACAGCGGCGACTCGATGCGCGAGCCGAAGGCAAACCGGCCCTCCATCACGGTGGTCAGCCAGCGCCCAAGGGGCCAGGCAAGAATGCCCAGCGCCAGCAGAAAGGCGCCGAGTAAAACCCAGGCTTGAATAGTCACAGGAAGTCCTCCGGAAACAACAGCGCGGCGACCAGGTAAACCAGCAAACCGGCGGCGATCAGCCCGCCGAACAGATAGAAGCCCGTCATGACCGTCTCCTGTTGAGCGCTGCACAGCCTTGCGCCAAGCCGACCAGGGTGATGAAAAACAGGGCGCCGAGTAGCAAAAAGATGAAGTCCATGGCGTTTCCTCCGGTAATGAGGAAAGCCTAAATGGACGCTTGGAAAGTTGTTGACAGGATTAGGGGCGGGGAAATAAAGATTTGATAAAGATGCTGCTCAGGTACAACAGGTTGTTTAAAGGTTCAGGACCGCGTCAATACAGGTCCTACGTAAACCCAAGAATCCGTCACCTTGCCCCGTGATTGGGTGAGGCTTATAGTTCGCTCCGTCGCCCACATGGCGACTAGGTTTGGCGACCTGATCAACAGAGGATCCCATCAATAAGAGATCTTCAAAATGAATCGATACATGCCCCTCACCGGAATCGACCTGATCCCGGCCTCGCTGCTCATTGACACCCAAGCCCCACTCGACGTGCTGCAAGCCACTGCCGACTACCGCATCCGCACGGTCACTCAGGTGCTGGAAAATATCGCCTTTCGTGCCGACATCGAGAGCGACACGGTGGTGCTCGCCGACTTCGCCAAACTGCTGGCCATTCCGTTGCGCGATGGGTGTGATTTGATGGATGTGATTGGTAGACGCTTGCGGGAGGAGGCGGGGAAGTGAATGGAAACGGGGGCTCTGAGGGTGTGATGCCGGTCCGTTAAGCGCTTAAAAGATCGCAGCCTGCGGCAGCTCCGGATTTACGTACGGACTCGACTGCTTGGCGTGGGAGCCTGGCGTAGGCTGCGATCTTGGCTATCCTGCATGCACCGATGACTGCTATCGGCCAGGAGCGGACTTTCGAATGAGTCTAGGAAATTAGGGGCAGTTCAAATATCGGGTTCACGAAGACTCCAGTTGCACACTGCTAAGCACCTCGGGCATAACCATCTGGGAGCATCGCATCTTATTTTTCCGGTGTAAAACTACGATGTTTGGAAGGCAGCTTGGTTTCTTCGGGCGGGGCTAGGGGTGAAAAATTATGATTCGCTCCCTAGGCGTGATCACATTCCTTGTGCTAGATTCAGAGTGCTTGTGGCATTAGGCTACGAGGTGGATCACAAGTTGTCAAGCCACCCATGATTATTTATCAGCGGGATACACATGGCGAACAACAGCACGCGGAATCTCTTCATTGAGAACCTCCAGATGTAATCGTGATACTGACACTATACGTCAACTCTAGCAATACGCGGCCTAGTCTGAAAAGATGGATAATGTTTAGAGCATTAAGTTTAGCCGGCGGGGCGGTTTAGGGATTGCCGCCATCCTAGTCCCGCCGGTTGGCTTATCAAGGTGTGAGCATGGACGAGTTGTCGTGGTACAAACCTAGAAAGTATCTTCACTTTGATCGTCCTGTTGGTCAGAAAGCTGCACTGGATTACGTTTCATCTCCTCAGAAAGTCGCAGCTCATTCATTTTATCCTTTTATCACCTACACCTCGGTGATTCTGAAATATCGGTTAGATAATGATCGAGGCGTGTTCGTCAAGAACCCCAAGCCTAGGCCAATCAGTTACTCTGCTCACTTGGATTCGCATATATATGCTTATTACTGCTTCGTTTTAAGTCAGCTGTATGAGAAGGAGCTAGTGCGACGTGGTTTGCATGCGTCGGTATTGGCTTTTCGCTCCATTGATGGAAAAAGTAATATTCATTTTGCACATGATGCGTTCTGCGAGATCAAGTCTAAGGGAGAGTGCTGCGTTCTTG
Organism: Pseudomonas sp. GW822-FHT06B12; assembly: GCF_058799675.1. Classification (NCBI taxonomy): domain Bacteria; kingdom Pseudomonadati; phylum Pseudomonadota; class Gammaproteobacteria; order Pseudomonadales; family Pseudomonadaceae; genus Pseudomonas; species Pseudomonas sp. GW822-FHT06B12. Next base: position 118,299 of record NZ_JBXALR010000001.1, read on the forward strand.
CATTCGACGTTGAAAAATTCTTTGATCGTCTTGATCATTCACGGTTGAAGGCCGCTTGGGCTAAGTTGCTAGGAGTCGGAAAACTTCCGGCTGACCATTTTGCGGTTTTCAAGGCGATCACCAAGAGTTCTCGCGTCGATAAAGTCGCCCTCTATAATAAGCTCGGTGTGTCGGTCCACAATCCACGAGTTGAGGATAAGCGCCTCTGTTCGGCTAAGCGATTCCGTGATGATGTGAGGGGTGGAGGGCTTCTTGCTACCAACCCTGAGTCACGAGGCATTCCGCAAGGATCTCCAATAAGTGCGCTCCTGTCCAATATCTATATGCTGGAGTTTGATCTCGGTTTACTTTCCAAATTGTCCTTGACAGAGGCAGTCTTCTATCGCTACTGCGACGACATACTCGTCATATGTGATTCGGAAAAGGAAGATGAGATTTATGAGTTTGTGAATGATGAAATTAGAAAGCTGGGGTTGAATTTGCAGGAGAAGAAAACGGAGATTAGACAATTTATATTTGACGCCGCTGGTAAACTTCGTTCTGATAAGCCGGTGCATTACCTTGGCTTTTCGTTTGATGGGCAGCGCGAGCATATTCGATCATCATCTATAACGAGATACTATAAAAAGCTTCGCAAACGTATCTGGGTAAGTAAGAAAGCAATGGATCGTTGTAATGAACTCCGGGCTGGAAGGGGGGAGCTTCCGCGAGAGCTTTTCCTTCGTACTATCTATAGAGGTTATAGCTACCTTGGGCGGAGGAACTTCATTTCATATGGGTTCCGGGCTGCAAATATTATGGAATCCCAATCAATTAGGAAGCAGTTGCGTTCTCATTGGAAAAAGCTAAAAAAATTGTTAGCTGATGCTAGCTCAAGTGATTAATAAAGAGTTCGCATTAGTTCTGAGTAGTGGAGAAACACGGGCGGATAATAAACAAAGAGGACGGATCTATTTTCTGAAAAATAAATCCGTCCTAATTTTCATGCAAAGTCATTAGATGAAATTAGCTTTGTCGGCAATGTGAAGTACAACCGACTGAATTAAAGGGTAAGTATGACCAATCAGAGCCTATCGTCCCAGCGAAGCTGGGTCGATCATCCAGTTTACGTAGCAGGCGTTTCGGTAGCCGGAACTATTGCCATATGCATCGCCTTATATAAAGAAGTATTGCTGCCAGCCCAAATGGCAGCGAGCGATTACAAGGTGAGTGAGTTGGAGAGACAGGTCAAAGATGTCAATGCGCAAAAGTTAATAACTGAAAAAAATATAGAGATAGATAAGTCTTCTTATCTATCTGAAAAAGGACATTTATCTTCAGAGCTGGCGTCTGTTAAGGCGATGCTAGAAAAAACAAATTTAGAATTCTCAAGGCTTAAACTAGGGAATCTATTTTTTGAAGGAGGAGTTTATCCATCGTCGTTTGACAAGGTTAAGGTTGGGCAGTCCGTCAGTGCAGTTGAAAAAAAATTTGAAGGCTTCCCTATAAAAAAAGAAGACGGATTTATTACTGTGGAGGTTGCTCACCCCTTCTTTGGAAGTGTTGTTTACTACTACTTAGATGATGCTTCGCAAACGATATATCAAATAATGTATATGTCTAAACATGGTGCCGACAGGTCAGTTGGCTCGGATTATCTTCAAGTTCAATTAGAGCAGGCTTTCGGTGAGCCATTAAAAATGGCAGAGGATAAGTTTTATTGGAAGGTTAAAAACGAGTTCAATATTTTTAAGAGTGATGAGGGTTCGTTCGTTATTTCTACAGGTAATAATCGTCCCGGCGGCTGGGACAGAGTGATAGATAGGTACTGGAAATCCATTGCTGCGCAAAAAGAAGCTTCGAAATAAGTTGATGGCTTTCATTGAGCAGGTAGCAATCTCTGATTGCGCTTATGGCCGATGACTAAGCCGGCTTGGAACAATCGACCATTTCTACGACTGGCCGCTTTTGGCCGTTAACTGTCTGCCAAGAACTGCCATAAGCGCCTCATTCATGGCTTGAAGGTCACCTGTAGCTCACGTCCCCAGGGCCTGATCCGCGCTTTTTCGCCTCACCTGCCACTTTCGCCACAATCGGCGTGGATCTAAAGTCAGGGGCGCACCTTCAGGGGACTTCCAGTCATGTACAGCTCGCTTGCCATACCGAGCACCGCTCGCCAATTGCATGACCGGATCTATACTGGCGAGATCATTCGCTTCACTGACCTGCAGTCCATGACGGCGCTGGTGGAATATACGCGTGCGTTCCTCGAAGACGCGCTGCATCCCTGGTCGCCGCAACTGATCCATCGCCATTTGAGCCACCCTGAGCAGACTGAGCGTTTTGCGAAAATTCAGAACGACTTCGCAGGCTCGGCTGAGATCCAGCAGCGCTGGCAGGACGTCGTGCAAAGCCTTGGCATCGCCCCCGATACCCTGGCGTGCGATCGCCTGCATTTGCGTTTTCAGCCGCATTGCGAGCCAGAACAGTCGACGCTGCGTGCCCGCACGACGGCCACCATCGCGTTTCACCGCGATACCTGGGGGTCGAATATCTATGCACAAACCAACTGGTGGGCGCCCATCTATCCCATCGCGGCAGGGCGTACCGTTGCCTTGTATCCGGGCCTCTGGCAGCGACCGCTGGGTAATTCGAGCGCAGATTTCGATATGCGCGCCATTTTGCAGCGATCCCATCGAGACGGCCGCAATGCCGTGGATGCCGACGAAGCCATTCCGCATCTGCTGGAAGCGATTGACCCGCAGGAGGGGATTGCCGTCGATATCGCTCCGGGGAGCTTGATCGCCTTTTCCGGGGCTCATGCCCATGCCGGCGTCGGCAATAGCACCGGGCTGACACGCATCTCTTTCGAGACCCGATCAATACTGATCGCCGACCTGCTGGCCGGATTGGGAGCGCCCAATGTCGATGGTCACGCGCCGTGGAAGACTATTGGACTGTTTCGCCGAATGAACGATGCGCAACGCCTGAACGAGATTCTTGGCTGCGGCTTTATCGAGCCCTATCTGCGGCCAGCAGAGCCCTGACGCTGGCGTCGGTGTCGCTTCGAAAAAGGGACACCCATTTTTCCTTTAAATGTCCCGTCCTGAATAAGGTGTACACCTGTTTCAGGACTAGACAAAAACTGATCCTGGCTTGGTCACTTTGTGGGCGATGCGTTTCAACGTAGGGGCTGGCGAAGCTTGCGATCTTTTGGTCCTAACCATGAGCAATCGGCAATGTTTTCAAACCAGTGGGGGTTTGAATGTGCGCCACCAAATAGGGCTTTGAATTTGCTCCCAACCCATGAAGACGAACCGGCCCGGAAAAGTTGATTGCGCTGAGCAACGCCTGGACTTTCTCAGGATCAGGATCAAACACATCCAGCGCCACCAGCGAACACCCCTGATCCTGCATCGCGCTGGCGGGATGTTGCGCTTGTTCCCATTGAATCAATGTCGGCGCTGATCCATTCAGCGGCAGGTGGCCATCGGCAGGAATGGTGATCTGCCAGGACAACGTACCTCGGGTCATGGGTTCGGGTTCCCCGATAATGGCGCGGCAGGCTTCGCTCATTGCGTGGATGTCGTCGGTGCGTGCGACCCAGGTCGCCAGGCATTGCGGCGTATCAGCGGCCAATTGGTCCATGCCGAACCAGCGTGGCCGGTCCGGGCGATTGGCGGACGGGTCCACGGCAATCACTTCCAGATAAGTCTCCGGGCCAAGGCGCAGCAACCGATTATGAGTGCCCATGCGCGGATGCACGCCGCCCGGTTGAAGCCCCACGCCGAGTGCGTTGGTGACGAAGGCACAGCCGGTGTCGAGGTCGGGGGCGACGATGGCGAGGTGGTCAAGGGTAGTTTTCATGCGCCGAACCTCCGGATACCTTTTATTAACGAGGTGGAAATAGTAACAACAGATACACCATGACGTTACGTTGACCGGTTGAGCGCGCCATCCCCTTCTTCTCAAAATCATCGACTTTTTGAAATCACACCACTCATGTATTGATTCAAATCGCGCAGATCCTTAATGCTCCAAGCGTGTGGCGGAATCTTTACACCATTCTCTTGCAACGTTTTTGGAATCAAGTCTCCATTTGGACGAAGTATTATCGATGACACAATAACGCCCGGATAATCATTTAGTCGTTTTTTGAAAGCGAATGTCGTAAGGTCAGGTGTAGGAGGATTACTTTTATTCGCCAATGGTCCTGTTGCTTTGAGATCTATTCCGTGGCACATGACGCATCTCTGTAAATAGAGATTTTTCCCATTGATATTATCCGCGAAGGATAGTGGTGTTTGGATTAGCGATAAAGTTACTAGCGAAGCGATGAATGATATTTTCATTAACATGTGGGTTTTGTCTCGTCCGTGAATGCTAGAGAGCGTCTCTACTGTGTTCAAATCAAATTCAATCATTCGAACGACCTTCTCTATGGGTAGCAAGGTGTTCTGTCTCTCGTGCCTGACGAAGTGCCATTTTGAACAAAGATGTTCCCATAAGGCGAATAAGGGAGCGCGTTGGCGCTAAGCAATTACTGGCGACGTTCAGCCGCATTATTCATTTCTTTTAAATGTGTAATCAGGTTTGCGGTAGGGATATATACGGTATTGGTGTAATAAGCTTTGAATCCATAAGCAGTAATATGCACTTGACATGGGACGCTCTCTTGCCCCGCTAACAGAGTCTCTAATACTGTGCCCGAGGTGATTGGGGTCGGTATGGATATTTCTCTTTCTTCGGTTGTGTTGAATGATAGCGAAGAGCGGAAATAAAAGTGTCCATTTTTACTGGGTATAACGTCAGCTTCCAAAAGGCCTATGCCTCGTGTCTTAATTGTGTGGTTTACATCGAAATTTTTGTCATGATTCAAGGAGCATACGAGTTTAGGGGTGTTTTGATTCTGTTTTTCGTAGATATTGAAGACCTCGCTCAGGTTTTGATCTGATTCGAGCGTCACGTAAAGTAGCGCGTCGTCATAGTTTGCAAAACCTACAAACGTCAATGACGCAGTCGGGATGTTGGGTGTCCGAGCGCATGCGCTGCAAATCAGCGCAGTGGCCAATATTAGTAATTTTTTAGCTGACATCATTTTATGTTTTTCACGTACGCATCATAAAGGAAGTCCAGAGCACATTTTGCGCCTTGGATCGGGGCAACCATCATGTGGCTCGCAAACGCGTGGTGTATGTTGACTGTTGCATTTATCGTGGGGCCTTGGCTCACAATCCATCGCTCTCCGAAGTTGGCAACGCCTGGAAAAGGGGACAGATTTATTTTTCATTGCGTCGAGGCTTATGGTCGATAAATAAGTCTGTCCCGTTTTCATTGAGGTACATGACCCTTATTCCTTTGGCGGATAACTATAGTCCCAGCGAAAAAAGCCTTGCTCTTGGAAATGGGTGCTGCGAAGTGACTCTTCTTTGCTTTTAAAGTAGTTAGGTGGTGGGCATGTTACGTTGCGCATCAAGTAACCAGGATGCCAATTTTCTATGCCGGGGAGGCTGTTGATCTCTTCATGAAATGGATTGAGTTCAGGAAGTGAATAATATATAAATTCACCAATGGATTCCTTCAGCCATTCTTCTGGATTCTGCTTCTCCGAAAGAGGCGTGACGTGTAAGGGGGATTTTGCCAGCTCCACAAAATCTCGAATTTTTATCATCGACCAACCGCAAAACTCCAAGTTTTCTTCCGTGTCATACGCAATGTTACTGAGCCGAACAATTGTGTCTTCTGGTGGAGTAATAAAACTTTCCGGGAAGTGCTCTGTGTTCTTTTCAATGCAAAAAAGAATATACGATGCAGCTAATGATCCTAGTCCGTGGACGACTATTGCCGGATGTTCGCCGGCTCCGCCCCCGATAACCAAATTGTCGGGAGAACATGAAAAGTTACGGTCTCCCCATCCTCCTGCTTCAATAGGCTCTAGGGGGTGATATATGGCTAAGCCATTGATGTGTCCGACTAACTCATGTTTTATCGTGTCGATATAGCTCATATTTTCTGTCCTGAATTATCCAAGGCTAAAGCTATAGGGTGAAGAGACGTGGGGCAGATTTATTTTTCATTGCATCCAGGCTGATAGCAGATAAATAAGTCCGTCCACTGTTCATTGCTCATCTCAAAATCATCGATTTTTTGAAATCACACCACTCATGTATTGATTTAACTCGCGTAGATCCTTAATGCTCCAAGCGTGTGGCGGAATCTTTACACCGTTCTCTCGCAACGTTTTTGGAATCAAGTCTCCATTTGGACGAAGTATTATCGATGACACAATAACGCCAGGATAATCATTTAGTCTTTTTTTGAAAGCGGATGTCGTAAGGTCAGGTGTAGGAGGGCTGCTTTTATTAGCCAGTGGTCCTGTTCCTTTGATATCTATTCCGTGGCACATGACACATCTCTGTAAATAGAGATTTTTCCCATTGGCATTATCCGCGAAGGATAGTGGTGTTTGAATCAGCGATAAAGTTACTAGCGAAGCGATGAATGATGTTTTCATTAACATGTGGGTTTTGTCTCGTCCGTGAATGCTAGAGCGCGTCTCTACTGAGCTGGCGTTAGTTTATCCGAAGCTGCTTTGCCATAGGCAAGTAGTTCTGGGCACGTTAGCTCTTGGCCGACTCTTGCCCGTCCCAACTGACCGAAACCCACACCCCAAAACCTCTACATCACCTGTCTCCCCACTGCCAGCTTGCTCAGCAACCACCCACTAAAACTCCGCGCCATCGGATTATTCTCACTGTCCCGATGGGTCAACAGCGCCCAGTTGGGACCGCGAATGGTCTCCTCAACCAACGGCTGCAACAGCCCATTGGCGCGCGCTGGCTGACTCAATAACTGGCTGACCAAGGCGATACCGAGCCCAGCACAAACGGCGTCCAGCAGCAGGCCGGGGTCGGAGAAGTTCAGCCCCTGATCCTTCTGGCCGACATCGATGCCAGCCTCCACCGCCCAGTGACTCCAGTCCATTTCCCGCTCGCCATGGAGGGTAGTGCGCTGTGCGCTGGGCACCGCCAACAGGCTTGGGTGGCACGCCGGGTAAAGGCGGTCGGCGTGCAGCACCTTGAAGCTGCATTCGGCCTGGGAGCTGATGTCGTCTCGCACGGCGAGGTCGATGGTCTGGCTCGTCATGTCCGGGACTTCATCGGTACTGAAGATCCACAGATCAACTTCCGGGTGCTGGCGGCGGAAGTCTTCCAGGCGGGGCAGTAGCCAGTGACGGGCGAACGCCGGGGTGGTGTTGAGGACCAGTTGGTTGGGTTTTTGGTACTGCCCGAGGCGGCGAATGCCGACGGCAAGTTGCTGTAGCAGCGCCTGGGTAGTGCTGAGCAGGTCGTGACCGGCATCGGTCAGGCTGACGCTGCGTCCACTGCGATAGAACAAGGGTTGTTCCAGGTACGCCTCAAGGCTGCGAATCTGCTGGCTGATCGCCGATTGGGTGAGGTGCAGCTCTTCGGCGGCCTTGTGGAAACTGCCCAGCCGGGCGGCAGCTTCAAAGCCGCGAAGGGTGCCGAGAGGCGGCCAGTGCTTGAGCATGCTGATAAGTTCCTCTAATCATTTATCTACAAAATCCATCGTTTGTTTGCCCGTTTTTGCAGCCGTAGCATGCATGCCAAGACCGCATAGGCAGTTTTCATTGAACACAATGACTTAACTTAAAGGTGCTTGTCATGCAGCAGAATGAAATTCAAAACAGTGGTTGGTTGATGCCGGCGGAATGGGTCAGGCACGCAGCAACCTGGATGGTTTGGCCGCACAACCAGGCACTCTGGGAGTCGGGTTGGGGCGTCACCTTGGCGCTGGTGCAAGAGGATTTCGCTCGCGTGGCCAACGCCATTGCCCGTTTTGAACCGGTGAAAATGGTCGTTGATCCTTCTGCGGTAGCGAGTGCCAAAGCGTTGTGTGGGCCAAACATTGAACTGATCGAGCTGGCGGTGAACGACAGCTGGTGCCGGGACTCCGGCCCGAGCTTCATCTGCCACCCGCAACAGGGGCTGGCCGGTGTGAGCTGGCGCTTCAACGCGTGGGGCGGGAAGTCGGCCTTTGACCTGGACGAAAGCCTGGCTCGCCGCGCACTCGATCACCTGGGCGTTCAGTGCTTTGCTCCCACGCTGAGTAACGAAGGCGGCGCCATTCATGTCGACGGCGAAGGCACGCTGATTACCACTGAGTCGGTATTGCTCAACCCCAATCGTAATCCGGGCATGACCAAGGCCGAGATGGAGGAGATTTTCACTCACTTGCTAGGCGTGAAGAAGACCGTCTGGCTGCCGGGTGATCCAGACTATGTGACCGGCGACATGACTGACGGCCATGTCGATGGCGTGTGCGCTTTCGCCCGTCCTGGCGTGCTGCTGGTGGACGCCACTCATGACAGGAACTCGGTGTATGCCGAGGTTGTACGAGAGAACCGTCGTGCGTTGGAGCTGGCAACCGATGCCCGCGGTCGACCGTTCGAGCTGATCGAACTGTATGAAGCCACCGATGCCGTGGACACCGAGGCTGAAGTGTTTTGTGCCTCCTACACCAACTTCTACATCGCCAACAACGCGATCATCATGCCGGCCTACGGGATCGATGCCGACAAGGTGGCTGCCGAAGTGTTGGGTCAGGCGTTCCCCGGGCGCGAGGTGGTGCCGGTGCGAATCAATCATCTGGCCCATGGCGGCGGCGGTGTGCATTGCATTACCCAGCAACAGCCAGCCTGGCCACTGAAGGGTTAATGCCATGACTCTTTTGACTGTTGCCACAACCCAGATGCCCTGCACCTGGGATCTGAAACACAACCTCGATCAGGCCGAGCAGTTGGTGCGTGATGCGGCCGCCAAGGGCGCCCAGGTCATCCTGTTGCAGGAGCTGTTTGCCTCGCCCTATTTTTGCATCGAGCAACATCACAAACACCTGGCGCTGGCTGAGGAGTATCAGCACAGCGCCGTGCTCAAGCGCTTTGCCGCGCTGGCACGGGAGTTGGGTGTAGTGCTGCCGCTGAGCTGGTTCGAGAAGGCGGGCAATGCCTACTTCAATTCGTTGAGTGTGGCCGATGCCGATGGGCAATTGCTGGGGGTGTATCGCAAGACGCATATACCCAATGCCATCGGTTATCAGGAGAAGGAATACTTCAGCCCCGGCGATACCGGCTTTCGGGTCTGGGACACTGCTTTCGGGCGCATAGGTGTGGGGATCTGTTGGGATCAGTGGTTCCCCGAGACCGCCCGCTGCCTGGCGTTGATGGGCGCCGAAGTCTTGCTGTTTCCCACCGCCATTGGTTCTGAACCCGGCTGCGCAACACTGGATTCCCGTGACCACTGGCAGATGACCATGCGCGGCCACGCCGCCGCAAACCTTCTGCCGGTGGTGGCCGCCAACCGCATCGGCCGAGAAGTGGCGACCACCGATCCGACCCTGCAGATGAACTTCTACGGCTCGTCCTTTATCTGCAACCACAAGGGCAAGCTCCTCGCCGAGGCTGACCGCGACAGTTTGAGTGTGCTGGTACACAGCCTGGACTTGTCCGCCATGCGCGAAGAGCGCCTGACCTGGGGTATCTACCGCGACCGTCGTCCAGACATGTACGGGGCGCTGTTAAGCCTGGATGGTCGTCACATTAATGCTCGCTGGAATACTCAAGGGGTTTGACATGAACGTGACCAACAAGCTTTTGCTCTGCTCCTTGGGGCTGGTTCTAAGCGGTGCTTTGTCGTCGGCGCACGCGGAGGAGAAGACCCTGAGGTTGTACAACTGGGCCGATTACTTCGCCGAGGACACCCTGTCCAAGTTCACCGCCGAAACCGGGATCAAGGTGATCTACGACGTCATGGATGGCAGTGAAACACTGGAAGCCAAGCTGATGGCCGGCGGCAGTGGTTATGACCTGATCTTTCCGGGCGACACCGTTGGCGAGCGTCTGATGCATGCCGGCAGCCTGCAGCCGCTGGACAAGTCAAAGCTCACCGCGCTGAATGACATCGAGCCGGGTCTGCAGAAACTACGGACGCATTATCTTTACTCGAACAAGGCCACCGTCCCCTACACGTGGGGCACCATCGGCCTGACCTACAACGCCGAGCAGATCAAAAAGCGCATGCCGGATGCACCGGTGAATAGCCTGGACATGCTGTTCAAGCCAGAGCTGGCCGCCAGGTTTGCGGACTGCGGTATCTCCCTGATCGATTCGCCAGACGAAGTGCTGGCGGTCGCGCTCAACTACCTCGGCCGTGAGCCGCGCAGCGCCAAGCCGGAGGACTTGGCAGCGGCCAATGAACTCTTGCTGAAACTACGGCCGTACATCCGCAAGTTCCAGTCGCAACCGGTGACCGATCTGGTTAACGGCAACTTGTGCCTGTCGCTCGGTTACAGCGGCGATATGACTCAGGCGCAACGCGCAGCAGATGCCGCCGGCAAGAAAGCGACGTTCCAGTATCACATCCCGCGCGAGGGCACCACGGTGTGGATGGACACCATGGCGATCCCCGTCGACGCCAGGCATCCAGAATACGCCTATGCGTTCATCAACTTCGTCATGCGTCCGGAGAACATGGCCGCCATCAGTAACTTCACCGGTTACCCTACGTCCAATGCCAAGGCGCGTCCGAGCGTCGATTCAGTGATGCGTAACAATCCGGATATCTACCTTGATGACGCCACTTACGAACGACTGATTCCGGGCCAAGACATTCCCCAGGCGGATATGCGTGCGCGCATGCGGGCGTGGACCAAGTTCAAGACAGCTTCCGCGAAATGAACAGAGAGGTACGCATGTCGACACGTCGTGAGTTCATCAAGCAGGTATCGGTCGTTGCCAGTCTGGGCGCAGCGGCGTCCATGGGGCTGGGCCTGAATGCTCCCCGGGTGCAAGCAGCCATCAAGGGCAGCTGGCATATGCCGGACGAGGGCGACAAACATCGGCGGGCCTTTATCGCCTTTGGTGCTCAGGAGGCCATCCACGAGGACTTCACGCCTTACGTGCAAGAGGCCTTGGGCCGGATCGCCCGCACCATCGCCAAATACGAGCCGGTCACCGTGTTTTGTCGTGAGAGCGAGCGGGATCTGGCGGAAGAAAAATGCGGTACGGGCAACATCACCTTTGTTGTCACGGCGCTGGACGATATCTGGATGCGCGATATCGGGGCCAACTTCGTCATTGATGGAGACGGTGGGCTCAGCGCTGTGGATTTCAACTTCAACGGCTGGGGCAACAAACAGCAGCATGCCGATGATGCGCAGCTGGCCGCGTTGGTCGCCCGGACAACTGACGCCAGCTATATCCGCAGCCAGCTGGTGGGCGAGGGCGGCGCTATCGAAGTGGATGGCCACGGCACGGGGATCATGACCGAAAGTAGCTGGGTCAATACCAACCGCAATCCCGGCTGGAGCAAGGCAGACGTAGAGGAAGAACTGAAAGCCAGGCTTGGCTTGCGCAAAATCATCTGGCTGCCGGGAATCAAAGGCAAGGACATCACTGACGCCCATGTCGACTTCTACGCTCGCTTCGTCAAGCCGGGAGTCGTGATCGCCAACCTCGACAACGACCCTGAGTCCTATGACCACACAGTGACGCTTGCCCATTTGGACATTCTCAAGAATGCCACTGATGCCGATGGCCGCACGCTGCACGTGCACACCGTATCGCCTCCGCTCAATCCACGAAAAAGTATGTTCAGCAAAAACAATCCAGACTTCGCGCCAGGCTACATCAACTACTTCGTGATCAATGGAGCGGTCATTGCGCCCGAGTTCGGTGACAAGGCGGCAGATACCAAAGCCTTTGATCTGTTGTCCGAGCTTTACCCGGACCGTGAGGTGGTGCAGCTCAATATCGACGCAATCGCTGCCGGTGGTGGCGGCATCCACTGTGTGACCAGTCACCAACCTTTGGTTTAGCCTGGATCAACTCGTTGCCGTCTACAAACGCCAGATCCAGAAACGAATAAGGCGCCAAAGGCGCCTTATAGGGGTGTGTTAATCAGATGCCCTCGGTCATGACCGACTGGCGTTCGGGCAGAGGGTTGACCGCGAACCGAACGGCCTGCTTCGCTGCCGTTCCATTAATTTTTGCACTCCGCCTTCACCACTCGGCAGGTGCTCGGCGTACCACCGGATTGGCTGGCATAGCGCATGCAATTATCCAGGGATTTTTGGCGAGCCATGTTCAAGGTGGAGCCCCAAGCCAGGCCGCCCTCGCCGGCAGTGGGTAGTGCTTTTGCGTAGCATTTTGAGCTTGTGCTTGAGGCCGAATAGCGATGCGCGGCGGCTTTGCCAGCACATCCCGCTGTCAGCGCCAGGTTGATGGCGAGCAGGGAGAGCAAGACCCATGACGAGCATTGGCGCGCTGTTTTTCCGGTCATCCCGTTTCCCTTGTATCAGGAGGTTAGAGGTGTGTTTGTGATCGTGTTCTACTCAGATTATACGGTGTCTCTGCTTTGTTGAACGAACCGATCAATCAACCACCTGGCGGCGGGTCCTGGCGGCAGATCCGTGCGATAGATGGCGTCGAAGGTATACAGCCCGCTTTTGTATTCCGGCATTTTCAGGTGGACGAGTCGGCCAGAGTCCAGATCTTCCCGGACCATGGTGATCGGCATGTTCCCCCAGCCAATGCCTTCACGTAGCAACATGTGTTTAGCCCCCAGATCGGCCAGCCTCCACGTGCGGGTACTGAGGACTGCAAATTCCTTGTCTTTTGTCAGGCGCGAGCGGTCGGACAGCACAAGCTGGGTGAACTCACGTCCAGCACCTGGAGTATTCGAATCGCTTGAAGCCAGTGGATGATTGGGGGCTGCAACCGGAATCAACTCAACACTGCCAACCGCAATTCTTTCGATACCATCAATCCCCTCATTCATCGGGCCGCTGACGCCGACTGACGCGCCGCCGTTGATCACTAATTCAGTGACTGCGCCGAGCGCCTCCATATGCAAGTGGAGTGCAACCGTAGGAAATTCCTCTCGAAATGATTTGAGTGCGTCCACCACGCGCTCAGCGGGAAGCATGACATCAAGTACGACATGAACTTCAGCTTCGAGACCCTGAAGCAGGCCTTTTACTTTGGCGCGTAACCCATGAATACCATTGGCGATGGTTCTGGCTTCGGCCAGCACGGTGCGGCCGGCATCGGTGAGCTGGGGTTTACGAGTCGTATGTCGGTCAAACAGCGCCACGCCGAGTTGCATCTCGAGATTGGCGATCGAATAGCTGATGACTGAAGTGGCTCGGTGCAGTTTTCGTGCGGCGGCCGCAAAACTGCCGACCTCGACAACCGTCAGGAACACACGCAGTTGATCGAGAGTGGGAGTGCCTGGGTCTGAGATCATTTCTATTTACTCGAACGTAATCGTCGAAATTAGTCGGCTATTACGATTGTAGAGTGGGTGGCAGACTTTCTTCAACGCGGTGCTCCATGGTGGATGCACCCCACTGATGGAAGAACGACCATGTCCCAATCTACAGCTACTACCTCCCGCGACACCCTTGAACTGTCCAGCTCTGTCGCTACCACCACCGCCACGGCGGCTCTGGCCGGCCGTGTGTTCCTCAGCGCCATCTTCATCCTCTCGGGCATCTCCAAACTGAGCGCCCCGGCGATGATGATCGGCTACATCGGTTCGGTTGGTTTGCCGTTCCCGCAACTCGCACTAGCGTTGGCTATCATCATCGAAATCGGTGGCGGTATTGCGCTGATCGCTGGCTACCGCACCCGTACCGTGGCGCTGGTGCTTGCCCTGTTCAGCGTGGTCACTGCGCTGGCATTCCATAACAGCCTGGGCGACCAGAACCAGTTCATCCACTTCTTCAAGAACATCGCCATGGCGGGCGGCCTGTTGCAGGTCGTCGCGTTCGGCGCCGGTCGCTTCAGCCTCGACGCCCGTCGTCGCTGAGCCAATAGCGCCGCAGTGGATGAACGCGTGCGGCGCCTCTCTGGTTTCATCTTTCGAAATAATCCGAGGATTCGCCATGAAAGCCATACGTGTGCATGAATACGGCAGCCCAGATGTGCTGCGCCTGGATGACGTCGCCGACCCGCTTGCGGGCGAGGGCGAGGTGTTGATCGATGTGGAGGGGGCAGGGGTCAACCCGATCGATTGGAAACTTCTTTCGGGCGCCATGAAAGCCTTCATCCCGTTGCCGTTGCCCTACACGCCGGGCGTCGAAGTGGCAGGAACGATTTCCGCGATCGGCAAGGGTGTGAGTGGTTTTGCAGTCGGCGATAAGGTCTTTGGTTTTATCGGCCTGGTCGGTGGCTATGCCACAAAGGCCGTCGTCTCGGCAGATCGTCTGGCGCTGAGACCGCGCAGTCTTTCCGCCTTGCAGGCCAGTGGTGTAGCAACGGCGGCACTGACGGCCTGGCAAGCGTTGCATGAGCATGCGGGTATCAAGGCGGGTCAGCGAGTGCTGATTCACGGTGCCGCCGGCGGAGTCGGCAGCCTGGCCGTGCAAATAGCCAGGCATGCCGGCGCCACGGTCATTGCCACAGCGTCGATCGGCAACCATGGTTATCTGAAAACAATCGGCGCGAATCAGCTGATCGACTACCGTAGCCAAGCCTTCGAGGAGGTGGTGGCGGATGTGGACATCGTGCTTGACCTGATTGGCGGCGAAACCCAGCGACGCTCCTGGAAGGTGTTGAAGCAGGGCGGGGTCCTGGTGTCGCCGGTCAGCGCACCGGACGCGGAATTGGCGAAGGCGCACGGCGTTTCAGCGAAAAACTTCGCCACTCGGGCGGATGGCAAGCAACTCACGGCCATCGCCGAGTTGTTTGATGCAGGCCAACTCTCCGTAGAGGTCGAAGTGTTTCCGATCTCGCAGGTGAAGCAGGCCGTCGAAAAAAGTATGGCCGGACATACACGTGGCAAGATCGTGCTTGATCTTGGCCAATAAAAGTCAGGCAATAAAAGACCGCAAGCATGCAGGCGATCGCTTGATTGGATCGCCTGATTTGTTGAAAAAGTGCAAAAACTTTAACGGTTGAAGTGAATGAAAACTGGCGCCTTCAGGGCTAATGCCCGTCAGTTAAGGCAATACATTCTGTAAAACGAAGCAAAACCAGTGTGGGAGCGAGCTTGCTCGCGATAGCGGTGTGACAGTAAACGTTGATGCCTAATGTAATACCGTCATCGCGAGCAAGCTCGCTCCCACTTTTGATCTTTGCTGTTTCGAACCTGGTGTTCGCTTAACTGACCAGCATTACGCCTTCAGAGCGCCCGTTTTGTATGTCGAGCGAGTGGGTCATTAACTCACCACAATTGGCTGTGGATTCAACCGGTCGACGCCGGAACGATGTCTGCTCTCGACCCTTTGTCGCCTCTCGACCTCACAAGTAGCCAGTTACTGCTTTGATAAGTGTGTGTGATCACACCTTTCAGGGTGTCTACTTCTGGTTAGGCCCTGTCTGTACAGAGAGGAGAGCACGATGAGCAACGAACAGGCGGCAGCCGAGACGAAAGGTGTTGCGGTGAAGTTACTTGCAACGGTTGACCTTGGCCCCGAGATCGAGGGCATGGCAGGGCGCCAACTTAGAATGCGTATGGTGACCATCGAGCCTGGAGGCGTCTTCGGGCCGGTTCACAATCATAAAGGCAGGCCAGGCACCGTCTACATACTGCAAGGAACGATTACTGACCATCGAAATGGAGTCGCCACGGACTATGGGCCGGGAGTGGGCTGGCCCGAGGACAGAAACACTACACACTGGCTTGAAAACAGAGGAACGATTACGGCGGTGGAGATCTCGGTCGATATTGTCAGGCAAGAGTAAGCTCAGGCCCGACATCTAACTCGGTCAGCCCCCACTCGACGTGCTGCAAGCCACCACCGATTTACAGGTGTTGGCCAATCATTCACTGATCTAAATCGAAAGGCCAAACCGATAATCGTGCTCTGTCCCTTCTTGCCGAGAGATATGTTCGATCAAGAAGCCACACCGTTTGAGTACTTTTGCAGAGCCGATATTTCCAGCGTATACGTTGGCAACCAGTTGTTTAAGGTTCCAATGCAGCTGCGCCTCCTGGATCAGATGCCTCACCGCCAGCGTTGCCAGCCCCTGTCCGCAAGCGCTTTGAGCAATCCGATAGCCGACTTCTGCCGATCGCTCGGATAGGTCGATGCCTTTCAGGTTCGCTCGACCGACTATTTTTCCGTCAGGATCTTCGATGACAAATGGGTGCCAGGTTCCGGCGGCAAAATCGGATAAATAATCCGCGATGTGGTCGGTGACGCCCTGCACCGAGTAAAAAGCCGAATCGCGCGCGTCTATGTAGCGCTCGAACCATTCGCGATTGTCCAGTTCGAATCTCAGCAACGCCCCAGCATCGGTACTTTGCAGGGTACGAATTCTGATGGGCTTCATAAGGTCGCTCCTTTTTCTGTCACCGAGGGCAACGCCTTCCGTGTGCTCGCCTGATCGTAAAGGGATGCCGCTTTACTGGCTACCCAAGTGTCTTGAGCAAACGCGGCTAGGCGCGCTCACACAGGCATAGTCGATGCTGTTGCCTACCGTACTTCCCGGAGCCTTTACCCAGTGTCTGACATGTCGACTAACGCCGCCTACACAAAACGCTTCAACGTCGTACTCGCCTACATCGACGCCAACCTCGAAGGCGTCCTTTCGGTGAAGACGTTGAGCCGTGTGGCGAACTTTTCGGAATTTCACTTCCATCGACAATTCACCGCGTTCGTGGGCGTGCCTGTCTCACGTTATGTGCAACTGATGCGGCTACGACGTGCAGCGCATCGCCTGGCCTCTTTTGCGGATCATTCGGTGCTGGACGCCGCACTCGATGCAGGCTTTGAAAGTCCCGAAGCGTTTTGCAGGGCGTTCAGGCGGGCGTTCGGTATGACGCCGAGTGCGTTCAGGAAGGAACCGAACTGGCAGGTCTGGAATGCGGTGTTTGCAATCCCTCACTTTTCCAGGAGCATCATCATGCAGGTACGAATCGTAGAATTTTCCGAAGTCAGGGTCGCGGCACTTGAGCACTGCGGGCCAACCGGGCTCATCAATGAGACTGTGCGCAAGTTCATCGAGTGGCGTATGCAGAGCGGACAGTCGACGGTGGCATCGAGTCGGACCTTCGGCATTCCCTACAGCAACCCCGATACGACACCGCCGGAAGAGTTTCGCTTCGCAATCTGCGGCGAGATTCACGAGGCAGTGGCGCCGAATGAGTTTGGCGTACGCGAGATCGTCATTCCTGGCGGTCGCTGCGTGGTGGTGCGACATATGGGCTCGACGGATCATATCGGCGAAACGATCTATCCGATCTACCGCGACTGGCTTCCTGCCAGCGGTGAGGAGCTTCGTGACCAACCGCTGTACTTCGATTACCTGAGTGCTTATCCCGAGACACCGCAGGATCAATGGCAGACTGATATCTATATTCCGTTGCAATAGCGGTTGTGGAGCCCGTTGCTTTCGACCTGGAGCTGTCGTTGGCGAATGTCCGGTCAGGGGCAATTGTGTTGAATAAGTCGACTCTTCAGTGGGCAGCAGGGGCGATAGCCCCATTGTGAGGATTTGCCGGCTCAGGAATGCGAAAACTGTCCTACAGTTTGTGGGGCGTCGCCATTCCATTCGACACGACGACGTCCCCCTTTCTTAAAACAAGAGAATCGACTTATGACATTCGAGCCCCTTGCCAAATCGCTGATAGCAACTGCACTCGCTATTGGTTGCGCCTGCGCACAAGCTGCTTCGCAAGCCCCGGTCGCCGCCGAAAACGGCATGGTGGTCACCGCCCAACGACTGGCCACCCACGTTGGCGTCGACGTCCTCAAGGACGGCGGCAACGCAGTCGATGCGGCGGTCGCGGTCGGCTATGCGCTGGCGGTGGTCTACCCGGCGGCGGGCAACATCGGTGGCGGTGGTTTCATGACTATCCAGCTGGCCGATGGCCGCAAGACTTTCCTCGACTTCCGCGAGAAGGCGCCCCTGGCGGCGACCGCGAACATGTACCTCGACAAGGACGGCAATGTCGTCCCGGATCTGAGCTCGAAGGGACATCTGGCCGTCGGTGTGCCGGGGACGGTGTCGGGGATGGAGCTGGCGCTGAAAAAATACGGCACGATGAAGCGTGCCGATATCATCGCCCCGGCCATCAAGTACGCCGAGGACGGCTTCGTTCTTGAGCAGGGCGACGTCGACCTGCTCGATACTGCAACTGACCAATTCAAGAAAGATATTCATGACTCGGGCGCGATTTTCCTGAGCAATGGCGAGCCGCTGCAGGTTGGCCAGAAGCTGGTGCAAAAGGACCTGGCCAAGACGCTGCGGGAAATTTCCAGTAAAGGTGCTGACGGTTTCTACAAGGGCTGGGTTGCCCAGGCCATTGTCGACTCAAGCAAGGCTGGCAAGGGCCTCATCACTCAGGCCGACCTCGACAAGTATCATACCCGCGAGCTCGCGCCGATCGAATGCGACTACCGTGGCTACCACGTCGTCTCTGCGCCACCGCCAAGCTCGGGTGGGGTGATTATTTGCGAGATCATGAACATCCTCGAAGGCTACCCGATGCCAAGCCTGGGCTTTCACTCGGCGCAGGGGTTGCACTATCAGATCGAGGCCATGCGTCACGCCTATGTCGACCGCAACAGTTATCTGGGCGATCCCGATTTCGTCAAGAACCCGATAGCGCACCTGCTGGACAAAGCTTATGCAGAGAAGCTACGCGCGGCCATCGACCCGCAAAAAGCCGGCATTTCACGCGATATCAAACCTGGGGTAGCGCCGCACGAGGGCAACAACACCACGCACTACTCGATCGTCGATAAGTGGGGTAACGCGGTCTCGGTGACCTACACCCTGAACGATTGGTTTGGGGCAGGGGTCATGGCCAGCAAGACCGGCATCATGCTCAACGACGAAATGGACGACTTCACCTCCAAGGTGGGTGTGCCCAATATGTACGGTCTGGTGCAAGGTGAAGCGAACGCCATCGCTCCAGGCAAAGCACCGCTGTCTTCGATGAGCCCGACGATCGTCACCAAAGACGGCAAGACAGTCATGGTCGTTGGCACGCCGGGAGGCAGTCGGATTATCACCGCGACCTTGCTGACCATCCTCAATGTGATCGACTACGGAATGAATATTCAGGAAGCAGTCGATGCACCGCGATTCCACCAACAATGGTTGCCTGAAGAGACCAATCTCGAAGCCTTCGCCGTCAGCCCGGATACCCGGAAAATCCTCGAAAGCTGGGGGCAGAAGTTCATCGGTCCGCAGGATGCCAACCATCTTGCGGCGATTTTGGTCGGCGCACCTGCACTTGGCGCAAAACCGGTCGGCAAGAACCGCTTCTATGGCGCGAACGATCCGCGGCGTAACACCGGACTTTCGCTGGGCTATTGAGTGAGCGGCGGAGCCCTGTTTCAGGGCTCCGCTGAATGGCGGCTAACTCACCGCTTTGAAGCAACGCAAGCGGTCTTTGGTATGGAAGAAAGATGGCCAATAGCTTTCATTTCAGTCATTTGTACCGTTCGAAGGCGTTTATACTGCGCGGGCTTTTGATAAATGTGCGCTCAACCGCCTGGGTACTCACTTGAAACGCGACCTTCGACTTGCCACTTTGCTGACCTCCCTGGTGTGTGTATCCGTGGTGGTGCTGATTGCCTGGCAGATCTGGACAGCCCGTGAGAACACCCTGAGTGACATCGAAACCGACACGTTGAATTTGACCAATGCGCTCAACACGTATACCGAGGGCACGTTCAAGCAAAGTGAAGTGGTACTGCTGGGGTTGACCGACAGGATCGAGAAAGACGGCACCGGCCCGGAGCAGCTCGAGCGCCTGCGAGTGCTGGTTGCTCAGGAGATGAAGGCGCTGACGCAATTGAACAGCGTGGCGCTGTATGACGCTCAGGGGAACTGGATATTCTCGACCAACAAGCGTGCCTCACCCAACAGCAACCACGCTGATCGAGCGTTCTTCAAGCATCACCGCGACAATCCGGACCGCGGCATCTTCATCGGTCCGGCGATTCTCAGTCGTGCCACTGGCGTCTGGGTGATTTCGGTCAGTCGACGGATCGATCATCCGGATGGAAGTTTTGCCGGGGTGATCGCTGCCACCTTGAGTCTCGAACACTTCCTCAAGCTTTATCGAACCATTCAAGTGGGGCAGTTCGGCGCGATCAGCCTGACTTCATCCGAAGGGCGTCTTCTGGTGAGGTATCCCTTCCAGGAGCAGGACATCGGGCGTGATCTATCACCGGCACCGATATTTTCCGAGTACCTGCGCAAGATGTCGTCAGGCACCGTGGATTTTGCTTCAAAAGTCGATGGCGTCCATCGAATTTACGGGTTCACGAGAAGTGATCAATATCCCCTCGTCACGACTGTTGCGGTGGGCCAGGACGAGGCCATGCACGCGTGGTGGAGCCAGACCAGGCAAACGGTTGCGGTGGTGATGGTGTTGCTGGGACTCCTGATTACGCTTGGGCGCCGATTGATTGCCGATATCAGTCATCGTATTCGGGCAGAGGCAGAGCTGCGAACCACCCAGACTGCGCTGATCGAGCTTAACCAGACGCTGGAAGTTCTCGCCAGCGAGGACAAGCTGACCGGTCTTGCCAATCGCCGGCATTTCGATCAGTTTCTGGATATCGAATTCAAACGCGCCAAGCGATTGCGAAGCCCTCTGTCACTGATCCTGATCGATGTGGATTTTTTCAAGCGTTACAACGATCACTATGGGCATCTCGCCGGAGATGAGTGCCTGCGGATAATCAGTCAGTCGATCAAACAGTGCGTGCGCCGTCCAGGGGACATGACCGCCCGCTACGGCGGTGAAGAAATCGCCATCGTGATGCCCAATACGGACGAAGCGGGTGCCCGCTCGGTTGCCGAGGCGATCCTGCTCGGGATTGCTCACGCGCGACTTGAACACCTGTCGAGCCCTTTCGGCATCGTGAC
The DNA here is from genome assembly GCF_058799675.1 of Pseudomonas sp. GW822-FHT06B12. Classification (NCBI taxonomy): domain Bacteria; kingdom Pseudomonadati; phylum Pseudomonadota; class Gammaproteobacteria; order Pseudomonadales; family Pseudomonadaceae; genus Pseudomonas; species Pseudomonas sp. GW822-FHT06B12. Next base: position 139,192 of record NZ_JBXALR010000001.1, read on the forward strand.
CGCCAGCCTGGGGCTGGCGACTTTTACCACCTACGATAGCGACCATGATGAAAAGGCCCTGATCGACCTCGCCGACCGCGCACTGTATTTGGCAAAGTCGCAGGGCAGAAATCGGCTGAATGTTGCCGCCACTGGCGTGCAAAACGAGTCTGCGTAATCCGCGATTGCGCTGGTGTGGTGCTACGGCTTTTGAAACCAGCCATGATTCCGGTACCAGTTCAGCGTATCGGTAAGGGTCTGTTCGACGGGGCGAAACCGCAGCCCCAATTCTTGTTCGCTCTTGTGCGGGTTGAAGTGCGTGCGCCCGGCTTCGCGCACCATCAAGCGCACGGTCGCCATGCTCAGCAGAATCGGCTTGCCGGTCAGACGCGCGTAGAGCTCTTGCGCGAAAGCCAAGGCGTACAGCAGCGACAGCGGCAATTGCCGTAGCGGTGTCTTGACGCCCGCGATCCTGCCCAGCAAGGGCACCAACTCACCCATCGTCATGTGGCGTCCCGCCGCCAGGTAGCGTTCGCCACGTCGCCCGCGCTGCGCTGCGGCGATCTGCGCCAAGGCCACATCGCGGGCATCGACGACAGAGAAACTGCCGGGAACCAGGCCGGGCAGCTTATTGCGCACGACATCGTTGAGTAACTGCCCCGAGGAGGTCGGCCCGATATCGGCAGGGCCCCACATCCAGCCAGGCAGGACCATGCAGGCATGCAGGTCGGGATGGTCTTCCAGGAACGACAACACGACACGGTCAGCGAGGATCTTGCTGCGATAGTAGTCATCCGCATCGGCTTCGTTTCGCAGGCACGTCTCGTCGATCGATGTGCCGGGAGCGCCGTCGAGCACGGCAATCGAAGAGGTATGGATGAAACGTCGGACACCGGCGTTGTACGCCTGCTCAAGCAGACGCCGCGTGCCATCCACGTTGATCCTTTCGAGTTCCTCCCAGTGACTGCCACCTTTGTAGTTGTCGCGAAAGAACGCCGCCGTGTGAAACACCGTATCGCAGCCTTGCAGCGACGTTGCGAAGGCATCGACATCGGCCATGTCACCCACGACCAGTCTCACGCTTGGCAGGTTTTTGAACTGTTGTTCACCTTTGGCTCTGGAACGGACCAGGGCTTTGACCTCATAGCCATCGGCGACCAGTTCACGCACAAGGTTGTTGCCCAGCAAACCGGTTGCGCCGGTGACGAATGTACTACGCATGTGTCATCCCTTCATTGACTAAAGCTGGTAGATATACCTTTGCCGTGACTCCCGAAAAACGGCGACTACTGCATAATGGCTTTGCACATTTGCAAAGCGGCGGGCATGCGACATGAGTTCAGAAGCGAATTGGGACGATCTGCGTCTGTTGTTGGCAGTCTCGCGACGTGGCAGCTTTCTTCAGGCCGGCCAATTGCTGGGTATTGCTGCGTCTACTGTATCCCGACGGATTACCCAGCTTGAGGGCTCACTCGGCGAGCCTCTCGTCGAGCGCGGAGTTGAAGGATGCTGGTTGACCTCGCGGGGCCAATCCCTGGTTGAAGTTGCCCTGGCCGCGGAGGAAGGCTTGAGGCGTCAAACCGCTGCCGGCGCGTCCCGATTACCAACGGAGCTTTGCGGCAGCGTCCTGGTCAGCGCCGGGGAAGGGTTTTCGTCTTGTGTGCTGGAGGCCTCACAGCGCTTTACGGCTATTCATCCGCGTTGCTCGGTGGAATTGCTGGTAACAGCCGACTTTCACAAGATCGTCCGCGGCGTGGCGGATATCGCTATTCGCACAGCGCACTTGGGCGAGCCGTCGCTGGTTTATCGATCCATGGGCAAGCTCGCTTATGGTGTTTTCGCCGATGCGGCCTACCTGAAGCGGTTTCCAGCGGCGGCTCCGGCCACCGCGGTGAATATTGCCTTGCTCCCTCCGCTGGACATGTTGCCGCAGATGCGTGCGGCAAAAGTCGCGGGGCTTACGCGTGCGCAGGTCAGAGTGAACTCGTTCGCAGCACAGATCGAAGCCGTAAGGCGAGGGATGGGGGTAGCCGTGTTGCCGTGTATTTTGGCAAAGGACCTGATAGCCGTGTTTCCAGATATCCAGCTGCCGGATATGGAGGTCTATCTGGTCACCCGGCCTCAAGCGTTGAAACAGGCCCACATCAAAGGTTTTTTTGCCATTTTGGATCAGGTACTGCGCGAAGCCCTTTGTGTAGCATCCGTCGAAGAATGAGAAAATTATGCGTCTTCGTCGATTTGGGAGACCTGAGGTAGAATGTCGCGGTTTGGATGCTCTACTGTTCATTTCAGCGTCCGATAACTTACACAACAGAATTAGTGTCACCCAAGTAGCTGAAGCCAATGACTAATAAGAAGTCAGCGCGGGAGGGGCCTAAACGTGAGACCGATAGTGTCTGTCGGTCTTATATGTCCACCCATCAGTCTTTCTGAGTGCAGGGTTCGACGGCATGCGGCATTGCATGCGGTGAGCCTGGGCACCTCATGATCAGTAATGGTGGGGGGATGGCGTTCTATCCTAGGTATTACTGAATGTTAAAAAAAGTGAACACGGGGCTACTCGGCCTGGCCATGTCGATGGTCCTCATGCCTTTGCACGCAGCTGAAACAAAGAAAGTCGATGTGCTCCTCATCGGCGGCGGCATCATGAGTTCGACCTTGGGCGTTTATCTCAATGAACTTGAGCCTGGCATGTCCATGGAGATGGTTGAACGTCTCGATGGCGTCGCCGAGGAAAGCTCGAACGGCTGGAACAACGCCGGCACCGGTCACTCTGCCTTGGCTGAGTTGAACTACACGCCAGAAGACAAGAATGGCAAGGTCGAGATCCCCAAGGCCGTTGAAATCAATGAAGGCTTCCAGATCACGCGTCAATTCTGGGCCTGGCAGGTCAAGAATGGCGTGTTGAAGAATCCCCATTCGTTCATCAACTCCACTCCGCACATGAGTTTTGTGTGGGGCGATGACAACATCAAGTTCTTGAAGAAGCGCTACGAAGCGCTGCAGGCGAGCCCGCTGTTCGCCGGCATGCAGTACTCGGAAGACCCGGAGCAGATCAAGAAATGGGTTCCGCTGATGATGGAAGGCCGCGACCCGAACCAAAAGGTTGCAGCGACCTGGACTCCGATTGGTACGGATGTGAACTTCGGCGAGATTACCCGCCAGTTCGTCGGCTATCTGCAAACCAAGCCGAACTTCTCGCTGAAGCTTTCGAGCGAAGTGGAAGACATCAAGCGCAATGAAGATGGCAGCTGGCGTGTTTCCTACAAGAACCTGAAAGACGGCTCGGAAACCCAGACCGACGCCAAATTCGTGTTCATCGGCGCGGGCGGTGGTGCGTTGCATCTGCTGCAGAAGTCGGGCATCCCTGAAGCACAAGAGTATGCAGGTTTCCCTGTCGGCGGCTCGTTCCTGGTGACCGATAACCCGGCAATCGCTGAACAGCATATGGCGAAGGCCTATGGCAAGGCGTCGGTCGGCGCACCGCCGATGTCGGTTCCGCACCTGGATACCCGCGTACTGGATGGCAAGCGCGTGATCCTGTTTGGCCCATTCGCGACCTTCTCCACGAAGTTCCTGAAAGAAGGCTCTTACTTCGATCTGCTGACCAGCACGACCACGCACAACTTCTGGCCAATGACCAAGGTGGGCATCGAGCAATACCCACTGGTTGAATACCTGGCCGGTCAGCTGATGCTGTCGGATGACGACCGTATGAATGCCCTGAAGGAATACTTCCCGAACGCCAAGAAGGAAGACTGGCGTCTGTGGCAAGCCGGTCAGCGCGTTCAGATTATCAAGCGCGATGAAGAGAAGGGCGGCATCCTGAAACTGGGCACCGAGATCGTCAGCTCCCAGGACGGCAGCATTGCCGGTCTGTTGGGTGCATCGCCAGGCGCGTCCACCGCGGCTCCGATCATGCTGGGCGTGCTTGAGAAGATCTTCAAGGACAAGGTCGCGACCCCGGCCTGGCAGGAAAAGCTGCACCAGATCATTCCGAGTTACGGGACCAAGCTGAACGACAGTCCTGAGCGTGTTTACCAGGAATGGACATACACCAGTCAGGTTCTGCAACTTGCCACACCTCCTGTGATTGACAAGGCAGCGGCTGCGCAAACAGCCGCTCCGGCTCCAGCGAAACCACAGAAAGAAGGCAATCCAGCGGCTGATATGGCCCTGTAAGACGAAGCCCCGCCAAACGTTGTTTGGTGGGGCTTTTTCGTTGAGGCAGTCTAAAGATGGATTGCAGTCAAACCTCTACGCATCTCGCGTCTCGGGGTAAAAAGAGGGTGCTTGCGCACCTTCTATCTCTCCCTCCTTACCTGGACTTCAAGACTTTCGGATTGGAGTTGCCCCAGACCGTGTAGAGGTCTGCCAACAACGCCCCGTTGAGGGTCTCAAGCTCCGTCTGGGTAATTTCTTCATCACCCTGCTTGCCATACAGCACCACTTCATCTCCCGGCTGCACGTCCTTGATACCGCTGACGTCGACCATCAAGGTATTCATGGTGACCTTGCCGATGACAGGCGCGCGTTGACCGTGAATCAACACGGAGGCCTTGTTGGAGAATGCTCTTCGATAACCGTCTGAGTAGCCGGCCGGGATGTTGGCGATCAATGAGTCTTTGCTCAGGGTAAAGGTGCGGTCGTAGCTGATAGTGCTGCCCGCCGGGTAGGCGTTGACCGCCGCGACCCGCGACTTGAACTGCATGACCCGCTGAAACTCGTTATGCCCACCCACCGGATAGCCATAAAGCGCAGCGCCGGGGCGCACCATATCCAGCCAGCCCTCAGGTACTTCAAGAGTGGTGAAGGTGTTGGCGCAGTGCAGGATGATTCGGCTGCGGTCCAGTTTGCCGTGCTCGATCAGCCAGCCGGATTGCTCCTTGAATGTCGCCAGCCCTCGCAGAACGTCCTCTCGTTCTTCGACCGGGAAGTGGGTCATGATCCCGACGATGTTCAGGTGATCCAGCCGAGTCAGTTCCACCGCCTGTTGTTGCCCCTCCGCGGTGCTCATTTCCAGGCCATTGCGGCTCATGCCCGCCGAGTTCAGCGCCAGGTGAACAGGCAGTTTCACGCCTTTGCGTGTGGCCAGTTCGTTAAGCTGGCGCGCAACCTCAAGATTGCCGACCAGTTCTTCGATGTTGAAGCGCAGCGCATTGGACACTTCGTCAACAGTGGCGCTGCGCAAACGCATCAGACGACCCTTGAAGCCTTTGGCCCGTGCAACACGCGCCTCCTCGTTGCTCGCTACACCGATGCAGGTGACGCCCATTCGGATTGCGGAAGGAACCAGCAAGGCAATGCCATTGCCATAGGCGTCGGCTTTCATCACAGCGCACATCTGGCTTTTACCCGCCAGCCGTTGCTGGAGCTTGGTAATGTTCCCTTCGAAGGCGGCCTGGTCGATCTCCAGCCAGGTGTTGGCCTGACCTGATCGGTTGTCGACGCGTGGATGTTCTGGCGCGGGATCGAGCAAAGGGGCGGCATTAACCACGGGCATCATTGCCGTCAAAGCCAGAGCGAGCGTCAGCGTGCTGAGCATAAAACGCGGCATATCGAGTCTTCCATTCAAGATGAGGAGAGCTCTGTGCGCATGGGGTATTGGCATCCGCCAGGTCCCTATGGCATGGAGCGAACAGCGATGGAATTCTTATGCAAAGACGTCGTTTGTTTATGTGGTGTGATCGGCCATCCGCAGCGGATGACGTTGTTAATCGGGGGTAAACAGCAGAGAGTCAATGGACGCACGAGCGAAGATAATCAGCAGCGAGAGTTCCTTTCAGTGCGTGCGGAGTCGGCTGCGGATTCGATGAGTGCCCACGGTAAACACAGTGGGCGCTTCATCTGACGCGTAACCGGCAACGATCAACTATCGAACACGTAACACTGCGTCTATGGGGTCTCCGGCTTCCAGGCGCTTGAGCAGATCAGGTTCCGCATGATCACTGGCCAGAGCCTGGTCAATGACAGTGGCAAGCGCTTCACGTGCCAAAATGAGCAAGCCATTATCGTCGCCCAGCACCAGATCGCCCGGCCGTACCTGAACCCCACCACACTGGACCGTGACATTCAGGCGGCTCTCGGCGTTGCCATGCAGTTTGGTGGTCAGCAGGTTGGTACCGCGGGCGAAAATGGGCAGCCCGGCTTGGCGCAGTTCAAGGATATCGGTCACTACGCCGTCGACCACGATAGCCCTGGCGCCTCGCGCTTGAGCCGCACACGCGGTGACCGTACCGACACAGGCGTGACGTCGATCACCGTTCATGTCGATGACCAGCACGTCGCCATCCACCAGGCTGGCCAAGGCGCGGTTGACGGCAATGGCATCGGCGTCGATCACGCTCAGCGTCACCGCACGACCGACCACTTTGACGTTGGTCAGCATCGAGCGGATCTCGGCACTCACAAAACCGTGTTCAAGCAGGTGGCCGAGGGTGGCGAAGCTGACCTGATGGAGCTTTTCAAGTAATTGGCGATCAGCGTTCATGCGGGATTTCCCGACGCAGAATCAATCAGTTCGGCCACGCAATCGATTTCCAGCGCCACCCCCCACAGTGCGACGCAGACGGTGGTGCGTGCCGGCGGCGCATGGCCGAGCACCTCGGTATAGACTCGGTTGAAGGGTTCCAGTTGAGCCGGATCGGTGAGGTAGCCGTTGACCTTGATCACGTGGTCGAGGTCCGAGCCTGCCGCGATCAGGATGGCTTCAAGGTTACGCAAGGTCTGGCGTACCTGTTCTTCGAAATCTTCGGGGTGCTGGTCCAGTCCGTCCACGGCGGGTATTTGACCCGCGGTGAAAACCAGATGGCCGCTGACCACCGCCTGGGAGTAAGGACCGACAGGGCCGATGGTGCCAGGTGCTGCATGGATGCGTTTCATAGGGTGAACCTCGCAAAAAATGAGGCCCGCCGACCCTCGAATGGCGGCGGGCCAGTGGGTCAGAACAGCGCCAGGGTGTAGCTGACGATCAGGCGGTTCTGGTCCTGATTGCCATCAGCCTCGGAGTGCAGAACACCATAGCGCCAGCCGAATCCGAGGCCTTTGAACGTACCGTCCTGAATGACGTAATCGAGTGACAGATCACGCTCCCATTCCTGCTGGTCGTTGCCGGAAGTGGTTTTGATCTGGTCGCCTTTGAGGTAGACCAGCGATGCACGAAGACCCGGGATGCCGGAAGCGGCAAAGTCGTAGGCGTACTGACCGAACCAGGTGCGCTCACCGGCCCGGTTGAAGCTGGCAAGCATGCGGTCGGTAAACAGATAAATGCTCGAGCCCCCGGCGCCTTTGTCCGGCAAGGAGCCCTGGTTGAGCTGGACGAAGTTGCTGTAATCGGAAACGCTTTGGTAGCCACCGGTCAATGCGTGGCCGCCAAGGCTGTAGGTAAAAATGGCGCTCCAGGTTCGGTTATCTATTTCGCCGGAGCCGTTGCGTGTGTAACCGCCGACCCTGTAACCATCAGCTCGTCCGCTGGCGGACCCATTGGCTCCGCTGGAGGCGGTATCGAAATAGCGCAGGTCGGTCTTGAACGACTGGCCATTGCCTAGGGCGAGCACATGCTGCAATCCGAAGAACTGCTGCGTGTAGTAATCCTCGAGATTGGCGAGATAGTACTGTGCGCTCAGGTCTTTTGTGATGGTGTAGTCGGCACCGGCAAACAGAAAATCATTGCTCTCCTGACGTCCGCCGCTGACCGCCAATCCGGTTCTGTCACTGGAGCCGCGTCCGGTGGCGTGTTCCAGGCGCCCGGCGGTCATTGTCAGCTTGTCGATCTCCTTGCTGGTGATCTGGCCACCTTCAAAGGTTTGTGGCAGCAGGCGCCCGTCGTTCGATTGCAGAATCGGCAGTTTGGGCATCAGTGTGCCATAGCGCATTTCGGTCTTGCTCAAGCGTGCTTTTGCAGTCAGGCCCAGGCGACTCCACTCATCGACGGCGCCATCACCGTCCGAAGGAATCATCGAGCTGCCGCGATGGCGGCCCTGGCCGCTGTCCAGAGTCACGCCGACCAGCCCCAGCGCATCGACGCCAAACCCTAGTGTTCCGTTGGTGAAGCCGGAGGTGTAATTGAGCATCAGCCCTTGTGCCCACTCCTCGGTCTTGCTCTGTCCGGCACTGCCGGGCTGGTTGCGATAGTCGTTGTTGAAGTAGAAGTTGCGCAGGCCCAGAGTGGCCTTGCTGTCGCTGATAAAATCGGCTGAAGCAACCTGGCTCAGGGTCAAGAGACAAGCGCCGGCGCCCAGGCCAATCAGGTGCAGAGTTTTTTCCATGGTGTGTAAGTCCAGACGGTGCGTGAATGGCAGCAGGATCAAGTGCAGGTAGATTTATTGTTGTTGTGGGTCACTTGGCGCTACGCAGCACGCCCATCGCTCAAGTCGCGCTTGAACGTTTCGGTCAACAGCAATAGGGCAATCAGGGAGATGAGCGCCGAGCCGATCATGTACCAGGCCACTGACGAACCTTTGCCTGTCATCGCGAGCAGGGCAGTAGTCACGATGGGCGTGGCGGCACTCCCCAACAGCCCGGAGAGCATATAAGCCACCGAGAGGCCGGAGTAACGCACACGGGTGCCGAACAGCTCGGCGAGAAAGGTTGCGATGGGCCCGTAGTTGGCGGCGAATGCAGTCATCAAGAGACCGTAGCCGAGAAATACCAGCGGTAGTTCGCGTGTATCCATCAGCCAGAACATCGGGAAGGCAACCAAGGCTTCACCGACAATACCGGCGATGATCACCGGCTTGCGGCCGTAGCGGTCAGACAGTGCGCCGAAGGCCGGCAGGAGCACGATGCACAGCGCGCAGGAGGCCAGTACCGCGCTGAGCATGATGGTGCGGCTGAAGCCCAGGGTCTGGGTACCATACGTCAGGCCGAAGGCGACAATGATATTGAAGGATGCGCCGGTCGACATGGTTGCCACACCGCCGAGCAGGACTTGTTTCCAGTATTTGCGGAAGACTTCGGCCAGTGGCAGTTTGATCTGCGGCTCGGAGGTTTTTGCCTTGTTGAACGCGGGTGTCTCGGTGATGTTGAGGCGGATATACAAGCCCACGGCAATCAGCAGCGCACTGGCCAGAAACGGGATGCGCCAGCCCCACGCAAGCAGGTCTTCAGGTGACAGCAGCCAGGCAATCGCCAGGAAGGCCAGGTTGGCAATCATGGTGCCGGCCGGCACGCCGATCTGCACCCATGAGCCATACAAACCACGCTGGTTGGCTGGGGCATGCTCGACGGCCATCAGCACCGCGCCACCCCATTCACCGCCCAGCGCCAGGCCTTGGATGATCCGCAGGGTCAACAGCAGGATCGGCGCCCAGATACCAATGCTGGCGTAATCCGGCAACAGACCGATGGCAAACGTCGCTGCGCCCATGGTCAACAGTGAAATCAACAGCATCGATTTGCGTCCAAGCTTATCGCCGTAATGGCCGAACAAGGCGGCCCCGACAATGCGTGCGCCGTAAGCCGAAGCGAAGGTACCGAACGCCAGGAGAGTACCGATCAAGGCGTCGAAAGCCGGGAAGAAAATCTTGTTGAACACCAGGGCAGACGCCGTGGCGAAGACAAACAGGTCGTACCATTCCACCGTGGTGCCAATGACGCTGGCTACGGCGACTTTTTTCATGTTGACGCTGGGGTCGACCGCCGGGGTAGCAGTCTGGATGCACGCGGAGCTGTTCATGCCTTTTATCTCCAAATTGAGCGTCAGGCTCAGTGGATTGATTTATTGGTTGGCAGTGTGGGTAACGGTGATGTTCGGGTTGGAAGTGGGTTTTTATTGTTTTTCAGGCACAAGCGGGCCCTGCCTTTGAGGTCGCGTGGGTGACGTGACCTCAAAGGTTCGGTGTTGCTTGCACAATCAGTCGGTCAGGTGCTGTGCTCGCCGGAGTACGGCATTGAGCAGCACGTCGCAGCCCATGCGGACATCGTCAGGCAATGCGTCTTCGGCTTCGTTGTGGCTCAGGCCACCGACACAGGGAATGAAGACCATCGTGGTGGGGCAATGCCCGGCGAGGTGAATGGCGTCATGCCCGGCACCGCTGACGATATCCTGATGGGGATAACCCAGCGCCTGGACTGCCGAACGCACCGCGGCCACGCAATCGGTATCGAAGGGCGTCGCCGGGCTGAGCCAGTGACGACTGATCTCCAGGCTCAGACCACGCTTGTCGGCAACGATTTGCAAACGCTCGTATACGGCTTGCTCCATTGCGGTGATCTGTTGGTCTTCGTGGTGGCGCAGATCGACAGTAAAGTTGATCCGGCCGGGGATGGTGTTGCGCGATGACTTGGCAATCTCCAGCTGGCCCACTGTGACCAGTCCTTTGGGCGCGAAGTCTCTGGCGAGTGCTTCCAGCACGCTGGCCATTTCCGCGACGCCGAACAGGGCGTCCTTGCGCAGTGGCATGGGGGTGGTGCCGGCGTGGGCACTGACACCGCCAACCTGCACATCCAGCCAGCAAATCGCCTGGCCTCCGGTGACAACACCCACCGGCAGACCGTTGTCCTCCAGAATCGGACCTTGTTCGATATGGGCTTCGAAGTAAGCATTGAAGGCCCGCTGCAAGGGCAGTTCACCGCTCTGGCCGATATCGGCGAGGGCTTCAGCGACGCTGATGCCATTGGCATCGCGGGCATCCAGTGCGGTTTGCAACGGCAGAATGCCGGTGAACACCGCTGAGCCGAACATGGCTGGGGTAAAGCGCGCGCCTTCCTCGTTGGTCCACACGGCGATTTCGATGGGCTGGCGGGTTTCGATGCCTTGATCATTCAGGCAACGCACTACTTCCAGGCCGCTCAGCACACCGTAGATACCATCGAAGCGCCCACCTTTTGGCTGCGTGTCCAAGTGGCTACCCATGACGATCGGCGGCAGGCTGTTGTCCAGGCCTTCGCGACGGGCGAACAGATTGCCGATGGCGTCAAACGCAATGCTCAGGCCAGCTTCGCGGCACCAGCTCATGAACAACTCGCGACCGGCCAGGTCTTCTCTGGAAAGGGCCAGGCGACAATTGCCGCCGCGTTCGGTGGCGCCGATTTTGGCCATGTCCATCAGGCTGCCCCAAAGGCGTTCGCCGTTGATGTTGGATACTTTCATCATTCACCTTCTTGTCGCGTGTCTTAATAGCCCAGGGACGTATCGACGGGGTTGTTCAGGGGTTCACCACGGGCCAGCCGCCGCGTGTTTTCGGCAATCTGGCTGGCGATGCAGTCGTGGGACGCGGCCGAGGCCATGTGCGGGGTGACGATCACCCCAGGCATGCGCCACAGGCGATCATCGACCGGCAGAGGTTCGCGCTCGAAGACGTCGAGCACTGCACCGCGCAGCCGGCCGCTGCTTAATGCCTGTTGTAGATCGTCGATGCGTACGTGCTGGCCGCGACCGCAGTTGACGACCACTGCACCTGGCGCCAGGGCCTGGAAGGTTTCAGTGCAGAGAATGCCTCGGGTAGCCGAGGTCAACGGCAGCAGGTTGATCAATAGATCGAGGCCTTCGAGAAAGCCGCTGAACTCCCGCTCGCCGTTGTGGCAGGCCACGTTGGGTATGCTCTTGACACTGCGCGCCCAGCCGCGAACGCTGTAGCCGGCGCTGGCCAGGTCCTCGGCAATGGCTGCGCCCAACGAGCCCAGGCCCATTACACCGACCTTGAAGTCCTTTGCCTGGATCTGCACCGGGCGCTGCCAGTGCTGGTCAGGCTGTTGCTGCAAGACCTGATCGAAACGTCGGTGATAGTGAATCACCGCCCAGCGTACGTACTCGGTCATGCCTTGGCGGTGCGCGGGATCGACCACGCGGCACACCGGCAAGTTCGGGCAGCTGGGATCGGTATGCAAATGATCGACACCCGCGGCGACCGAATGCACCAGTTGCAGATTGGGCAGCGCGCCCAGGCTGTTGGCCGGCGGGAACCAGCATGCCGCGACTTGTGCTTCACTGGCGAGCGGGTCGTCGGCGAGCACCACTCGTATGTCCGGCGCCTGGCGGGCAAAGGCCGCCTGGAGCTGGCCGAGCAGGATGCTGTCGCGCGACAGCAGTACGATCGTGTTCATGAGCAATAGGACTCGCGCTGGTCTTCAATCAAGGTCAAGGCGGCATTCCAGCTCAGGCCCATGATTTCCTCGGCTTCATCGCGACCGAACTGTTCTGCAGTGTGTCGGCAGACTTCTTCGCTGGGGTAGACCAACTGGCTACCACCGGCCAGCGCCGCGACCTGCGCCTGGCAGGCGCGCTCCAGAAAGTGAATTTCGTGGAATGCTTCAGCCACGTTTCCACCGGCTGCCAGCAGGCCATGGTTACGCAGGATCATGGCCTTGTGTGGCCCCAGGTCGGCTATCAGTCGTTCGCGCTCGGCCAGCGACAGCGCAATGCCTTCATACGTGTGATAGGCCAATTTGCCGTAGAACTTCAGCGCATGCTGGCTGATTGGCAACAGACCTTGCTCTTGGGCTGCCACGGCCATACCGGCCGCGGTGTGGGTATGCACCACGCAATTGAGATCCGAACGAGCCATGTGGATGGCCGAATGGATTACGAAGCCTGCAGCATTGACCCGAGTACGGTCGTTCGGACCGCCCACCACCTGGCCATGCTGGTCGATGCGCACCAGATCGCTGGCTTTCATGCGGTCGAAGATGACACCGTAGCGGTTGATCAGGAAGTGGTGTTCGGGACCAGGGATGCGCAGGGTGATATGCGTGTCGATCAGATCGGTCATGCGAAAATACGCGACCAACCGATACAGTGCCGCCAACTCGCAGCGTGCCTTCCACTCGGTGGGGTCGATGTTGTCGGGTGTGTACATGTGAGCTCCTTGTTAAAGCGCAAGTTGGGGGGCGGTGGCGGTGGACTCGCCGCGCAGACGGGCCAGGCCACAGACGCCGATCAACGACAGGGCGGCCAGCAAACTGAAGAAGATCGCCAGTGGCATCCACTGGCCGGCATAGTGACTGGCCAACAGGGTGCCGATAATGGGCGTGGATCCCCCGGCAATGGCGCAGATCAGTTGATACGCGATGGAAATTCCCGAGTAGCGCAAATGCGCTGGAAACGCCTGGGCCATGTAACCGGCGATCACCGCGTAGAGGCCAGACAGAACGACCACGGCCATGGCAATGCCGAGGGTCATCAAGACGATGTTCTGAGTGCTGACCAGCAGGAACATGGGGTAGGGGACCAGCATGGAGAGCAGGGCGGCCAACTTCAGGAAGCGGCCCTCACCGATGCGCTCGGCCAGCAGTGCGCTGATGGGTTGGGAGATGAACTGGATCACCGTGACCAGGAACAGGCAATCGAGAATCGTCGAACGCGCAATCCCCTGATACTGCGTGACATACGTGATCATGAACGTGTTGGTGAAAAAGAACCCGGCCGAGCCTATGGTTACCGCAGCTGCCGCGAACAGAATCTGCCGCCAGCAGGTACGAATCACCTCAAGCACCGGATACTGGACGGTTTCGCCCTTGTCGGCGATGGCCTTGAACTCTGGAGATTCTTGCACGCCAAAACGAATCGCCAGGCCAATCATCATCAGCACACCACTGAACAGGAACGGCAGACGCCAGCCCCATTGGGCGAACTGCTCAGGTGAAAGCGAAGTCACCAGACGGAAGGCGATCAATGCCAGCAACAAACCTGCCGGGCTGCCCAATTGGGCGAAGGATGCGTAGAAGGTCTTGCGCTTGGCCGGGGCGTGTTCACTGGCCATCAGCACCGCACCGCCCCATTCACCCCCCACCGAAATACCCTGGATGATGCGCAGTGCGATCAAGCCGACAGGAGCCCAGACGCCGATACTGGCGTAGCCGGGCAACAAACCGATGGCAGTGGTTGCCAGGCCCATCAGCAGCATGGTGAACAGCAGCATTTTTTTGCGTCCCAGACGGTCGCCCAAATGGCCGAAGACCATGCCGGCCATGGGTCTGGCAATAAAGCCCACCGCAAAGGTGCCGAATGCGGCCAGCGTACTCAGCGTGGAGTCCGAACTGGGGAAAAACACTTGCCCCAGGATCAGTGCCGCCGCAGTGGCATAGATGTAGAAATCGTAGAATTCGATGGTCGTGCCAACGAAGGCGGCAGCCGCTGCGCGACGCGGTTGGTTGGAGTGAGTACGCATGCAAGGCCCTTCTCTAATTATTATTCCGACAGGGATCAATCGGATCACGGTAACGCTCTGTCCCTCTGGCGCCTGCGTGCTTTATCTCGTAGCCTCTATAATTAAGCAATTTGCTAATTCTTAATCGCTGATTAAGCCATGCTAATAATGGACATCAAGATGAGCAGCAAACACTCGAATGAAGAGTTAGTGCAAGCGAGATGGGGAGGGCGGCGTTTCCTCAACGATCGACTGGATTGGAACTTGTTGCGCACTTATCTGGCTATTGGTCAGGAGGGGAGCATCAGCCGCGCTGCGGCGCGGCTGTTCATTACCCAATCGGCCGTCAGTCAATCGCTCAAGCGGCTGGAAGAGCAGTTGGAGTGCGCCTTGATTTCGCGCAAGGGGCCACGCTTCGATCTCACCGAGGCCGGAGAGGAAGTGCTGCGGATTGCCGAAGAGATGTATGGCAACGTGTCGCGCATCGGCTCGGCCATCGAAGGCCCCCAGGATGATGTGGTGGGGAAGGTTCGTCTGCTCTCGATCAGCCGGGTGCAATCGACGGTCTATGATGATTTTCTCGCGAGCTTTCATCTCAACCATCCGCGTGTGGAGTTGGAAATAGAGGTTCTGCGCAGCTCTGACATTCTCAGTTCGCTGATGCAGAAGACCGCCACCGCCGGTGTTGGTCTCTGTCGCATTGCTCAACCCAAGCTTGAGCAGCGTTGCCTGATACGTCAGCGATATGCCTTCTTTTGCGGAAAACGCCATCGTTTTTTCGGAATGCGGGGCCTCGATCTGGCTGAGCTGCAGGGGGAAAACTTTGTCAGCTTCACGAGCGACCAGATTGGCGGCAATCTATCGCCGCTTACCGTGTTTCGCGACCAACAGGGCTTCACCGGCAGGATCGTCGCTTCGTCATCAAACTTTGAAGAAATTCGCAGGTTGGTGATCGCAGGATTTGGTATCGGCTGTTTGCCGGAGCACTTACTTGATATCGACCTCTACAACGGCATGCTTTGGCGCCTGCCGCCCAGGGATGGTGTCTCCGATGTAGACATTCACTTGTTGTGGAACCGCGAGCAAAAAATGACCCATGCAGAAACCGTGTTTCTTGAAAGTTTCCAGCATGCCATTGCAGTTGCAGAACAATCTTCCGATCAAGAGGTCGGCAAGGAAGACTGACTTTTTGATTGGCATCATTGGCGACGGGTGGTCAGTGAACTCCCGAAAGGCTGCTTGAGGGGGCTTGCCCTCATGCCGGTAAGTCAAGGGGAATTCAGACCGGCACATTCCCCCGTAGGAACTGCCGCAGGCTGCGATCTTTTTCGGCAGCCAACGCCTGACTGCCAGGTATTGGTCTAGTGCCGGGCATTATGGTTTCTGGCGTTTGTTCCGGGCAAAAAAGAGCCTCAAAGCTCTTTGATGGGGAGGAAGTAGAGCCCATGAGGCTCAAGATGCGCATGAAACAAGTGGTGAGCTTGGTAGGGGTTCAGATCACTCACCACCTACGCAACTGCAGGAGCATTTAACAGTTGCGTAAACCTATCGTAGGAAGGTGGAGGAGTACCCTCAAGTACCGTTAGTCGCGTGTCGAAGGGCCCCATATCGACACCATCAAGTGATGTCCGGTGACTGGAAAAACCGCTTCGGGATGGCGTCCGCAAAGGGGTAGAGCGAAAAGTACGGCCGGGCTTCGTCGATGACTCTCTGGACGGACGGTCTGCGCGTCAAACGGTCGAAATAGGCACTCAAATGCTTGAATTCGCCAGGGAACGGCAAGAGCGTGCTGGCATAGAAAAGCGCCGGGGTTGCGGCGCAATCGGCCAGGCTGAAGTCTTGACCGGCCATCCAGATTCGCGACGCCATCCGATGGTCGAGCATGGCGTAGGCCGTCTCCAGCGTGGACCGTTGTTTGCTCAAGTCAGCGTTGGCACTGCGCAGGCGATCACCGACGATCTGTTGCATCGGCTCCTGCACATAGTTGTCGAAAAAGCGGTCCCAGAGACGCACCTCCAGTGCGGCCTCCCAATCGTTCGGAATCAACGGTTGCTCACCCGGATAGTAGCGATCCAGGTACTCGATGATAATCGTGGTCTCTGGCAGAGCACGCTGGCGCAGGTGGTCACTGATGACCGGGAACTTGACCAGTGGCCAGAGGGCTTGAAGCTCCGCCCGGTCCGCGTCGTCCGCAAGATTGATGATCCGCTTTTCGAATTCGGTAGCGTTTTCGTAGAGCGCGATCAGCACTTTGTGGCAGTACGACGACAGCGGATGGTAGTAAAGAGTCAGCGACATCTTTCAACTCCTCAGTGGTGTTGCCCCTCATCATAGTCGCTGGAATGACGGCTCGAAGGGGCCGAAGGGCCGCTACGACAGATGGCGCCTGATACCCTCTCGGGTTACGTGCCGCCGCTTGTAACGATGGTTTACAGGAAGAAGGGACGATCATGGGGGAGTCAGCGTATTCCAAATAGAAAAATGTCTACTGCATCTGCGTTTCGGAATACTTGAGGCGGTCGATAGGGCGCGCCTGCCGAGTGCCAGGGACTGAGGCAGTTGACTATTGCGGCGGTTCTATAACAACCGTTTGTAGGATGATTCTTTAAGAGTATAAATATATTTCTGTGGGAGTGTTCCTGATTGTGCGTCGCGGGTGGTGTGGTTGTGCGAGATAGTTCATCGTGGTTGTAGGGGAGAGATCGGTGCATGTGCCGTAAGTGCTTTGCCCATTGTATATAAAAGGAATTTATGCGCGGCGTGCTGGCAACTTTACTGTGTTGGGTCGGCTAAAGGTGTGAATTCCAGTCTTGCTTGATTTTCGTGGCGGCATTGCTGTTGCGCAGGTGTCTGGAGGAGTTATGGCTTCAAACAGTTTTCAAAATGAAGTGCCCAAGGCTCGGGTCAATATTAAGCTCGATTTGCACACTGGCGGTGCGCAGAAAAAAGTCGAGTTGCCGCTGAAGTTGATGGTGATGGGGGATTACAGTAACGGCAAAGAACAGCGTTCATTGTCCGAAAGAAGCAAAGTCGATATTAACAAAAACAACTTCGACAGCGTGTTGGCCGAGTTTTCTCCGCGTCTGAAACTGGCGGTGGAAAATACGTTGGTCAATGATGACGCGGACACCTCTGTCGAGTTGAGTTTTCAGAGCATGAAGGATTTTGAGCCGGAGCAGGTGGCACGGCAAATACCGCACTTGCGTGCCTTGCTGGCTATGCGAAACCTGCTGCGCGACCTCAAGTCGAACCTGTTGGACAACGCGACCTTCCGTCATGAACTGGAACGCATCCTCAAGGATGATGCGCTGAGTGACGAACTGCGAACCGAATTGGCTGCCTTGGCTACGCAAGAAGATCGTTAATTGACCCCGGTCGTTTAAAAGGAAGTTTCCATAATGTCCGTAGAACATTCATCCGCGCAATCACGCGGCGGCGCAGTGCTGGCTGAAGAAAGTCAAGGCGTATATGGCGCCCTGTTCAGCAAGATCAATCTCAGCCCGGTTGCAGAGCTGGTTGGTATCGAAGCTTTTCAGAACGCTGAGGCGCTGTCCGAGGTTTCTGCCGATGAGCGGGTAACTGCCGCCGTCAGCGTGTTTTTGAACTTGATCAAACAATCGTCGCAAAAAGTCGAGCGTCTGGATAAAACACTGCTGGATGAGCACATCGCGTCGTTGGATGCACAGATCAGTCGCCAACTTGATGCGGTGATGCACCACCCGGATTTCCAGCGCGTTGAGTCGACTTGGCGCGGCGTGAAATCGCTGATTGACCAGACCGATTTTCGCCAGAACGTACGCATCGAACTGTTGGATATCAGTAAGGATCATCTGGTACAAGACTTCGAAGATGTACCGGAGATCGCCCAGAGCGGCCTGTATTTCCACACCTACACCCAGGAGTACGACACGCCGGGTGGTGAGCCGATTGCTGCGGCCATTTCCAACTATGAATTCGACCGCAGTCCGCAGGATATTGCCCTGCTGCGCAATATTTCGAAGGTTGCGGCCGCGGCGCACATGCCTTTCATTGGTTCCGTTGGCCCGGCTTTCTTTGGCAAGGAGTCGATGGAAGAGGTTGCGGCTATCAAGGACATCGGCAACTACTTTGATCGTGCCGAATACATCAAATGGAAGGCGTTCCGCGACAGTGATGATGCCCGTTACATCGGCCTGACGATGCCGCGCGTTCTGGGTCGTCTGCCCTACGGACCAGACACCATTCCGGTACGCAGTTTCAACTATATCGAAAGCGTCAAGGGCCCTGATCACGATAAATATCTGTGGACCAACGCCTCGTTCGCCTTCGCCGCAAACATGGTGAAGAGCTTCATTACTAACGGCTGGTGTGTGCAGATTCGCGGACCACAGTCAGGCGGTGCGGTCACCGAGCTACCGATCCACTTGTACGATCTGGGCACCGGCAACCAGGTGAAAATTCCTTCCGAAGTGATGATTCCAGAGACCCGCGAATTTGAATTCGCCAATCTCGGCTTCATCCCGCTGTCGTACTACAAGAACCGGGACTACGCGTGCTTTTTTTCGGCCAACTCCACGCAGAAGCCGGCGCTGTATGACACGGCTGATGCCACTGCCAACAGCCGGATCAATGCACGCTTGCCCTATATCTTCCTGCTGTCGCGCATCGCTCATTATCTGAAGCTGATCCAGCGCGAGAATATCGGAACGACCAAGGACCGTCGCCTGCTGGAGCTGGAACTGAACAAGTGGATCGGCGGGCTGGTGACCGAAATGACGGACCCGGGCGACGATCTGCAGGCCTCACACCCGTTGCGCGATGCGAAGGTGACCGTAGAAGACATCGAGGACAACCCGGGCTTCTTCCGCGTCAAGCTGTATGCCGTGCCGCACTTCCAGGTGGAAGGCATGGACGTCAATTTGTCGCTGGTTTCGCAGATGCCCAAAGCGAAAGCCTAAGCCACTTCAAAACCCGAGCCACTGCGTAGGGAAACGACGCCATGAAGATCGACCGCCCCTTGTGGGCCGCGGGGGCATTGTTGTGCCCGCAGCAATTCCAGCAGCAGACGCGCTGGGAGGCTTGGGCAAATGAATGTCTGGCCCATCTGTCCCTGGTACACCCTTGGGGTGTGCAGGCGGTGGGGTTTGACCCGCAAGCCCTGCGACTGGGTAAGCTCAAGGCAACCCAAGTGCTTGTGCGCATGCCCGATGGCACCCTGGTCGATAGCGATCATGTGGACCGGCTGCCCCCTGCGCTGGAGTTGGTCCGAGTGCTGTCCGATGCCAGCCAGGAGGTCACGTTGTTATTGGCGTTGCCGCTGGAGCAGGCCAATGGCAACAACTGTGTGCTTGACGGCGCCAGGGCTGATCGGCCGGCGCGCTATCGCCAGGATTGGCGTCAGGTACAGGACCTATACGCAGACGAGGTGCAGTCGATCGGCGTACTGGAATACGCGCTGAGCCTGCGCCTGGATAGCGATGAAAACGCCGATTACCTGACCTGCCCGATCGCCCGTCTGGTGCGCGACGGGCAGGGTGTCTGGAGTCTTGATCCAGCCTATGTGCCGCCGTTGCTCAGCTTCGCTGCTCATCCAGGGCTGCTGACACAGCTTGATAACCTGTTGACCCAGCTGTCCGCCAAGCGTCAGCGGCTGATGGGCATGCGTCGCGAGAGCAACCAGCGTATGGCTGACTTCGCGGTGGCTGATGTGTCGTTGTTCTGGTTGCTCAATGCCTTGAACACCTACCAACCGGTATTGGCTGATCTCAAGGCTCATCCCGCGCGACACCCCGAGCAGGTCTATCTTGAGCTGACAAAGCTGGCCGGCAGTCTGCTGACTTTTTCGCTGGAACACGATATCGACCAGATTCCAGCCTATCGGCACGAACACCTGGAAACCGTATTCGCGCCGTTGATGCGTACTATCTCCACCTTGCTGGAGGCCAGCCTGCCGTCGCGGGTCATTGCCCTGGTACTGGAGGAGAGTGGCGCCAACCGCTGGCAGGTCTCCCTCAATGACGCACGCCTGCGTGAGCGTGACGGTGCCGACTTTTATCTGTCGGTCCGTTGCCGCCTGCCTGCCGTGCAGTTGCAGAGTCAGTTCCCACGTCTGTGCAAGGTAGGTACGCCGGACGAGGTCGATCATCTGATCAACGCCGCGCTTGACGGTGTTCCGTTGCAGTCGCTCAGCCATGTGCCGGCAGCTATTCCACTACGTCTGGAGAATCAGTACTTCGCCCTTGACCTCAGTCATGCAAAGGGGCGGGCCATGTTGGCCGAAGGGGTCTGTGCCTTCTACGTTCCAAGCACCCTGGCCGAGGTGAAGCTTGAACTGTTCGCGGTGCTGCGCGCATGAGCCTGATCGCGTCCAAAAAACAGACTGCCACTGCGGTGGATATCGACGCGTTGTTGCAGGACAGCTATCTGTTGGTAGTCGAGCTGCGGCAGGGGGCTTCGGCGCAGAATAGCCCGGAGTTGTGGGAGCACTGTGTGAAGCAGGTCGAGCACGTTCGCCAACTGCTCAAGCATGCCGGCCTGAGCCAGCGCAGTATCGACCACATCAGCCACGCTCAATGTGCCTTGCTGGATGAAACCGCGCTCACCTGTGCCAAGGACGATGCCCATATCACTTGGGCCAGCGAACCTCTGCAGGCGAAGTTTTTCAATCGTCACCAGGCCGGTGAGTTCTTGTATGAAGACATGCGCGAAGTGCTGCGCAACCCCGCACCGGATCAGCATGTGCTGACGGCATTCCTGCGGGTGCTGATGCTTGGATTTCGAGGTCGTTACCGCGATCTGAACGACCCCGAGCGTGAGCAATTGCTGGCAGTTTTGAATGCGCGGGTTGCGCCACTGGCACTCAGACAGACGTTAGCGACACAAACAAACTTCAGCCATCGAACTGACACCCTGCGTTGGTTGCGGTCACCACTGGCTCATGTTTTTGCAGCGGGCCTGCTGCTCATTGGTGCCTGGTGGGGGCTGGACAATCTGTTGGGCACTCTGATCGTCACGCTTTTGCCTGGCCAGTCGTGAGGGGCAGATGACGTTGAAATTGAAACGAGGCCTCTGGCTATGGGCCGGTACGCTTGTCCTGGCGCTGCTGGCCATCATTCCGTTTGCCAACTGGATACGGGCGATGGCGGTTCTGACCGCTGTGGTCTTCGTCGCCTTGGCCTGGATCCGAGCGGGACGACGTGCGGCGCGACTGTGCGAGTCATTGACTCTGACCGACAACATGTCCTTGCCACCGGCTGCCTACCCTCAGCCCGTGGTATTGGTCTGTGGTGATGGTTTGGCCGGTCTGTTTGGCGCGATTCCCGCTGAACAACTGGCCCTGCGCATCACCGAGCGAGGTTGTTATCTGCGGGTGCCTGACCTGGAACAGCTGCCGGCAGTCAGCGAAAGCGTAATAGCTTCGCGCCCGGACTGGGGCGGGCAGCTCAGTGTCATGTTCATCGTCAACCCTGGCGAACACACCGACAGCGCCGTGTTGGCCGGCCGGGTACGCACCTTTCGCTACCAGGTAGCGCTGATTCGCAAGCGCGGCATAGCGCTGCCGCTACTGTTGGTAAGTTACCTGCAAGCCTCGCGCGGCGAGGGGCCCTGGTTCAGTTGGGAAGCCGGTCAAACCAGCCCCAGCGTGCGCGAGGCCGGTGCGTGCGTCAGTTTGGGCGATTGGCAACGGCAGACCGCTGACTCCACAACACAGGCAGCACGGTTGCACGCCAGCGTACAACTGAATAGCGTTGCGGCTTGGCTGGGCGAGGCGGTACTGCCACATTTCGCCACCCGCGAAGGCCGCCATCCCGTCAACCTGGCGCTGGCCTGCGCCATCACTCTGGTACCGGCACTGCCCCAGACGCGCGTGGGCAACCTGTGGCAACAATGGCTGCGCGACAAGATAGCGCTGGTTGACCCCGGGCAGACGCTGTCCGGCGCGGACGCGGCCTTGCCGTTTCCTGATGCCTTGCTGACTCTGCTCCCGAGCCATACCCAGAATTCTCCGGCACGCCGCGCAAGTCTTATCGCGCTGTGGCTGTTCGTGGTGGCTGGTGTCATCGCCTTGGCCAGCTCGGCCTGGCAGAACACCCTGCTGGTACGCCAGGTCAGTGATGACCTGCGTCGTTACACCTCTATTCCCCCGTCGGCACATCGTGACCAGCCCGAGTTCGGTCAGCGTGATGAGGCGGTGACAGTGCTCCGTCAGGATGCCTTGCGTCTGGACAGCTACTACCGACAGGGCGAACCCCTGGCGTTAGGCCTGGGCCTGTATCGCGGCGAACCCCTGCGAGCTCAACTGCTGGCGGTGCTTGCCAGTCACCGTCAGCCGTGGGCGACCCCAATGCCAGCGGGGAGCCCCGCGCCGGTGCGTCTGGACAGCCTGTCGCTGTTCAATACGGGGAGCGCTCAACTCAAGCCTGACTCGACCAAGGTACTGATCAATGCCTTGGTCGACATCAAAGCCCAGCCAGGCTGGCTGATCGTCATTGCCGGGCATACCGATGTCACTGGCAACGCCGAACAAAATTTCAAGCTGTCTCGTGCCCGAGCCGCTGCGGTGCATGACTGGATGCAACGCATGGGCGATATCCCCGACAGCTGCTTTGCGGTTCAGGGTTTCGGTGCCAGTCAGCCAATCGCCAGTAATGACACCGAGGCCGGACGCACGGCCAACCGTCGCGTCGACATCCGTCTGGTGCCGGAAGCGGGGGCCTGCGTGTTCCCCACTGCGGAGCCGGACAGGCAACCCCCAGTCGCATCCCGCGGCATTCATGTTCCGAGAAAAGGAGTTTCACATGGCAATTCCCGTTTACCTGTGGCTGCAAGATGACGGCGGTGCAGCCATCAAAGGTTCAGTGGATGTGCAAAAGCGCGAAGGCAGCATCGAGGTCATCGCTCAGGACCACAGCCTGTACATTCCCACCGACAACAATACCGGCAAGCTGACAGGCACCCGGGTTCACACACCGTTCCTGTTTTCCAAGGAAATCGATGCCTCCAGTCCCTATCTGTACAAGGCGGTGACCACCGGGCAGACCCTCAAGAGCGCCGAATTCAAGTGGTACCGCATCGACGATGCAGGCCAGGAAGTCGAGTACTTCGTCACCAAGCTGGAAAACGTCAAAGTGGTGAAAGTCGCGCCGAAAATGCACGACGTCAAAGACCCGACCAAGGAAAAGCACAACCACCTGGAGCAGGTTGAGCTGCGCTACGAGAAGGTCACCTGGACCTACAAGGACGGCAACATCATTCACTCCGACTCCTGGAACGAGCGTCTGAGCGCTTGACGCAATAGAACCGGCAGACGGGTTTCTGTCTGCCGGTTCGCGGTGTGCAGGGTTGAGCGTCCGTTCGCGGGCGCTCAGCCAAACACATCGAGCTTCAAGCCCAGCGCTTGCACAACCGACGACACGCTGAAAATCCAGAACAAGGACGTACCCGCATGGCACACAATTCCACTCGTTTGCTTCGCCGTCTCAATCCCTACTGTGCCCAGGCGCTGAGTGCGGCGGCTTCGCTGTGTCAAAGCCGCGCCCATGCGCAGATCAGCATCGAACACTGGCTGCTCAAACTGCTGGAGCAAGGCGAGGGCGATCTAACCTTCATCGCGCGCCGCTATGAATGGGATATGGACGCGCTCTGGCGCGGGCTACTCGAGCATCTCGACAGCCTGCCGCACAGTGTGCAGAGCAAGCCGCAGTTGTGTGGCAAGTTGCAGCAACTGATCAAGAACGCCTGGCTGCATGCATCGCTGGACGGCAACAACGACAACCTGCGTTCAGCACACCTGCTCAGTGCGTTGCTGGAGACCCCCAGCCTGCTGGCGTGCGAAGCCGCCTGGCCGCTGCTCAGCCTCAGCGATACTCAGTTGCAGCGTTTGTTTGCATTGCTCGATCAACACTCCGACGAACGTCCACAGGTGCAGCAGGAAATCGCCCTGGGCCAAACCGACGTGTCTTCAAACCAACTCGCTAATCCCTCCAGCGCTCCCAGGCATGACGCCTTGCAGGCAGTGCTGGACAAATTCACCCACGACGTCACCGCCAAGGCGAGGGAAGGGCGGATCGACCCGGTATTCGGCCGTGACGATGAAATCCGTCAGGTCATCGACATCCTCAGTCGCCGTCGCAAGAACAACCCGATCCTTGTCGGCGAACCCGGGGTTGGCAAGACCGCTCTGGTCGAAGGTCTGGCGTTGCGCATCGCCGAGGGTAATGTCCCGGACAACCTCAAGGTGGTCAGTGTGCGCACCCTTGACCTGGGGCTGTTGCAAGCGGGCGCCGGCGTCAAAGGTGAATTCGAACAACGCCTGAAAAACGTCATTGATGCCGTGCAGCAGTCCGAAAACCCGGTGCTGCTGTTTATCGACGAAGCCCACACCTTGATCGGGGCAGGCAACCAGGCGGGCGGTGCCGACGCGGCGAACCTGCTCAAACCCGCCTTGGCCCGGGGAGAGTTACGCACCATCGCTGCCACCACCTGGAGCGAATACAAACAGTACTTCGAGCGCGATGCGGCACTGGAGCGACGCTTTCAGATGGTCAAGGTCGACGAGCCGGATGACACCAACGCCAGCCTCATGCTGCGGGGTCTCAAGGCTCGCTACGCCAGCCACCACGGCGTGCACATTCAGGATGCGGCGGTACAGGCCGCGGTCAGCCTGTCGCGGCGCTACCTGACCGGCCGGCAATTGCCGGACAAAGCCGTCGACCTGCTCGACACCGCCAGCGCGCGAGTGCGCATGAGCCTCGACTGCGAGCCACAGGCGCTGGTTCGACTCAAGGCCGGACAGGCCGCCCTTGAGCTGGAGCGCCAGGCCCTGGAAGAAGACCGGCAACTCGGCGGCGACAGCGCTGACGAGCGTCTGGCGATGATCGCGGCGCAACACGCCGAGCTGCAGCGCCAGCAAATCGATTTGGTGCGGCAATACCGGCACGAGCTCGACCTGACACAACAATTGCTCGACGCACGCCGGGCCGAACCACCACGGATGGATAACTGTGTGGTGTTGCAACGACGACTGAGCGAGATCCAGGGCAACCAGCCACTGCTCTCGCTCGATGTAAACCCACGCAGCGTGGCTGAAGTGATTGCCGACTGGACCGGTGTGCCGCTGGGCAGTCTGCTCAAGGATGAACACGCCAGCCTGCTGGCGCTGGAACAGCAGCTGGGCGAACGAGTGATGGGGCAGGCCTCTGCGCTGAGCGCGCTGGCCCAGCGTTTGCGTGCGGCCAAGACCGGCCTGACCGAAGACAAGGCTCCGCTGGGCGTCTTCCTGTTGGTGGGCACCAGCGGCGTCGGCAAGACCGAAACCGCCCTGGCGTTGGCCGACAGCCTGTTCGGTGGCGAGAAGTCGCTCATCGCCCTCAACCTCTCCGAGTATCAGGAAGCCCACACCGTCAGCCAGCTCAAAGGCTCACCGCCCGGCTACGTCGGTTACGGCCAGGGCGGCGTGCTCACCGAAGCGGTACGCCAACGACCCTACAGCGTTGTACTGCTCGACGAAGTGGAGAAAGCCCATCGCGACGTACTCAACCTGTTTTACCAGGTCTTCGACCGTGGCTTCATGCGCGATGGCGAAGGGCGCGAAATCGACTTTCGCAACACGGTCATTGTCATGACCTCCAACCTCGGCAGCAACGAACTGCAAGCCTGTCTACAGGAACACCCCTACGCGTTGGACAGCACCCTGCACGAACTGCTGCAGCCAATCCTGCGCGAACACTTCCAGCCGGCCTTGCTGGCACGCTTTCAGACCCTGATCTACCGGCCGCTGGACGCCTGCGCACTCAAGCGCATCGTCGCGCTCAAACTGGCCCGGGTCGCCAGGCGTTTGCAGCGTCACTATGGCCTGGCTTGCCAGATCGACGACGGACTCAACGATGTCCTGGTTGCCGCTTGCCTGCTGCCCGACAGCGGTGCGCGCAACATCGACAGCCTGCTCAATCAGCAGATTTTGCCGGTGCTCAGCCAGCAACTGCTGCAACGTCAGGCAGCCCAACAGAAAACCCATGGCGTGGCCCTGGGCTACAGCGACGATGAAGGCATCACCCTGCACTTCACCGACGCACAGGACGCGGCGCAGTCCGTCGCCATGGAGGCCTGAACATGCTCAACGAACTGCGCACCTTCTTCGACCACAGCCGGCATAAGCTCTGGGTCCGCAATCTCCAGGCCCACCTCGACGTCCTGGCCTTCGAGGGCGAAGAGCGCCTCAGCCAGCCGTTCACCTACCGCGTGGAATTCACCAGCACCGAACACGACCTGGCCGCCGAACAACTGCTCGGCCAGGACGCCTGTTTCAGCCTGCACGCGCCGGCGAAAAAGCTGACGTTCCTCGACCCGCCCACCGTCAAACCGTTGCGCACCCTGCACGGGGTGATCAGCGGCTTCAAGCGCCTGTCCGGTTCCAACGACGAAGCCCGTTACGAACTCACCCTGCAACCCCGTCTGGCCTTGCTCTCTCGCGGCAAACAGTTCCGCATTTATCAGCACCAGTCGGTGCCGGAGATTGTCGAGAGCATCCTGCGCAGCCGCCACGACTTTGAGGGGCAGGACTTTCTGTTCCGCTTGGTGCGCGAGTATCCCAAGCGCGAACAAGTGATGCAGTACGGCGAAAGCGACCTGGCCTTCATCGCCCGGCTGCTGGCCGAGGTCGGCATCTGGTACCGCTTCACCAGCGACGAACGCCTGCGCATCGACGTCGTCGAGTTTTGCGACGACCAGCGCGGCTATCAGTTCGACGTGCAGTTACCGTACCGCCCGCCTGCCGGGCTGAGCAGCGCTCAGGACGGTGTGTGGCAACTGCAATCGAGCCACGCGGTGGTGGAAAAGAATATTCACTTTCGCGCCTACCACCCCCTTGATGCCAAGGCCCACCTCGACGGCGCCGTCGACCAGAGCCGTGGCGCCAAAACCACCTACGGCGAGGCCTACCACTACGCCGAACCTTACACCGTGCTCGGCGATGCCCTGGCCCAGGACGAAGACCTGCACAGCGAAAGCGGCTACTTCTACGCCCGCCTGCGCCACGAGCGCTACCTCAATGGCCAGACCCAACTCAGCGGCCTCAGCAGCAGCGCCACCCTGGCCCCCGGCCAGGTGCTGAAAATTTCCGGCGGCGCGTCGCAGGCCTTTGCTCCGGGGGCGGTGATCATCGCGCTGAGCACCCGCGCTGCGCGTGATCGCAGCTTCGACGTCAGCTTCGAGGCCATGCCCTATTCGGAAACCGTGTGCTTTCGCCCGGAGATACCGGCCAAACCGCAAATCGCCGGCACCGTGCCGGCCCGCGTCAGCAGCCCGCTGGCCCACGACCGCTACGCCGAGATCGACGCGCAAGGGCGCTACCGGGTCAGCTTCCTGTTCGACCGCGATAGCTGGAAACCCGGGCGGGAAAGCCTGTGGCTGCGTCTGGCCCGACCCTACGCCGGCGACACCCACGGCCTGCACCTGCCGCTGATTGCCGGCACCGAAGTGGCGGTGGCCTTCGAACAAGGCGACCCGGACCGCCCCTACATCGCCCACGCCCTGCACGACAGCCAGCACCCGGACCCGGTCACCCTCTACAACTACAAGCGCAACGTGCTGCGCACCCCGGCCAACAACAAACTGCGCATGGACGACACCCGCGGCCAGGAGCACGTCAAGCTCAGCACCGAGCACAGTGGCAAGAGCCAGCTCAATCTCGGGCACCTGGTCGATGCCAAGAAACAAAAACGCGGCGAAGGCTTTGAACTGCGCACCGATGGCTGGGGCGCGATTCGGGCGGGCAAGGGTGTGTTTATCAGTGCCGATGCGCAGCCCAAAGCGCAGGGCCAGCAACTCGACATGAGCGCAGCGGTGGGCCGCTTGCAACAGGCTGGCGAACAGTTGCAAAAGCTCTCCAGCGACGCCCAGGCGAGTCTGGCCGAACCCGCCGACATCCACGCGCAACTGAACCTGCTCCGGCAAGACCTGGAACAACTCAAGTCGTCGGTCCTGCTGCTCAGCGCGCCGCAGGGCATCGCCCTGACCAGCGGCAAGCACCTGCAACTGGCGGCGCAACACAACCTGATGCTCAACGCCGGTGGCGAGGCCGACATCAGCGTGGTCAAGCGCCTGTTCGTGGGCGTGGGGCAAGGGCTGAGCCTGTTCGTGCGCAAGCTGGGCATCAAGCTGATCGCCAATCAGGGGCCGGTGAACATTCAGGCGCAGAACGACCGGCTGCAACTGCTGGCCCGTCATGGCCTCGACATCACCAGCACGGAAGACGAAATCCGCATCACGGCCAAGAAGAAAATCACCCTCAATGCCGGCGGCAGCTACATCACCCTCGACCCGTACAGCATCGAATCGGGCACGGAAGGCGATTACACCGTCAAGGCGCCGAATTTCGACTATGTCCAGAACAAAGCCACGCAGGCCCCACGGTTACCGGCACTGCCCGCGCTCATCGACCCGCCGCTATTGTTCGATGAGCAGTTCCGGCTATTTGCCAGCGATGGCGAAACGATCCTCCCCGGCATGCGCTACAAGATCACCGCCGAATCCGGCAAGGTCTGGAAAGGCGCCACCGACAGCCAGGGCTTCACCGAACGGGTGTGCACCGCCACCCCGGAAAAACTCTCGCTGATCTACGACATGGAAGAAGAGGAAGAGGAAGAAGAGCTCGACGGCATCACCCTGCGCCTGGGGCTGTTTTTCGACGGCACCGGCAACAACCAGGCCAATGCCGGGGCCACCGAACAATGCCGGCGCGAGGACCTGGCGCTGTTCGACCCGAGCGAACTGGCGAGCATCATCGAGGAGTGCAACCAGTACGGGTTTGATGGGTTCGACGGCAATGGCTTCGACCGGGCGCCGGATAGCAGTTATGGGAATGCGCCGAGTAATGTGGCGCATCTGCATGAGCTGTATCCGGACCATGCCGTCGATGGTCTCCCTCCTGGAGCCGAAGTCGGCTATGTGAAGGTTTACCTGGAGGGCATCGGCACTAGCAGTGGCGGCAAGGACGTGTTGCAGGGCCTGTTGACGGGACGGGGGGAAACCGGGGTGGTGGCGCGGGTTGAGCAGGCGCCGGACCTGATCAAAAAGCAGTTGCGGGCATTTGCTGATAAGAACGCCGATTGCGCTATACGTCGTATCGAGTTCGATATTTTCGGCTTCAGTCGTGGCGCGGCGGCGGCGCGGCATTGCGCCAATGAGCTGCTGAAACCGGATCGCGGCCTGTTCGGCGAGTTGTTGCAAGCCGGTCGCTCCGGATTACAGGCCAGTTTCGACCCGACGGTGGACGTCCGCCTCAACCTGATTGGCCTGTTCGACACCGTCGCGGCCATCATGGGCGCGGACCTGAGCGTGGCCAACGACGACAATCCCGGCGTCAACCTGTACCTGCCGCCCGGTTGCGCGCGGCAAGTCATCCAGTTACAGGCCCGCGACGAGCGCCGTCATAACTTTGCCCTCAACAGCGTGCTGGACGGCCATCGAGAAATCAGCTTGCCGGGGGTGCACTCGAACATTGGCGGTGGTTATTTGCCGCGTGCCCGCGAGCGGCTGTGGCTGACGCCGCCTCGCCGGGTCACTCAGGATGCCAATCGTCCGCTGCAGGCGCATCTGGAATGGGCAAAGGCCCGGACCCAGATGCTGGCCCTGGAGGCCAGCGGTCTGGCCGGTGATGAAGGCAGCCTTGAAATCCATACATGGTCGATGACCCCGGCGCCGCAGGGCAAGAACAGCGAGGACAAGGATGACTACCTGCTGACCATCGCGCTCGACCGGCCGGTGCACGGCGAGTTGTCGCGGATTGCCCTGCGGGTCATGCGTGAGCTGGGCGTGCGTCATGGCGTGCCGTTTGACCTCATCAATGACCAGGACCGACGTTTCCGGCTGCCCGAAGAGTTGCAACCCATCGCCACCCAGATCCTCGATCAGGTACTGGGGGGCGTCGAGGTCAGCCTCGACCGGGCGCAGGAGCGCTTGTTGCGCCGCCGCTATATCCACCAGTCCGCCCATTGGCTCCCCAGCACGGGGGTGATGGCCATGAAACCGGCGCTGGACAACACGCGCAAGGTCTATCCCAACCAGCCGCAGAAGGGTTATCCCGAATGAAGCGCCTGATGCTGCTGGTCGGCCTGTTGTTCAGCCTCAGTGCCTGCGCCAATGGGCCTCAACCCCCGTCGCCGCCCAAGCTGCCGTACAACAGTTGGTACATTAGCCTCGCTGCGCCGCGCCATATGGAAGTTTGGGTCGAGACCGTGGATGTACTCGATCAGCGTGGGCTGGCGTTTTTTCATGTGTCCGGGGGGGTAGCCGGCTACACCCGCAAGCCGGAAGGCTGGCCCAAAGGAGGAGGGGGGGGGAAGCCGATAAACAACGTCGACCTGCCGGAGCGGCTTTTCCTGCGTTGGCAATCGCTGGTGGAACCGCAGGCCTACAGGATCAGGATCCCGATTCCACAGTGGGTGCGCGACGAGATGGTTAAGCCGCAAAAGGTATTTTGCAAGTGGGACCAAGAAGTGGTGACCCTCTATCGAGACACGATCACCTTAGGCATGGCCCCTGGTGGCATCGTCAAGGTCTGGCTGGGTACGGGGTGTCTGGAGCACAAGGAAGTCGGGCGTTTTCAGGCCGAGGTCGAGCCGCTGGGGCCATATCTGAGCGGCAAAGGCATTTATTACCGGGCGCCTAATCCCGAGGCTCAGGCCTATATCGACCAACACGGGATTCCCTATGGCACTTGGTAAATTGCTGGCGAATTTCGACCCGGCGGTGGACGTCCGCCTCAACCTGATCGGCTTGTTCGACACCGTCGCCGCCATCATGGGCGCGGACCTGAGCGTGGCCAACGACGACAACCCCGGCGTCAACCTGTACCTGCCGCCGGGTTGCGCGCGGCAGGTCATCCAGTTGCAGGCCCGTGACGAGCACCGGAACAACTTTGCCCTCAACAGCGTGCTGGACGGCCATCGAGAAATCAGCTTGCCGGGGGTGCACTCGAACATTGGCGGCGGCTATTTGCCGCGTGCCCGCGAGCGGCTGTGGCTGACGCCGCCCCGCCGGATTACGCAGGATGCCAACCGCCCGATGCAGGCGCATCTGGAATGGGCAAAGGCCCGGACCCAGATGCTGGCCCTGGAGGCCAGCGGTCTGGCCGGTGATGAAGGCCACCTCTCCATCCATGCCTGGTCGATGACCCCAGCGCCGCAGGGCAAGAACAGCGAGGACAAGGATGACTACCTGCTGACCATCGCGCTCGACCGGCCGGTGCACGGCGAGTTGTCGCGGATTGCCCTGCGGGTCATGCGTGAGCTGGGGGTGCGCCATGGCGTGCCGTTTGACGCCATCGACGACCAGGACCGACGTTTCCGCCTGCCCGACGAGTTGCAACCCATCGCCACGCAGATCCTCGATCAGGTGCTGGGGGGCGTCGAGGTCAGCCTCGACCGGGCGCAAGAGCGCCTATTGCGTCGCCGCTATATCCACCAGTCCGCCCATTGGCTCCCCAGCACGGGGGTGATGGCCATGAAACCGGCGGCGGACAACACGCGCAAGGTCTATCCCAACCAGCCACACAAGGGCTACCCCGAATGAAGCGCCTGAGCCTGCTGGTCGGCCTGTTGTTCAGCCTGAGTGCCTGCGCCAGCGGGCCTCAACCACCGGCGCCGCCCAAACTGCCGTACCACAGCTGGTACGTCGGTCTGGCCGCGCCGCGCCATATGGAAGTCTGGGTCGAGACCGTGGATGTGCTCGATCAGCGTGGGCTGGCGTTCTTTCATGTGTCCGGCGGGGTAGCCAGTTACACCGGCCAAGTGGAAGGCTGGCACCAGGGGGCGGGGTCGATGATGCCGGTGAACAACGTCGACCTGCCGGAACGGCTCTTCCTGCGCTGGCAATCGCTGGTGGAACCGCAGGCCTACAAGATCAGGATCCCGATCCCGCAGTGGGTGCGCGACGAGATGGTCAGGCCGGAGCGGGTGTTTTGCCAGGGTTCCAAAAAGTGGAAGGATGACTATCGAAAGATGATCACCTTGGGCATGGCCCCCGGTGGCATCGTCAAGGTCTGGGTGGGTGGGCCGTGTCTGGATTTCAAGGAAGTCGGGCGCTTTCAGGCCGAGGTCGAGCCGCTCGGGCCCCACCGGAACGGCAACGGTATTTATTACCGGGCGCCGAACCCCGAGGCGCAGGCCTACATCGACCAGCACGGGATTCCGTATGGCACTTGGTAAATTGCTGGCCAGTTTCGCCCCGGCGGAGGATGTCCGCCTCAACCTGATCGGCCTGTTCGACACCGTTGCCGCCATCATGGGCGCGGACCTGAGCGTGGCCAACGACGACAACCCCGGCGTCAACCTGTACCTGCCGCCCGGTTGCGCGCGGCAGGTCATCCAGTTGCAGGCCCGCGACGAGCGCCGGCACAACTTTGCCCTCAACAGCGTGCTGGATGGCCATCGTGAAATCAGCTTGCCGGGGGTGCACTCGAACATTGGCGGCGGCTATTTGCCGCGTGCCCGCGAGCGGCTGTGGCTGACGCCGCCCCGCCGGGTCACGCAGGAAGCCAACCGCCCGGTGCAGGCGCATCTGGAATGGGCAAAGGCCCGGACCCAGATGCTGGCCCTGGAGGCCAGCGGTCTGGCCGGTGATGAAGGCCACCTCTCCATCCATACCTGGTCGATGACCCCGGCGCCGCAGGGCAAGAACAGCGAGGACAAGGATGACTACCTGCTGACCATCGCGCTCGACCGGCCGGTGCGCGGCGAGTTGTCGCGGATTGCCCTGCGGGTCATGCGTGAACTGGGGGTGCGTCATGACGTGCCGTTTGACGTCATCAGCGACGAAGACCGACGTTTCCGGCTGCCCGACGAGTTGCAACCCATCGCCACCCAGATCCTCGATCAGGTGCTGGGGGGCGTCGAGGTCAGCCTCGACCGTGTTCAGGAGCGCCTATTGCGTCGCCGCTATATCCACCAGTCCGCCCATTGGCTCCCCAGCACGGGGGTGATGGCCATGAAACCGACGCCGGACAACACGCGCAAGGTCTATAAGAACCTGCCGCAGAAAGGCTATCCCGAATGAAGCGCCTGAGCCTGCTGGTCGGTTTGTTGTTCAGCCTCAGTGCCTGCGCGAACGGGCCTCAACCCCCGGCGCCGCCCAAGCTGCCGTACCACAGCTGGTACGTCGGCCTCGCTGCGCCGCGCCACATGGAAGTCTGGGTCGAGACGGTGGATGTGCTCGATCAGCGCGGGTTGGCGTTTTTTCGCGTGCATGCTGGCGTCGCCAGTTACACCGGCAAAGCGGAAGGCTGGCACCAAGGGGGGGGGGAAATGAAGCCGGTGAACAACGTCGACCTGCCGGAACGGCTCTTCCTGCGCTGGCAATCGCTGGTGGAACCGCAGGCCTACAAGATCAGGATCCCGATCCCGCAGTGGGTGCGGGACGAGATGGTCAGGCCGGAGAGGGTGTTTTGTCAGGGTTCCAAAGAGTGGATAGATGACTATCGATTCGCGATCACTTTAGGCATGGCTCCCGGCGGCATCGTCAAGGTCTGGGTGGGTGGGCCGTGCCTGGGGTTCAAGGAAGTCGGGCGCTTTCAGGCCGAGGTCGAGCCGCTCGGGCCCCACCGGAACGGCAACGGTATTTATTACCGGGCGCCGAACCCCGAGGCGCAGGCCTACATCGACCAGCACGGGATTCCCTATGGCACTTGGTAAAAGTTAGTTCAAACGTTTTGTTCTTGGTCTTGTACTTAAAGGCTCAGATGTCATCACGGACACATTTTTAAAGGGGGGCGATGCCATGCAGCAAATAAAACATGCGAGTAGTACTAATAATACTGACAGCACCGTGATCAAGGTTGTGTCAGCGGAAAATACGTTGGCATGGGTAACGCCGGCTGAAAATGAAGTGTTCAATATTACGCAGGATGCCACGCTACCCGATATTATTTTCGAGTTCCGGGCGCAAGTCGAAGGCGATTGTAAATGGTCGTGGGCGATTGAGTGGAAGGCGAAAGCCAGTGGGTTGAAAGAGCGGGCGCGAAAGGGCGGTGTCCTGCAAACCTTCAAGAAGTCAGGTGCGTTTGTCAGTCGCAACAGGGTATGGACGGCTAATTTTTCTGAAAAGATTCTTGGAGGCAAGCTGACGGTGACGGTGATCGTCGGTCAAAAGACGTTGGTGAGAACTGTTGTGATAAAGGGGCAGAATCCAACCCCGGAGAGTGTTGCCAACTATGTCGCTACCCTCGAAGATATGACCGGTTTCGAGAAACTTCTGCAACAGGAAACCAACTCTAAACACTTTATTGAGTTTGATGGTCAGCCAATTGTTGCTTTCGATAAAGGTTACGGTATCACGCAAATGACCAATCCTGCACCGTCCTACGAACAGGCGTGGAACTGGAAAACCAATATCCTGGCGGGATCTTCTATTTATAAGGACAAAGTGCGGACCGCCAGGAAATATCTTGGGCAGGCGGGCAGAGCTTATACGGATGATCAACTGCGGCATGAGGTATTCAGCCGCTGGAATGGCGGTTCCTATCATGAGTGGGACACTGCTTCAACGTCCTGGGTCAGGAAAAAGAACGTCTTGTGCGACTCCAATACCGGGAATATTGGCTGGTCGATGGATAAAAAGAAGAACAAAGACAAGACGGAGGCTGAACTGCGTAAGCGAGATAAGGATACCTACAAGAACGGCAAGGATGGACAGTCGGATGATCACCCGTGGGAGTATAAGGGGGTGTGCTATGCCGATCATGTTCTTGGTCAGTAAGTTCAGAGGGCTCACGGTTGTTTTGTTGCTGGCTTTAGTGGCGGTGGGCAATGCTTTTGCAAGTG
Source organism: Pseudomonas sp. GW822-FHT06B12 (assembly GCF_058799675.1). Lineage (NCBI taxonomy): Bacteria > Pseudomonadati > Pseudomonadota > Gammaproteobacteria > Pseudomonadales > Pseudomonadaceae > Pseudomonas > Pseudomonas sp. GW822-FHT06B12. The sequence goes on from NZ_JBXALR010000001.1 coordinate 174,053, forward strand.
TTGCAATGCCTTGGGTTGGCAATAAGGATGGGCGGGCGCATATGGAAATGGAAGACGGAAGTGTTTATGAGCTGAAGTTGTTTTCCGATGTGGAGGGTGTGTTTTATGACAAGAGTAAACATAAGCTTGAGGACGGTTTTTATATTTCGCTGTTCCAGGTGTCATCCTCCAGTCCTGGTAAGCCTGGAGGGTTTTGTGGCGCGGGCAGCGAGGTTTGGCTTTATGTGTATAAAGTGACAGGCACAACGTTAAGTGCGCAAGCAAGGGTCTTGGTGAGTAGTTGCCTACGCTCTGTTTCAATGGCAAGCCAGAATTCTGGAGAAGAAACGCAAGACTCCGATTTCTCTTCGGTGCAATGGAATGCAAAAGGATTTTCCATTGAGTGGTTTGACAATGTTGATGCCGCTGGACGGCCGTTAAGCTCAACGAACTATGTACTGCAGGACGGTGTTTTTTCGCCACAGGAAGTCTTGAGTAAATAAAACCAGAACAAGTAGTTGCCCGGTTTATTTTTAAAGAAGGAATAAGGACATGAAAGGCATCATCCGCATTGGCGACAAAACGACTGGAGAGGGCACTGTTCTCTCGGGCTCCACAGCCATGCTGTTCGGCGGTATCGGTGTGGCGCGCCAGGGTGACCCGGTGCGCTGCCCGATTCCAGGCCATGGCGAGACGGAGATCGTCGAGGGGCATCCGGTGTTTCGCGACAATGGCGTCCCGATCGCGTTTCACGGGCATCGCTGTGGTTGCGATTGCACGTTAATTTCGTCGCTGCCTGAAGCAGGCGCGAGCTAGCCATGCCGGTCAGACTGGATCAAGTCCCTGCTCTGGCGTTGCGACCAGTACGTCCTCGTGTCTGGCTTTGGCTCGGCGTGCTGCCGCTGTTTTTGGTATCGGGTGTGGGGTTGACCTTCATATTTGGTACTCAAGCGTTGCGCCAGCAGCCAATCAGCTTCTGGGCGCTGGCCTTGGGCGTGCCATTTTTGGGCTGGTGCGTGCTGGGTTTCGGGCGAGTACTGCTGTACATCGGCCGACAACGCGCAGCCGATGGTTGGGATGACGCCCGCGAGGAGGACTTGGTCCGCAAAGTTCGTCGAGGTCGACGCTCCCAGCAAGTGTTGAGTGTGAGCCTGCACACCGCCCTTCGAAAGCCAGGGGAACCGCCAGCAGCACAACTGGATGCCTTGCTGAGCGGGACCAAGGCTCTCAAGACTCAACCGTCCTGGCTGGGCGGAGCAACGCTGCGCCATAGTCGCTTGTCTGGCGATGCGGATGAAGACCCCGAACTCGCGCTGTTGCGGGTGCTGGCGCAGGTGCTTGACGACCTTTCACAAACCCTGGCGCAGGTGGCTGACGATACGCCGCTGGCATTGTTGTTGGAGGTCGATAGCTGTTTGCCGGAGAACCAGTTGCGCCGAGCCTGGCAACAGGCATGGAGTGAGTCCGGTATCCGCCAGTCGACAGTACCCGTGGAGAGTAGTGGACCGGCCGCGCTGGACCAGTGGCTCGACCAGCGCATTGCCGATCAGGCGTTATTGCTGGTGGTGGCGTTACAGTTTGCACCGGGACAGCCCGAAGGTACGGCAGAAGTGGCGGCAGGGCTGTTGCTAGGCAATCGGATGACGCAAACCACTGTGCCGCCGCTTGCCTACCTTCACCGTCCCGAAGAGCAGCGCGAGCCGACCACCGACGCGTTGCTCCATGCCACGCGCCAGGCTCTGGACTGGGTGCCGCTGCAAGCGAAATCAATCGGGCATGCCTGGCGGGCCGGGATTGATGCACAGCGCGATGCGGCAATAAACACGGTACTGGCGCAAGTACCGATGCCGGTGCAGCACAACCAGCGGTTTTGCAACCTGGATCCGTTGTTGGGGCATTCGGGCACAGCGTCACCGTGGTTGGCCATCGCTGCCGCGACGCAGACCGTTCAGCGCGGCGCTGGGCCGCAATTCATTTTCAGTGGTGGCGGCTCCGTCGAGGCGGGGCTCTGGAGCATGGTCTTGACGCCTGTGCCACCGCTTTCAACGTAGGAATCTCGAATGCATTTTCGACGCTCTGCAGGGTTGGGTGTTCTGGTCGGCGTGCTGTTGCTGACTGGTGTGGTCTTGGGTGTGCTGGTTTGGCGTCACCCTGAGTTGCTGGGTATTCGGTCCGGTGGTGACCGGCAAACAATTTGGCTGCTGGTGATATCGGCTACGACCTTTGTCGTGCTGATGTTCCTGGGTGGTTACCATCTGCTGGGACGTCAGTTGGGGCGTTCGGTTTACCGCCGACAGGAGGCGGATGATTTGCGCGAGCCTGCGCACGCTACCCTCGCTGAATCTCCAGATGCTCAGGTTGCGCAAAGGGTCGCCTCGGTTAACGCGTACCTGCGCGATCACCACGGCTTCTTCTGGCGCCACAAAGTCCGCCTTTTACTGATCGTCGGCGAGCCGGCGCAGATCGAAGCCATCGCCCCCGGCCTGACCCAGGAGCACTGGCAAGAAGGCCAGGACACGGTGCTGCTGTGGGGCGGCAGTGTGCAGTCCAATCGGGATCAGTCGTTACGTGAGCGGTGGCACGGGCTGAGCCGCTGGCGTGCGCTGGACGGGGTGGTCTGGGCGCTGGACAAAGCGCAGAGCGCCGATGCGCTGGCGATGGGCGCTGGCGTGCGTTGCCTGCAGGGTTTGGCCCGTGAGCTGCGCTGGCAGTTGCCGCTATCCCTGTGGCAGGTCTGCGACAGTCAATGGTCGCAGGCCACGCGCGAAGTGCAGCCGGTCGGTTGCCGGTTGTCCCCGCGGTTTACCGCTCAGGAACTGGAAAGCAGCCTGGGTCAGTTGCTGGAACCCTTGCGCCAGCAGGGCCTGGCGCAGGTACAGGTAGCGTTGGGCCATGACTTTTTGTGGCGCCTGTCCCGCGATTTGCAGGTCGAAGGCATGGCCCGTTGGCGCCAGGCGCTCGCGCCCTTGCTCGGTCAGTTTGCCCGTGGCGTGCCGCTGCGCGGGCTATGGTTCAGCCTGGCGTTACCGGCGGCGCGGCCCAAAGCCCAAGGTGAGCTTGAGCACGTTTGGCCGCTGGACCCGGCCTGGGCGGGTGTGCTTGGCGACAAGGCCGGCCACATCCGCCGTCTGGGCTGGCCCGCCACGCGGGTCGGCTATGCGCTGGTGCTGGGTGTTGCGCTGGTGTGGGGCGCAGGGTTGCTGCTGTCGTTCGTCAGCAACCGCGCGCAGGTCGCTCAGGTGCAGACCTCATGGGTGTCCCTCGAACAGTCGGGGAACGGCGATGCGCAACTGCAAGCGCTGAATGAACTGGTGCGCGAGTTGGCGCGTCTGGATTACCGCGCCGAACACGGCGTGCCCTGGTACCAGCGCTTTGGTCTGAACCAGAATCAGGCCCTGCTCGAGGCCCTGTGGCCGCGCTATGTCGAGGCCAACAATCGGCTGCTGCGCGACCCGGCAGCGGCCAACCTGCAACAGCAACTCAGTGCCCTGGTCAAGTTGCCTGCGGACAGCCCCGAGCGCGCCAGGCGTGCCCGCGTCGCCTACGAGCAACTCAAGGCCTACCTGATGATGGCGCGTCCGGAGAAAGTTGACGCGGTCTTCCTGGCCAAGGCGCTGGGCAACGCCGAACCTGCGCGGGCGGGGCTGTCGCCGGGTCTCTGGCCGTTCTACGCAGAGCATCTGGCCGCGCACCCAGACTGGCGCATCGAGGCCGACCCGACGCTGGTCGCTCAAGCCCGGCAGGTCCTGCTCGGCCAGTTGGGCCAGCGCAATGCCGAAGCCAGCCTGTACCAGAAGGTCCTTGACGCAGCGGCCAACCATTACCCGGCGATGAGCCTGCCACAGATGGTCGGCGACACCGATGCCCCGGCGCTGTTCGCCACCAGGGCCAGCGTACCGGGGGTGTTCACCCGTCAGGCCTGGGAGGGCCAGGTGCGTCAGGCCATCGACGACATTGCCGAGGCACGTCGCGAGGAAATCGACTGGGTGCTCAGCGATAACCCCGTCGACCTCGCCGCCGAGCTGACCCCGGACATACTCAGAACGCGCCTCACCGAACGCTACTTTCAGGACTACAGCAGCGCCTGGCTGACCTTCCTCAACCGCCTGCGCTGGCATCAGGCCGCTAGCCTGGCCGAGGTGATCGACCAATTGACCTTGATGAGCGATGTGCGCCAGTCGCCGCTGATCGCTCTGATGAACACCCTGTCGTATCAGGGCCAGGCCGGAACCCGCAGCCAGGCCTTGACCGACTCACTGATGAAGTCGGCGCAGAAGCTGATCGCGCAGGACAAGGTGGCGGTGATCGATCAGCAGGCGCAGGGACCGGGCAGCCCGCTGGACGCCACCTTTGGGCCCTTGCTGGCCTTGTTGGGCAAGGATCCTGAAGACCCCGAAGGCAAGAGCCGCAACGACAGGCTGAGCCTGCAGGCGTTCCTCACCCGGGTCACGCGCGTGCGCCTGAAATTACAGCAAGTGAGCCATGCGCCCGATCCGCAGGCAATGACCCAGGCCCTTGCGCAGACCGTGTTTCAGGGCAAGAACGTCGACCTGACCGACACCCAGTCCTATGGCAGCCTGATCGCCGCCAGCCTGGGGGCGGAATGGAGCGGGGTCGCTCAGACCCTCTTTGTGCAGCCGCTGGAGCAGGCCTGGCAGCGCGTGCTGCAACCCTCGGCTGCGGGCCTCAACAGCCAGTGGCAGCGCGCCGTCATCCGCGACTGGCACAGCGCCTTCGCCGGCCGCTACCCCTTTGCAGCCACCGCCAGCGACGCTTCATTGCCGATGCTGGGGCAGATGATCCGGGCTGGCTCCGGTCGCATCGAGCAGTTTTTGCAGCGTGAACTGGGCGGGGTCTTACGCAAGGAAGGCAGCCGTTGGGTGGCCGATCCGCGCCATAGCCAGGGCTTGCGTTTCAACCCGAAATTTCTCACGGCGATCAATCAGCTCAGCCACCTGGCCGATGTGCTCTACACCGATGGCGGCATGGGGCTGAGTTTCGAACTGCGGGGCAAAGCCGTGCGCGACGTGGTGCAAACCACCTTCATCCTCAATGGCGAGCAACATCACTACTTCAACCAGAAGGAAAGCTGGCAACGTTTCAGCTGGCCAGGCCGCAGCGACTATCCCGGCACGAGCCTGAGCTGGACCAGCGTTCATACCGGCGAGCGCCTGTTCGGCGATTACCAGGGCACCTGGGGGCTGATCCGCTTGCTGGAGAAAGCCCACATCACTCCGTTGGACGACGGCGACAGCCACTACCGCATGGTCCTCAAGGCGCCCGATGGCCTGGGCCTGACCTGGCATTTACGCACCGAACTCGGCGCGGGACCGCTGGCCCTGCTCAAGCTGCGGGACTTCAAGCTGCCACCGCAGATATTTCTCAACGAGAGCGGTGCAGCGGTGCCCTATGCGCAAAACGGGAGGTTTGAATGAGTCTGCGCACGTTGATCGCTCGTTGCCTGGGTGAGCGCGATGCCCTGTCCCTTGCCCGTGTTCAGGCAGAACGCTGGCAATCCTGGTTACAGCCCATCAACGCTGACTCGCCGGTAGGCGAGGATCCGGGATACGACGATGACTTCCAGCGCATGCGTGAAGAGGTCAACAAACTGTCCGGGGCGGATGCGGAACGGGTGGTGCAACTGGCGCAGCAGCTCCTGACTCACACCTGCAAGGATCTGCGTGTGGCCACCTATTATCTTTGGGCGCGCTTGCACAAGGACGGTGAGGCGGGGCTGGCCGACGGTCTGAGCTTGCTGGCCGCACTGGTTGAACGTTACGCGGCCGAGGTGCTGCCCGCACGGCCCAACAGCCGCAAGATGGCTCTGGAGTGGCTGACCTGCAGCAAGGTGTTGGACAGCCTGTCGCGGTATCCGGAAGTGGTGAAGGGCGAGGCTGAGCGCACGGTGGCGGCGCTGGCCTGGCTGGAGCATGGCCTGGCGGCCTGGCCGGAAAATCAGCGTCCCGCGCTGGATGCACTATACGGCGCGTTGTCCGCCAGGCTGGCGCAGTCCGGCGGGGTGGATGCGCTGGTGCCGCAGAACAGTGCCAGTCATGAGTCGAACGCTCAAACGGGCGCACCGACCGCCGCGTCCATCAAATCCGGGCGCGATTTGTTGGACAGTGGCCGGGCCCTGGCGGGTTATCTGCGCGAGCAGCCTCAGGGCTGGCTGGCGGCCCACCGGTTGATGAAGAGCCTGCGCTGGGACACCGTGCACCAGGCACCGTCCCAGGAAGCCAACGGCAATACTCGCCTGGCGCCGCCGCGTGGCGACTATCGGGCACAGCTCAAGCGGTTGTATCTGCAACAGAGCTGGACTGAATTGCTCGATCAGATCGAGCGGGTGTATGCCGAGGGCGTGAACCATTTCTGGCTGGACCTGCAGTGGTACCTGTACCAGGCGCTGAGCAAACAACCCGCCCCCCAGAACTGCTGGGCCGATATCGTCAAGCGTGATCTGGGTATGTTCCTCGAACGCCTGCCGGGCCTGGAAGGGCTGTGGTGGAGCGACGGCAGCCCCTTCGCCGACGAGGCCACCCGCGAGTGGATCACCCAGCACGTCAGTGGCAATCGCCCTCAGCAGTGGCTACCCGCATCGGTGGTGGCGCCGACAACCGGCGATGCCGAGATTCTGTCACTGGAGGGCGAAGCCCTGGCACAGGCCGACAGCGACGGCGTGGATCAGGCGTTGGCCTGGCTGGCCGCGCGCCCCGGCGTACACACAGGGCGGCAGCGCTGGTTGCTGCGCCTGCTGATGGCGCGGGTGGCCGAGCAATACGGCAAGAGTGATCTGGCCATCCACCTGCTGGGCGAATTGGATGCCATTGCACAGCGCCAGGCTCTGGCTGAGTGGGAGCCCGAACTGAATTTCGAGGTCAAGGCCCGTCTGCTCAAGCTATTGCGCTTGAAAGCGCAGCGCAACGATGTCGACAAACCCTCCCTGGCTCGGCGGATGGAGGCGTTGTTGGCGGCGCTGGTGGCCATTGACCCGGTACGCGCCGCAGTGCTCTGCGGCTAACCCTCATTCATCAGGATCCTTTCTTTGAGCATGGACAATCTGACACTGCGTTACTTCGACGCCGAGATGCGCTATCTGCGCGAGGCCGGCAAGGAGTTTGCAGACGCCTTCCCCGATCGGGCGGCGCAGTTGAACCTGGATAAACCGGGAGCGCACGATCCCTATGTGGAACGTCTGTTCGAGGGCTTTGCCTTCTTGATGGGACGACTGCGCGAGAAGCTCGACGATGACCTGCCGGAACTGACTGAAGGCCTGGTCAGCCTGTTATGGCCGCATTACCTGCGCACCATTCCCTCGCTGTCGATTGTCGAGCTGGCACCCGAACTCGAGCAGATGAAGCATAGCGAGCTGATCGCCACAGGCTTTGAAGTGCTGTCGCAGCCCATCGGGCCGCAGGGCACTCGTTGCCGCTATACCACCACCCAGGATCTGACGCTGCAACCATTGGCTCTGGAGTCTGTACGACTTGCTCACGAGCCGGACGGTCGCTCGCTGCTGCGTCTGCGTTTTGCCTGCGGCGCGTTGACGGACTGGAGTCAAATCGACCTGAGTCGGATACCGCTGTATCTGAATGCCGATGCCCCGCTGGCCAGTGCGCTGCATCAGGCGCTGACCCTGAACGCTCAGGCGTTGTATGTGCGCCTGCCGGAGTTTGATCGTCAGTTGCTGGACGGCCATTTTGCACCCAGGGGTTTCGCCGAGGAAGATCGCCTGTGGCCTAAGGGCGACAGCGCCTTCAGCGGTTATCAATTGCTGCTGGAATATTTCACCTTTCGCGAGAAGTTCATGTTCGTGACCCTCTGTGGGCTGGAACAACTGGACATCGCTCCGGGTACGGCCTGGTTCGAACTCGAAGCGGTGCTTCGCGAGCCTTGGCCTCATGCGTTTGATCTGAGCACCGAGCATATTCGCCTGCATGCCGTACCGGTGATCAATCTGTTCCCGCTGGACGCCGACCCGCTGACCCTGGTGCCCTTGCAAACCGACTACCTGCTGCGGCCCATGCGTTTGCAGGACGGTCATACCGAGATTTATTCGGTGGATCGGGTCACCGCCTCGAAAAACGCCGAGCGGCAAGACTTTGTGCCATTCACCAGCTTTCGTCACAAGGGCGGAATGCTGCGTGATGAGGCGCCTGAGCGCTACTTCCATACGCGTTTGAAGCGTGGCGCCAATGGTCTGCATGACACCTGGCTGATCCTGGGAGGCGAGGGCTTTGAAAAGGATCGGTTGCTCGAGAGCGAAAGCCTGTCGTTGTGTCTGACCGGGACCCATGGGCAGTTGCCGCGCAAGGCGCTGCAAAGCACGTTGCTCGATACCCTGGTGCAATCCACCCAGGCCGGCTTGCGGGTACGCAACCTGTGTGCGCCGACCTTGCCGTGCTACCCGCCGAATCGCGACCGTTTTCATTGGCGAGTGCTCAGCCACCTGGGCTCGAATTTCCTGCCGATGCTCGATAGCGCCGAGGTATTGCGAGGCACCCTGGCGCTGTACGACTGGACGGGCAGCGAGCTGAACCGACGCCGGCTGGCGGCGATTGTCGAGGTGAGCCATCACCTGATCCAGCGCTTTGAGAAAGGCTTCCTGCTACGCGGGGTGGATATCGAAGTCACTCTGGATGCCAATGGCTTTTCTGGCGAGGGTGACATCAGCCTGTTCGGCGAGATGCTCAACCGCTTCTTTTGTTTGTACGCCGACATTCACCTGTACACCCAGCTCACGCTGATCTTGCAACCTACTGGAAAGTGCCTGCGATGGAACGAGAACCACAGTCAGCGTATTCCCGGCTAAAGGCCAGCGGTTTACTGGAGACATTGAAGGGGCGGGTGGCTGAGGCCAATCTGTATCGCTTCTGCCAACTGCTGGAACAGGCATTGCCGAATCACCCAAAACTGGGCAGCACCGCGCACCCGGCGGATGACTCCGTACGCTTTCGGCCCGACCCTGGCATGGGATTTCCTGCTGGCGAACTGAAAGCTATTGAAACCGACGCGGATGCCCCAGAGCATCCGGCCACCGTGCGCACCCGTCTGCTTGGCCTGTACGGCATCGACTCGCCGCTGCCGACGGCTTTTCTGGACGATATCGCCCAGCGTCGGGAGGGGCATGAGGCACTGGAAGCCTTCCTCGACATTTTCAATCACCGGATCTTCACGCAGTTCTACCGTATTTGGCGCAAGTACTCCTATCCGGCCACGTTCGAGGCAGGCGGTACCGATGCAACCTCGCAGTGCCTGCTGGGGCTGATCGGCCTGGGGATTCCCGGCACCGCCAACCAGATTGGTACACCGATGTCGCGCTTCCTGGCGCTGCTCGGTGTGATGCGTCTGCCCACCCGTAACGCCGAAGGCATCATCGCGCTGGTCAAGCTGTTGGCGCCCAACACCAGGGCACGGGTGACCCCACACTGGCCGCAGAAAATTGCCCTGGCGCATCCGGCCAGCCTGTCCACGAGTTGCCCGGTGAGTTTGTCCCAAGGCACGCTCTTGGGCAGTGTCGGACACGACGCCAACAGCCAGTTGCACCTGGCGCTGTTCACGGAGGACCGAGAGGAGGCCCTTGGCTGGTTGCCGGGTGCCCAGTTGCATAACGACCTGCTGGTGCTGTTGCGTGTGTATCTGGGCTGGCGTTGCACCGCAAAGCTGCAGTTGTCGCTGCCGGTACACCGCCTGCCGGAACCGGTGCTGGGGCGAGCGCCGGTACGGCTGGGCATGACCGCTGTGCTGGGTTTGGGCAGCGAGGCCTGGCAGGTCACAGAGCACGACACCATCACGATAAATTTGGGCCGGTACCAAGGCCTGCAAAGCAACCCCCAGAATAGGGAGATACAGCATGTCGCGTACCGTTTGTAATTCATGGGTGCTGGCGACGCTCGCTGCACTGCTTGGCGGTTGTGGGCTGACCCAGACCGTGACAGACACCACTGCATCCACTGCCAAGGCGATCTTCTACAAGCAGGTGAAAACCCTGCACCTGGACTTTAGCGGTCGAGCGGCGATGAACATCGATGCGACGGACATGAGCGCGTTGTCAGTGCCGACGTTGGTGCGGGTGTATCAGCTGCGCGATAGCAAGGTAGTGGAGCAGGCTACTTACGACCGTTTGCTCAGCAATGACGATAGCCTGCTGAGCGCCGACCTGCTCGACAAGCAGGCAGTGGTGGTGAAACCCGAGGGGGGGACACAATTGAACGTCCCCATGCACAAGGACGCGCAGTTCGTCGTGGTGGTGGCGTTATTTCGCACGCTGGATACCCGGATAAACACATGGCGCCTGACATTGAGTCGCGATGACCTGGATCCGGACCGGGCACGCGTGATCGAACTGGGGGACAACCGGTTGACCCTGCGACCTGTGGTGAAGGACTGAACCATGACCGAGCTCAACCCTTCGCTCTACGAAATGCTCCTGCAGAATTTCGACGGCGAGCTGGACCTGCATCAAGTCGGCGAAGAGGACCAGTACATCCTGTCGGTGCTCGACAATCTGCAACGCATTCTCAACAGTCGAGCCGGCACGCTCAGTCATCTGCCGGACTACGGTCTGCCGGATATGGGCCTGATCCTGCAAGGCCTGCCCGCCACGGCGCATGGGCTGATGAGCACCATGGCCGAGACCCTGCTCAAGTACGAGCCGCGTATGGCAGCAGTGAGCATCGAACTGCTGCCGCAGGATCTACCAGGTCATTTGGAATATACCCTGGACATGCAACTGAAAGGGGGCAGGCGGGTGACCTTCGGCACAACCCTGGCGCCCGAGGGCAAAGTGTTGGTGCGTCACCTGAAGCGGCAGAACTACCTGTCGAAGTCGTGAAACCTCTAACGGAAAGGATGCTGGATGTCGGCCTTGTTTGAAATGCGTATTCGAGTAGGCGGTGATCCGCGTAGCTTTGCCGAGTTTACGGCGCTACGTGATGAACTGGCCAAACTGAGCCACCGGGCTTGTCCGGATGTGGATTGGGCCAAGGTGGAGCAGTTGTGTCTAACGTTATTCCAGAAGAACGGGGCGGAACTGCAAACCGTGGCCTCTTTCACGCTGGCTCGTAGCCAACGACACGGCCTGGATGGCATGGCGCAGGGGGTGGCGCTGATAGAGGCGCTTGCTTGCGAATGGCCGCGCTTGTGGCCGAGTAAGGCGTCAGTGCGCCTGGATATCCTGGCTTGGTTGTTCGCTCAACTGCAGCCGTTGCTGCGTAGCGTGGAACGGAATACACAGAGTCTGCCAGCGCTTGTGCATCTGGACACTGAACTGGAACTTTTGAACACGCGCTTGGATCGCCTGACGCAAGTTCCTCTGGTCACGTTGCAGGCTCTGCGTCAGCAGGTCGCCAGCCTGATCCAACGCCTGGAGCAAAACAATTCGTTGAGCAAGATATTACCGCAGTCGATGAGGGGACCTGAACCGGCATTCGTGATGCCTATTGTGATCCTGCCGGCCCCCTATCTACCACCGTCGGGTTTAAGTCCGAAAACAACGAGGCGTCGTATCACCCTGTGGCTGTTTGCAGTGACCGCTACGATCGCCCTGGCCAGCGGATTATGGTGGAGGGTCTGGCTGACAGGTCCGGACAGTGATGGTGTGTACCGCCTCGTGAGCATCTTTCAGCAGGAACAGACTATTGCTGAACCAGTGCGTCTGGACAGCCTGTCACTGTTCGATGCCGGCAGTGCCGAGCTCAAGTCTGGCTCGACCAAGGTGCTGGTCAGCGCCTTGGTCGACATCAAGGCCCGGCCAGGCTGGCTGATCGTTATCGCCGGGCATACCGATGCCACGGGAAGCGCTGAGCAGAATCTTCAGTTGTCTCACGCCCGCGCTTCTGCCGTGCGTGGCTGGATGCAACGCATGGGCGACATCCCCGACAGTTGCTTCGCGGTCCAAGGGTTCGCTGCCAGCGATCCGATCACCAGCAATGACACTGAGGCTGGACGCACGGCCAACCGTCGTGTCGATATCCGTCTGGTGCCACAAGTGGGGGCCTGTGTGCAGCCCGCTATTGAACTGCGGGGCTCATAAAGATGAGCCCCGCAGGCGGTCAGACATTCCCCGACAGATTTCCTGTGTTACGCGCGGCGCGGTGCTTCAAGCGGGCGGTGTGCCATCGTGAAACATGGTCTTCAGTTGTGCGCGTAGTTCTGGCGAATCGACGTGCTTGTGAACCGTGACTGCATGCTGCGCGGCGGCTTCCAGCAATTCCTTTTCAGAATCGGCGGACAGCGCGACAGAACACTTGGTTGCGCTCGGAAATTCGCGGCAATCGATGTATTTGCGCGTCATGATGTGCTCCTCCATACGAAGGCAGGCCTGCACCTGCGTGAACGACTGCTCGATACGCCACGAAGTCCATCAAACACGATTGCGCGTCGCATCGAGTTTGCTAATCCATAAAGTATAGGTCGATCGCAGGATCGCCAAAGGCACTTAAGGCGTACCGAACATCGCCGTCCAGTAAATCCCCGCGTCACTTTTCGGATCAATCGCATAAGCCGCGCCCAGCTCGCGGAACTGCGGGTTCATCAGGTTGGCGCAGTGACCGGGGCTGGTCAGCCAGCCATCGACCACCTTGCGTACGGTGTCTTGCCCGGCGGCGATGTTCTCGCCGATCTGCTGGCCGGCGTAGCCTGCCAGTTCAGCCCGATCACCCGGCGTGCGGCCATCGCGGTCCTTGTGGTCGAAGAAGTTGTTATTGGCCATGGCACGGGTGTGGGTCTGGGCAGCCGTCGCCAGCGTGGCGCTCCAGGCAAGTGGTTGCGTGGCGGCAAAGGATTGAGCGCCGCACTGGCGCGTTTGCTTGCGGGCAGTGTTGATCAGGTCGAGCAGCTTCTGTCCTTCCGCCTGCCAGTCGCCCAGGCGGCCGGTCAACAGCGGACGCGCCAGCACAATACGCCATGCATTTCCCTCGCGGCTGACGCCGATATCGACGAACTGCGGGTCCAGCACCACCTGACAGAAGCTTTCGCTTACGGCTTTCATGGCCGATTGCGCATCTCGCGGCCCGGACAACGTGATCGCCTGTACGCTGACCATCGGATAAGCCGTACGCGCCAGTGCCTGTTGCAGGTCACCGACATTGTTGCCGGACAGGATCAGGCGCGGGTCGGCCGCAAGCGGTGGCAGCTCCTGCGACACTTGGCCTGCGCAGCGCTGCACCTGGCTGCGGTAGGTATTGATCGACTCGACCAGTTGTGTCTCTTCAGTCGCCGTGGCCGTGGCGACGAACACCAGTCCCAGCGAAAACGCAGCAAGATGCATAACGGATGATATGACGCGCATGGAACTCTCCTTGAGCTGACTGCGCTCATGATGCGCGAATGAACCCCACCCAGTGCAATGCCTTTTTATGCTGAAGCCGATTTTGTCTTCGGCGTCATGAGACGTCAGCGGGGAGAGAAGGGCGGGTTGCCAGAGCTCGGGATCCCCGCGCGATGACGAGCGCAGCGGTGATCAGCGCCAGTGCGACAGCAAAGGTGATCCGCATACCGCTGGCAACCGCCTGGGGACTTACCGTTGTGCTGTCGGTCGTCGCCGATGCGAGTACGAACACCGCGCCCAACACGGATGCACCGGTGATCAGCCCGAGATTGCGCGACAGGTTGAGCATGCCGGAGATAACGCCGCGTTGATCCGGGGGAATATCGGTCATGACCGCGGTGTTGTTGGCCGTCTGGAACAGTGCGTAGCCGATGGTGATGACGATCATGGGGGCGATGTAGCCGCAGATACCGAACGACTCCGGGATCACCGATAGGCTGAGGCAGCCGGCTGCCACTGCGATGAGTCCGAAGAGGGTCATGCGTTGAGCGCCAAAACGGTCCGCAAGGCGACCTGCGGGCACCCCGGCCAGCGCCGCGAAAAGCGGCCCGGCCGACAAGACAAGTCCAGCAAGAGCAGCGTCAAGCCCGAGCGCATGCGCGAGATAGAAGGGCCCGACCACCAGCGTCGCCATCATCACCGTCGACACGAGCGCGCTCATGGCAAGGCTCCCGCTCAGCACGGGATCGCGGAACATCGCCACTCGAATCAACGGTGATGCGACTTTCGCTTCGACGAGCACGAAGCAGCCTGCACCAAACACCGCAGCCATCAGCAGGGCCATGTTCAGCGGACCGAAACTGCCGCGCCCAATCGTCATGGCCAGCGCATAAGCCGCAAGCGTCAGAACCAGCAGCAGTGTGCCGCAAGGATCGAAGCCGGCCCGAACAGTCTTCGGCGTTTGGCTATCGGCCGGCAGGTAGCGCTGCGCGAGCAGAAACGTCAGGAGTCCCAGCGGTACGGTGATCAGGAAGATCGCCCGCCAACCGAGGCCGGCGATCAGCACGCCGCCGAGCGATGGCCCCAGCGCGGTACCCATCGCAGACATCGTCCCGAGCAAGCCCATGGCGCTACCGGTCCTTGCCTTCGAAACCGTCTCGCCGACAAAGGCCATGGTCAGGGCCATCATGATGGCGGCGCCGAGACCCTGCAGCGCCCGGGCGGCAATCAGCAGCCAGAGCGTGGGCGCGAAGCCGCACAGCGCCGAGGCCAGCGTGAACAGGAGGACTCCGCCCAGTAGCAGTCGTCGACGACCAGTAATGTCACCGAGCCGTCCGACGCTGACGATCAGGGTGGTGATGGCCAGGAGATACGCGATAACGATCCATTGGACTTCCTGGAAGGAGGCGTTGAAAGCCTGTGCCAGCGTCGGCAAGCCAACATTGGCGATGCTGGTGCCAAGCGAGGACAGCAGCATGGATAGCGAAAGGCTGGCGAGCGCCCACCGAGCTGAAGGTGTCTGTTGCGAGCGTTCTGCTGCTGCCTCAACGCGTCCTGCAATGATTGGCTTCATCATGTCCCCTTTGTCTGGCAACTCCCGAAACGGAGCTGTCAGAAATCTACGCCTGCGCATAACATGGCGGAAGACGCAGCATTTGCACTTTATTCGTGCGTTTGACGCGCTATCACCATTGCGCCATTCCAGGGGCGATACATGTCGACACCTGATCTCAACTTGTTGGTCACCCTTGATGTGCTGCTCGCAGAAGGCAGCGTTGCGCGCGCAGCGAAGCGCTTGCGGCTGAGTCCGTCGGCGATGAGTCGGGCGCTGGCGCGACTGCGTGAAACGACCGGCGATCCACTGTTGGTCAGGGCCGGACGTGGTCTCGTTCCCACCCCTCGAGCGCTTGAACTGCGCGAGCAGGTCAGTCAGCTCGTGCAGGACGCCGAGGCGGTTTTACGTCCTGCTGAAAAGCTCAACCTCGACCAGTTGGTCCGCACGTTCACGCTGCGCACCAGTGAAGGGTTTGTGGAGAGTTTCGGTGCGCCACTGATTGCCCGCGTTGGCGAGCAAGCGCCCGGCGTGCGGCTGCGCTTCGTGCAGAAGCCCGATAAAGACAGCACGCCACTTCGCGACGGGAACGTCGATCTGGAAACGGGGGTGGTGGGGAACGACTATGGCCCGGAGATACGTACGCAAGCGTTGTTCCGGGACCGTTTCATTGGCGTCGTGCGCATGGGGCACCCACTGAGCCAAGGCGAGATCACGCCCGCCCGTTATGCGGCGGGCAGGCACATTTACGTCTCCCGGCGGGGGCTCGACAAGGGACCTATCGATGAAGCCTTGAAGCCGCTCGGGCTTGCGCGGGAAGTGCTGACCATCGTCGCCGGCTTTTCGACCGCGCTGGCTCTCGCCCGGGCCACGGACCTGATCGCCAGCGTCCCTGAACGGCACACCGCCAACCTGCGCGTCGGCATGCACAGCTTCACGCTTCCACTCGCCATACCGACGTTCACCGTCTCAATGCTCTGGCATCCACGGCTGGATGCCGACCTGGCGCATCGCTGGTTGCGTGGGTGCCTTCGGGAAGTGTGTGCGCAGCAGTGCAGCGATTCGTTTACAGACTCAGGCGCGCCGGGCTTTGTTATTTCCGGGGACTGGGCAGGATGAGGTGTCAGCTCTTGCAGGATGCTTGTGTGCAACGTGGGGAATGGTCTTTGTGTTCAGCTCACCAACGTAATCCATTCGGCGCCATCGCGTTTCAGGATTGCAGCTTGCAGGCCGACCGGAGGTGGGGCCACGCCGAGTTTTAGACACCACAATTCAATCTGCTCGACCCGCAATTCGATCACCACCACGTCCGGGTCAAATGGTCCGCCAGGGAACCACACGTCTGAATTCTTCCGCCACAACGTGCTCTTGAGTGCCGGGTCGTGATCCAGCATTTTTGCTTGTCCAAGCAGTGTCACGTACGCATGATCTTCATCACATTGGTAAGACAGGGTCATTCGCCCAGTGTGTTGCATTTCCTGGACCTTGCGACATTGCCGCCCCGTCAGGAAACGCACCGACCAGTGTTCGCTCAATGAATAGGGTTCAACGATACGAGCATTCGCATGGCCCGCTTCGGTAACGGTAATTGCCATGCAATACGGCACTTTGGCAACGATGCTGCGGGCTATGTGAAGAAGTGATTCGGTCTTGTCGGTCTGCATAAGCTCTCTTCCATAGGGAGGCAGCCATAGATTGCTCAATAAGGCGATACAACGTTGTAAGGTGTTGAGCGGATAAATGTTTATTGCTGGTTTTAAACTGATCATCGACGCTGGCAAACGGCTAAGGCAGCCGTTCAGGTTCTGGAAAATAAAGGTGTTCTGATTTTCAATCAAAAGCTAGCGGGAACGGCTTTACCCACTATTGTGAATACCTCCCTATAAGGTCATCCGGTCGCCGCAATGACTCTCCGGGGGGCTGGCCGCTCCCTGCACGACCGTCCCTTTACCACCTCAAACAAGAGATCCCCATGGCAAACCACGACCTCACCTTCATCCCCGACCCCGACCCGGAATCCATCTCATCCGATGTCGCCGGTTTCGGTGGCCTGCTGGTCTCCACCCAGATCCCCACCCGCGCCGACGGTAGCCTGGAGCTGGGCGGTATCGCCCTGCAGAGCGAGTGCACTCTGCAGGCGCTCAAGGTAGCGCTGGAGCGCGCCGGCAGTTCCATGGACCGCGTCCTGCATCTGACCATCTACCTCACCGACATGGCCGACCGCGCCGCTTTCAACGAGGTCTATCAGCGCTTCTTCGCCAAGCCCTGGCCGGTTCGCGCCGCCGTTGGCGTGGCCGCCCTGGCAGTTGAAGGCATGCGCGTGGAAGTCACCGCGATGGCAGCCAAGGGCTGAGCGCGCAGGCTTATCCCGTGAGCGTGTCCGGCGGCCCCGCTCAGCGAGCGGCCGCCACCGGGCAGCACACGGTGGTGATCAAGCGTTACGCCGCGACAATGCAGAGGCTCTGAAGACTCAGCGACAAATACTATCTGCCAATCTCCTGGCCTGTTGAGTCGCGGCCTCGCGCGCGCTGCGATCAACGTCTTCGCCCATGATGGTTTTCTCGACAATCACCGAATGCACATCCGTCACGCCGACAAATTTCAGCCAGGCTTCAACATAGGGCTTCTGAAAGTCGAAGCGCGTTGCCGGGGTGATCGACTGCGCCGAAAAATCCAGGCCACGGGCGTACATCACCACAGCGGTTTTGTTGAAAAGCATGCCCTCCAGGCCGCGCTCCGCGTCAAAGCTGAACAGGATGTCTTTCTGCGATACCAGGTCGATGAAGTGCTTGAGTTTGTACGGGATGCTGAAGTTCCACAGCGGTACGGACATCACCAGCACATCCGAGCGATGCAGGTGATCTGCCAACTCTTTCAACGTGTTCCAGGCGTCTTGTTGTGCGGGGGTCAAGGGCGTGCCATTGAGTCCGGCGTATTTGGCCTCCATTGCCAGATCATCGAATTCCGGTAAAGCCATGTTCCAAAGGTCGAGCGTGATGATTTCGGTGTCTGGGGCGTGTTCTTGATAACGCGCAATGAAGCTGCGGGCGACTTCAAGAGAGGCCGAACGCTGCTTGCGTGGAGAACATTCAATATGCAGAAGAGTAGTCATGGCACGCCTCGAGTAGTGGGGGAGATAGGGCAGGTGGGCGCATTGCAACATAGTTGGATTTGAAATATAAATCGTAAATTAATACGCCATTGATCACGTATAAAACTATGTTCGATACTCTGCTGCTCAAAACATTTGTCACTGTCGTCGATGAAGAAGGCTTCAGCCGCGCAGCCCAGAAGCTGCACCTCACTCAGTCTGCGGTCAGTGGCCACGTGCGGCGATTGGAAGAACAGATTGGTAAACCCCTGTTGACGCGTACCACCCGCTCCCAGCAATTGACTCCCGATGGCGAGCGCCTGCTCTCTTATGCGCGCACGATCCTTGTACTGAACCGTGATGCCTGGGCAGAACTGACGCGCACGCCGTTTCACGGACGGCTGCGGATCGGGGTGTCCGAGGATTTTGTCGAATCGCGGTTACTGCGCACTTTTCAGGATTTCGCGGCGCAGTACCCGGGCATGGAGATCGACGTGCAGGTGGGTATTCCTGGCACGTTGCTGAACCTGATGAAGCAAGGCCATCTTGAGCTGGTCATCGGTTCTCTATGCGAAACCAGCGAAGCGGGGCTGCTGCTGTGGCAAGAACCGCTGGTGTGGGCCTGGTCGGCGCAATCCGTCACCGAGTTACCGACGCCGTTGCCGCTGGCCCTGTTCCCCGAGCCGTGCCCTTATCGAGAAATAGCGCTGACGCGGCTGGCTCAGGCGGGGATCGCCCAACGCACGGCGATGTTATGCAGCAGCGCTGCCGGGTTGCGGGCGGCGGCGCTTGCAGGCTTCGCGGTAGCGCCCATGACACTCAGTCAGTTGGGACAAGGACTGACGGTTCTTGGGGGCGAGCACGGGTTGCCGGATCTGCCGGATGCGCAATTTCGGTTGTTTACCTCTCCTGAAGCGGATCAGCCGATTGTGGCGGCGGTCACTCAGCTCATTGTGGAGTATTGCTCCACGCGGAGGGTTTGACAGTCATTCGCGTAGGGTTGCTGTCGACCCATTGCGGCGCTCAAGCGACAGAACACAGATTTACTTTTTTCACTTTCACGCTTTGTCTTTCACTCAGAGAAGTGAAGGCAAGCCGGTACGGGGCACGCCACAATTCATGCTGACTAAAGAACCGCGTCACACGGTCGGAACTGTTCCACCATCAATCACATATTCGGTGCCAGTAATGGAGCTCGCAAGCGGCGAGACAAGGAATGCGATGAGATCAGCGACTTCCTTTGGTCTGGCGGGGCGTCCGATCGGGATACCTCCCAGCGAGCCCATCACGATGTGGCGGCCACCCTCATAATCGGTGCCGTTCTGCCTCGCGATTTCCTTCACAAAGGCGACTGAGGCCTCCGTCTCCACCCATCCCGGTGACACCCGGACCACACGCACGCCCTTGGGGCTGACCTCTTTGGAAAGACCCTTGCTGTAGTTCGAAAGCGCGGCCTTGGCAGCGGCATACGCCAGGGTGGATTCAGGTAGCGGCAGCTGGTTCTGGATAGAAGTGACATGGATGATGACGCCCGAACCCTGCTTGAGCAGCATGGGCAGTAGTGCTCGGTCGAGGCGAACTGCCGAGAGCAGGTTCAGGTCCAGAGCCCGTTGCCATTCCTGGTCATCGAGCATCGCGTAGCCACCGGCGGGAGCCGATGATCCACCTGCGACATGAACGATGATATCGAGCCCGCCGAGACGATCATGGACGGCATCAATGACGCTGGCACATCCCTCGCTGGTGGTGATGTCCGTCGAGACGAAGATGTTCTCGGGCAGGTGCTCGGGACGCGAACGCGCCGCTACCAGGACTTTTACGCCAGCCTCGCGTAAGCGGCTGACGACGGCTTCTCCAATGCCCTTGGTTCCTCCGGTGACCAATGCCCGGCGGCCTTCGAGTTCCAGTGCGATGCTCATTAGCGGATCTCCAAGGATGCGATCTTGCTGTCGTCGAGTACAAAGGTGTAGGTGAGCTCGACGGGGCTACCAGGAAAGTTTCCGCTTAGCCGAGCGAGCAGGGTGACGGTCAGTCCTTTCTGCGAGCTACTCAATGGCTCGATGCTGTATTGATACTTGGCCTGCGAGGCTTGCTTCCAGGTTTTGATAGCCTCCAGTCCCTTGTAGGTGTGGCCTTCGTCGCGCACGGTGGCGTCCGTGGCGAAGCAGCGCTCCAGTATCTTGATGTCGGTATTTTTTTCGGCTGCAAGGTAGCTGGCGATTGATTCAGGCAATTCGATTTTCATGGCGTATTTCCTCGCTGATGTGAGGATGGCTTCACCCACATGCTCGCTGTAGGCTTACCAAATGGCAAGAACCCACGAAAAAGTAAGTTAGGTAAATATGAGAGAGATTTATACCCCGTCGACCGCGGCCTGCAGCGTGGAAGCAGTGCTCCGGCAACTCGAAGGCCGCTGGAAATTGGTGATCCTGTTCCACCTCTTCGGTGGCCAGGTGCAACGCTTTTCCGAGCTGGAAAAGCTAATCCCCGAGATATCCCAGAAGATGCTCGCTCAGCAGTTACGCCAGTTGGAAGCGGATGGCATTGTGCATCGCACTGTCTATCCGCAAGTGCCGCCTAAAGTGGAATATCGCATGACAGAGTGGGGCCAGGCACTGTGTCCGGCATTGGATGCACTATTGCAATGGGCGGAACTTAGGGAGACGCTCAATCCAGATGCTTGAGCCCCCGAGGTTTCGCAGCCTCACATGAGAGGCTGCAATCGACTGCGGACTCAACCGATCGATGCAACAGATTGGCTCAATCGTTCAGCGGGTGTTTCGTCGTTTAGTGATTTCCGAGGGCGGCGATTTATGCCACGGATAGCCCTTCGCGCTGAGTTGAAAGGCGTAATCGAATAAACGCTTCATGTATTCGCCATCGAATTTCTGATTGTGCGCAAAGTTAAAGTCGGAGCCAATGTACGCAAGATTGAAATCCGCTCCATCCTGCTGCGCCATACGGTAAATTCGCTCCAGGTCGCTGATGCCCTGAGTTTGAATCAATGCACTGATGGCTCGACCGCCGATACTCAATGTACGGCGTTTCGTCCCAGACCACTGCGGCTCCAGTGTCCCATTACGAATGACATAGAAATGACGTTCGAGTCGCAAAGGTGCTCCGGTGGCTCTGTTCAGCGCCATCCTGGTGCCAGGTGGGTAAAGGAACACCTGAGTGATTACCCCGCCGTCCACGTGCATTTCCTGAAACTGTTTGCTGTCAACGTCCACATCGATCATGACGGGTGAGACTGCGCCGGGAATACTCATCGACGCGATCATGATGTTGCGGAAGAGGTCGAGCGCTCCCGGTGCTTCGCTAGAGGCAATAGTGCCCATGTTCCAAGTGACTGGCCGCCCTGAATCAAGGTCGGTTGTGCCGATCAGCAGGATTCGTCCTTTGGCGTATTCCGACGCAATCGCCGCAAGAATCTCCGCAGTGACGTACTTTGTAATGAGCCGCGACAGTGGCTTGCTGTCCGCTATACCGTCGCTAGCAAGACGGGTTAGCACGTTTCGCGAATGAAAAACGTCTTTTGGACCGATGGCGTTGGCGATATACCTGATGACGTCGTCGTACTCGGATCCCAGGTAAGCGAACGGGGCGAGCAGGGCGCCCGCGCTAATGCCCGTGACGACCTTGAACATGGGGCGAGTCCCATGCGTGGTCCACCCCGTAATGAGCCCCGCTGCGAATGTGCCTGCGTCACCGCCTCCCGAAACCGCCAGCATATTTGCCAGCGGCAGGATGTTGTTCGGTTTCCCAGCCCTGGCGAGAGCCTCGCTCTCGCGTTTGTTGCCCTCAATTGCATCCTGAATGAACAGAGTCAGGTCGTGGTCCAACCAGTAGCGAGCATTGGGAATGCCTGGGATGACCGCTTTTTCCGTTAACGTTTGCGGCACAGCGTCACGGCGTGGCAAACCCCCTTGCAGGAACATGTTCAGAGTTGAGGCGCGAGGTCTGAGCGGGAATGGTTTCAAAACGCCTCCTCCGGCCCCTGCAGTCGACAGCAAGCGCGCTCATCGTACCCGAGAAAGTCCTTACCCATGGTGCCCGAGATGACTACACGCCAGCCGACTGCGACACGTCATTCGAACGCCAGGTAGCTCATTTTGCGCTCCTTTACATGATAAAAAAACTCATTGGCCGCGGGCTTCAGGTTCTATATGAACGCCTTTGAAATCTCCAGGTTAAGGGGCAGAACGTGATCTATCACCAAACAACACAATCAACCCAGGCAGGCGAGCGATCACTCAAGCTCTACATTCCTCATAGGAATGCAGGGCATAAAATTAATGAATTTTTATTATCGCGGTGCGCGGCGTAGCTTGATTTGAGGACATGGAGAACCGCCTTGAAATCATCGCCTCTGAATGCAGCTGAAAAATTTGATACCTCTCGGGCCAATGAAAACTGTCTGAATGGAACCGATTGTCAGCTATTGACCGTTATCTACCTGATGCCAAAGCCGGTTATCCCTGGCAACTCAGCCGCCCCGATGCGCTCGGCTATCGGTCCAGCAGAGGTGCCAGCAGTGCACACATGCCGCGCCAGTGCGAACCTTCCCAGTAAATCCGTTGGCAGGCGTCGCAGCGCAGGAAGCGCGAATAGAGGGCGCCAACGCGCGGTGGCACCTGCGGCCGGGCCAGTTCCGGGCTGATCTCGTGCAGCGGCAGGTTGCAATGCAGGCACAGGCTGAATGGCCGCGCGCTACGCGCCAGGTCGAGGCGCTCGTACAATTCGCGCAGCTGCAGCGACGGTTTCAGGGCATGCACGTAACAGCCGTGGCTGATGATCCGCCGCTTGAGCAGTTCGCGGTCGCGGGTTAGCACGATGCGTCCTTGCTGCGCAGCGATCTCGGCGATCTCGCCATCCTCGAAGCCATTGTCGTAGAGGGTGTCGAAGCCGCTCATGCGCAGCAGGCTGGCCAGCCCGCCAAGGTGCGCATCAGCGACGAAGCGCAGCACCCGTAAAGGTTGTGCACGAACCTTGAGCAGCGGGCTGATGTCCAGCGCTTCGAACTTGGGATACACCGCCAGCCGGTCATCGTCGAAGATCACCCGCTCGAAGCCCACCGACTCGCCGTTGAGCAGCACCAGCTCGACCTCGGTGTGCGGTATCCCGAGCGCCTCGATCATGTGCTTGACCGTCGCCCCTCGCGCGCACTCGCAGGTAAAGGACTGCCGCCGCCGTTCGGCCGGCAGGAAATCGTTGAGCTCCTCGTAGAAGCGGAAGGTTGCACGGGTCATGCTGAACAGTATGGCAGGGCTGCAGGATGGGCGAGTCCAGTCCGGAGATCTTCTTCGGCAGGCCCCATCCCCCCACCGTTCGTCCGCCAGGTTCGGTAACCCTTATTGACAGAAAAATGCATCAGGAGAATACTCGCCCCATATTCATATATATGACTAGATAACAAGGTGAATAAAGTCTATGAATTCCCTGTCCAGTGATGTCCGCCTACCGCTTTATCAACGCCTGCGTGATCAGTTGGCTGAACAGATTGCTAACAATCGCTGGCGTCCGGGGGAGGCCATTCCCACCGAAGCTGCGCTTTCAGCAGAGTACAAACTGTCCACTGGCACCGTGCGCAAAGCGGTCGACGCGCTGGTCAACGAGGGCGTTCTGGAGCGTCAGCAAGGTCGAGGCACCTTCGTTCGTCGGCCTCAGTTTCAATCTTCGCTTTTCCGATTCTTCCGCTTCCAGACCGCTGCGGGTGAACGCCAGGTACCGGAGAGTCGCATCCTGTCTATTGAGCCGGTGGCCGCGCCTTCGGCGGTGGCCCATGCGTTAGGGCTGCCAATCGACTCTCCGGTCATTCGCATTGTCCGCGTTCGTCTTCTGGATGTTCAGCCGGTACTTGCCGAAGAAATCTGGCTGCCTCGCAGTCGGTTTCAGCCGCTACTGGAGATTGACCTGAATCGAAAAGGGCCATTGCTTTACCCGATTTATGAAGAGGTCTGCGGTCAGGTCGTCGCCTCTGCCGAAGAAACACTCACCGCCGAGTCTGTAAATGACGTGCATGCGCGATTATTGAAAATACCGATCAACAGTCCCGTGGTGGTGATCGAGCGTCTGGCGCGTGACTACGCCGGTGCGCCTCTGGAGTGGCGGCGCTCCCGTGGGCATGCCGAGCATTTCCGTTACAGCGTGGACATTCGCTAGCGCATTGCCTGAATAGCGGATCGCTCACCGGCGAATCGATCGCTGCCGGACTCATCGTTTTGTTTGCCATGACTGGCCTCGTAGCGGCGCGGTTCGCTCTCGGCTGCCTCATGTTCCACTTATAAGGATAAGAAATCATGTTCAGCTGGTATCGCCAAGTCACTCCTCGGGAGCGCAAAACGTTTTGGGCCTGCTTTGGTGGATGGTCGCTGGACGCACTGGAAGTACAAATGTTCGGCCTGGCCATTCCGGCGTTAATTGCCGCCTTCGCCCTGAGCAAGGGCGATGCCGGGCTGATCAGCGGCGTCACGCTAGTCACTTCGGCCATCGGCGGTTGGGTAGGGGGGACGTTGTCCGACCGCTATGGCCGGGTGCGTACGTTGCAGTGGATGATCTTGTGGTTCTCCTTCTTCACCTTTCTGTCCGCCTTCGTCACCGGGTTCCAGCAGTTGCTGATCGTCAAGGCGCTGCAAGGCTTCGGCATTGGCGGTGAGTGGGCTGCTGGCGCGGTACTGATGGCCGAAACCATCAACCCGAAATACCGCGGCAAAGTGATGGGCACCGTACAAAGTGCCTGGGCCGTAGGTTGGGGCGTGGCGGTCGGGGTTTTTGCGTTGATTTATTCTTTCGTACCGCAAGACATGGCCTGGCGTGTGATGTTCATCGTTGGCTTGTTGCCGGCGCTCCTGATCATCTGGGTACGGCGCAATGTCGAGGAGCCCGACAGCTTCCAGCGTCTGCAAAAAGAACACGCCATCGCGCAAAGTTTTTTCAAATCCCTGGCCGGTATTTTCCGTCCTGAACTGATCCGCGTGACACTGTTCGGCGGGCTGTTGGGCCTGGGCGCACACGGCGGGTACCACGCCGTGATGACGTGGCTGCCGACATTCCTCAAGACCGAACGCAACCTGTCGGTGCTGAACTCTGGCGGCTACCTTGCCGTGATCATCTTTGCCTTCTGGTGTGGCTGCGTCGTCAGCGGATTCTTGATCGACCGTATTGGCCGCCGCAAAAATATCGTGCTGTTCGCCCTGTGCTGCGTCGTTACCGTGCAGTGCTATGTGTTCTTGCCCCTGACCAATACCCAAATGCTATTCCTCGGTTTTCCGCTCGGCTTCTTCGCGGCGGGCATTCCGGCCAGCCTCGGCGCACTGTTCAACGAGCTGTACCCGGCGGACGTGCGCGGCGCTGGCGTGGGGTTTTGCTACAACTTCGGCCGAGTGCTCTCGGCGGTATTCCCGTTTCTGGTCGGCCATATGAGTGATTCCATGTCACTGGGCTCGGCCATTGGCATCGACGCCGGGATCGCTTACGGCGTGGCGGTTATCGCTGCCCTTTGCCTGCCGGAAACACGTGGTCGCAGCCTCGACGCTGCGATCCCATCCGTCTCGGCGAAAGGCCGCGAGAGCGCCCGAGCGTGATGATCATTACTTGCGATAGATAAAACCCATGTCCGATACCTGTTCAACATCGATCACTGGCATCGATTCCCATGCTCATGTCTTTAGCCGGGGGCTGAAGCTGGCCGTTACACGGCGCTACGCCCCTGACTACGATGCCACGCTTGCGGAGTATCTGAATCACTTGGGTGCCCATGGTTTGAGTCACGGCGTATTGGTGCAGCCGAGTTTTCTGGGCATCGACAATAGCTACCTGTTGGCGGCGCTGAGGCAAGTGCCGGAGCGGTTGCGAGGAGTGGTCGTGGTGGAGCCAGGCGTTAGTCGTGCCCTGTTGAATGACATGGCTCACATAGGCGTGGTCGGCGTTCGTTTGAACCTGATGGGCAAGGCGTTACCTGATTTTCGCAATCGCGCCTGGAGAGAATTTTTCAGCCACATCGCTGATCTTGACTGGCATGTCGAATTGCATCGAGAGGTAAAGGATCTGCCGGCACTGATCCATCAATTGACGCCATTCGGTTTGAAGTTGGTTATTGACCACTTCGGACGGCCGGATGCCCGTTCGGGAGTTGATCAGCCAGGGTTTTCCGAGTTACTGGAGTTGGGATCGAGAGGGTCGATCTGGATGAAGGTATCGGGAATTTATCGTTTGGGAGGTACGCCGCAACAAAACATCAATTTCGCCCGATCGGCATTACCGCTGTTGGAGCAAAGTTTCGGCCTCCACCAACTGGTATGGGGCAGCGACTGGCCACACACGCAGCATGAGAAAAGCATCGGTTTCGGCACAGTAATCGATCAGCGGCAAGCCCTGGAGTGTTCGATGCAACTGAGCCATTCGTTGCTTGTGCAAGCACCTCAAAGGTTATTCGGTTTTGCAAAACGCGAAGGCTGAAGCTCACCCAAGCATTTGCAGATGACCCTTCATCCTACCCACGTGTAACGAGAACTTGCAGAAAGCCTGAAATGCGACGTGCAGTCAAACCTCTCGTGCCGCATCGAAAGGTTCTGCGCAAGAGCAGCCTATTACAACTACAAGAGAGCGGTTTCCATGAACAAGCCATCCAGTACTGACATTGAAAAATCGACCATGCGCAAGTTGGGGATTCGCCTGATCCCCTTTCTCGTACTCTGCTATTTCATCGCCTACGTTGACCGAGTCAATATCGGTTTCGCTGCACTGACCATGAACCAGGACATCGGCCTGACGGCCAGTGCCTTCGGATTCGGTGCCACGCTGTTTTTCGTCGCTTATGTACTTTGCGAAATGCCCAGCAACATGGCCATGGAGCGTTTCGGTGCCCGCCGGTGGATTGCGCGCATCATGATCACGTGGGGCATCGTCGGTTTCTGTTCGGCATTTGCGGTCGGGCCAATATCCTATTCGATTTCCCGGTTCCTCTTGGGCGCAGCCGAAGCCGGCTTCTTTCCCGGCGTCATTCTTTACCTCACGCAATGCATCCCCAAAGCGTACATGGCTCGAATCGTTGCGCTATTCATGGTGGCGATACCACTCTCCAACTTTCTCGGCTCACCTGTGTCGGCGCTGCTGTTGCAATTAGACGGTCTGGCAGGTTTCAAGGGATGGCAGTGGTTGCTGATACTTGAAGCCATTCCCGCCATCACCCTGGGATTACTCGCGCTGAAAGTGTTGCCCAATCGGCCAAGCGAAGCGAAATGGTTGACTCAGCAGGAACAGGATTGGCTAGGCGAGCAACTGACTAACGATAAGGCCGCGCGCGAAAGTGGTATTCCTCAGCACGCTCATAGCATAAGCGGCACCCTCAAGGCCGTGTTTACCAACAAATATGTATGGGTGCTTTCGATTATCTACATGGGCAGTTCGGCAACCAGCAACACGCTGTCGTTGTGGATGCCGCAGATCCTGAAATCGTTCCATCTGACCAACATGCAAACGGGTCTGCTGAACATGATTCCGTTCGGCATGGCCGCAGCGTTCATGATTTTCTGGGGACTGCGTGCGGACAAGAGCGGGGAGCGGATCAAGAGCACTGCTATTCCGCTAGCCATTACCGCGGTGAGCTTCGCCGCCACGCTGTTCACGGACTCCCTGAGCATTACGCTGGTACTGCTGACGCTCGTATTGATGGGTAACTATGCGATCAAGGGGCCGTTCTGGGCACTTTGCTCCGAATCCCTGCCACCGGCGACTTTGGCCACAGGGATTGCAGCGATCAATACCTTTGCCCACTTGGGCACGGGCGCCATGAGTTCGGTGATCGGTGTACTGCGTGATCAGACCGGGAGCTTTCCAATTGCACTGATGCCGCTCTGCATAGTGACCGCTATCGGTTCGCTATTGGTGTTTCTGATTGGCAAACAGAACGGTCGCGCGAAGCAAATCGCTACGGTCAGCAGCTGACTCATACAGCCTCTCAGGCTCCGCAAAGGTCGGCCAAAAGCGCCCCATGACCAGGGTTCGCTTTGGGCGATACGCGAGCGATAGGACGGGGCGAGCCATGGCCCTGGTCGCATAAAGTTGAAATGCACGGCATTGCTCGACAGAATCGCGCCCCGATCCCGGCCAAAGGTGCTGGACGTTCGTGGTGAAAAGGGGCGGCAGTTGAACGAACAGACATTGTCCATGCGCTTGGAGCGCGTGGCGGCGCATGTGCCAGCAGGTGCGCGCCTGGCCGATATCGGCTCGGATCACGGCTACCTGCCGGTGGCGTTGATGCGCCGTGGCGCCATCGCGGCGGCGGTGGCCGGCGAGGTGGCATTGACGCCGTTTCGCTCGGCCGAACGCACCGTGCGCGAGAACGGCCTGGACCAGCGGATCACCGTGCGCCTGGCCAATGGTCTGGCGGCGATCGAGCCGGGAGACGGGATCACGGCGATCAGCATCTGTGGCATGGGCGGCGAGACGATCCGCGACATCCTCGACAGCGGTAAGGCGTGCCTGAACGGCCAGGAGCGGCTGATCCTGCAGCCCAACGGCGGCGAGCAGCCACTGCGCCAATGGTTGATGGAAAATGGCTACCGCATCCTCTGCGAGGAAGTGCTGCGGGAAAACCGCTTCGACTACGAAATCATCGTTGCCGAGCGCGCCGGGCCGGTGATGTACACCGCCGAGGAGTTGTATTTCGGCCCGCTGCAGATGCAGGTACGCAGCCCGGCGTTCCTGGGCAAGTGGCAGCGCATGCTGCGCCAGAAGCAGAAGACCCTGACCAGCTTCGCCCGAGCGCGGCAGGCCGTGCCCGAGGAGAAGGTGCAGGACGTCGCCCGGCAGGCCCGGTGGATCACCGAGCTGCTGGCTTGAGCTCGGGATGCCCTCGGTCATGACGCAACTGGCGTTCGCTCAGGTGGTTGACCGCGAACCGAACGGCCCGCCTCGTTGCCGCTCTATTGATTTTTGCACTCCGCCGACACCACTTGGCAGGTACTCGGCGTACCACCGGATAGGCCGGCAAAGCGTTTGCAATTATCCAGGGATTTTTGGCGAACCATGTCCAAAGTGGAGCCCCCAGGCCAAGCCGCCTTCGCCGACAGTGGGTAGCGCTTTTGCGTAGCAGTTTGAGCCTATGCTTGAGACCGAATAGCGATGCGCGGCAGCTTTGCCTGCACATCCCGCTGTCAGCGCCAGGTTGACGGCGAGCAGGGTGAGCAGAACCCATGACGAGCATTGGCGCGCTGTTATTCCGGTCATCCCATTTCCCCTGTACCAAGAGTTGTATCGGGATGTCATTCATACACACTGTGATACACAGCGAATTCGCAGCATTGACTCTAGAGCATGGCATCGTCGTGCCCTGGTTAGCTGTATGGACTAAGCTAGGCTCTTGACCGACTGAAATACAGCAAGTGTCGGACGCCACCAGAGTCAGTCGTGGGTAATGTTGACATCACGTCAATGGAGGGGAGTTGATGGAGCCCACGCAGACATATAGCGGGCCTTTCACCTTTTTCAGGAAGCATTTCAACGGTGACTACTCTTTAGGTCGATCATACTGGGTTAACACATTCCTTATCTCCATGTTCGCGCCGATGCTAGGCATTTTGATACTGCCGTGGCTCAGCGAAAATTTTCCGGCTCGATATGGTTCTGCTGGCGTCCTGCTCGTGACAGCCAGTGGATTGCTCGTATGGGCCTGGGCAATCAGCGGGACATGGGCATCAGCAAATAAACATGTTGGTCGTGGTGGTAAACCGTTTTGGTCCGGTCTGGCCAAATTGTTCATTATTCTTGGTGTGCTCAAGACTCTTGGGGACGTCTTGAACATGGCTGGGCCTTTAAGCGAACACTGGAATGTCGCACTGGGTAGTCAGCCGGGGCCGGAGGTGAAGCTTGAGCTTCGCGCAGATGGCAAGTCGATTCTGCTAAAAGGTGGAATAAACGATGGCACGGCAGATGCGCTGTCTAAGGTGCTGGACATTGCACCCTCTGTTACGACGGTGGTTTTGTATTCAAATGGGGGCTGGGTCAGGCAAGGCGTCATGATTGCCAAGCTGATTTCTGACAGACACCTGAATACCTACGTGGAACAGGAGTGTACGTCGGCTTGCACAATCGCTTTCCTTGCAGGTAAAGAGCGGACTGCTGATCCAAAAGCGCGCATTGGATTTCATTCGTTCAAAGCAACTGGTTCGAACAACAAAATTAATAAAAACGACTCAAACTCTGCGGAAAACACGTACCGTCGGGTGGGGTTTTCTTCTTCATTTATTCAAAAAATCGTCGGCACATCGACCCAAAATGTATGGTATCCATCGCACGATGAGATGCTCGCCGCAGGCGTGCTCACTCGGCAGAGTTCTGGCGGAGAAACGGCAACGGTAGCGACATCGATGCTAACGCGAGAGCAGTTGGAAAATGCGCTAAAAAAGATACCGGCATTCGACACGCTATCGCTGAAATATCCAGACGCATTTGAGCGGATCGTAGACAAGGCGTGGGAGAAGGTTCAAGCACGAAAATCGGACGCGGAGATCATGGCTGCCGGTAGGGAGCAGGTGAGTTATCTGATCGCGTGGCTTTTGCCCTTGGCAACCGATAAAACGATATTGGACTACAGCCGCTTAATGTTTGACCAAGTAAAGGCAATAAGCCTTAAGAGTACGGATGCCTGCGTAGAAGCGGTCTTTCCGAAGAGTACGCCGAAGGACACCAGATCACTTTTGCCGCCTGAACTGGCGGCACGTGAGCTGACCCTGCTGAACGACCTGGTCCGTGGTAGTGACCCGAAAAATGCAATACAGGTCTCGGATCATGAGCGCCAGTTAATTATCACTAAGGTGCTGAAGTTGCTTTCACAAGATCAAATTCAGTTACTCGCATCGAAAGAAAGGACAGCGGCCTCATCTCCTGCTGTGTGTAAAGCTGTAATTGCGTATCTGGGGGCTATAAACGCACTCCCTGAACATGATCGTGCTCGTTCTCTTAGAGCAATTTACTCGGCAAAATAGTTGGCTGTAGTAGTCTAATTAAACCAGGCGCTCATTACTGATGCAGCCGGGCCTGCGCCGCAGTGGCCGAGGGAAATATGCTGGTAGGCAGATTGCACCGCGATGAATCATGCACCACGGATGTTTAGAATTATAAATAGTGAGAATAACAATACAAGAATGCTTGTTGCTATTGCATAGCAAAAGCTAAAGCCAATTTTTATGAGTGATATATCGTCTGCTGCGACGTGATAGCCGATATAGCCATTTGTCAAGGCGGATGCTACGACGCCAATTACCAAAATGGAAGGCGTCTTGTAGTCGGGAGCAAACAGTGGGATGAGTATCACATACGTTCCGCTTGTTAAAATGCTGAATGAGATAACAGTTTTTATCGCTGAGATAATATTGTCTTTCGTTGCGCTCATGTTTTTTTCCTTCTGATAGTGTTTTTTAATCAAGACTATTCAGTTTGGTCGCGCATTTTGCATGTCGGTTTTTTGAGTCTAGCACTGCGACCTGCCACGCACGCCCCTGGATTTGGCAACGATGAACGGCAGGCTATGGACTGTAGGCAGGATTGATAAACCAAGCATACTGCGTCAGCAGTGCCGCAACCAAACCGATTCCTCCTTGAATGCACACCCACCGAACAGCTGTTTTGCTACTAAGCGATTCGCTTGAAATACTAAACATGGTTTTCATGTACCACATCCAGACGCGACTTTGTCTGACATGGCCGAGCACGCGCTCTGGTGCAAACGCCATTGCAGCCGATATAAATATACACCATAAAATCATCAGCTGTAGAGTTAGCCAAAGCATATATACCTCCCGTTGCATTTCTCCAATGTTTTTTTAGCTAAGCGAGGTTATTTTCAATGTCTGAATAACATCCTTTGGTTTTTTCTTGTAGCATTTGATCATGTGGTCGCAATAATCGCCGACAGTGCGAATGGTCAAGTTGCCAGAGCTGATTGCTTTGTATGCTTTTCTGTTGCATACATCGAGTATATCGCCTTCAATTTTATCATATTCATTTGGGTTAAATAGACCGGGAGAGTGGGTGGCTTTCAAGTCACTTCCAAATACCGCCTCTTTGTTAAGAGAATTCACCGAGACATTGAAGATGTTCGCAATTCGTTGCAAGGCAAATTCTCGGACAATTTCATCTGGATCGCTCATGACACACTCTCATATCATCATGTTTCACAACTGCAATTACCTGGAGAACTGGCATTCCAGGCAGTTTTTCCTATCACACCCAATCATAGACACCTTCTGCCACGACCGACGCAGTAGCAACAGCATTCGCGATAACCTCAGCAGTTGTTCGTCCAAGAACTCTCTCTGTTGGTCTGAGCATAAGGGTCAGGATGCTTTCGTCGTGAAGTGCGAGGTCGACTAAGCCTGGGAGGGACACACACGTGGAAGAGGCTACAGTTAACCAGTCGACGCCAGGAACGATGTCCGCTCTCAACCCCATGGCAACCTGTCACGGGTAGAAAACGGCCAGTGCCTGAAATCCAGGCGTGGCGCGCCAAAAGGGGGCTATATGTTCCGATGGATGAGGGAGTTGTGGGTGGGATCGGATCTGGTCGAGTTTGAGAGTTCGTTCGGACTGGCGGAATCTGTTGAACGCCTGAAAGCCGCGACACGGCGCTGGGCTATGTTTACGCTTTCGCGAGAAGCGGCCATGGGAACTGTGACGGAGTCTCGCGTTTCGCTCCAACGTGTCATCCCGATGGTGCGCAACTCGTTCAAGCCAGTTTTCGTCGGCCGATTCCAGGTGCGTCAAAACCAGGTCGTGCTAACCGGGCGTTTTGCGCTGCACTGGTCAGTTAAGCTCTTCATGGGCTTCTGGTTCGGGTTTTGTGTGCTCCATACAGCATTGTCATTATTTGCCGCTGTGCCTGCGCCAGACACTACACTCTTGCCGCTGGCGGGGTTTGCGATGATTGCCTGTGGCATTGGCGTGATGCGGATCTGTATGTGGTTTGCCCGCAATGATCGGGCATGGCTGTCTGACGTTATTCGCACAGCGCTGAGTAATCAGGTCGCAACTCCATCAAAAGGTTTGTCGCCAAGTGAGCTTCGGAGTGCCCCAAAGCGGCCACCCACTGTCATCGTGATTGTCACAGCGGTGCTCGCCTTCCAAGGGCTTATGCTCTGCGTTTCTGCCATAACGGATATCCAGCCTTCCCTGGGCGATCCAAGTGGTTCGGTCTTTACCCACTATGCAGACGATAGACTTCGCTATCTTTCCGTCATCTATGGCGCCGTAATGCTCCCGCTGGCTTTCGAGGTTTATCGCCAGCGCATGTTCGCTTGGCGAATGGGGTTCCTGGCGCTTTTTGGGGGGATGGCCATCCAGATACTTGGCTTGCTTTCCCGAGAGGATCTTGGCGATGCACGTAATCAGACCATGATCTTCTGCGTCGCTTCCTTGGTGATCACCATCGTCTGGGCGTGTTGGTGGTACGCGCAGCGCGTCCATTTTCGCGAATGATCGAGGAAGGTTCGCTTTTGCCGATTCCTGCCGGCCATCAATAGCAGCTGCGAATGGTCAGTTGCATCAACCCCAACTGCCCGATCACGCTGTCTTCGAGGTTCGACGTGGTGTTGGCGACGTAGCTCGCGTCGACCTTATTCTCCAAGAAGGAACAGGGTCCTGGTGTCTGGCTCGCCGGCGAAGAACTGATCGAGGGCCTGCTGGAATAGCGGGTGTTCGGGCTTGATGCTGGCGAACAGCGTGAGGCAGGAGCGCAATTTCAGGTCATCGGGGTGGCCAAGGATTTGCAGTGCGCTCTTGTCGCTGTGTTGCAGGAGGGTACTGACGCTTTCCTCCAGCCGTGGACCCAGCACGTCATGCAGCAGATAGGCCCGGGCTTCGGCAGTACCAGAAATGGCAAAGCGTTCGGCTATCTCGCTACGCCCTAGGCCATGCAGTTGCGGGAAGATGAACCACATCCAGTGGCTGGTCTTGTGCCCGGCACGCAACTCTTCCATGGCTCGGCTAAAAACCGGGCGCTGGGCCTCGACGAAACGAAGAAGATTGAAGGGATCGTGCACGTTTGTACTCCCTGAATTGGCAGACACTGCAAAGCCTGGTGGCGCGGGCCGTTTGAACCAGAGTGCAGAAACACAACGCCGCGCCAGGTCATGCCGAATGATTCAGCTTGTAATGGTATGACACATCGGCGAAGGCAGCAGTTTCATCGAAAGCTGACGCAGGCCAACGCTGTTCAGTCGAACGACGATTGTGGCTCTTCCAGGTGATCAATGTGCTTGAAGCGCTCAACCAGGAAATCGATCAGGCTGCGCACGCGCGCCGACAGATGCAGCTGTTGCGGGTACACGGCATAGACGTCGGCGCGAGTCGGTGTCTGATCTTCCAGCACCAGGCGCAGGCGACCACTGCGCACATACCGGGCGATGTCCCATTCGGCCCGAAGCAGAATTCCATAACCTTCCAGCGCCCAGTTCAGGGCTACTTCACCGTCGTTGCAGCCTAAGGCTCCGCGCACCTTGATGTTTTGAGTGCGCCCACCGTTGGTGAAACTCCACACACCGTAGGGCGTTTCGTTTTGCCGCAGGAAGATGCAATTGTGTTGCTGTAAATCCGTCAGGCGTTGAGGTATGCCATGTTTTTCCAGGTACAGCGGCGAGGCGCATAACAGACGGCGATTGGAGGCGATCTTGCGTGCGTGGAAGGCCGCGTCCGGCAGAGTGCCGAAACGAATACCCAAGTCAAACCCGTGAGTCGCCAGGTCGAGCGGGTGATCGCTGATTTCCAGCTGTATTTCCACCTCGGGGTATAGCGCGAAGAACGCTCCCAGTGCAGGGCCAATGTAGCGCCGACCGAATCCCAATGAGGCGTTGACGCGAATCAGGCCTTTAGGCGTCGCCCGGCTGCTGCTGATCAACTGCTCGACCTCATCGATCTGCGTCAGGATGCGGGCGGCATGCGAAAAATACAGTTCACCTTCCGAGGTCAGGCTCATCGAGCGCGTGGTGCGGTTGACCAGGCGTATGCCGAGCCGTGCCTCCAGCGCGGTCAGGCGTTTGCTCACCGCCGGCGGTGTCACACCAAGCTCTCGAGCAGTCGCCGCCAGGCTGCCTTTGTTGGCCAGAAGGTAGAAAAAAGACAAATCCAGGGTTTGGCTCATTGGTAACTCAAATTCATCTATGTAGTGATTTGGAGTAACTCACGCTCATTTGTTCACTACATATACTCCGCTCACACCCTGCTTGAACACCCCTGTTCGACAGGCACAACAAGAACGTGACGAGAGTGGAGTTGATTGATGAGCGCATACAAAATTGCTGCGGTTCCAGGTGATGGTATCGGTGTTGAAGTGATCGCCGCGGGCGTCGAGGTGCTGCAAGCCTTATCGAAAAAATCCGGCTTCGAACTGGACTTCAAACACTTCGACTGGAACTCGGATAACTACCTGAAAAACGGCTACTACATCCCGGAAGGTGGACTGGAAGAACTGAAGACCTTCGACGCCATCTTCTTTGGCGCGGTCGGTGCGCTCAACGTAGCGGATCACATTTCTCTCTGGGGCCTGCGCCTGCCGATTTGCCAGGGCTTCGACCAGTACGCCAACGTGCGTCCGGCTCGCGTACTGCCGGGGGTAAAAAGCCCGCTGCTCAATGGTGATCAGATCGACTGGGTGGTGGTGCGTGAAAATTCCGAGGGCGAGTACTCCGGCAATGGCGGTCGGGTCCATAGGGGCCTGCCTGAAGAAGTCGCGACCGAAGTGTCGGTGTTCACCCGTGCCGGGGTAGAGCGCATTCACCGCTTCGCTTTCGAACTGGCGCAAAGCCGTCCACGCAAACACCTGACCATGGTCACCAAATCCAACGCTCAGCGTCACGGTATGGTGCTGTGGGATGAGATCTTCTACGAAGTCGCCAAGGATTTTCCGGACGTCAGGATCGACAAGGAACTGGTCGACGCGGTGACCACACGTATGGTGCTCAAGCCATCGACGCTGGACGTTATTGTCGCCACCAACCTGCACGCCGACATCCTGTCCGATCTGGCCGCTGCTTTGTCCGGCAGCCTGGGCATCGCGCCGACCGCCAACCTGAATCCTTCGCGCAGATTCCCGTCGATGTTCGAACCGATCCACGGCTCGGCCTTCGACATCACCGGCAAAGGTGTTGCCAACCCGATTGCGACGTTCTGGACGGCCGCCATGATGCTCGAGCATCTCGGCGAACCAGCGGCGGCGAAGCAGCTGATGTCGGCCATCGAAGCCGTGACGGAAAGCGGTTTGCATACCCCGGACCTGGGAGGGAAGGCCACCACCCGCCAGGTCACTGATGCGGTCATCGAATTGATCAACCGCTGAAATTTTCCACCGATTGAAAGGAGTACTGCGGCGCACCGCCAAGGGGCAGATCACTGAATCCGACCCCTTGGCATTTCCTGACAACAATAAAAAATCAGGGCCCTGTCATGAAAAGAATATTTGGCAAACTCTACGTACAAGTGCTCATCGCCGTGATCCTCGGCGCCATCGTCGGGGTGTTCGTTCCCGAAACCGCAGCAGCGCTCAAACCCCTGGGCGACGCTTTCATCAAGCTGATCAAAATGCTCCTCGCTCCGGTGATTTTCCTGACCGTGGTCACGGGTATTGCACGCATGGAAAATATGAAGGAGCTGGGCCGTGTCGGCTTCCGGGCGCTGCTCTACTTCGAAGTCGTGTCCACGCTGGCGCTGGTCGTCGGTCTGGTGGTCGTTGATGTGTTCAAGCCCGGCGCGGGCATGAACATCGATGTCGCCACGCTGGACACTTCCAGTCTGGCAACCTACACCTCAGCGGTGAAACACGCGTCGTTCATGGACTTCGTCATGAACATCATTCCCGACACCATCGTGGATGCCTTCGCCAAGGGTAACGTGCTGCAAATCCTGCTGTTTTCCATCCTGCTCGGCATTGCACTGGCGCATGTGGGACCGCGCGGAAAAATCTTCGTCGAGACGCTGGATAGCCTGATGCAAGGGATGTTCCGCATCGTCAACATGGTCATGCGCCTGGCCCCCATCGGTGCATTCGGCGCCATCGCGTTCACCATCGGTAAATACGGCTTCGGCTCGTTGTTCTCGCTGGGCAAGCTGATGGCCTGCGTCTACCTGACCTGCGCGGTATTCGTGATCTTTGTGCTGGGGCCGATCTGCCGCTACAGCGGTTTCAGCCTGTGGAAATTTCTGAAATTCATCAAGGAAGAACTGTTCACCGTACTCGGCACCAGCTCTTCGGAATCGGTGCTGCCGCAGATGATTTCCAAGATGGAGAGGGCGGGCGTTTCCAAACCCGTTGCCGGGATGATCATTCCCTCCGGTTTGACGTTCAACCCGGATGGGCAGGCGATCTATTACACCATCGCCGCGATCTTCATCGCGCAGGCAACGAACACCCCGCTGACCCTGACGGATCAGTTGATCGTCCTGGCAGTCCTGATGTTTACCTCCAAGGGATCTGCCGGTGTCACCGGCTCGGGATTCATCATTCTTGCGGCGACGTTATCTTCCCTCGGCACCATTCCGGTGGCGGGAATGGTGTTGTTGCTGGGCGTCGACCGGTTCATGTCGGAAGCACGAGCGATCACCAACACCATTGGTAACGGTGTCGGCACCCTGGTCATTGCCAAATGGGTCGGGGCGCTGGACACAGTGAAAATGCACAAGGCGCTGAACGGCGAGGTCGAAGAGGAGAAATCCGAGACGGTTCAGGCAGAGG
This sequence comes from Pseudomonas sp. GW822-FHT06B12, assembly GCF_058799675.1. NCBI lineage: Bacteria > Pseudomonadati > Pseudomonadota > Gammaproteobacteria > Pseudomonadales > Pseudomonadaceae > Pseudomonas > Pseudomonas sp. GW822-FHT06B12. Next base: position 211,662 of record NZ_JBXALR010000001.1, read on the forward strand.
TCGCCGTGCCTTGGCTCTGATTCATTCGATAGGTCGTTGCGCTCCAGTAACGGTTGCCATTGCTTTTATGGCGAGTCCATCCGGCAGCCTCCAACTGCTTCGCGATCATTCGATTCATGAATCCATGACCGAGCAGAAGGACTGGCCCTTCGTTGGCCAGGGACTGAAGTCGTTGAGCTGCCGTATTCGCGCGTATTCTGGCCTCACGGGCAGACTCGACCTTCCCCGAGAAGCCGCATAACCATAAAACTCGAAGAATAAATGCCCACGTAAACGGTGAAAGGCGCGGCAGTGTCCATCGTCCATAGGGCAACTGCGCCTCGCAGAAAATCTCGTCTACAAGGGTCGGCTGAAGGCCCAGCGCCCGAGCAGATGTCAGTGCCCGGGGCGCACTGCTCGACACGATCACTTTGGCGCTGACGGCCAGCGCCACACTGGCCTTCGGAACCGGCTGGTCGATGATTTCGGATAGCTCGTATTGCACGATCCAGCGTTTCATATCGAGCGCTGAAACCTTGTCGACCACGACCAGATCCGGCTGGCCATGTCGCATCAGGATGATTTCCTTGTCCACTGTCATTACGTCCTTGTTTTGCTTTCCCGCAATAGTATCAGTTGGAAGTGAGGCAGGCGCCGAGAAAGCCGCTGAGGATCGTTACCGGGATGGGAGAGGACAAAGGTGGTTCTCCTGATGACTGAAGGAACACAAAACGAATGTGGGAGCGAGCCTGCTCGCGATGGCGGACTGTCAGTCAACACGAATGTTGAATGCAAGACCGTCATCGCGAGCAGGCTCGCTCCCACAGGGATCGCGTTAACCCGGCAGCCGGGTTAACAGCACTTCGGCCCACCCTTGCCACCGTAACGAGACTCCTGGCGTTCCCGGAAGAACGCCTCGTAGCTCATCACCGGTTTGTCCGGGTGTTTGGTTTGCATATGCTCGACGTAGGTGTCGTAGTCGGGCATGCCGACCATCAGGCGCGCGGCCTGACCGAGGTATTTACCGAGGCGACTCAGGTCATTGAACATAGTTGCAATCCTCGATTACGCGTCCGGAACAGCCTGGAATGGCGATTCTTTATCCGTGCGTTCCTTGCTGCCCCAGGCGGAAATACCGACCTTGAGCGCATAGAACAGGATGCTGAAGACCACGAACAGAAACAGCGCCGTCAGCGTTGCGTTGGTGTAGGCGTTGTAGATCACGTGCTGCATCTGCGTGATGTCCTTGGCCGGTGCGAGGATCTGACCGTTGGCCAGCGCATCACTGTATTTCTTCGCCAGCGACAGGAAGCCGATCGCCGGGTTGGCGTCGAACAGCTTGATGAAACCGGCGGTGGTGGTGCAGATCAGCAGCCAGGCCGCTGGCAGCAGGGTCACCCAGATGTAGCGTTGGCGTTTCATTTTGATCAGCACAACGGTGCCGAGCATCAGCGCGATACCGGCCAGCATCTGGTTGGAGATACCGAACAGCGGCCACAAGGTGTTGATGCCACCCAGCGGGTCGATCACGCCCTGGTACAGCAGGTAACCCCACATCGCCACGCAACCACCGGTCGCGATCAGGTTCGCAGTCCAGGACTCCGTACGTCTGAGCGCTGGCACAAAGGAGCCGAGCAAGTCCTGCAGCATGAAACGCCCGGCACGGGTGCCGGCGTCGACCGCGGTCAGGATGAACAGCGCTTCGAACAGGATCGCGAAGTGGTACCAGAACGCCATGGTGTTTTCACCCGGCAGAACACTGTGCAGGATCTGCGCGATACCGACCGCCAGAGTCGGCGCACCGCCAGCACGGGCCAGGACGGTGGTTTCACCGATGTCCCTGGCCACCGCTTGCAGGGCTTCCGGAGTGATCGCAAAACCCCAGCTGCTGACGGTCTGCGCAACTTGCATCACATCACCGCCGACGATTGCCGCCGGGCTGTTCATGGCGAAGTAGACGCCCGGCTCGATCACCGAAGCAGCAACCATCGCCATGATGGCCACGAAGGATTCCATCAGCATGCCGCCATAACCGATGTAACGGGCATGGCCTTCACTGGCCAACAGTTTCGGCGTGGTCCCGGAAGCGATCAGCGCGTGGAAACCGGAGACCGCGCCACAGGCGATGGTGATGAACAGGAACGGGAACAGCCCGCCTTTCCATACCGGTCCGGTGCCATCGATGAACTGGGTCAGTGCCGGCATTTTCAGCTCGGGCATGGTGATCAGGATGCCGATCGCCAGGGCCATGATGGTGCCGATCTTGAGGAAGGTCGACAGGTAGTCGCGTGGCGCCAGGATCAGCCAGACCGGCATTACCGCGGCAACGAAACCGTAGCCGATCAGCATCCAGGTGATCTGGATCCCGGTGAAGGTAAAGGCTTTGGCCCAGACCGGATCAGCGGCAATCTGCCCACCGAGCCAGATCGAACCGAGCAACAGCAGCACACCGACGATGGAGATTTCACCGATGCGACCCGGGCGGATGTAGCGCATGTAAATGCCCATGAACATCGCGATCGGGATGGTCGCCATCACCGTGAACATGCCCCACGGGCTATCGGCCAGGGCCTTGACCACGATCAGCGCCAGCACCGCGAGGATGATGATCATGATCAGGAAGCAGCCGAACAGCGCGATGGTCCCGGGGACACGACCCATTTCTTCACGGACCATGTCGCCCAGGGAGCGGCCGTTGCGGCGGGTGGACATGAACAGGACCATAAAGTCCTGAACCGCACCGGCCAGCACCACGCCGGCGATCAGCCAGAGCGTACCGGGCAAATAGCCCATCTGCGCCGCCAGTACTGGGCCGACCAGTGGCCCGGCGCCCGCGATGGCGGCGAAGTGGTGACCGAAGAGAATGTGTTTGTTGGTCGGGACGTAATCCAGACCATCGTTGTTGACGACGGCGGGGGTGGCTCGACCGGGGTCGAGCTGCATCACCTTATTGGCGATAAACAGGCTGTAATAGCGGTATGCGACAAGATAGATAGCGACTGCTGCGACTACGATCCAGAGCGCGTTGATGGCTTCGCCGCGGCGCAGGGCCACGACACTCAGCGCAAAAGCTCCCAGGACAGCCACGGCAAACCAGGCGAGGTGTTTAGCCAGACGGGTCATTGCGTGTCTCCTGCCGACAGCCAGTGGACTGCGGCGGTAATTTTTATAATTGTGTCCGCTATGCGGAGCTGGCCCAATATCCGCGTATGCCGTCAATAAATGTATCCGCACGACTACGTACGCACCATCTGCGTAGTTCTACGTAGACGGCGCTGATCTCTTTGTGGGAGCGGGCTTGCTCGCGAAAGCAATCTGTCATTCAACATCGATGTCGTCTGATAGACCGCCTTCGCGAGCAAGCCCGCTCCCACAGGTTTTGCATTTCAACTGAGCCGCACGTCATTCCGTCCAGCGTCGCTACTGGACGCGCGTGTCTTTGGCATATGATGCCAAGCCTTCGCCTTCCCTCGGCCCGGTCAGGAGCAGAGATGCAGCTCAAACATAAAATCGTCGCGCTCGGGATTCTGCCGCTGGTGTTGGCGATTGCGGTCATCTGCGCGCTGGTGATTTCTCTGAACCGCCAGCTGGGTGATCAGCAGGCGCAATTGATCGAAGACAGCATTCTGGCCAGCAAGCGAGCAGAGCTGAAAAACTACGTTGAAATGGCGCAAAGCCTGATCGCGCCGCTATACGACAACGGCAAGGGTGACGAGCGCGCGCAGCAACAGGTTCTGGAAGAACTGCGTAAGCTCAGCTTTGGTATCAATGGCTACTTTTTCGTCTACGACCGCCAGGGTCGCAGTCTGATGCATTCGCGGCAGTCGGAACTGGTGGGCAAATACCTCTGGGACATGAAGGACCCTCACGGTTTGCCGGTGATCCAGGCGTTACTGAAAAGTGCGGAATCAGGAGAAGGCTTTCAACGTTACGCCTGGAACAAACCCTCGTCCGGTCAAGTGACCGACAAGCTCGCTTATGTCGTGATGCTGGATCGTTGGGGCTGGATGCTCGGTACCGGCATCTACCTTGAGGACGTTGAGCGCGCCACACAGCAGGCGCGTGACGAGGTGGCTCAGGGCATCCGCAAAACGATGCTCGCGATTGCCGTGGTGGCCCTCGTGGCAGTGCTTTTCGTCTTCGCCAGCGGCATGACGCTGAACGTCAGCGAGCAGCGTCTGGCCGACAAAAAACTTCAACGTTTGACCCAGCGTATCGTCAGTTTGCAGGAGGAAGAGCGATCACGGGTTTCCCGTGAGCTGCACGACGGTATCAGCCAGGTACTGGTTTCCATAAAGTTCCAGTTCGAACTGGCCAGCCATGTGCTGGAGAATGGACAAGACACGGGGTTGAGCATTTTACGAGAAGCCACGGAGCGCCTGGGAGACGCAATTGGCGAGGTTCGCAGCCTCTCTCACGACCTGCGCTCGTCGCTGCTCGACACGCTGGGTCTGCCGGCGGCGATTGGTCAACTCGCCGCAGAGTTCGAGCAGCGAAGCGGGCTCGTGGTGACCTGCGACAACAACGAATTCGATTGCCACCTGGTCGATGGGGCGTCGGTCTCGTTGTTTCGCATTGTGCAAGAAGGCCTGACCAACATCGAACGACATGCACGGGCCCAAAACGTATCCATTACCCTGCACGGGTCCGAAGAGTCCATACGGCTGACAGTGGTCGATGACGGTATCGGTTTCAACGTCGCTCAAGTCGAACGTCGTCACTCCGGCATCGGCCTGCGCAATATCCGTGAGCGTGTCGAGCATTTTGGCGGACGATTCGACCTCACATCGACGCCGGGAAGAAGTGTGCTGGACATTCTGCTGCCGATGAAAATTCCCGGTACAAAATACTGACTCGCCCAATAACAACAAGAGTGAACGCCCCCGATGAACCTGCTCTACCCAATCCGCGTCGCCCTGGTCGACGATCACTCCCTGGTCCGTGACGGGATCAAGGCTCTGCTGGCGGTCATGTCTCCCCTGGAGGTGGTGGGAGAAGCCGAGAATGGAGCCGAGGCGATTGAGATGGTGAGGCTCTGTCAGCCGGACCTGTTACTGGTCGACATCAGTCTGAAGGACATGAACGGGCTTGAACTGACCCGCGTGTTGAGCAAGCAGTATCCGTTGCTGAAGATTCTTGTACTCAGCATGTACGACAACTATGAGTATGTGAGTGAATCTGTTCGTTCTGGCGCCAGCGGCTATGTGCTGAAGAATGCACCTTCACGGGAAATCATTGCGGCCATTGAAGCTATCGCCAGCGGCGGGACGTTTTACAGTGCAGAAATCGCACAGAGGCTCATCGCCGACAAGCCGACCGATAACGAACTGACGCCGCGCGAGAGTCAAGTGCTGTGCAAGATGGTTCAGGGAATGAACAATAAGGAAATGGCTCGCGAGCTGGACATCAGCGTTCGGACTGTGGAGACCCATCGTTTGAGCATCCGTCGCAAACTCAACATCGACAAGCCCGCGGCCTTGGTCAAATACGCGATGGACCACGGGATAATTTCGCATTGAGGAGGCGTGGGCCGAATCACGCCCCTGCTTGGGATTATTTGAAGTGCTGCTCGTAAGTCGCCACCAGGTCCGGCGTGATCAGCTTGTAGGGCACCCAGACATTTGCTTCGACCGGTTCGCCTTTGATCATCTTGATGGCGGCTTGCAGGGCGCTGGTCGCCTGGGCTTTGGGGTCTTGAAACACCGAGGCCGCCAACTGACCGCGTTTGATGGCCGCCAGTCCGTCAGGCAAGCCGTCTACGCCGACCACCGGAACCGAGCCTTTGGCCTTGCCGGCCTGTTGCAGGGCCATGGCCGCGCCGATGGCCATCTCGTCGTTGTTAGCGACGATGGCATCGAAGTTTGAGCCAGCCAGCACCCAGTTGCTGGTCAGATCCATCCCTTTGCTGCGCTGCCACTCGGCACTTTGCTGCTCGACGATCTTGATCCCGGGATAATCCTTGAGCACATCCTTGACCCCATCGGTTCGGCCCTGGGTAGCGTTTTGCGCCAGGTCGCCCATGATGATCGCCAGGTTGCCTTTGCCACCCATCTTGTCGGCCAGGTAACGCATCTGCAGTTGTCCGGCCTCAATGTCGTTGGACGCCACGGTGACCACGCCTTTGGGCAAGACGCGCTCGTCCGGGCGGCGGTTGACGTAGACCAGCGGAATGTTCTGCGCGACAGCAGCGCGGGTCATATTGGCAGTCGCGGCAGTGTCCACGGGCAGGACGATGACCGCGTCGACTTTCTGGTTGAGAAAGCCTTCGACCTGATTCAGCTGACGCACCACGTCACCCTGAGCGTCCTCGAACTGGATTTGCACCTTCTCCTGTTTGGCGGCCGTTTCCAGGCCGCTGCGCACATAGGTCATGAAGTTATCGTCGACCTTGGCAATGCTCACGCCAATGCGATAGTCGGCGTGAGCCCACTGGCTGCTGAGCAGGAGCAGCGAGGTAATAAACAGTGTGTAACGTCGCATGATGGTTTTCCTTTTGTAGTTATGAGTTGAAATTCATCAAGATCAAACGTGAGGATTTCTGGCGCTCTCTGATTCAAATCCGCCGAGAGCGCCGTTGGCATTGTGTGGCTCTCTCAATCAAGCGTGAAGGCTAGTCGAAAGCGTTCGAGTGCCACTTCGCTATCGCCACTGGCCCACCCCTCAAGCCCGACGACACCGGTGTATCCCATGCGGAACAAGGCTCTGGCAATGGCTGGATAATGGATTTCGCCAGTGCCGGGCTCCATGCGGCCGGGGACATCGGCGACCTGGATTTCCCCGATGGCGCTGCCTGCACGCTGGATCAGTTCGATCAGGTTTCCTTCGCCGATCTGGGCATGGTAGAGGTCCAGGTTCATCTTCAAATGAGGGCTGCCCACGGCCTCGATCAGTGCCAGGGTATCTTCGGCGCGAGCGAAGGGGGTGCCGGGGTGGTCCACCTCGGTATTGAGGTTTTCCAGCAAGAATACCCGGCCGGCGTCTTCGCCTAGGCGAGCGATTTTTTCCAGGGTCTTGCAGGCGCTCAACCACATGCGCCCAGTGGTGTGAGCCACGGGTTTGACCGGCAAGCCTTTGTCGCCAAGACCGGTGCCATGCAGGTTGAGGCTCGGGCAATTCAGTTGTGCGGCGACGGCCAGCGATTCTCTTGCGCTGTCGAGCAGGTGCTGGATGTCCTCGGGATCGGTCAGGTTGCCCGAGATGTAGCCGGTCATGGAGGTGAAGTCAGCGCCGGTGGCGACCAGGGCTGGAATGTCTTTCTTAGTCCAGTCCCAGAGTTCGGCGCTAAAACCCAGCGCGTGAATACGTTTGACGCGTTCGGTGAACGGCAGGTCGAGGAAGACCATCTCGGCGCTGATCGCCAGTTTGAACGGTGTGAAACTCATGAGCGACCTCCTTGCACGCGCACAGGTTTGCCTTGCTGGAAGGACTCGATACACGCGCGGGCAATGGCCAGTGCCGCCCGGGCATCTTCGCCGCTGGCGAGTGGTTTTTCGCCAGTGCGCAGGCAGTCGACAAAGTGGTTGAGTTCGGCCACATAGGCATCACGCAGCAGGTCGGTGTCCATGCGCTGGGTGTCGGCCTGGATGCCATTGGCCAAATAGCGAACCAGGTCGGAGTCATTGAGGCTGCCCATGCTCAGCATGCCTGCGCTGCCGAAAACTTCCCCCCGAACATCGTAGCCATAGACCGCCTGGAAATTGGCCTCGGCCGTCGCGATGGCGCCGTTGTCGAAACGGATCGTCACCACTGCGGTGTCCAGCAGGCCCTTGTCCTTGTAGTCCGGTGCGACCAGGGCATCGGCCATGACAAAGACTTCGACCGCTTCGGCGCCGGGATTCAGGTAGCGCAGGGTATCGAAGTCATGAATCAGGGTTTCGAGGAAAATCACCCACTGCGGCGAGGCGGCCGGATTGTTCAGCGCCGGATCGCGAGTCAGCGAGCGCAGTAGTTGCGGCGTACCGATACGGCCTGCGACCACGTCCAGGTGAGCAGCCCGAAAGCTCTTGGCAAAGCGACGGTTGAAGCCGACCTGCAGCGTTACGCGCGCGTCGGCGGCTGCGGCGATGGCACGGTCGGCCTCATCCAGGGTGATGGCCATGGGTTTTTCGCAAAACACGCCTTTGCCGGCCCGGGCCGCACTGATCACTAGTTCGGCATGGCTGCGGGCCGGGGCGGCGATCAACACGCCATCTATTTCCGGGTCATCGAGCAGTTGCTGTGGATCGGTATAGACCCGCTGCACACCCAATTCTGTCGCCAGGCGGGCGGCCTGGCCGGGTGTAGGGTCGGCGATGGCGGCCAGGCAGGCGCCGGGAATGTGTCTGGCGGCAGTCTGGCCGTGAAAGCTGCCCATGCGGCCGGCGCCGATGAGACCCAGGCGGATGATCTTGGACGTACTCATGAAATGACTCCCTTTTATTGTTGTTCAATGACTCGACAGCAGGAATGTCCCCGCTGGTACACAGCAGGGAGCAAGGGCTGTGCCAATATTTAAGTCATTGATATTTAAAGAGTTAGTCGATTTTTTATGAAAGGAGTGTTCATTCACATGACATGTCTATAATAACATGTCAAAAATATGAACATAGAGGCGGATGTCGATGATGACCCCACAGCCAATGGCCTTCAGCGTGCAAGACCTCGATTACCTTACCGCTCTCGGTCCTGCGTCGCTGAACGAAGGACCGATCGCTGAGTTGGACCAGGCCTGGCTGGCTTGTCTGAAGGGGTGCACCGATCGACCTGTCGGGGTCAGGCAGGTCATTTGGGACTCCTGGCTGCGCAGCGTCAGTGCCGGCCTCGACCCTGATGATGGCGAATACCGGTTTGTTGCCCCCGCCGTTCTGGCCGCGACGCTGGCGGCCAATCGCGTCTTGATCGCAGCGGCGGCGGAGGTCATGAGAGGGTTGCTGGCTTACAACCCCAGGGGCCATATCAATCTGACCGATGCCGAAGGCACGACGCTGTATTTCTGCGGCCTGGACATCACCCCCGTGGGTAGCCGACTGCTGGAGTCGGTGCAGGGCACCAACTGCACAGGGCTGGCGATTGCCGAAGACCGATTGGTCTATGTGCTGGCCGAGGAAAACTTCGGGAGCGGCCTGCGTCGGCGGCGCATGCATTGTGCAGCCGCGCCGATCAGGGATGCTCAGGGCAGGACGGCGGCCATGCTGACCCTGACCGCAGAGCCGGGCTGGTTTCATTTCCATACGCTGGGCACCGTCCAGGCAGCGGCCGAAGCGGTCTCGCGGCAGATGGCGCTGCAGACACTTTTGGAAGAACAACAAACCGTCCTTGAAGTGCTCAACGAGGGACTTGTGGTGCTGGATGAACGGGGCTGCATCAAGGCGCTCAACCGTTATGCCCGCCAATTGTTCCGCGTGGGGCTGGAGCTGCTGGGCAGCCCGTTCCAGCGTCTGGGCCAGAGCGAACTGAGCGATGAAATTCTGCTGCGCGGAGGGGAGGGGCTGCGGGATCTGGATTGCACATTTGAGCTGCATGATCGCAGCCACCTGGCGTGCCTGGTGTCCGTGTGCTCACTGGAGCAGGGTGGGCGCATTGTGTCGTTGCGCGAGAACAGGCGCATTCGGGAAATTACCCGGCGGATCATTGGCACTCAAGCCAGCTACACCTTCGAGACTATTCAGGGCAGTTCGCGAGCCATACAGGACGCGTTGCACCTGGGGCGGATTGCCAGTCGCAGTGACTCGACCACGCTGATCCTGGGTGAAAGCGGTACCGGCAAGGAGCTGTTCGCCCAGGCGATCCATAACGCCAGCGACCGTTGCAGCGGTCCTTTTGTGGCTGTCAATTGCGGGGCCATTCCGCGAGACCTGGTACAGAGCGAATTGTTCGGTCATGTCGAAGGGGCCTTCACCGGATCGGCCCGCGGAGGATCTGCCGGGAAGTTCGAATTGGCCGATGGCGGAACGATCTTCCTCGACGAAATCGGTGACATGTCTTTTGATGCCCAGGTCAGCCTGCTGCGAGTCTTGCAAGAAGGCGAGGTGACTCGCGTGGGCGCGAAAAAATCGCAGCAGGTGGATGTCCGCATCATCGCCGCCACCCACCGCAACCTGAGCCAGGCGGTGGCCGAGGGCGCCTTCCGTGAGGATCTTTACTACCGGCTCAACGTACTGAACCTGACGGTTCCGCCGCTGCGGATGCGCCGGGAGGATGTTCCATTGCTGGCGCGACACTTTCTCGGTCGTTGCGCCCGGTCGCTGCGCAAATCGGTGCAGGGCATTTCGCCAGAGGCGTTGGATATTCTTTCAGCCTACAGCTGGCCGGGTAATGTTCGCGAGTTGGAAAACACCATTGAACGCGCGACCAATCTGGCGGTTACCGAGTTGATCCAGCCAGCCGATCTACCGCTTGAAATCAGGCAAAGGCTACGTCAGTCGACGCCGGGAAGTTTGCCTGAACCCCAGGCTGCCCTGGACCTTGGCGCCCATGAAATGAATGCGATCATCGCGGCCCTCAGGGATACCCGTGGCAACATCCGCCTGGCCGCCAGGCAGCTGAATGTTTCTCGTGGCGGGTTGTACAACAAGATGAATCGGTTCGGGCTGAGTGCCGATGCTTTCCGTTCGGGACCCCACCTCTGATGGGGGTGTTCATGCCGTCAGCCTCGGGCGTTCTCTGAGGTCATGATCTGCAACGGAACATGGATCCGATGCCGTATCGGATCGAAGCCCGTCGCGGTCTGCAGCTCGACCAGCAAGTCGACCAGCGCTGCCGCCAGCAAGCGCGGCTGGGAATCGATGACCAGGCTGATCAATCCTTGAGCCAGGGCTTGTCGCGACAGCTCGGTCGACTCCTGCAGGATACTGCACAGCGACGGCCGCTTCGGCACCTGCGACAGGGCACTGATGATTCCGTCGCCGCCACCGCCGACCACGCACAGCCCCCGCAAGTCGTCGTGGCGCGCCAGGAGTTCCAGCGTTGCCTCTTCGGTGATGTCACAGTTGTCCAGATTGATCACCGCTTCAAGCAGTCGCAACCCCGGTGCGTGCTCCGTCAGGTAACTGCGCAGCCCCTCGACCCGAGCCTGATGGCCGAGAAAACGGTGGCCGCCGAGCAGTACCCCGATGCTGCCTTTGCGTGCACCACAGGTGTGAGCCATCAGCCAGCCCATGGTGCGCCCGACCTCATGATTATCCTGGCCGACGTACGGCTCATCTGCTGCCTCATGGATGTCGGAGAGCAGGGCGATCACCGGCACGCCGGCGGCTCTGATCTGAGCGATGGCGGCATTGATCAGCGGATGCGCGAAGCTGACCACCGCCAGACCATCGCACTGCACTGCCAGTTGTTCGATCTGGGCAATGATGGCGCTGGGCGTGCGATCGAATACGTATTCGAAATGACAGCTCAGGTTGGCACCGGTTTGACGTTGCGCGGCCTCGGTGATGGCGGCGGCAACGTTGCCATAGAACGCCTGGGCGGTGCCGAGCAAGAGGATGCCGAAACGGTAGCTGGGACGACGTTCGCGGATTCGCTGGCCGATCAGCCTGGCAGCAAAATAACCGACCGCTTCGGCGGCCTGGAATACCTGCTCGGCGGTGGCCGGGCTGACTGGGGCCCTGGCGTTGAGCACTCTGTCCACGGTGGCGACACTCAAGCCAGCGTGCTCGGCAACCGTGGCGATGGTTGGGCGTTTAGTGGTGTTCATGGCAGGCCCCGCAAGCGCTTTGATAGAAAACTATCAAGCTTCAATGGGCCTGGATGATAGCTTGATAGGGAATGTATTCAAGGGCTTGAGGGTAATCAGTGCGCTCTCTATCTTTTCTCCAACGATGTGATCCCGCATCGAAGCAAGTGCCTAAAACCATCAAGCTTGCGGAGAACAATAAAATGCCTGAACAAAACGCAGCCTTTGAACACCCCGATAAACCCGTGCCTCGGGATTATCGATTGATCGGTCCCGAAGCCGCCAAAGCGGCGCAAAAAGGTCTGGTATCGGCAAGCTGGTACCAATCGCCCATTTCCCGTAAACGCATGAAGGAATTGATGCAGCGCCGCGATGGCCCGGCGTTGCGCGATACCGCGATCTGGCTGCTCTCGATGGTCGTCACCGGGTTCGGCGGTTACTGGTTCTGGGGCTCCTGGGCCTGCGTTCCGTTCTTCTTCGTCTACGGGCTGCTCTACGGCACGGCGTCCAATGCCCGTTGGCACGAAACGGGTCACGGTACGGCGTTCAAGACCCGCTGGATGAATGATGTGGTCTATCAGCTGTCGAGCTTCATGTTCATGTTCGAACCCCAAGTCTGGCGCTGGAGCCATGCACGGCACCACACCGACACCGTGATCGTCGGCCGCGATCCGGAGATCGTCGAACCACGTCCGCCAAGCCTGATAAATATGGTGCTGAGCCTGTTCAGAATGCCTTACGCGTTGAACACGATGTGGTCAGTCTGCAAGCACGCGGTAGGGCGGATGGGTGAAGAAGAGCAGACGTTCATCCCCGAGTCCGAGTGGCCCAAGGTGGTGAGGGACGCACGCGTCTGGCTAGCGATTTATGCGCTCACCGTGGGTACTGCGGTTTATCTGCAGAGCTGGTTGCCGCTGATGTTTATCGGCCTGCCGACCCTCTATGGCGGTTGGCTGTCCTACCTGTTCGGCCTTTCGCAGCATGTCGGCCTGGCTGAGGACGTACTCGATCACCGCAGCAACTGCCGCACGATTTACATGAACCCGGTGCTGCGCTTCATGTACCTCAACATGAACTATCACCTTGAGCATCACATGTATCCGATGGTGCCGTTTCACGCGCTGGCGCAGCTTCACGAGGATATCCGCCGTGACTGCCCGCCGCCTTACACCAGCCTGTTCGAGGCCTTCAAGGAAATCATCCCGACCATCTGGAAGCAGCGCAAAGACCCGACTTATTTCGTCTCTCGTCCTTTGCCACAACGCGCAGCGCCGGCCGCCAACGTCCAGGCAGAACCTGAAGTAACGCCGGCCTGACACCTTCCTATCTGTACCACTACAAGAGAAAACGCCATGACCGATCAATGGATCGATGTATGTGCCGTGGACGATATCGACGACGAAGATGTCATTCGCTTCGACCATGGCCAGCACACCTATGCCGTCTACCGCTCCGCTAACAGCGAGTTTTTCGCCACTGCGGGCCTGTGCACCCACGAGTCCATCCACTTGGCTGATGGTTTGGTGATGGATCATGTCGTCGAGTGCCCCAAGCACAACGGGCGTTTCGACTACCGCTCCGGCAAAGCCCTTGGCGCACCGGTGTGCGTCAATCTCAAGACCTATGAAGTCCGGGTCGAAGCGGGGCGTGTGCTGCTCGCCATCACGGTTTAACTGCGCGGAGTCTGTGCCATGAGTTCTGCCAATGCTCCACTGGTCATCGTCGGCGCCGGGCATGCGGGTGGCCGCGCGGCCCTGACCTTGCGCGGCGAAGGTTATCGCGGTCGGCTGATTCTGATCGGCGACGAGTTCCACCTTCCCTACGAACGTCCGCCGCTGTCAAAAGGGCTGTTGCAGGGCACGGTGGATCTGGCGGGCTGCAGTCTGTGCGATAGCGCTCAGCTCGCCGAACTGGACATCGAACACCTGGCCGGCAACCCGGTGAAATGCCTGGATCCGCAGCAGCATCGTCTGCAATTGGCCGACGGCAGCTGGTTACATTACGCCCGTCTGTTGCTTGCGACGGGAGGGCGGTCGCGGCGACTGACCTCCGTGCCCGAGCATCTGCTCAATGTGCTTTATCTGCGTACCCATGACGAGGCCCTGGCACTGCGCGCTTTGCTGCGGCCCGAGGCTCGATTGGTGATCATCGGTGGCGGCTTCATCGGACTCGAAGTCGCAGCGACCGCCCGTGCCTTGGGTTGCGCCGTGACCTTGCTCGAGGCCGGACCGCGCCTGGCTGGCCGCGTCCTGCCGGAGCGGTTGTCCAGCGTGCTGCTGGAACTGCATCGCAGCCAGGGCGTGGATGTCCGACTGAACGTGGTCATTGAGGCGGTGCAGGGCACTACCGGCGTTGAGTCCGTGCAACTGGTCGACGGCCAGTTGCTGCTCTGCGATCTGGTGGTGGTGGGCATCGGCATGCGACCCAACACTGAGTTGGCCATGGCCGCCGGGCTTGAGGTCGGCCAGGGCATCCGTGTCGATGCCCAGCTGCGCACCAGTGCGCCGGATATCTTTGCGGCGGGCGATGTCTGTGAGTTTCGGCTGCACCCGCAAGGTGTTTTCCAGCGTCAGGAAACCTGGCGCAACGCCGAGACCCAGGGCCGTCACGCAGCCCTGAATCTGTTGGGCGGCGAACTGCCCTTCGAGGTCATTCCCGGTTTTTGGTCCGATCAGTACGACTGGGGGCTGCAGATCGTGGGCGTGATCTCAAACACAGAGCCCACGGCGAGCCGGACAACCCCGGGTGGCGGTTTTCTGTTGTTCTACCTCGATGCCGAGCAACGTTTGCAGGGCGCCTGCGGCTGGGGCCAGGGCAATAACGTCGCCAAGGACATCAAGCTGTGCGAACGGCTGATCGCTAACCAGAACCACCTCTCGGTGGACGCTCTGGCCGACGCCGATGTGCCGCTCAAACAATTGCTGAGGAGCTGACATGCGTGAATTCCTGGTCTTCCAGTCCCTTTGGGCCATGCACGATCACCGTGGCCAATGCGACCTATCCATTGAAGCGCAGCTGGAAAAAATCGCTACCGCCGGCTTCGACGGGATCACCGACCATTTCTGGGTCGCGCAACATGCTGCACGCCTGAATGCCGCCGCCAAGGCGCAAGGCCTGCAAATCGAAGGTCAGGTGTTCCCCCGGACCGTGGATGATCTGGCGGCAGCGATTGACGTCGCTTGCCGTTACGGGTGCCACCATCTCACGCTGCAAGCAGACATCAGGCCGCGCACGCTGGCGCAGGCTATCGAGCTGATCGAAGGCTGGCAGCGACTGGCCGAGCAGGTGGACTTTCCCGTTCTTCTTGAAACCCACCGTTATCGCCTCACCAGTGACCTGTTGTTCACGCTCGACATTCTCGCTGAAATGCCCGATCTCAAGCTTTTAGCCGACTTGTCCCACTATGTCGTGGGCCGCGAACTGCCAGAGCCGGCCGCTGCCGAAGACGACGAACAGATCCATACCATCCTGCGCCACAGTTGGGGGTTTCATGGTCGTGTCGCCAACTGCGAACAGGTCCAGGTGCCCTTGAGCTTCGCTCAGCATCGACCCTGGCTGGAGCGTTTCCTCGGCTGGTGGCGTTATGGGATCGAGGATTGGCTGGCCCGCCCGAACACGCCCGCCAGCCTGTCCTTCACCTGTGAACTCGGCCCACCACCCTATGCCATCACGGGGGCTGACGGAGGCGACATCACCGATCGCTGGGCCGAGGCGCTAATGCTCAAGGACTTGATACGCGATGTCTGGAACGACTGCCAGGCACGACCTCAAAATGGTCACTGATTTAACGCACGACGGGTCGCGACCGGCAGCTTTCGAATCATAACGGTCATTGATTGCCTGGAGGAAAGCCGTCAGTCAGCAATACTCACGTGGCGGTCGAGCGACAACCACCATGAGGAGGGTGAAACCATTATGAAAAACGAGCAGATTGGCTCTAAGGAAGGAGAGGGGGCAGGCTCTGCCTCTCAGCTGATAGATGCGCGAATCAAGGAGCTGAGCGATTGGCGGGGCGAGACGCTCGCTCGGGTCCGAACGCTCATCCGGCAGACCGACCCCGAGGTGGTCGAGGAATGGAAGTGGAGAGGTGTTCCAGTGTGGTCGCACGCCGGAATCATCTGCACCGGTGAGACGTACAAGCGTGTCGTGAAGATGACCTTCGCCAAGGGCGCCTCGTTGGAAGATCCTTCAGGTCTCTTCAACTCCAGCCTCGAAGGCAACACCAGGCGTGCCATTGATTTGCATGAGGGCGACAGGATTGATGAAGAAGCGTTGAAGGCGCTCATTCGCGCTGCCGTGGCTCTGAACACTCAGGCATCGCGCAAAAGGTCATGAGCGTTGAGCAACTCGTAGGCAATCTCCGGATGCATCTCCAAACCGCGGCGAATGGCTGCCGGGATCGATTGGCGGGTTTTGCGACACAGGCCGGGTTGATCCAAGAGGTGAATACCGATGCCGCGCATGCTTCGCACTTCGTGGAAGCTTGGGGTGATTTGCAGGCGAATGCCTAACTGCTCGTACATCCGGCGCTGCATATGCTCGAGGTCGGTCATGCTCTGAAGATTTTCCAGTCGATCGAGCAGGCGCTTTTCCTCCTGGCGAGTCAGGTACAGGATGCGCAAATCACTGCTGGGTATGTCCAGCAGCTGTTCACGCCCGCAGTCGCAGGCGCCGGGCGGGCAGGATTGTCGAATCTGCAAGGTGGCTGTCATGGTCTCCAATCATAGCTACCCGCAATCACCTTTGCCCAGCGGGGTCGTCGCGACTGGTGGAGGATGGTTTGGGGGCGGAGATAATCGCCCCCGGACCGATCGCTCCTCATCCCCATGTTTTTCCCAGCGCTTCCAGACCGGACTTTTGCAGGTCCTGCGGGCTCATGACAAGACGGAACTTGCAGTTGGCATCGAAGTTGAGAAAGAACGGTTCTGCAAAACCGGGGATTTCAGATGAGTCTTGTACGTTGATCAGGAAAATCCCGCCGCGCTTTCCATCCTGCTCGGTAAAGTAGGCAGCCTCCGGTTTGATGCTCTCCAGGATACGCCCAATGATTTCGCCTACCTTCCCGGCTCTGACGAGAGAGTTGAAGGGTTCATTCGGGCACTCGACCATCAGTAGCATTTTCATCATTCGATTCTCTATTCAAGTGGCTGCCTCGTCTCCCTACCTTTGCGCCTGGCGCTCATGTCGCCAAGCCTGCATTCAACCGTTCCAGCGGTGTGAGATTAAGAATAGTGAAGTATGAGCTAACGCCCATTCGGGGTTACGGGCGGTCATCGAGGAGTGTTTTGTACGACTGCTAAACAGAGTTGGCGGTACGCGCCAACCAGTTGATCCTGCGTGAACGCGCGATTTCGCCCACTGGGATTGGGCAGGACCCATACCGAGGCATTACCAAAGGTTTTTGACTGAAGCCCCCAGGTAATTTCTCGTTGGCCAGATAATGCGCAATATGCCGCTTTACCGAGAAAAGCCACAAAGCGTGGCGCATAGCGCGCGATCTTTTGTTCAAAATCCGCAGCGGCAGCGATGAATTCATGTAAAGACAGCTGATCCGCTCGCGCCGTAGGCCGTTCGACCACAGCCGTTAATCCACACAGATACTGCAAGAGTGTCCGATCGTTTTCCGGGCGTATTTCCTCCGGCGTAAAGCCGGCGAGATGGAGCGTGCGCCAGAAGCGATTGCCTCTGCCCGCAAAATGATGCCCTTGGGCGGCAGCAGTCACTCCTGGATTAATGCCACAAAAAATCACTGCAAGATGCTCTGTAAGAATATCTTCGAGTCTTTCGCCCACCGTAAAACCTCTCAACTGCAGATCACGCTTACCGCATCGCGTGCAAGCTTCGTCAATTCAGCGCGGGATTTGCCCGCCCGCGCACGTATCGAAATGCTGTGCAGCAGGGATGACGCAAGTACGGCGAGGGCCGCTGGGTCGACATCGCTTTTCAACTCGCCGGCATCGATTGCCGCTCGCAGGCGCGTTTCGAGATCGGCATCGAGCCTGCTGAGTCGATCCGAAAGTACCTCTCGTATTTCAGCGTCCTCGACGGCTTCGGTAGTCGCCGTGCCGATCGCAAAGCAGCCACGCGGTTGGCCCTCACCCGAGAAGTAGATCGACAACTGCCCCTCGTAGAAGCGCATCAACGCCTGCTCCAATGTCAGATCGTTGTCCGTCAGCGCCTCGTGCATGGCCGCCGCGGCAATCTCCCAATACTGCTCAAGCGCCTTGATATAGAGAGCGTGCTTGTCACCGAATGCCGCATAGAGGCTTGGGCGATTCATGCCGGCCGCAGTAGCGATGCTATCCAGAGAAGCGCCGGAATATCCGGTGCTCCAAAAAACCCCAAGTGCCTGTTGCAGCGCTGTCTGCGGGTCATACGCGCGGGGGCGGCCCCGGCCTTTCCCTTCTGTAATATTTTTTTGTGCCATGTTGTACAAAATCCTTGAGTGAAGGTCGGTCAGGGCATATTCTTACATCATTGCACAAAATTAAGGAGCCAGAAGTTCCTGAATTTCAGGTTTGTTGTAGCGGGGCTCGAACTGGGTGTTGCGACGATGAAACAGGTGCGGCAGAGCGATCCTCCTGGCCGCGCATGGGCTTGCTTTCTCACAGCAATTATTGACATCAGGGCCGCAGGCGATTCTTGCAGGTGTTAGCCCGATTTCCCGGTTAAAGGTGTATTCGATCATGACCAAACAGTTCGACATCCCAGCTTCGCAGACCTTCGAGCACCCAGGGCCGAACCAGACTTACACGCCCATCAAGAAACCGCTCAAAGAGAAATTACGACCACTCCTTATGGTGGGTTTCCCTGTCCTCTTCGCTGCGGTGGGGTACGCACACTATGTGGCAGGCGAGCCCTTTGTTTCGACCGATAACGCCTACGCTCGGGTGGCCAAGGCATCGATCAACGCGCGCATTTCCGGACAAGTCGTCGAAATCGCGGTCGAGGACAATCAGCCTGTTCGCAAGGGGCAGGTTCTGTTTCGGATCAACCCGGAGCCGTTCCAGATCGCGGTTAACCGTGCAGACGCACAGTTGAGCGTCGCGCGGCTTCGCATAGCTGGACTCAAGGCAAGCTACCGGCAGCAGCAGGCTGAATTGCAATCGGCCAAAGAGTCGGCCGATTTCGACCAAAGGGAGTTCGTCCGGAAGAAGGCGCTGGTCGCTACCGAGTTCGTCTCGCGCGCAATTTATGAGCGCGCAGACACAGACCTTAAAGTTGCACGGCAACGAATAGCGTCTATCGAACAGCAGGTCGCCAGTACGGTCGTTGCGTTGAACGGCAATCCAGACATCGAAGCCGATAACCACCCGGCGGTTCGGGAGGCCAAGGCTCAGCTCGACGAGGCGCAGCTCTACCTCTCGTATGCGACGGTGTATGCGCCGGACGATGGCATCGTGGCCAAGGTCGACGATTTACAGGTTGGCAACTATGTAAACAACGGTGCGCCCGTATTTGCCCTGCTATCGGATCGGCAGATTTGGGTTGAGGCCAACTTCCGCGAAACGCAGGTGACCCACATGCGTCCAGGCCAGGAAGCAACGATCAGTATCGATACTTACCCTGATCACGTATTCAAAGCCCACGTGACCAGCATGAGCCCTGGTGCCGGATCGGACTTCGCATTGCTGCCGCCCGAAAATGCGACCGGCAACTGGGTCAAGGTTGTCCAGCGGGTACCGGTGCGACTCGAACTCGATGAGGTGGATCCTGCTCAGCCGCTTTTCTCGGGTACCAGCGCCACGGTCAAGGTCGATACCGGGTATCGCACTCCCTGGTGGCACCCGCTCAAAGCGCTGTTGACCGCAGGTACCGACCGATGAACGCCAACCTTGCTGGAACCCCGGGAGGAGAGGGCGCGCGCACGCTCAGGTTTGCTGCTCTGCTGGCGACCTATATGCAGTCTGCGAACCTGCCTCTGCCAAATGCGGCACTGAGGTTTATTCAGGGCGCCTTGTCGATGACCGACGACGAGGCTGGCTGGGTATTCACTTCATACCTCGCTGCGAGCGCCATCACCCTGCCGATTGCGCAGTGGCTCGCCGGACGCTATGGCTTGAAGATCGTGTATCAAGCCGCGATAGCCTTCTTCGTCCTTGGCTTATTGCTCGCTATGCAGGCAACGACCCCGCTGGAGTTCGTCGGTGCGCGCATTATTCAAGGCGCCGCGAGTGGCCTGCTGGCACCGCTTTCGATGGCCATTGCAATGGAGACACTGCCACCTGCCAAGCGCGCGAAATTTGGTTCGGTGTTCACGGCCATTGTGCTTTTGGGGATCGTCAGCGGCCCGAGTATCGGTGGTTGGGTCTGCGAACATTACGAATGGCGCTCGATTTTCTACATCAGCCTTCCGCTATCGGCGTTTATCTTCCTGGTGGCGACGTTGTTGCTTGCCGAGAAAAAGGCCGAGAAAAGCCCGCCTTTTGATTTTTTCGGCGTTGGCACCTTCACGCTGGGAATGATCGGGTTGCAAATGCTGCTCGACCGCGGTGAGCGCCTGGACTGGTTTTCTTCGCCCGAGATCTGGCTGGAAGCGGTGGCAGGTGCAGTGGGGCTCTACCTGTTCGTTGTTCATGTACTGACCGCGAAGGTGCATTTTCTCAACAAAAGTTTGTTCAAAGACCGCAATTTCGTGCTGTCGACGATCATCTTTTTCGCACTCGGTTTTGTGCTGTTGCCGACGATGGCCCTGACATCGCCGATGCTGGATGAAATTCTCGGATACCCACCTGACACGACCGGCTACCTGACGATACCGCGAGGTGTCGGGCTGGTAGGTGCATTTCTGCTGATGGGCCGTGTTTCTGCTCGTATCGACTCGCGACTCTTTGTTGCCGTGGGCGTGGCGCTGGTGGCTTATGCCAACTGGCTGATGCTCGGCTATTCGCCGTTGATGGACTGGTGGCCCGTGGCGGTGGCCGGTGCACTCCAGGGAATCGGCCTCGGTGTCTTGATGCCGGCGATCAGTAAGGTGGCCTTCAGCACGCTCGATCCCAGGTTCCGTCCGGAAGGTACCGGTTTTTTCAATCTGGCCCGTGTTTACGGAAGCACCCTCGGCGTTGCGGTCGTGCAAATCTTCTTCTTCAACAACACGCAAACGATGCACGTGGCGCTGGCAAGCCATCTGACGCCTTATCGCGCCGCTGCACATTCCATGACGGCGTCGACCTCCTTGCAAGCACTCGGGGGGCTCAACGAAATGATCACCGGCCAGGCGGCTTTTATCGCGGTTATCGGCCAGTTCAAGATTTTGATGCTGGCGATGCTGGTGGTGAGCCCGCTGGTTGTCTTTCTTCGCAAACCCGTTCCGACCAACT
Source organism: Pseudomonas sp. GW822-FHT06B12 (assembly GCF_058799675.1). Taxonomy (NCBI): domain Bacteria; kingdom Pseudomonadati; phylum Pseudomonadota; class Gammaproteobacteria; order Pseudomonadales; family Pseudomonadaceae; genus Pseudomonas; species Pseudomonas sp. GW822-FHT06B12. The sequence continues at coordinate 232,614 of NZ_JBXALR010000001.1, forward strand.
AGTTTTCGTGGAGTCTGCCCAATGAAATCCAATACGTTCGTACTCAACAGACAGCTGTTCCAAACGACGGTCGGTACGGTGTCGGCTCTGATGTTCCTGTCCGCCTGTACCGTCGGCCCTGACTATAAAGCGCCCTCGGCGAGCCTGTCGCAGCACTATGATCAACAGGCAGAGCAGCGTCTTGGCGAGGGTGGCAACAAGGTTGCCGAACAGCACATTGAGCTTGGCAAGAAGGCCAGCGGCGACTGGTGGTCTGCCTTCCATTCGCAGAAACTCGACAAGGTTGTACGTCGGGCAATCGCCGGCAATCTTGAACTCGTGGCGGCAGATGCGACGATCCGGCAAGCGGCGTCTTCTGTTGCCGCGGCGGAGGGGGCACTGTATCCGCAGGTCGATTTTGGCGCTCAGGCTGGGCGCCAACGGGTACATAACGCGCCCGAGCCATCCGTTTCCAATTTCTATTCGATTGGGCCGCGGGTCGGCTTCGACCTTGACGCTTTCGGCGGAACCAAGCGGCTGGTCGAACAGAAGGAAGCGTTCACGGATCTTCAGAAGCATCGATACGAAGCGGCGTACCTGACCCTGACGGGCAATGTCGCGAGCCAGGCGTTGTTGGTTGCCTCTGCAAACGCGCAGATGGAAGCCGTCGAGAAGCTGCTCGCCAATGACACAAAGAACCTCGAACTTGTGCGCATGGCGCACATCAATGGCTCCACTACACAGATCGATGTTTCACTGGCCGAGACGCGGCTCGCTCAGGACCGCACGCTGTTGCCACCCCTCGCTCAGCAACGTGATTCGGCACGCCACGCGCTCTCGATTCTGACGGGCAAAGGCCCTGCTGACTGGATTGCGCCTGACTTTAATCTTGCCGAGTTTGTATTGCCGTCAAACGTGCCCGTCAGCTTGCCCTCCGAGATGGCCCACGACCGGCCCGATGTACTGCAAGCAGAGGCTGAACTGCACATGGCCAATGCCGCCGTTGGAGTCGCGACAGCGAACCTCTATCCGCATGTAACGTTGTCCGCGTCTCTGGCACAGGCCGCTTCAGGCAATGGCGGCGCCGCACTCTGGGGCTTCGCGGCGGGCCTGGCGGGGCCGATCTTCGATGGCGGAACGCTCAAGGCTGAACGTCAGGCTGCAGTCGACGGCTACAAGGCGACCCTCGCCGGTTACCAGCAAACCGTCATCAATTCGTTCGGTCAGGTCGCAGACACGCTGCAGGCAATAAACCATGACTCAGAGGAGAGCCTGGCGCAGGAGGACGCGTTACGCGCTGCCGAAACGAGTTTTCGGTTGAACCAACAAGCCTACGCGCAAGGTGAGAACAGCATTCTCCAAGTGCTGGAAGCTGAACGTGCCTATGAGCAGGCGCTACTCGGTCAACTCAGAGTGAAGACGGCGCAGTATCTCGATACGGTGCGGCTGTATGTGGCACTCGGCGGTAATTCCGTCGGAGTGTTTGAGCAACGAGTTGCCAGTCGCGAAGAACAAAACCATTCGTACCAATAGAGGCTGCGGCCCCGGACAGTGGAGTAAAGATATGCCTTACGAATCATCCATATCCCCCTGAGGTGAAAACGATGGACGTTTTCCAGACCATGCGCTTTTTCGTTGCTGTCGCTCAGAGCGGCAGCTTTACGGCGGCGGCTGAGCTATTGGACACCACTACAACTAACGTTTCCAAAGCGGTCTCCAGTCTGGAGGCCAGGCTTCAAACACGTCTGATTAACCGCACGACCCGACGCTTGGCGTTGACCGAAGCAGGTGCGCGCTATTTGCAGCGATGCGAGAAAATTCTTGAGGAGGTACGTGAGGCCGAAGAGGAAGCGGGTACCGCCCAGGTCATGCCTGTTGGCAGGCTCAAGATTCACGCGATGGGAGCCATCGGCAATCATTACGTGATCAAAGCCATTGCCAGGTATAGAGAGACTCACCCCTTGGTAATGTTTGATTTGACACTGACTAATCGGCTACCTGACTTGCTGGAGGAGGGCTATGACATGTCGATTGTTTTAGCGCGGGATCTACCCGATTCAGGATTTGTCGCTCAGCGGCTCGGCATCACTTACAGTATTCTCTGCGCCTCGCCGGCGTACCTGAAAAAACGCGGGCGCCCCGATTCTCCGAGTGCTCTTTGCTCACATGATTGTTTGAGAATTGTTAATACCGTAATGCCGGTTGAAAACTGGGCATTTGATGGGCCCGAAGGCGTGGAGACTGTCAACATTCCATTGTCTCCCTTTCACGTCAACACCGCCGATGCCATGACGGTCGCCATAACCAATGGGATGGGTATCGGTATTCAGCCTATTGCTTCTGCAGTCGACGGCCTCAGGGCCGGCACGTTAGTGCGCGTATTGCCTGAGTATCATTTTGAAGAGTTTAATTTATTTGCAATATACCCATCGCGAAAGTTCGTGGATGCAAAAATAAAGACATGGGTAGAGTTTCTTAAAGATTACATTCCGGGCTTGTTGGCATCCGATGAAGAAATCGTGGGCTCAGCCAGAAAAGATAACAGCTTTCGAGCTCGCTAGCGCTGCAGGTATGGAGTGTCAACCCTCCATCGTCCGCACAGTACTCAACCGTTTGAACAGCCCGTTCCCATTACTTGATACTGAAGGACATGGTGTTGACCGTGAGAGTCTTCATACGTCATTTGAACAGGGACCGGTCCGCACTGGTCCGCGGCGTCTGTAATTGCAATGACTTTTTTAATGTCCAGCTTTGTTTCGTAAGTGTAACTTTCAATCGGCGCTTTACTGGTCGCGACTGTTGAATGGCTCTCGTCTGCAAATGCCTGTGCGCCTAAACTGCCAAACGCAAGGAAGATCGCAACTTTTGAAATATTCATCATATTCACCGTATGGTTCAAGGTTTGGTCTGCGTCGTTTTACCTCGTGAGCTAGTTGATGTTTATTCAATTTGCTCACCGGGTAGAAACGATGCTAGATGTTTACCCCTTTCCCAGACAGCGGCCTATTGGACAAACACTGTTGACAGATTTCGCATGAATGGAGCACTTCGGGGACAGTCAGTACCGGTGTGTTCGGGGTGCCACGGATCAGGTTTACACGAACAGGTCGTAAGACAGTTTGCTGATCAGGATCGCCAGCAACACCAGGAACAGCGCCCGGACAAAAGGCACGCCTTTACGAACCGCCAGCCAGGTACCGGTCAACGCACCCAGGATGTTGAATGCCGCCATGGGGAGGGCGATCAGGTAGAGCACGTTGCCCGTCGGAATGAAGAAAATCAGCGCCGCGACGTTGGTCGCGATGTTCACCAGCTTGGCCGACGCCGAGGCATGCAGGAAGTCGAAGGCGAAGCAGCGGATAAACAGGAAAATCAGGAAGCTGCCGGTGCCGGGACCGAACAGTCCGTCGTAGAAGCCGATGGCACCGCCGATGATGACCGCCAGCAGTTTTTCCCTGGTACCGATGCGCATGGGTTTGTGCAGGGCGCCGAAGTCCTTTTTCCAGAAGGTGTAGATCGCCATCAGCACGATCAACACCAACACCGCCGGCCGGATCATCGACTGGGGGACCGACGACACCGTGGCCGCTCCGAAGAAGGCCATGACAAAGGCCGCACAGGCGGCGGGGATCACCAGCCCCCAATCGATCACCACCTTGCGTACGAAGGACCGGGCCGCGAATGCGGTGCCGCAGGCTGCCGCGACCTTGTTGGTACCCAGTAGCGCCGCCGGTTGTGCCGTGGGCAGCACGTTGAACAGCGCGGGTATCTGGATCAGTCCGCCGCCGCCCACCGCCGCATCGATCAGGCCGGCGGCGAAGGCGAATACGCAAAGGATGACAATATCGATCATGAAATCAGGCTCTGACGATGAAGGGTTGGTGAAGGTCCAGCGGTGTGGGTTGAACGGGAAGGTTAACGGAAGGGCCTTTTTTGTGTTGCAATGCCACGTTGTGAAAAGTGCAATGAGGTGGGCAGTGGCACTGAATATGTTGGGGGAGCTGGAAGCCTTTGCGACGGTGGCTCGCAAGCGCAGCTTCGTCGCAGCGGCACGTACTCTGGGGCGTTCCCCCAGCTCGTTGACCCGTGCCGTTCAGGCCCTGGAGGAAAGTGTCGGGGTCAAGTTGTTCAATCGCTCGTCGAATGCCGTGAGCTTGACCGAGGCGGGTGAGCACTTGTTGCCCCACGCTTACAAAATGCTGGATCTGCAACGCGAGGCGGATGAAGACCTGGCCGGTCTCAGTGGCCTGGCTTACGGCTGGATCCGCTTTTCCGCCCCCGAGCTTCTCGGACACGGGGTATTGCCCCGATTGATCGCGCAATACTGCGAGCGTTATCCAGACGTGAACGTCGATGTGATTTTCACCGATGAGAGCATCGACCCGGCCAAGAGCAAGCTGGACTTCTCGATTCGCGGCGCGTTTCCGCAATCCAGTGACCTGATCGGCTTCCCGCTCTGGAGTTATTCACGTTACCTGTATGCCAGCCCCGGGTATCTGGAGCGGCGCGGGATGCCCGATTCCATCGAGGCGCTGGAAGCGCACTCGCTGATCCTGCATACGGCGCCGCGGATTCTCAAGGAGTGGAATTTTCGCAGTGAGCAGCAGGCCATCAGCTTTCGGGTTCATCCGAAGTTTCGTTTCAGCTCCGGCGTGGCGGTGTTCCAGGCGGCCCTGGCGGGCGTCGGGATCGCCCGCCTGGCGGACTGGCTGGCGGAGCCCGAAGTGGAAGCGGGGCGCCTGCTTCGGGTCTGTCCCGAGTACACGCTCACCTCCAGCGCCGGCGATAGCCCTCAAATGCACGCGGTATACCCGGTCGGGAATCTGCCGCTGCGGGTGAAGTCGCTGCTGGAGGTGATCCGTGGCTTTGGTGACAGCCTGGACCGAAAGCATGCTTTTTGAGCGAGTGAAGGGGGCAGCTGTAATAGCCGCAGTTGAAGGCGCGTGCGGCGTTACCCGACGCGCCAGTCGGTCATTTGCTGGCGTCCAGCACGATGCGGTAGCGCGCCTTGCCACTGCGTAGGTGATCGATGGCTTCGTTGACCCGGCTCATGGGAAAGTGCTCAACCTGCGGCAGGATCTGATGACGTACGCAGAATTCCAGCATGGTCGCCGTGGTACCGGGCGAGCCGACCGGCGAGGCGGACAAGCTCTTTTGTTGGGGAAGCAGATCGAACACGTGCACTGGAATAGCGCCGGGCACTGCGCCAACAAAATGCAGGCGGCCCTTGCCGCGCAGGGTTCCGAGCATGGCTGGCCAGTCGAGGTCGGCGTTGGCGGTGACCAGGAGAAAATCCAGGGTGCCGGCAATGGACTTCAGCGCATTGCTGTCGGTCGACGCGACTACGTTGTGCGCGCCCAGGCGCCTGGCTTCGTCCTGCTTGCTCAACGACGAGGTGAAGGCCGTGACTTCGCAGCCCCAGGCATTGAGGAAGCGTAGTGCCAGATGACCGAGGCCACCGATTCCCACCACGCCGACCCGGTCAGTGGGCTTGACGTCGAATTCCACCAGCGGGTTGAACACCGTCGAACCGGCGCAGAACAGTGGTCCTGCCATGGCCGGGTCGAGTCCGTTCGGTATTGGAAGAGCCCAGGCCCAGTGCGAACGCAGGCGGTCGGCGAAGCCTCCGTTGCTGCCGACTATTGTGGGTTGGGCTGTGCTGCACAGATGGTGGGAGCCTCCAATACACGAGGAGCAATGCATGCAACTGCCCTTGTACCAACCAATGCCCACCCGTTGTCCCACTTCGAGACCACGTACCTGTGTGCCCACTCGCACGATGCTGCCGACCACCTCGTGGCCGGGAATAAAGGGGTAGTGGCTAATGCCCCATTCGTTATCGATCAGCGACTGGTCGGAGTGGCAGACGCCGCAATACTCCACGGCGACTTCGACCTCCTCGTCCCCCAAAGGACCGGGATCGTAGCTATAGCGCTCCAGTGGAGCGCCGGCCGCCGTTGCGGCCCAGCCGGTGAAGGAAGTGAGTTCGGTGCTATCGCTCATTGGATACCTCCAGATCAGGAGACAGGGTTTTGGCACCTCAGGTGCCGCGGCAGAGCCAAGGAAGTGTAGCGTATCGCTTGCCGTCGTCTCGGTTGCCGATAAATCTGCTACCGCTCAAGGTGTTTTTCTTGAGCAATGTTTCTAATAAGCGCCGTGCGCAGAATGCGGATGCGTTGCTCTGAATGATATGCACCCGCTTCCGAAAATCTCAGAAACGCTCGCGAGCACTGCGTGCAGCCCCAAACGCTTGAAATGTTATAGGGGTAGAACTCAAAGTAGATGGGGGCGTCTTCAGACCAGAAGTGGGTACCGTTCGGGTGATACTCTTCAAGGGTGAGGTCTTCTTTATTAATCGTCACCTCGCCTATGAAGCGCAAGAGGCTACTCGCCTCTAGTGCGTTGGGCAAAGTCTCCCAGCCCTGCGACAAGCCTCGAATACACGAGCAGGCCTTGGATTCCGATGAAGAGCACGCGGCAATCTGCTGAATATTCTCTGGTGTGAGAATCATTTTTTATGGGTTTCCAGACGGTAATAGGTCAAGTTCAGATTTTGGTTACAGCTGGTTTTTCCAAAAAGCTCTCGATTTTTGGCAAAGCAAACTGAAGTATTTTTGGCATGGTGTGGATAGGCAGCTGGCAGCATGCGAAGTACAACGTCATGGTCGGGGAAAGGCTGACGCCAAGGGCAGACCATAACAGTCCAACATTTCTATTGCCGCCGTTGAGTGCCATGGTGAATTTCGATATCAGCGAACCAGGATATAACCAGCCCATGAGCAGTTGCATGCAAGTATTGATGCCGTAGGCGATGGCTATCATTGAAATGGCCAGCGAGGGTTTATCCAGAATAATCTGTTGCATGCCCGCCATCGTCCCTACGGCAAAGAGGAAAAGTGCAATCACTACAATACCGTCGATAGCGAGGCCGTGTGTGGCGACGAATGTTTGCGAAAAGCGTCGTATCAATATTGCGGCCCCTTCGGCCCCTCCAATCAACACTGCCAATCTGATGGCCAGATCGATAGGGTCTATGGAAAGTGAAAGGCCGTCTGCGAACACATAGAGTATGAGCGGGGCGGTAATCGGGATAATTGCCATTGAGCAGAGCGCGGTGACCAGCGACATGGAAGGGTCAAGTCCGAGCATTCTCGCCACTGCCGCATTTCCGCTTGCCGGCGGAGCGGCAACGGCGATTGCTATAGCAAGGGACAGTTCCTGATTACCACTGAGGTAGAGCGAAACCATTCCGAAAAGGTAAGGGCAAGCAACTACCATCAGGGTTGGAAATATCAGCGATATTTTCAGGTTTCTTGCCGCTTTGATCACTTCAGCGTTGTTGATGCGCAGGAGAGTGCCCAGGACAAATATAAACACCATGACGGGCAGCAACGGTCTCGCCAAGTCTGCAAGATAAGGGATAGCCAATCCAATCGCGCAACCGGAGGCGAGGACGGAAGGCCCTCTGCGGGTGATTTCGGGCAGGATTCTATGCATGCATGTGTTCTCAAGACGGCGTCCCTCTCGGGGACGCTTCTATTAGGTGCGGAGTGTTATTTCAGGCGTGACTGATGGCGGTGGTGAGTTTTTGGACTGTCTCACTATCAGCCGCCCATCAATCAGAACCGAGGTGATGCTCGGAAGGTCACCACTGCTGAAACTGCCCAGTACGCTGGGCTCTGCTCCACCGAGTGGGCCGCAGGCGATCAGAATGTCGGCTTCTCTTCCGACATTCAGAATCCCGCGGTTCAACTTTCGCACCTTTGCAGTGTTGCCCGTTGCAAAGCAGACGGCCTTTTCCGGTGGTACGTCGCCGAAACTACTGAGCAGGGCAATTGCTCTGAGCATGCCGAGCGCGGGAACGCCGCAGCCAGCGGGAGAGTCCGTTCCAATCACTATGCGGTCGAGTTGGTTCAGTTCTCGTGCATAGTTCAAGGTGGTCACCGCCGCGAACTCATTCCCGTTATGAACGATTTCCAAGGCACCCAGACAACCTTCACACAGACACCTGATCTGGCTTGGGGCCAGTGCGGTATAGCCGCCATTGATATGTCCGATAATATCGGGCGCAATTTCAAGGATCTCTTCTGCACCCATTCTCTGGGAGGCGGAGATCGAAGGGCCACCGGTGTGGGTAATAGAGGTCATGCCGTGCTTACGAGCCATCTTGACCAACTCAGCTGCCCGGCTTACGGATTTGACGGGGCCTATGCCGACCTCACCCAGTTGGTTTATGCCTTGGGCAACCATTTCGGCGAAGTCCTGATCCGAAAACTCATCATTGAGCAGTGGTGCACCTGCTTCCATTTTTACCCCGGAAGGGCGCGTGTTGGAGAAAGAGCGTTGGGCGGCAATTGCCATTGCGATTGTGCCGACTCTGTCAGTGGGTAGCCCTGGAACATGCACCTCCCCGGCAGAAATCATGGTCGTGACGCCGCCCTGCAATGAGTGCCAGATCCAATTATGGTTGCCGGAGCGCGGGCTGTATTCACCAAGGGTCGGGTGAGTGTGGTTGTCGATCAAGCCCGGCATGACAGTGCTCTGTTTCGCGTCGATCAGCAGGTCTGCATTTGAAAAGTCTACATCTGCAGCCTGCCCGATGTACGTAATCATGCCGTCAACGCTGACCAGCGTGTCTGCATCAATGAGTGGAGTTTCGAGATCGCCCGTCAGGAACGTGCCTATATTATGAATAACGGATGTGTAGCTTTTTGCAGCCGACATGTACTTGACCTCTTGAAATCAGTGGGCAGTGGGTTCAAAAATTCGGGTGCCGCTCTTTTTGAATGATCGAAAGTTCCACAAATTGTTCGTGAGAAACAAGCGCTGGACCCAGCGATAGGCGTGACCATTCGGGTCAAAAGTGGGTGTGAACTTGTCACGGGAATGCAGCGTAAATCGATTATTTACGTACACTAACTTTCCCGGTTGTATATCTATAGCGTGTGTGACTTGTTTCAGGGTGTCGTAGAATTTCGAATAGGCGTTTTTTGCGGCTTCATCAACGGCGACAACCATGTCTGGATAAAATGCTGCGGTGACCCGGGGATGAGATATCGGTCCGGTCAATATGGGGTATAAGAAGGTTTCACTGGAGTGAGCGCCACTGTTCCTCCAGCGATAAGGTTGCCGAATTATAAAATGCTTGCCATATAACAGTTGAATGTCACTTTCACTCAGTGCTTTCAGCGCTTCCCTGGCATCGGCAACCCGGGTTTTCGGGCCTGAGGTGTGTGGGTCGCTCCGAACCCCAAGCAGCATGAGTGCCAATGGCGATGTGTCGCCACGGCTGTCATAAGTCTGGAAAGCGTTTTCAGTGTGCAAGTCCAATTCAACTTCCGACCCGTTACCGGTGTATTCGGTTGCCGCCTCAGGGTGCGGAACCAAGTCATTGACCAGTTTCGGTCCCTCGTGCCTGATGGAGTAGGGCTCTGCAATCAAACTGCCGAACGCCACCAATACGTTTTCTGAGAGGTACCCGTTTTTGAAGCCCAAACTGTCTGCGTCTCGTTGTGGACTGCCAAACGCATCATCCACGGGGAGATTTTCAAACAGACAATAAGACGCGTCGTCATTTTTCAGTGACTCGAGCTTTTCAATCAAACGCTCCGGAAATATCCGATACGCAGTCGTGCGGATCTTCTGGATGTAATTGCGGCCCCCTGTTGGCTCGTAGCAGATATCCACCAACGCGTCGCGAATCCCCTCTTTTTCAGCGTCCGTCAGCCGAAAAACGTGAGTATCCCTACATGATTCGTCCATGCACTCACCATCACGATAGAATTTTGTATAAATAGTTATGGCTATAGTTATTAGCCAGGTGATGCCGTGCCAGGGTCTAACATGGATAGTTTTTCCTGCTGCCACGGTGTCAAGGTGCCGATCACTCGGCACCTGACTTCACTATCAAGTCGCGGTCTCTTTTTACTGAGCAGAAACGCTTGTCACGCCGTTAACAGCGTGCATTTTCCTGTTGCGTAAATGCAGGATTTGCACGATAGCGGCGACAACGGATACCGCTCCTGCGCTGACGGCCAATGTCCAGCCCGGCATTTGCAGGAGCAATATGAAGCCCCCCGCTGCGGCACCCAAGGCGCTACCCAGGTAGAGCGCCGACTCATTCAGAGCCACGGCAAGATTTCCATCACCTTTATGATCACGCGCAGCGATCAATTCATTGTTCTGAGGCACCTGCAGCGCCCAGCCCACGGCACCCCACAAGGCAATCGGGAGCATTGCAAGCCAAGGCGTTACTGCAGCGGCTGCCGGTAGCGCGAACAATGAAACGCTGAGGATTATCAGGATCAGAAATGTGAGCGTCGGCCCCTTGATGCGATCCACCAGAGGCCCTACGAGGAAACTGCCCGCCACGCCACCCAGACCCCAGACCCAAAGATAGGGAGTTATGTTGCCTACTCCGCCATAGGCCGGTTCTGCCATCAGCGGAACCATGAAGGTGTACATGCCAAGACTGGCCACTGCTGCCAGCAGCGAAACCACCAGAATGGTCAGTACGTTCCTGTCTCCCAGCAGGGCAAGTTTTCGGCCCATGGGCATCGCCGGGCCTGCGGGAATCGCGGGTAGCTTGAGGATCAGTCCTAACCAGGAAACCAGCCCGAGAAAGGCCACCAGCCACAGGGCCATCTGCCAGCCAAATTGCTCGGCGAGCAGCAGGCTGACAGGCACCCCAAGAACCGTTCCGCTGGCCATGCCGCCCATGATGATCGCAATGGCCTTGCCTCTCAGCTCGGGTGCCGAGACTGCTGCGGATGCAGCGATGCCTGTTGCGAGGTAGACGCCCGCGCCGATGCCGGCCAGGGCGCGACAAATCAGCAGCGCGGCAAAGTTATCGACCAACGCACTTGCCCCATTGGCGATAACGAACAGCGCTAGCGCAACCAGCAGGCCGAACCGCTGTCGTTGAGCTGGCAGCAGGGCGACGAAGACAGGCGAGCCAATGCCATAAGCCAGTGTAAATGCGGTGACCAGTTGCGCAGCCACGGCCACTTGCACATCAAAGGCAAGCTCGATCATAGGGATCAGGCCCGCGGTCACGTAGGACGCCATCCCTAAGGCAAAGGCGCCAACAGCGATCAGGTAAACCGATCCCGGTATTGTTTTTGACATTAGTTAGTTACTCCTTGTGCGAAGCGCAGGGGGCATTAGCACTGTCGCCCCCCAGGCTTCATCAGATCACCAGATTCACGTCGTACTCAGTGAGCCACGCGTTTAGTCCAACCGCTAACTCCATGCCCATGCGGTCGTACATAGGGGAGTTATTGCCGAGTTGGCGGGTAAGGGTGTCGCTGACTTGCTTGCCATCAAGCAGTGCGCGAACTGGCGCATGTGGATCAGCCATGATTGCGGCGAGATCCGCCCTCAGAACGGCCTCATAGGCAGGATCCTGGGTGGACGGATACGGGCTCTTCACACGGTCCGAGATGGAAGTCGGAAGCAGGTCCCGGGTCGCCGCGCGCAAAATACTTTTCTCTCTGCCGTCAAAAGCCTTGATTTCCCAAGGGATGTTGAATGCATATTCGACCAGACGGTGATCGCAGAACGGAACCCGAACCTCAAGGCCGACAGCCATGCTCATGCGATCCTTACGGTCCAGTAAGGTCTGCACAAAGCGCGTCAGGTTCACGTATGTCATCTGCCGCATGCGACGATCCGTTGCGCTTTCACCCGGTAACTCGGGTACATCACGAAGCGCTTGCTGATAGGAGTCACCCACGAACTGGTCCATGGACAGCTTCTCCATCAGTCCTTTCGCGAACAGCGGTTTGCCGTCGAAATACTTACCGGTCACCGACGTGAGCCAAGGGAATGTATCCGCCTGGATGGCATCTGGATCGTGGAACCAGCGGTAACCACCGAAGACTTCGTCGGCGGACTCACCGGAAAGCGCGACTGTCGAGTGCCGACGCACTTCTTCGAAGAGGCGATAGAGTGAAGGCCACATATCGCCCCAGAATGCGGGCGGCAAGTCCAGCGCTCGAATGACTTTCGAACGAAGCTCTGGATCTGCCATCTCTCGGCTGTCGAGTAGAATTTCACCGTGAGTTGAACGGATCTTCTGCACCAGGTCTTTCACGAATGGCGCGTCCGGGGTTCCCCGCACCGCATCGCTGGTGAAGCCGCCGCCGTGATCCATGAAGTCAAGTGAGAACGAGCGGATGTTCTCCTTGCCAGCGGCCAGAAGCTTTTTGGACGCCAGTGCTGTGATGATCGAGGAATCCAGGCCACCTGAGAGCAGACTGCACAACGGTACGTCCGCGACGATTTGGCGATCGACAATATCCTCGAGCAAATCCCGCGTGTGCTTGATGGTCTGTTCCAGGCTGTCGGTGTGCTCTTTCGCCTCCAATTTCCAATAGCAATGACGCGTGAGGCCGTTACGATTGATTGAGACAAACTCGCCAGGCAGTACCTCTCGCATCCCTTCAAAGATCGCTTGCCCGGGTGTCTTGACCATCTCGAAAATTTCACGGAGGCCGTCTGCACCCACGTTACGGGGTACCAAAGGATTGGCGAGCAGAGCCTTGGGCTCAGATCCGAAAATGACGCCGTCTTTGGTTTCGAAGTAGTAAAGAGGTTTGACGCCCATCCGGTCACGGATTAGATGTAGCGTTTGGGTGTGCATATCCCAAATTGCAAACGCGTACATGCCGTTGAGGTGTTCGGTAAATGCCACTCCCCATTCAATGTAGGCGCGCAGCACCACTTCTGTATCGCTCTGGGTTTCGAACTGATGACCCCGACTCAGCAGTTCGTTACGCAACTCGCGGAAGTTATAAACCTCGCCACTGTAGGTGATACTCGCCGCAACGGTGCCCGCGTTCCGCGCGAGCATGGGTTGGCGGCCACCTTCCAGGTCGATGATAGACAAGCGACGATGGCCCAGCCCCACTGGGCCATCAATCCATACGCCACCGGCATCCGGTCCGCGGTTGGCCATAGTCATGGTCATGCGTTCAAGCGTGGGACGTTGATGAATCAGGTCTTGGCCAAAAGAAAGCCATCCAGCAATACCGCACATAATTAAACTCCTTGTTAAATTTCTTAGCCGAGACTTTCTAGATCAGCGTCTTCCGGTATGAGGGTTCGCGTGCCTGACTGCACATACTGGACAGAAGTACCTGTCAATGACTGAGTGTCGATTTCATTGAGTAGCTCCTGCAGCTGAATCGTTGTTTCCAAGCCCGCGAAGGGTTGGAGGGGGTGCTCACCATCGACAACGAAACGCAAGACATCAAGGCATAGCCGACTTAGTTTGAGGATCGTCGAGGTCGACGAACCAGAGGCAGCTTGATAGCTGCGGTGCTCCAAATCCACGATTGCCCCATGCTCATTGCGGGTCCAGATTCGAAGATGGTCGCTGTCCCAATTTGGTTCATCAAATTCCAGGCGAGAGTGAATAATCCGGCCCGCCGGATCGGCAAATGTGAAGTCAACGGTGCGTTGTCGGTGGATGTTTACGAAGCTCGCGTAGCCAGCTACCGCGGCCCCCCCGAGATCGGCAGTGAACATCACTGTGTCCAACACGTCGGTGCCAGAAATAGAGAAATCTGATTTAACGCCAATCGCATGCTGCAGTTTCAGCGGGGCAGGTGAAGGACAGATCCAGCTCACCAGATCCAGTGCGTGGATGACCTCACTGACAACTCCGCAGGTAGGGCGGTAATCGTTGAGGCGATCTTTACCCCAATGGAAACTCGACCTTAAAAGTTGCCAGTCATTGGCTTCAGCCAGCAGCTTGAGTCGTGCGGTTGCGTCTGAATAACGTTCAACCAGATCCAAAGCAAAACCACTGACATCACGTAACCCTTCGCTGATGACCAAGAGGTCGTCAGAAGAGGTCAGCATCGGCTTTTCACAGATCACGAATCCGGTGTAGCCGGCCAGATCGGTGAGGACTTCCGCATGGTTGATATCGTTGGCACTCACCACGACGATGGCGGGCTGCAGTTCACTCAGTGCATCTTTGAGATTGGCATAGTAGGGAATAAGGCTGTTCTTCGGCCGCCGAGAGCAATATGAGAGTTGGATATCGTAGTTCTGGCTCAACTGCTCAAATGCGCGCTGGAAGCGTTTGCCCGCGTAGCCCAACCCAATAATCAGGATGTTCATGCAATTTGCTCCCGCGCTTGCCAAGTCCATATGTTTTCCGAGCTGCGGCGGTAGCCTAGTCGTTCGTAAAGGGGTTCCGCGGCGGGGGTAGACTGAAGCACAACTTTGCCGACTCGCATGGCCTCAAACCAACTCGTGAGTGACTGCATCAAAGCCCGTGACAGGCCGCGAGACCGGAACGCTGGCAAGACGACCAGTGACTGGACCCAGCCGCACAAGCCGTTGAGGCAGTCAGGTCCAGGCGCCCGACGATCCACAAAACCAGTCACACATCCCACTACCTGGCTATCGCTGACCGCGACCAACAAATGGGTTGTTTGCGAAATGCTCAGTACCTCGTGGAGCCAGGCACTGTAGGCATCCCGCCAGAGCTTCTTTTCTTCGACGGATGTGCAGGCATAACTCGCCTCGGAACCTTCAAGTAAAAGTGCTCTTAGCTCGATGACTGCGCCGAAATGTTCGCTTGTCGCCTGCCGCACGACTATTTCGTCGCACCGTGTCATGCGACACCTCTAATCTCGGAGCCTGGGGCGAGAGGAATATTGAAATAGAGGAACGTCTCCCGCAACGCGTCGGCAAGATGCTCGATCTGGGCTTCCGAATGATTAGGCGTCACGTTCACTCGGAACCGCTCAGTACCAATCGGCACAGAAGGCGAGTTGATGGGCTGCAAGTACACGGAGTGTGAGTAAAGCAGACGTTCGGCAGCAGCCTTGCACAAAGGGCCATCACCAATAAGTACAGGCAGCACATGAGTGGTTGAGCATTGCATCACTGGAATGCCGCGCATCTGGAGCAGAGAGCGAAGGTACTGGGTTTTGGAGTGCAGCGAGGCTCTCTCGCTGTTGCTCGTTTTAAGGTGCTCAATACTCGCGAGACAGCCCGCGACCACGGCGGGTGGCAGAGCGGTGGTAAAAATGAAGCCAGTGCAGAGTGATCGAATTGCATCGATGACAGTCCGACTGGACGCTACGTAGCCGCCGATGATGCCGATAGCCTTGGCCATGGTGCCCTGAATGATGTCCAACTGGTCCTCGACACCCAATTCGGCAGCCAAACCTGCTCCACGGGGGCCATACATACCGACTGCATGGACTTCATCAAGGTAGGTCAGTGCGTTGTATTTTTTCGCGAGATGCACAATTTCCGCGATGGGTGCACGGTCTCCGTCCATTGAATAGATGGACTCGAACACTACAATTTTTGGGCGATCAATCGGGTACTTGCTCAGCAACTGCTCAAGATGAGTTACATCGTTATGACGGAACACCTGCCGCTCGGTTGTGACTGCCCTGATACCATTGACGATAGAGGCGTGATTCAGTTCGTCACTGAAGACTACGCAGTCTGGGAGTTGCCGAAGCAGGCACTGAAGGGTGGCATCATTCGAGCCAAAACCAGTTGGGAATACCAGCGCTGCCTCTTTGCCATGCCAGTCAGCAATACTCGTCTCAAGGCGGCTGAAGAGATAATGCGTACCACCTATGTTGCGCGATCCGCCTGCACCAGCGCCATAGCTATCGACTGCATGGTGCATTGCCGTTCTGACGTCTTGATGTTGGGACATGCCGAGATAATCGTTACTGCACCAAACTACAACTTCGCTGTCATCGTTATCAGTGAGATGAGCCATAGGATAGCGGCCACAAATTCTGTTTAGCGTTGTGAAGTGCCGATATTGCCCTGAGGTATGCAGCGCCTCGAGCTTATCCTGCAAAAGTGCTTGATACATTCTTTCTACTCCTTGGCAGCGAATCCCGCGATAATCCTTTGCGGGTGAGAACTGGCCTCTCGTTTACGGGCCAAGCGGATTCTTTAGCAAGCTAATAGTCAGTACAATGGCCACTGTTTATGGTGTTACTAGGAGTAACTGGGTAATGGAAAGGAATTTAGAGCGTACTCGACAGGATCTGGCTGAGTTTTTGCGCAGCCGCCGCGAGCGTATATCACCCGCAGAGGCTGGTTTACCGGCCACTGGTCGACGCAGAACACCTGGGCTGCGTCGCGAAGAAGTAGCCGCATTGGCGGGCGTAGGGCTGTCTTGGTATACATGGCTCGAACAGGGGCGAGATATTGGTGTGTCGCCAGCGTTCCTGGACAATCTGTGTCGGGTTCTTAAGCTTGACGCAATGGAGCGCAGGCATCTTTACCTTCTCACCCATCAGCGTCCACCGGCCGAGCAAGGCGAAACATGGTGCGTAGTCCCCCAAATTGTTCACCGCCTGCTGGCGGATCTCCCTTTGCGGCCCGCCTATGTTCTAAATCTTCGTTGGGATGTTCTTGCCTGGAATCCCGCAGCAGACAAGGTTTTCAACTTTTCAGATAAGCCGTCTGAGCAAAGGAATATATTATGGATGCTGTTTACCGATGAGCGCATGAGATCACTTTTCTGCCCGTGGGACGACCAGGCGATCCAGATGCTTTCCAGTTTTCGTAGGGATTACGTACACGCTTCGAAAGAAAGCGATGTCGCGTCATTGGTACGTGAACTTGAGAAAATGAGTTCGGAGTTTAAAGGCTGGTGGTCAAGGCAGGACATTCACGGACCTTGCCAAGGCATTCGACATCTTTCGATCGAGTCATTCGGCGATGTTACATTGGAGCATACGACATTAACGATTGACGTCGACAGGCACTTGCGCCTTGTCTATTACGCGCCTATAGATCAAGGCGAGGCTCTTTTTGATTTTGAGAAATGGCTCAAAGGGCAGGTTGTAGAAACCAGGTTTGATCGACTTGAAAGTAATAGCGACTGTCATTGCCGCCTGTGACTTGCTGAACTATGAGGTTTTGCATCGGCATTAATCATGTGCCCGTTCAAGAGTGCTGTGGAATCTGCTAATGCATAGCTTTATTTTACCTCAAGGCTGGTAGTTGAGCGTGACGGGTCCGTGTATGTAGTGGCCCCGTTTTGTAATTTATAAAATGGCGCGTCGCTCCCGCGGATCAGCTTAGAAGCATGCAATACGGGGAAAGACGTACTGCTTGCCCCGAAACAGTGAAGTACAACCGCTTTTTGAGCGACCGACCCAGTGGGTTGCGGGCTGTTCAGCGGCGCCGCGATCCCTCGGGCAATTCGACCTGTCGATGGGCCGCAGCCAAGGCAGCCTTCAACCCCTGTTTATCCAATGGTATGCAGTAGGCAGGTTTAGCCCGTTCGAATCGCCAGCTTTCATCAAGGCTGCCAGCATCGACAGCATCGAATCCAATCTCGTCCAGCAGCGTGATAACCAAGGCTTTCGCGACCGAATAATCAGCCGCGATCGGGAGTGCGCGTCGGTCGGGCGCAGCTTTCGGGCGGGAGTCTTGCAGCACCGAACTATCTGGTTGAGCGCGGAACGCCACAAACGCCGGGTGATCTCGAGAACCACGAGTGTTTAGGATATGCCTATTGGTCCCGCCCGGCCGACCGCGAATGGCAGTTCTGCAAAGGCTCCACAGTTCATAAGGTACAAGTCACCAGCCGTTTGCAGGTCAATGAGAGCAAAGCACTGCTGTCAGCAGCGCTCGACGGGTTTGGAGTTGTCCTTGGACCTGAAGACTTTCTTGAGCCAGCGCTGCAAAGCGGTGAGTTGGTGCGACTGTTAGCTGATTTCGAAGCGCCGAGCCGACCAATGCATTTGCTCTACACGGCAAATCGTCAGAGAACAGCCAAACTCCGACGATTTATCGATGCTGCGCTTTCCCGCTTTGGTGCGCTTTGAGCCAGCGTTTGAGTTGTCCAAGCCGTATTAACCGGTGATTGATCTCGGTCGCAGGCTACAGTTTCATTGGCTGGCTGCTTTTGGCAGATGTCTGTCTGTGGTCATCACTCAGAAGCGAGTACGGCGTCCCCGCTTACCTGTTGGGTGTCAGCGACCGTCTGACGGCGAACCTTGAACCATGCGGCGTACAGCGCCGGGACGAAGAAAATCGTCAGTAGCGTCGCCACGGTAAGGCCGCCCATGATCGCAATGGCCATCGGCCCCCAGAACACACTGCGCGTTAGCGGAATCATTGCGAGCACGGTGGCCAGCGCCGTCAGCATCACCGGACGGGCCCGGTGAATGGCGGCATCCAGCACAGCATTCCACGGGTCGCGTCCTTCAGCGATTTCGGTTTGCACCTGGTCGATCAGGATCACTGAGTTGCGCATGATCATGCCACCCAGCGCGATGATGCCCAGGATCGCGACGAAGCCCAGCGGTGACTGGAACACCAACAGCGCGGGCACCACACCGATCAGGCCCAGCGGTGCAGTCAGCATCACCATCCACATGCGGGAAAAGTTCTGCAGTTGCAGCATCAGTAGCAGCAGGATAGTGATCAGCATCAGTGGGGCCACGGCGAGCAGCGCCTTGTTGGCCTTGTCACTTTCCTCCACCGCGCCACCCACGTCTATGCGATAGCCCGTCGGCAGTTTGGCTTCGATGTCCTTGAGCAACGGCTGGATTTCCTGTGTCACCGATACACCTTGCTCGCCATCCTTCACGTCGGCACGCACTGTGATCGCCATGTCGCGGTTGCGGCGCCACAGCACCGGTTCTTCCAGTTCAGAGTGCACCTGTGCGATTTGCGACAGCGGCACCACCGTGCCCTGACGCGTGTAGAGGTTGATGTCTTTCAGTGTGTCGAGGTTCAAGCGTTCCTCAGGCACGGCACGCGCCACGATGTCGATCAGGTCCTCGTGTTCACGCAGCTGTGACAGGGTTGCGCCGTTCATCACGGTCTGGGTCGCCAGCGACACGTCGGCCGGTGTGAGGCCCAGCGCGCTTGCCTTGTCCTGATCAAGCTGCACTTTCAGTGTGCGAACCGGATCGTTCCAGTCGAGCTGGAGATCGCGCACCTTCGAGTTGGACGCGACCACCTTCTCCACATCGCGGGCGATTTGGCGCACCACCTGGGTATCGGGCCCCACGACGCGGAACTGCACCGGGTAGCCGACGGGCGGACCCAGTTCAAGCCGGGTTACGCGCACCCATGCCTGCGGAAACTGTTGCTCGGCTGCGGTCATCAGCCGCGCACGCACCCGCTCGCGCGCGTCCAGATCCTTGGTCATCACGACGAACTGGGCAAAGCCCGGATTCGGCAGCTCGGGGTTGAGCGAGAGATAGAAGCGCGGTGCGCCGGCGCCGGTGTAGGCGGTGAAGTACTTGACCTCGTCGTCCTTCGACAGCTGCGCCTCCATCCGCTTCACCTGCTCGGTGGTTGCCGCGAAGGACGAACCTTCTTTCAGGCGCAGGTCGATGACCAACTCAGGGCGCGAACTGTTGGGGAAGAACTGCTGCGGCACAAACTTCATACCGGCCAGCGCCAGCGCCAGGGCGCCAAACGTTGCGCCGATGACCACCCAGCGGCGCTCGATGGCGGTGTCGATCAGGCCACGCAGCTTGCGGTAGACCTTCGTGTCATACGGATCGCCGGCATGCTGGTGCTTGCCGAAGTCATTGGGCAGCATCTTGACCGCCAGGTAGGGTGTGAAGATACCCGAGCAGATCCACGAGAACAGCACCGCGGCGCCGACGATCCAGAAAATGCCACCCGCGTACTCACCGGTGGTGGACTTCGAGAGGCCGATAGGCAAGAAGCCCACGACGGTGATCAGTGCGCCGGTCAGTCGCGGCATGGCGGTGGACTGATAGGAGAAGGCGGCCGCCTTCACGCGGTCCATGCCGGCTTCCATTTTCACCACCATCATTTCGATCGCGATGATCGCGTCATCGACCAGCAGGCCGAGCGCAATGATCAGTGAACCGAGCGAGATGCGCTCGAGATTCCAGCCCATCGCCAGCATCACCAATGCCACGCCACCCAACACCAGCGGCACCGAGGTCGCGACAACAAGGCCTGTGCGCCAGCCCAGACTGGCCAGGCTCACCGCGATCACAATGATCAGCGCTTCCATCAGTGACCGCTCGAAGTCCCAGATCGCGTCCTTCACCGTGGAGGGCTGGTCGGCCACGCGTTCCAGTTCCACGCCGTGCGGCAGCTCGGACTGGATCTTGTCGACCGCCACCCCCATCGCCTTGCCGAGGTCTACGATATTGCCGTCGCTGGTCATCGTGATGCCAAGCATCAGCACCGGCTGGCCATTATGGCGGACCGTGTAGGTTGGTGGATCCTCAAAACCGCGCGTGACGGTTGCGATGTCGCCGAGCTTGATCAGCCGGCCGCTCGCGGCGATGGGCACGTTGCGGATAGCGTCTTCGCTGGCGAACTGACCGCTCACGCGCACCATGACGCGGTCGCCATGGGTGTCGATCTGGCCTGCGGGCAACAGGGCGTTCTGACTCTTGAGGCTTTCGGCGATGGCCAGCGGTGTAATGCCCAGCGCTGCCAGGCGCTCGTGCGAGAACTCGACGTAGACACGCTTGGCCTGCTTGCCGATGACATCGATCTTCTTGACCATCGGCACCTTCAGCAGGCTGCGCTTGATGTCCTCGGCCGCGTCCGACAGGTCGGCGTGGCCAACGCCGTCGCCCTTGACCGCGTACATCAGGCCATACACGTCGCCGTACTCGTCGTTTACGATTGGGCCGATCACGCCGTCAGGCAGCTCACGGTTCAGGTCGTTGAGTTTCTTGCGCGCCTGGTACCAGGCCTCGCGCTGGTCGGCCTTGGAGGTGCCGCCGCGCACGGTAAGCGTCATGCCTGCGTAGCCTTGCCGCGCGTAGGTGACCACCTTCTCGAAGTTGTCGAGCTGCTCGAATTTCTTCTCCATGCGATTGAGGACCTGGTCCTGCAACTGCTGGGCGGTGGCGCCTGGCCAGATGACAATGGCGGTCATGGAGGGCACGGAAAAGTTCGGATCCTCGAGCTGACCGAGCCTGGTGAAGCTGAAGGCACCGGCCACCGCGACAATGAGGAGCATGAACAGGACGATGGCGCGATGGCGCAGCGCCCAGTCGGTGAGGTTGAAGTTGTTCATCGGGCAGCCTGCTGCGTGGTGTTCGCGTCAACGATCGCCGCGCCGGGGAGCGCGACCTTCATTCCGGACGTCATCTTCTGGACCCCAGCGGTGACGACCAATACACCGGCCTGTGGCCCGGAGACGAGCACCTCGTCGTTGCGGTAGCCCCAAACGGCCACACGCTCCAGCTCGACGGTGCCGACCGGATCCTTGCCCGCGGGCGTGACTACCCACAGCGCTGGCTGGCCGGCGCTTTGCGTCAGTGCTGTCGCCGGTACGGCCGCCACTGAGACACTGGTCATCATGCGCTCGGCCTTTACCGTGGCGGTGGCGCCCAGCGGCAGCGCCTTCACCGGCTTAAGCCGTGCGCGATAGGTGCGCGTTTGCGCCGCAGCCTGCGGCGACAGCTCGCGCAGCGTGACATCGAAGGTCTCGTTCGGCGCACTGGCCAGTGATGCCTTGAAGTGCGCCCCCTTGAAGACGGACAGCTGATCCTCGGGCACATCGACGACGATCTCGGATTCATCCGGATTCGCCACCGAGACTACCGGTTGGCCCTCCGCCACGACTTGCCCCGCCTCAAAGCGCACAGCCGTGACGACACCGTTATGCGAGGCGCGCAGCACGGTGTACTTGAGCCGGTTGCGCGCGAGTTCAAGCTTTCGTGCCTCGACCTCGGCGGTCGCATGCGCGGTCTGGGCATTTGTATGTGCACGCTCGTCGTCGGCCGCACTGACCGAGCCGTCAGCCTTCAGCGCGGTCAGGCGCTGGCGCTCCGAGTCGGCCTGGTGCGTTTGTTCGACGGCAACCGCCCACTGCTGTTGCGACGCTTCCTCAGCGAGGCGGTAGTCGCTGTCCTCCAGCACAGCCAGTATGTCGCCTTCGCGCACCATCTGGCCTACATCGACTTTGCGCTGGGCGACCTTGCCGCCTACGCGGAAGGCCTGGTCGACTTCATGTCGCGACTGTACGGTGCCCACGTAGCGACTGACTTCGCGGGCATTGTCGTAGTTGATTTCAACGGTGCGTACCGGCCGTGGTGCCTGCACGGTGGGCTGGTTCGGGCTACACGCGGACAGTATGACGGCGACGGCCAGGGCGCCGGCCGCAGTAAGGGAATTCTTCAAGGGGGTTCCTCTTTGAAAAACGACAGGTTCTCAGGAAAGTGGTGGCTGGTCGGCTTTGGTGGCAGCAGTGGGGGTGGCGGGTTGCTCGAATACCTGCCAACCCCCGCCCAGTGCTTTGTAGAGCTGCACGCTATCGAGCAGCAGTCGGGTGCTGCTTTCGTTGGCGTTCAGGCGTGCCGCCAGGCGCGCCCGCTGCGAATCCAGCAGTGGCAACAGGTCGATCTGCCCGCGGTTATAGAGTGACTGGGCGCGGTTCTGCGCAGATTCCGCGGACGCGGCGGCCAATTGCAGCGACCCGGCGCGGCGGCGTTCCTGCGACAGCGTGACGAGGGCGTTCTCCACATCCTCGAGCGCCCGTACGATGCCGTCTTCGGCGCGCAGCAGAGCCTCTTGTTGAGCACTTTTGGCAGCCTCGTTAATCGCTTGTGTGCGCCCGGCGTTGAAGATCGGCATCGCCAGCAGGCCCGCCACGTTGGTGAAGCGTGCAACGCCGAGATCGGCGCCGTTCAGGTTCAGGCCCTGGCGGCCGAAGGACGCGCCGAGGAAAAGTTGCGGGAACCACTCGGCGGCGGCCTGCTGGCGGCGCGCATTGGCTGCGTCGAGCTGCGCCATCAGCGCCAGCACGTCAGGTCGGCGTTGCAGCAGCGCGGCGGGCTGCCCCGGCTTGGCCTCGGGCACCGCCGCCACATCGCCACCCGTGGGTTGGATGTTCGCGGTATTGAAGGACTGGTCGGCGATCAGCACCGCGATACGATGGCGCGACACGGCCGCCAGCGTTTCCAGCGGCGGAATCTGCGCCCGCGCCGACAAGGCGTCGGTCTGCGCACGCTCGACGTCGAAGGCGGATGCCAGCCCCACCTGCTGGCGCGCGGTGACCAGACGCAGCGTCTCGTCCTGCATCGCCGAGATGGCGCGCAGCGTCGCGACCTGGCGCTGCGCGCCGACCAGTGAGAAGTAGTTGCTGACGACGTCGCTCATCACTAGCAGGCGTACGCCGCGCATGCTGTCCTCTGCGGCCAGCGCATCGGCGTTGGCCGCTGCTGCGCCGGCGCGCAGGCGGCCGCTCAGGTCGAGCTCCCACGAGACGTCCAGGCCCACACTGGTGGTCTTGGTATCCGGATAACCCTGTTTCGTGGCTGAGTTGTAGCCGCTGCTGCGATCGCTGCCGGAGGCGGATGCGCCGATGCTCGGGAGCAGCCAGGAACGGCTGACCGTTTCTCCGGCACGTGCAGCGCGCAGACGCTCGGCGGCAATCTTCACGTCGCGGTTCTCGCGCGCTGCTCGGCGCACCAGATCCGTCAGCACTGGGTCGTGGTAGACCTCCCACCACGCCGCCTCGGGTTCCATCTCGGAGGCCGTGCTCGCGGCGAAGTTGCTCGGCAGGTCGACCGACGGCTTGACGACCGGCGTGGAGCAACCGGCCAGGGCGAGGGCGATCGAAGTGGCAAGGGCGGCCGCAACGGCGAGCCCGGTCTGTTGCAAGGTCGTCCGGCCGGTGTGGAGGGGCAGTGGAAAGGAAACTGGAAGTCGCGGCATCGCATTGGACTCGTGTGGATTCGAGATGGCATCAGCGTAGGGCCCGGTGTGCGCGAAGTCGTCAGCGAAGCGTCGCCGTTCGGTCGCCATATCGAGCGCTGATTCATGTTGGAGGCGTCACTCGCCGTCGGCATCTGCCATGTGCTCGCCGGCCGCCGACACAAGGTCTGAGGCAATCGACTCCAGCAGCTCTTCGGCGGACGAGAACTCGCGCTGACGTCCGGTGACCAGGTTTTCGAGGCGGCCCACCAGGGCCCCCGGCGCGGCATCGCCACGCAGCTTCACTACGTACGAGCGGCGGCTCGGGTACTTGGATTCAGGGTTCAGGATCATCGCAGACCAGGGGCTCAAGAAAGTTCGACGACAGCGTAGGTCGTCCCCTGGGTGGAGTCGTAAGCGAAAGGTCAGACTTCGGTCGGGACAACGCCGCTCCCGCAGAAATTAATGCCGGTAAGTTAAGGAGTTGAGCACCACAACCCTGTGGGAGCGAGCTTGCTCCGGGCGGCGTTCCGACGATAGCGGCGGGTCAGCCAATATTGATGCTGAATGTACCGCCGTCATCGCGAGCAAGCTCGCTCCCACAGGTTTGTGTCCTTAACCCTTCAAGCTGGCTTGGCAGCCTGAAGCAGCGAGCGTGCACGTTTCACCAGCTCGGTTCCGTCGGTTTCGGGCAACTGCTCAACCAGCGTCGCCAATGCCTGGTGGTCCTCGGCCGTGGCGTCGTGGTGCTCGCACAACTCGACCAGCGCGAGCAGCTCCAGCCACGGTGCTTCCTGGGCGCGAGCCTCCTCAACCGCACGCCGCACCGCAGTGCTGCCGGCGTCGAGCCGGCCCTGCATCCGCGCAATCGCTGCCTCCAGCAGCAACAGTTGCGGCAGGTATACGCGCTCGCCCAGTTCTTCCCCGACCCGTAGTGCTTGCTCCAGCTCGACTCGCGCGGCGTCGCAATCACCCGCCAGCAGCAACGCCTCGGCGGCGTAGCCGAGCACCTCGCTGGCACCGGAGCGCATGCCGAGCCCGGTGTGTTCTTCGTAGGCCTCGCGGATGCGTCGGTAGCCGTCGCGCGGCGCACCGCTACGCGCGTCGGCCCAGCCTCGCCACCAGCGGCAAGCCGTCCGCCCCAGTGCCAGTGAATACTCATCGACCAGCTTCTGCATGTCGTCAGCCAGTGCTGCCACGCGCACAGGGTTGCCCATCCGCACCTCGATCAACACTTCCTGCCAGGTGGCGACCAACCAGGTCATAGGTTGGCGAAGCACCTGCGCGCGGGTCCGCGCTCGCTGCATGTGGGCTCGGCCTTGCTCAATCAGGCCAGAACGCACGAGTTCTATGGCCAGCATTCCGTGCAGCATGACCTGAGGATCGGCCGCAAAAATCTCGTTCGCCCCGAGGTCCAGCGGCTCGGCAATCGCGAGGGCGCGCTCTAGCCAACGGCGGGTCGTCTGTGTGCGACCCTGAAGGTGATGCACCTCGCCCTGCACGATGCACGCCGCCAGCATGAGCGCTGGATCGTTCGTCTCGGACGAAAGAGTTTCGGCACGTTCCGCCACCTCCAGCGCCAGCGCATAGTCACCGCGCAGACCGAGCAGATAGCCGAATCCGTGCAGCAGGCGACCGCGCATTGGATGCTCGGGTACATCCGCTAGCAGCGTATACGCGCGTTCGAACGCGTTCCTGGCTTCGCTGCCGACACCGAACGTGTGGAAAGCCGACACCCCCTGCAGCGTGGCCAAGGTAATTTCGAGCGCATCGCGCTCGGTCCCTTCTGGTGCCTGCGTCAGCAGAACCAATGCGCGCTCAGTCAGGCCGATACACAAGGCCGGACTGAAGTGCAGCAGCGCGGCTTCTGCGGCCTCGGCGTAGTAACGCAGCGCGATCATCGGCTGCCGAGCCCGGTCGAAGTGCATTGCCAGTTCCGAGGCAGCAACCGGCACGCCGGCCGTGCGCTCGTGTTCGAGGGCCGCGCCAACCTGGCGATGGAGGTGGGTGCGCAATGAGCGCGGTGTGCGGTCGTACAGCACCTGGCGGAAGAGGGCATGCCGGAACGAGTAGGGTGGCTCTACCGACTCTTCAACGTCGGTGGCCCGCGACCGTGTGAGCCATACCTGTTCGCGCACCAGTTCCTCGCAGGTGTCGGTCACAGAATCGAGGTCGCGCTCGAGGGCCAGAGAAACTGTCTCGACCCGGAATTCGACTCCGCACACCGCTGCCGCCGAGAGCAGCGCACACTGCTCCTGTCCGAGCTTGGTGATGTAGTGATCGATGATGGCCGCGAGGTTCTCGGGGACCGCCAATCCCGTCAGCCGAGCCTCGATGGTGGCGTCGTCGTCCGTTGGGTCCATCACGTCACTGATGACTGACGATACGAACAACGGCACACCGTCAGTGCGCTCGTGCAGGGCACGCACGAAAGTTTCATCTCGCGCCAACGAGGCCGAATGTAGCGCGACATAGTCAGCGACCTCGGTTTCCGAGAATGGATCGAGCACCACTTCCTCGCACAGACGTTGCAGGCGCAGTTCGTGGCGCAACGAACTGAGCGGATGATCGAGCGCTACCACCTCGGCGAGGCGAAAGCTCGACAGCCACATAAGCCGCATGGGGCTACGTCGCCGCGCCAGATAGTCTATGAGCTGGACCGTCGCCCGATCGCTCCAATGCAGGTCTTCAGTGACCAGCAACAGCGGGCGCTGCTCTGTGTAGCGGTCCAGCAGTTCGCCCATTTCCCGCAGCATGCGATCCGGACCGATGCCGGCAAGCTCGCGCCGCAATGCATCTCGCTCCTCCGTAGTGCTCAGCCACGGCAGTTGCAACAGCCAGGTCGGCGCCACGGCGCGCATCAGCGCCGGGAGGGTAGGGTCGCTGCGGCACAGATCGGCCAGCGCCTCCAGCACCGGCAAGTACGGCTCGCCGGTGCCGTAGTGTTCCACGCAATGGCCGCGTGCGCAGGCGATGCCGCCAAGGCTGGCGAGGAAATGTTCGATTAATGTGGTCTTGCCAATCCCTGGTTCTCCGGCGAGCCAGACCACCGCACGCTGGCCGCCGTAAGCCCGCTCCCACGCCCGTTGCAGCCTTGAAACCTCGTCGGTGCGACCAATGAATGGCGGCGACGGATGCGCGCCAGCCGCGGGTAACGTCGCGGATGGAGGCGGCATCGAAGGTGCAGGGGACGGCGCGGCGATGAACCGATAACCGCGCCGCGACACAGTCTCGATGAAGCGGGGCTGCCTGGGGTCGTCGCCCAACACCTTGCGCAGATCGCTGATGGCCGTCTTCAGCACCGAATCGCTGACAAACCGATGCCCCCACACTGCATCAAGCAAGGCATCCTTGGTCACCAGCGATCCCGGCTGGCGTGCAAGTACGCACAGCAGAGTGAAGGGAGTCGGCGCCAACGCCACGGCTTGTCCGTTACGTAACAAGCAGGCGTTGGCCTCGTCGAGCTCGAACTCGACGAAGCAGAGCTGGACCGGGTTCGGATGGGACTGCGGACGCGCCACGATCGATTCCTGAAGACTAAAACAAAGTTGTGCGCTGTGAAGCATGGCTCCAATGACAACGCTGATCGGCCCGGAAGCCAAGCCTCGCCGGTCGGAAACTGACGCAAGCGTGACTTCACTCCTCAGGCATCTGGATTCATCTCTTCGGAGCGGACTCGATTCGCCACACTCCTGACCCCCTGAGAACAGCCCATGTGGTCTCATTTTGGTGTGGTAATGATCTCAAAAAAATAATGACAAAAATATCAATATTGAAATGTGTCTCAATTTTTCATATCTTCACATGGCCTGACGATGAGACCTGCGCGTCCCACGACTTCAATCACAACAAGGGCTCGATATGAACAACAACAAGAAAGTATCCGAACTGCCTCCCAACGCCGTCGATGTGCTGGTCGTCGGTAACGGTCCGGTAGGTGCGACAATCGCGGCGCTGCTCGGCCGCTACGGGGTAACGACACTGGTACTGGACAAGCTCCATGAAATCGTACTGATGCCTCGCGCCATTGCCCTGGACAACGAGGCGCTGCGTATCCTGCAACTTGCCGGATTGTCGGAGGATGCTTTCGAGAAGATCGCTATCCCTGAAGTAAGGATGCACTCCCCGGTTCTCGGGCAATTCGGTCGCGCCAACACTGCCGGGTGTATCGACGGCCATCCCAAGCTTGTGACCTTCTATCAACCCGACCTCGAACGAGCGATGCGCAGCCAGGTTTCCCGGCTGAAG
Organism: Pseudomonas sp. GW822-FHT06B12; assembly: GCF_058799675.1. Lineage (NCBI taxonomy): Bacteria > Pseudomonadati > Pseudomonadota > Gammaproteobacteria > Pseudomonadales > Pseudomonadaceae > Pseudomonas > Pseudomonas sp. GW822-FHT06B12. Next base: position 260,502 of record NZ_JBXALR010000001.1, read on the forward strand.
TCAGTGACCAGTCTGGGCGGCTTCGAGCTCGAGAGCCTGGTCGAGGAGTCGGACTGCGTCGTCGCCTCCGTACGGGATCAGGAGGGTCACTCGCATTCCGTTCGCGCCCAGTACGTGGTCGGTGCGGATGGCGCAAGCTCCAGGGTCAGAACACTGATTGGCCAGGAGTTCGAAGGGCAGACCTATGCGGAGGATTGGCTGATTGTCGATGTCAAGAACCGGCATAAGTCAGCGATTGATCACATCGAGTTTCTCTGTGATCCACGGCGCCCAACGCCGCACATGCCCGCACCCGGCGGCAGGGAGCGTTGGGAGTTCATGCTACAACCCGGCGAATCGCGCGAAGAGCTGGAAAGCCCGGAAAGCATAGCCCGGCTGATTGCGCCATGGATCAAACCGCAGGAGCTGGAAATCGAGCGCAAGGCTGTGTATCGATTCCACGCGCGCTGCTGCAACAGATTCAGCAAGGGACGCGTCTTCCTCGCCGGCGACGCAGCACACATTACCCCGCCTTTTGTCGGGCAAGGTCTTGTAGCGGGACTTCGAGATGGCGCCAACCTGGCCTGGAAACTGGCCTGGGTCCTTCGCGGCCATGCCGCGCCTGCGGTGCTCGAGACCTATGACGTAGAGCGCCGTCCCCATGCTCAGGCGATGATCAATCTGGCGAAACTCATGGGCCGCCTGGTGATGCCCAAGAACAAGATCGCAGCGTTCTTCATCCACGGCCTGATGCGCATGCTGACGTTGACTCCTGCTACTCGGAGGTACTTTGAACAGTTGGACATCAAGCCGAAGAACATCTTCAAACACGGTCTGTTCGTGAAGCACTGTCGGGGCGACAAGCTGGTACGTGGCAGCCTGTTTCCCCAGGCCTGGGTTCGCAACATGCAAAAGCAGATCCAACTGAGCGACGATGCTCTTGGGGACAACCTGACCCTGGTTGGATTCGGCGTAGACCCATTGTCACTGCTGACCACTGCTCAAGTCGTTTCATGGGAAAAAATGGGCGGCCATTTCCTGGAAATCAGAACACGCGGCCAACGCTCCGGCGGCCGTTGTGACTTCATCGAAGACATGAACCATGACATCCTGCCGCTGGCGGCTAAAGGCACGCTCGTCGCGATTCGCCCCGACCGTATCATCATGCACCACGCCCCTGGCGCAGAAGTGGCCAGTTTCCTCAGAGACTGCCGAGGTCTTTTGGCCAGCGAAGATGTCACTGCCGATAGCGTTTCCATTACCATCAACGAACCACCTCGACTAAGAGCCTGAAGATGCCGTCCCCCATTTCTCCTTCAGTAGCCACTGCGCAAGAGCCTCTCACTCGAGGCCACAAGAAGCGTGAACGCACCCGTCGCGGCCTGGTGGACGCGGCATTGCGTCTTGTCGCGCGTAAGGAGGTGGGGGAGATCGCACTGCTCGAGGTCGCGGCAGAGGCCGAGGTGTCCAATGGCACCATCTACAACTACTTTCGAACGCGCGATGAAGTGCTCGAGGCGGTTGGCATCGCCATGGCGACCGAGTTCTCCGATGCCATTTCCGCCCTGAGCGCGGACGTGCACTGCGGCGCACAGCGGCTTTCGATTGGCGTGCGCATGTTCGTATGCCGGGCCGCGTATGACCATCAATGGGCCAACGCACTGCTGCGCATCATCCATTCCGATCAGACCATGCGCTCGCGCTTGGCTGCCCATGTGCTTGGCGACCTGCGTGAAGGTCTGCGCACGGGCATTTGCGCTTACGAGGACGAAGGGATCGCCCTGGACATGGTCGTATCGTGCACAACCGGAGCCATGCGCTCGGTTGTCGAGGGGCGTGCGGTGGCGGAGCACGATCAGCGGGTCGCCGAGATGATTCTCAAGGCTCTGGGCGTAACACCTGCCAGAGCCAAGCGAATCGCCAGTAAGCCGCTACCCTAGGGGCTGTACGAAAACTTTGGCCCGCTAGACCCGGCCAATCCATTGCCGATAGTTCTTTGCCTGGCGACGAGATTTCAGCTGATTGCCTATCAATGCCATGAGTGGCGACGTCGTGGGTTTTGTCCGCTTCCCTTGGCTCAACAAGCCGAGCTGCTTCTTGACGACCGACGCCAATGCCAGCGATGCCAGTGCCTTGTTCTTCCAGCCGACGACGATGGGCTCCACTTCAGTGTTCTGACCTGCCATCCACTGGCTTGGCAGGGCCGGTTCGATTGCCAGTGCAGTGGCAAGTCCCACCATCGACACCGAGCCGCTCACCACTCGCTCCGCGACCTCCTTTCTACGCACGCCGCCGGTGACCATCAGCGGCATGCGCGCAATTTCTCCTATTTTCTCCGCGCACTCGAGAAAATAGGCTTCTCGAGCCAAGCGGCTGCCATCGCGGGTCTGTCCCTGCATCGCCGGGCTTTCGTAGCTGCCACCTGACAACTCGACCAGGTCGACCGCTTTGGCGTTGAGCATTGTCACCACGCGAGCCGCATCCTCGGCATCGAAACCGCCTCGCTGAAAGTCCGCGGAATTGAGCTTCACAGCGACGCAAAAGGTCGGTGCCACTCGCTGACGTATGGCGTCGATGGTTTGCAGGAGAATGTGCGCGCGATTTTCCAGGCTGCCACCCCAGCGGTCGCTACGCCTGTTGGTCAAGGGCGACAGGAATTGGCTGAACAGGTAGCCATGCGCTGCATGAATCTCCACGCCGGTGAATCCGGCACGCTCGGCCAGCACTGCAGCATGGGTATAGCGCTCAATCAGCTCTTCGATCTCTTGCTCACTCAAGGCCCTGGGTGGCACAAAAGCCTTTGATAGACCGGGAATGTCGACGGCAACCGCGGAGGGCCCCCGTGCTGATTGCCCCATTGAAGCCAATAGCTGCCGTCCGGGATGATTGATTTGCATCCAGGCCTGGGCTCCGCGACTGCGGCAAGCATCGGCCCATAGCGTGAATTTGCCCAGGTTCCGATCGTCCTCAAGCACCACGCCAGCCGGTCCGGTCAAGGCGTGGCGATCAACCATGACGTTGCCAGTGATGATCAGACCGGCCCCACCGTCCGCCCAACGCCGATAGAGTCTGGCCAGCGCTTCCCCTGGCGCGTGATCCTCATTGGCAAGGTTCTCCTCCATGGCAGCCTTGGCGATTCGGTTTGGAATCACCGTGCCGTTAGGCAATCGAAGTGGTTCGAAGAGCTTTGAGCCGGTCATGTTCTGTCCTTCAGTTAATGAAAAATCGGCCAGCCGTCGGGAAGGGCCAATACCTTCGGGCAACGTAGGCACGGTGCTCCTCAGGTTTGTTGAGGTCCTGGTTTACATCGATTGGCCGGTTTGATGGCTCTACCGAGAAGATGAGGCAGAAGCACAACGAATCTGAACACGTGTGTTCATTTTGGTCAATGTGTAGAAATCTAAAGACCCTTCATGGACCTCGCCACATCGCTCATAACATTCGGATTCATGAGGCATAGAACGGTTTTTTTTGTGATGGGCGCTCTTGATTCAAAAATCCTTGTTGACGATTGCTGAACACGAGTGTTCAATTCAGCCATAAGGTAATTCTGGAGAGAGAGCGTGAAATCCCTAAATCCGATACAGCGCCGCATACATCAAGCCGCCTTTCGCCTGTTCGCTGAAAAAGGCACCTCTCAGGTGAACATCCTCGACCTTGCGCAAGAGGCAGGAGTAGCGCGCGGAACGATCTATAGCAATATCGACAGCATGGGAAACCTGTTCGAGGAGGTCGCGGGCTATCTCGCGAGGGAGATGCATGAGCGCGTCAACAAGAGCTTCAATTCCCTCTCCGATCCGGCTCAGCGTCTTGCCAATGGCATTCGATTCTTCATTCGTCGAGCTCATGAGGACCCCCAGTGGGGAGCGTTCATACATAAATTCGCCATGAGCAACTCTTCGTTGCGCGAAATGTTTAGCAGCCAAGCGACGACTGATCTTCTGAGCGGGATATCCAGTGGGCGGTACACGTTTGCGCAGGATCAATTGCTCTCAGTGCTGACGCTGATATCGAGCAGCGTCCTCGGCTCGATTTTCCTGGTGCTGGAAGGGCATAGAACGTGGCGCGAATCGGGTTCTGACACGGCCGAGCTAGTGCTGCGGGCATTGGGTGTGCCTCACGAGGAGGCTCGAGCGCTGGCGACCAAAGAGTTGCCGGCACTTCCCCCTCTCGACTGAGCGCGGTAACCGACTCAACAAAAAAACACCTCTGGCATTTTCAGGGGGTCGGGGATCGCTTTGCCCTGAAAAACCGGAAAACAAGAACAATGAACAACAAAAACCAAATGCCCCAGTTGGCGACACAACATCCTGCCCGGCATCCGCAGCCGACGGTGAAGGCCCAGGATCTGACTCACCTGATCTTTCAAAGGCCGGACTTGAACGAGGCGGCGCGTTTCCTGACTGACTTCGGCTTGACGGTCAGTCATCAGAACGCCGATACGCTCTATCTGCGCGCCACTGGACCGGCTGCCTATTGTTACCGTGTCCATCGTGCAGAACATGCACGCTTTGTCGGGTTCGGACTGGCAGTCCGGTCTCTCAAGGATCTGCAAAAGCTGGCTCGAATCCCAGGCGCGTCACCGGTCGAGAAATCGGCACATCCCGGCGGCGGGCATTACGTCAGACTGACTGATCCTTGCGGGTTCATTGTGGAAGCTGTATGCGACCAGGCTCCAGGTAAAACGCTGGTACACAGAGCCCCACTTCCCTGGAATCTGGCGCAAGAGCAGCCGCGCATCAACTCCACGCAGCGCTCGCCAATTGCTCCGCCTGAAGTACTCAAACTTGGCCACATCGTGATTGAAGTGGCTGACTACCAGGCGACCTGTGCCTGGTATACGCAGCATTTCGGGTTTATTCCCAGCGATGTGCAGGTACTCCCCGACGGCACACCTATCGTCGCTTTCATGCGCCTTGACCTCGGTGAGATACCCACGGCTCACCATACGCTCGCGATAGCGCAAGGGTTCATGGCGACCTATAGCCATAGCGCCTATGAGGTCGTTGATGCAGACGCGGTGGGCATGGGGCAACGCGTCCTGCGGGAGCGGGGTTGGGAGCACTCATGGGGAATTGGCCGGCATATTCTGGGCAGTCAGATCTTCGACTACTGGCAAGACCCTTGGGGCGATAAGCACGAGCATTACTGCGACGGGGATATCTTCACGGCCATGCAGCCTACGGGCATTCATCCCGTGAGCCCCGAAGCAATGGCGCAGTGGGGGCAGCGCATGCCCAAGAGCTTTACAAAACCCAAGATGAACTTGACCAATCTGCGTGCGCTGATCCGCAACCTGCGACGCAGCCCGGACCTGACCATTCGCAAGTTGATAACGCTTATGCGGATGTTCGGGTAATTCCGCCAGCCCTTCCTAAGAACAACAACCACAGTTCTCGCGCCGCCGCGCGCGGGACAAACACTGCTCCAGGAGTACCTTCAATGTCTGCTGTACACGTAGTCCGCTTTGAGTTTCAGAACGGTATTCACTGGGGCGTGCTACGCCAAGGCCGTATCACTGTCGTCCCCGGTGTTTTTGAAACCACCGGAGACTTCATTCGCCAGAACAGTATCGACGACCTCGCTCGAATGAACGGTACGGAGTTGGAGGAGGGCGAAGTGAAACTGCTGTCGCCGGTGACCCGTAACCAGCAGTTCGTCTGCCAGGGCGCCAACTACCGTCAGCACATGATCGAGTCGGGCATGGACCCGGATGCAAAGAAATTCAACATGATCTTCACCAAGGCGACGAGTTGCCTGGTGGCGGCTGACAGTGACCTGATCAAGCCGCGCAGCGTGCGCTTTCTTGACTACGAGATCGAACTGGGGCTGGTGATGAAACGCGCGATCACCGGCGCTGTTGCTGTCACCGACGCCAATCTGCATGAGTTCATCGCAGGCATAGTCATCGTCAACGACTACTCGGCTCGTGACATTCAGATTCCCCAGATGCAGTTCTACAAGGGCAAGAGCTTCCGCACTTTTGGCCCGGTCGGCCCCTACCTCTGCCTTCTGGATGCCAAGGACATGCATTACCTGAAAGCATTGCAGCTGCGCCTGACGGTCAACGATCAGGTGCGACAGAACGACAGCACGGCGAACCTGGTTTACGGCCCCGCTGAAACCCTGACCGAGCTCTCCTCCGTGCAAGATCTCGCCCCCGGAGACCTGATCGCCACCGGCACTCCTGCCGGCTGTGCGCTAACGGTACCTTCGCCTGCCAAACAGCGCATTGCGGCCCTGATGCCAGAAGCCACCAAGTGGAAGCTTTTCCTCAAGGCGCAGGAAGGCCGGACGCAGTATCTCAAGCCGGGTGATGTGGTCGAGGCGCGCATTCGCAGCGCCGATGGCGTGATCGACCTTGGCGTGCAACGCAACCGAGTCGTGGGGGAAGCCTGATGACGGTACAGACCCTGAGCGACATCGAAAATATCGAACGAGTCCCCTTGTCGGAGCGCGGCCTGGCTTCCAGCACTTATGAAGCGCTGCGACAGGCGGCCAAGTGCACCCCTCGGGCGCCGGCGCTAAGCTTCTTCGCCGATGCCGCCGATTTCAAGCACACCTATGAGTGGAACTACTCCCAGCTTTTCGCGGATATCACCCGCGCGGCGAATGCCTTCCATGACCTGGGCATAAAACCGGGCGAGGTACTTGCCTTCATCCTGCCCAATCTGCCGGAAACCCATTTCACGATATGGGGAGGGGAGGCGGCAGGCATCGTCATGGCGATCAATCCTCTGCTCGAAGCCAAGCAGATGGCTGGCTTGCTGAATGCCGCGAAGGCATCTGTGGTGGTGACGCTCGCGCCGACTCCGGGCAGCGACCTGTGGCCCAAACTGGCTTCGCAGCTGGATCAGTTACCCGCGATCAGGAGTGTCGTTTGGGTCAGCATGGAACCCTATGTCACCGAACCTGTGCGTGGGGCCCTGAAAGCCGTGGCACTCAAGGAGCGAGAATTACACAGGGGTATCGCGATCCACGATTGGCTATCGCTGATGAATACTCAACCGCACACACACCTGAAGAGCGGTCGGCAAATCCGCCCGGATGAATGCTCCTCCTACATCTGTACCGGTGGCACCACCGGGCTTCCCAAGATCGCCGCGCGCACCCATGGTTCTGAAGTATTCAATGCATGGGCCGTGGCCGCTCACTTGCAGCCGCGCAATGGTGGCCAGGTTATCTTTTGTGGTCTGCCACTATTTCATGTCAATGGACAACTGGTGACTGGACTGATGCCTTGGACGCAAGGCGACCATGTGATCCTTGGGACGCCTCATGGGTATCGTGGCGAGGGGGTGATCCGACGATTCTGGGAGATGGTCGAGCACTTCGGTATCAACTTCTTTTCCGGCGTACCCACTGTCTATGCGGCACTTTTGCAAAATGAATGGCAGGGCCGCGACCTATCCAGTCTTCGTTATGCAATGTGTGGCGCCGCACCAATGCCGGCTGAGCTTTTCCGTGAATTCGAGAGCCGGACCGGGGTGAAGATCCTCGAAGGCTATGGCCTCACGGAGGGCGCCTGTGTCTCCTCGGTCAATCCTCCCCATGGCGAGCGCCGTATGGGCTCCATCGGGATACGGATCGCCTATCAGAATATGCGCGCGGTCTTGCTCAATGACGCCGGAGAGTACCTGCGTGACGCCAACGTGGATGAGATCGGCCTGATCACGATCAGTGGCCCGAACCTCTTTGGTGGCTATCTGGAGGAGAGTCATAACCGGGGCCTTTGGATCGATATCGACGGTCAGCGCTGGCTGAATACCGGCGATTTGGGTCGCCAGGATGCGCAGGGTTACTTCTGGCTGACCGGACGCAAGAAGGAGTTGATCATCCGCGGCGGCCACAACATCGATCCCAAGCAAATTGAAGAGGCGTTGCAGGCGCATCCCGCCGTGGCCCTGGCCGCTGCAATCGGCAGCCCTGACGTCTACTCGGGCGAGGTGCCGGTCGCCTACGTTCAACTGCGACCCGGGCAAGCCTGCAGCGCCGAAGAACTTGAGGCGTTCGCTCATCTCAACATCAGCGAGCGGGCAGCAGTTCCCAAGCGCATTGAAATCCTCGAAGCGCTGCCACTGACTGCCGTGGGCAAGATATTCAAGCCCGCCTTGCAGCAGCGGGAGATTGCCAGAGTGGTCCATAAGGAAGTGGAACGCCTGGGGCTTTCGGGTATTGCAGTGGAGGTCGTGCAGGATAATCGCCGTGGGCATGTTGCCTGTATCAGGGCCGGAACGGGTCGAGAAGTTCTGGCTCCTCTCCTGGGACACTATAGCTTTCAAGTCGAGTGGCTTAAATGAGCCCGAGTTCGCTTCCGTAAGTCCAGCACACATGCCCTGGTACTAATCCGCCAGGGTTTTTTACACAACTTCTACCCACTCCAACCGGCACTGACAAGTGCACAGGAAGGCGAAGCCTTGCCTGCGTGCAATCAACAAAAACAATAAATAAGAGGTGGAATATGCAACTGAATAGCCGTGCGGTCCCGTGTCTCTCTGCTCAGCGAACGTGTGCTGCGTGGATCAAGTTCACCAGTGCCATGGCACTGCTCAGCGCCTCTACAATTGCAGGCGCCAATGGTATTGCGCTTAACGAACAAAGTGCCAGCAGTGCGGGAACTGCATATGCGGGAAGGTCGTCATCCGCGTTGGACGCCAGCACCATCTACGGAAACCCTGCAGGTTTGACCAAGTTACAGCGCAGTGAGATTTCCGGCGGGGCCGCGATCATCTCGGGGAGCGACGACATTAGTGATGCGCAAAGCAGTGTCGCAGGAACGAATAAGGGGGACTCGGTACCTTTGGCGGTCGTGCCCTTCGCCTACATGTCGACGCCGCTTGATGATCGTCTTTCGATTGGTCTGGGCCTCTATGCTCCGAGTGGTCTGATCAATGACTACGAGAGCAGTTTTCAGGGCCGCTACCATGGTTCCTATAGCTCGACCAAGGAGGTAACCCTGCAGCCCACCATTGCCTATCGGATCAATGATTACGTGTCCATTGGTGGCGGACCGACCATAAACCATTTCGATGCAAACCTTCAGAATTACTTGGCCACCGGCGCTCTTAACAACGGTCAGGACACACGGGTCACCATCAAGGGCGATGACACGGCATTGGGCTACAACCTCGGCCTCTTGGTTGACTTGAGTGAGGCAACGAGTTGGGGGATTAACTATCACTCGAAGGTGAGCTATCAACTCAAAGGGCATACTACGGTTTCCGGCTCCCCGAGCGTTATCCCGCTGGACGGAAAATACCCCGCCAAGATAGATCTTACTATGCCCGAATCGGTGGATACGTCCATCACCCATCATTTCAATAGTCGCTGGACGGGATACCTGGGGACCACCTGGAAACGTTGGAGCCGGCTCGAAAAGTTCGAGGCAAACAACAGCGATGTTTCCGCCCTTGGCCAGAGTGCGGGTCTGGAGCGTGTGGGCGAACCATTGAACTGGCACGACACGTGGTCCACCGCAGTGGGCACATCCTATCAATTGACCCCGCAATGGCTGATGCGCGCAGGCTACGCCTATGATCCGTCGCCAATTGGAAATGCCGATCGCAGCGTGCGCGTTCCGGTGGGCAACCGCCAAGTCGTGACCTTGGGCGGCGCTTATTTGCCGACTCCCGATCTGACGATAGACTTTGCTTATGGTTATCTCTGGGATTCCAAAGTCTCGGTAAACCAGCCGAACACCTCCGGCCTTCAACCTGAATACAGCGCCCATTACGAAAATAGTGCGAATGTATTTTCAGTGCAGGCAACCTATCGGTACTAATCGAAACGCCCCCCTTTTTAAGGGGGGCGTTTCGATTTGCAGGTCCCGTCACCGTCAATGAATCGTTTCATGATCACCCCCTGCGAAAGATACTCAAGGGTAAGAGACGGTTGTTGGCCCAGCTTTGCCAACGTGCTGAATCGGTAGGAGCTCAACTGTGCGAGAAGTACTGCTTCAGGCCATACACCAAGCCGGCGAAGGGCATGTCGAGCGCAGCGTAGACGGCCTCGGCTTCGGGGGCGGCGTTGTCGGCCAGGATCTCGACGGCGACGCTCGAATAACCGACGGGGATCACGCCGGCCTGCTGCATGCGCGCTACGCCCATGTCGACTTGCGTCTGGGTGAAGCCGCCGGAAGCATCGATCACGGCATAGCTGTTGAAGCCGTCGGCAATGGCCGAGATCGCCGGGAAGGCGAGGCAAACGTCGGTCGAGATACCCGTCACGATCAGGTTCTTGCGGCCGATCGCCTTGACCGCATCGACGACGCGAGGCTCGTCCCAGGCATTGACGCTGGTGCGCTCGATGCGCTTCATGCCCGGTAGCGCTTCGGCGAGTTCGGGGATCAGCGGCCCCCACATCTTCTCGGTCGTCGTGGTGACGATGATCGGCAACTTCAGCGCCAGCGCTGCCTTGGCCAGGCCAACGACGTTGTGCTTGAGGGCGAGTGTGTCGATGTCGCGCACGCCGGTGTAAAGGCCGACCTGATGGTCGACCAGCAGCAGGATGGCATTTTCGCGGGTCAGGCGTTCGTGGAGATTGGACGAGTTCATGGCAAGGCTCTCCGGGGCGGGTTGGGATGCCTTGACATTATAATCCGGGAACAACCAGGCAAAATGACAACCATCGCCTACACGATCGGCGCGACAACCTGTGCCCCACGAGCCTTCAACAGCTCCCGCAACACCGAACGATGGCAGTGGCGTTCTTCCTTGCAGTAGCAGCCGATGGCCAGCGATGTTTGATGGGACAGGGCGGCCAACAGATCCAGCAGTTGGCTGGGTGCCGGGTGGTGCATTTCGGCCTTGAATCTGCGTCGAAAGGCTTCCCAGTCTTTTTCGTCTTCCGCAGCTTTCGCTTCGGCCACCAGCTCTGGGCTGGGGGAGAGCACGGGGAGCCAGGTGTCGTAGAAGTTGCGGCTGGCGAATTCGGCTTTCGGAACGCCGCGAGGTGGGCGGCGGACCGTGCCCAGGCGCAGGCCTTCATGGGGTGTTCGGGGTGAGCCGAGTTGCACGATATGGATAGGCATTCATGCCTCCATTAGTGATGGGTGCGCTCGAGCCAGTCCGCGGCGGTGCGGCAGATGCAGATCCCCAGAAAGTAAGCCGACATCGCGAGCCACAGTCCCATGACCAAAGGATTGACGGTCGGGTGGTTGAGGACCAGCGACAGGCTGCACAGCAACCAGATGGACGTCACGGCAATGTTGATCGGCATGAACCGCCGCACCCGAAACGGGTGAAGGAACTTCATCCGGGTCACCGTCAACAGTGCCAGGCCGATGATGGTGAGCAGCGTCAGCCAGGGTGTCGGCGCAATGATGTAGAGGCACAGGGTGACGACGTTCCACGCGGCGGGGAAGCCCTGGAAGTAGTTGTCCTTGCTCTTCATGTTGACGTTGCAGAAGCAATAGAGCGACGAGACCAGGATCACCGAGGTGGTCAGTAGCGGGGTGTAGGCCGGTAAGTCGATGTAACGGTAGATGAACAGGGCCGGGATGAACACGTAGGTCAGGTAGTCGATGACCAGATCCAGCACCGACCCGTCGAGATGCGGCAGTACCGTTTGGACATTGACCTTGCGCGCCAGCGAGCCGTCCACGCCATCGACGATCAGCGCCACGCCCAGCCACAGCAGGCAGGCTCTGGGCTGGTTATCGAACAAGGCGAGGGTCGCCAGGAAGGCGGTCACCACGCCGGTTGCGGTAAAGCCGTGGGCGCCCCAGGCTTTGAGCGTGGCCATGCGTCGGGTCGTTATCAAGGGGCGTTCTCCAGCAAATGAAACGGGCCAGTTGCTACCACCGACGGGGTCACCGGCAAACCTGGCTAGGCTCTGTACGAAAACTGCCTGCGCGTCGACCAGACTGCGTTAAAAACAGGCTCGGAATGCTCATTTAGGCCCCTAAACTCCGCTTCCTCGCCTGTTTTTGCCTTGCCTGATCGCCGCTCGGCGAGTTTTCGTACAGACCCTAGGCTGCACCTATCGACCGGATATCCGGCGATAAGGTTCACCTGCACTCAAACGACCCGAAGTCGGCACTCATTAAAAATAGACCATCTCTCGTCACTGCCTTGTCTATCGAGCAGTACTTTTTACCTGTCCGCGCTCAATCACCCGCCTGGAACTGCAATTGCGCAAGATTGTTCAAGACAGAAGGCAGATCGGCTGACACAGTCAGAGACCTTTCCTTCGTTGTAGAGAGCTATGTCTGACAATCTATTGCCGCGCAGTGCTTTCCTGCGCGGTGCCGCCGCCGTAATACCCTTGTCCCTGGCGACCGCGCCGTGGGGGCTGTTGGCGGGTTCGATGGCCATTGAGGCCAACCTCACTCCACTGCAAGGCCAGGGCCTGTCGAGCATTGTCTTTGCTGGCGCTGCGCAACTGGTGGCGATCGGGATGCTCAAGGGCGGTGCGGGGATTTTCTCGATTCTGCTGACCACCTTGCTGCTGACATCGCAGCACTTGCTGTACGGCATGAGCATGCGCCCGGTGGTTTCGCCGTTGCCGGGTCGCTGGCGGGTAGGGCTGGGCTTTCTGCTCACCGATGAACTGTTCGCTCTGACCAGTCAATATGACAAACAGCAGTTCAATCGTTGGTACGCCCTCGGGGTGGGCCTGACCTTTTATGTGGCGTGGAATATCTTCACTTTGGCCGGGATTGTGCTGGGCAGCAGCATTCCGGGTCTTGAGCATCTGGGCCTGGACTTCTCCATCGCCGCCACGTTTATCGCGCTGATTACCCCCGTGGTGCGCAACGTTCCAACGGTCGTCTGTGTGGCGGTGTCGCTGTTTTGCTCGGTGTTGTTCAACTACTGGCACTGGGGCTCGGCGCTGGTGCTGGCCGGCTTGCTCGGGATGAGCGCCGGGTTTATCTGCAACAAGTTTTATGGAGAGCGCACATGATGGTCTGGGCGGTTATTTTCGGCATGGGCTTGCTGGTGTTCCTCAACCGCTACGTGTTCCTTGAACCACGCTTGCCGGTGCGCTTGAGCAGCAACGCGCGACAATTTCTCGGGTTTGCGGTGCCGGGCATGCTCACGGCAATCTGCGGGCCGATCGTGTTCATGCCCGACCATCAATTGAACTTGCAGTACGATAATCCGTACCTGATCAGTTCACTGGTCGCCATCGGCCTGGTGCTCTACACCCGCAGTACCTTGATCAGCATGCTGCTGAGCATGGGGTTCTTTTTTCTGCTGCGCTGGTGGCTGTGACGCGCAGCCTCACTTTTTCGAGGTTTTGCTGCTGCCGGGAATGTGCAGGTAATTCATCACGCTTTCGGTGAGTTCGGTCGCCAGTTTCACGGCCTCTTTGTTACGCGCCATCACCCCGGCGACCAAGCCTTCGATCAAGGCCAGCACGGCGATGTTGGAGCTGGTCAGCACCGGGTGGTCGGCGGGTGCAAACAGCACATGCTGGGCAATATGGGTCAGGGGCGAGGCGGGTGAGTCGGTGATTGCCAGCACGGTCGCGCCACGCTCAAAGGCAAAGCGCGACAGTTGCAGGGTGTCGAGGGAATAACGTGGCAGCGAGATCGCCAGCAGCACGTCTTGATCGGTGATCGCAGCCAGTCGATAGGCCGCGTTTTCGTTGCCGCCTTCCATGCTGATTGCCGTAGCGTCAGCGCAGAACGGCATCAGTGTCGAGGCCGCGAGACCGGCCATGTAGACGCTGTTGCCAAACCCGAGGATGTAAATCTTGCGCGCCTCGATCAGGCAGGTGACCACGGCTTCGAAGGTGTCAGGGTGGTTGTTGGTGCCGGCGGTGCCGAGGTTGCTGGTAGCGCTCTGGATTTGTTCATGCAGACCGAACGCACCCCCGGGGCGGTGCGCCAGTTCGTTGCGCAGTTTGTCCACCGGGGACACCATCTGCTGCAAGGTCGCCACCAGCTCGGCTTTCATACCGCTGTAACCCCCCAGGTCCAACGCCTTGGCCAGTCGGTTGACCGCCGCCGCAGAGGTGGAGGTTTCATGGGCCATCTCTTCGATGGTCAGAGTCGCCGCCTTCAGCGGATGACGCAGGATAAAGTCCGCCACCTTGCGCAGCGACGGCTGCAAGTCGGCAAGAATTTCTGCCAGTTTGCGCATCACCGGCGCAGCGTAGACCGTGGTGTTTTTCGAAGGAGTAGGCATAACCGGCTCAACATCCGCTGGAGATTGGAAGGGACCAAACAGGGTTCCCCGTAGGAGATTTGGTGGTTATCAGAGATGCGTCGATACCGATGGGCGCCAGTGTATCTGAAGCCGACCGTTGACGTGCAGCACGCCAACAGTCGGCGAGCGGCTTACTTCAAGCTGCCGGCCAGAAACTGCTGGAGGCGTTCGGACTGTGGGTTGACCAGCACTTCACGCGGGTTGCCACGCTCTTCGACCTGACCTTTGTGCAGGAACACCAGTTGGTTCGACACTTCACGGGCAAAGCCCATTTCGTGGGTCACCACCACCATGGTCCGGCCTTCGAGCGCCAGGTCCTGCATGACTTTAAGCACTTCGCCGACCAGCTCCGGGTCGAGGGCCGAGGTCGGTTCATCGAACAGCATCACTTCCGGCTCCATCGCCAGCGCGCGAGCAATCGCCACGCGCTGCTGCTCGCCACCCGACATGTGCGCCGGATAGGCGCCCATGCGATGGGCCACGCCAACCTTGTTCAGGTAGTGTTCGGCTTTTTCCCGGGCGAGCTTCTTGTCCATACCCAGCACATGCACCGGCGCTTCCATGACGTTTTCAAGGGCGCTCATGTGCGACCAGAGGTTGAAGTGCTGAAACACCATCGCCAACCGTGAGCGCATGCGTTGCAGCTGTTTCGGCTCGGCCGCCTTGAGCCCACCGGTTTTGTTGGCGACCAGTTTCAGCTGCTCGCCATTGAGCAGGATGTTGCCTGAGTTGGGTTGCTCCAGCAGGTTGATGCAGCGCAGGAAGGTACTTTTGCCTGAGCCACTGGAGCCGATGATGCTGATCACGTCGCCGGCTTTGGCTTCCAGGGACACGCCTTTGAGCACTTCGTGGGTGCCGTAGCGTTTGTGCAGATCCTGAATTTCAAGTGTGTTCATGATGTCGATTCTCTGGAGTCAGTCGCTGAGCAAGCGACCCTGGCGAATGGGGGTAGAGCCTGCGACCTTGGCCAGCCACAGCCCGGGTTGGGCAAAGCGCAGGCGTTCGCGGGCATAAAGGATGCCGTCGGTGCTGGCCGTGACCACGCTGTGGCGATCGGTCAACGGATCCATCACTTCAAACAACGGGTCACCGACCGAGACCCGAGCCCCCAGCGGTTGCAGAAAACTCACCACGCCGGGGTGTGGCGCATAGGCGTATTGCGCGCCGGCGAAGGGCGTTGCATCGCAGCAGGTGGACGGCGCGTCTGGCCAGTCGCCGCGGATCAGGCCCTGTTCGGCCAGATAGCCGAGAATCTGCTCGGCACTGGCCATGCACGGTTCGCGATCGGTGTCGGCCATGCCGCGCAGTTCGATGGTGGTCGCCACGCAGGCCAGCGGAATGTTCGCCTGCGGGAACAGTTCGGCCAGGCGCAACCAGGGAATCGCGCAGGCTTCATCAAAGGCATTGCCACCGGCGTCCTCGGCCAGCAGAACGGCACCGGCGTCGAGGCGTGCGGCCAGTGAACGCAGGCGCGGCCAGTTTTGTGGCAGGGCATACAGCAGCATGATCGACTCGAAATCGCAGTGCAGGTCCAGCACCACATCGGCATCGCACGCGTGCTGCAACAGCAGGCGGCGCAGGCCGTCGAGTTCCGATTCGGCCAGCGGCATGTCGGCGATGACCTCGACCATCGCGCGACGGATCAGCGCCACGTTGGCCTCGGCATCCGCGCCCAACTGGCCTTCCAGGTGCACGGCCACGGCTTCGGCCAGTTCCGGAAAGTCCCGGTTGAAGTTCTTGCCGCTGTTGAACTCGAAGCGCCCCTGATGGGTGGCCTGGAACATTTGCCCGATGCCGATCGGATTGGCCATCGGCACCAGTTCGATCACGCCGGTCAAGCGGCCTTGTGATTCCAGCTCGCGCAGACGGCGCTTGAGTTCGACGGCAACGCGCATGCCGGGCAGTTCGTCGGCGTGCAGGGACGCCTGAATGTAGGCCTTGCGTGAGCCACTGCCGAACCGAAACAGCGACAGCGTGCGTTCAGTGCCGCAGGCGCTCCAGGGCAGGACGTAATGAATGTGCTCCATGGGATTTCCTTAATGCTTGCGTGGGGCCAGGTACGCCAGCCAGTGACGTTCGGCGAGTTTGAACAGGCGCACGAGAATGAAGGTCAGGGCCAGGTAGATCAGGCCGGCGGTGATGAACGCTTCGAACGGCAGGTAGAACCGCGAACTGACCGTACGCGCCGCACCGGTGATGTCGACCAGGGTGACGATCGACGCCAGGCTGGTGGTCTGCAGCATCATCAGCACTTCATTGCTGTACTGCGGCAACGCCCGGCGCAGGGCCGACGGCAGCAGAATGCGGCGGTACAGGGTCAGGCGCGACATGCCCATCGCCTTGGCCGCTTCGATCTCGCCGTTGGGTGTGGATTTAAGACTGCCGGCCAGCAGCTCTGCGCTGTAGGCACTGGTGTTGATCGCAAAGGCCAGGCAGGCGCAAAAGGTCGCGCTGGACAGATACGGCCAGAGCACGCTTTGGCGTACCGCTTCGAACTGCGCCAGGCCGTAATAGATCAAAAACAACTGCACCAGCATCGGCGTGCCGCGGATGGCGTAGGTGTAGAGCCAGGCCGGGAAGTTGATCAGCGGCGAGCGGGAGACGCGCATCAACGCCAGCGGAATGGCCAGCATCAGGCCAAAGGCCAGGGAAATCAGCAGCACTTTGAGGGTCAATAACGCGCCACTGAAATACAGCGGCAGGTTTTCCCAGATCAGGTTGTAGTCGAGCATGGTCGGTTCGCTCCCACTCACAGAACGGCGGCTTTGATGCCGACCGAGTAGTGTTTTTCCAGTGCCCGCAGCACCAGCAACGAGACACTGGTCAGCACCAGGTACAGCGCCGCCACCGCGAGGAAAAACGTAAAGGGTTCGTGGGTCGCGTCGGCGGCGTTCTTGGCCTTGAACATCATGTCCTGCAGGCCGATCACCGATATCAACGCAGTGGATTTGGTCAGCACCAGCCAGTTGTTGGTGAACCCGGGAATCGCGAAGCGAATCATCTGTGGCACCAGAATCCGCCAGAACACCTGGGCGCTGCTCATGCCGTAGGCTGCCCCGGCTTCACCCTGACCTTGCGGGATGGCCATGAAGGCACCGCGAAAGGTTTCCGAGAGGTAGGCGCCGAAGATGAAACCCATGGTGCAGACACCCGCCACAAACGGGTTGATGTCGATGTAGTGGGTGTAACCGAGCCCGAGGGCAATGCGGTTCACCAGGTCCTGGCCGCCGTAGAAAATCAGCAGAATCAGTACCAGGTCGGGGATACCGCGAATCACCGTTGTGTAGCCTTCGCCCAGTGTCGACAACCATTTGAGCGGCGAGAGGCGAAACGCCGCGCCGATCAGACCCAGGGTAATGGCCAGTGCCATGGAGCTCAGAGCCAGATTGATCGACAGCCAGGCGCCATCGAGAATGCTCGATCCGTAGCCGTGAAGCATGATGAAGTTCCTCACCCGAAGCGCCGGCAGGCGCGCGGGACCATACGGGTTAATTGCTATCAATCAAGGTGCAAAACCTGTGGGAGCGAGCAGGCTCGCGATGACGGCAGCACATTCAACATTAATGTTGACTGATATTCCGCTATCGTCGGAACGCTGCCCGGAGCAAGCTCGCTCCCACAAGGCTTATTCGCCGTAGATATCGAACGCGAAGTACTTGGCCATGACCTGCTGGTACTTGCCATTGGCACGGATCGCATCAATCGCCGTGTTCAGGCGTGCCGCGTTCGCGGTATCGCCTTTGCGCAGCGCAATCCCGGCGCCTCGGCCGAAGTATTTCGGGTCATTGATATCCGGTCCCACCAAGGCGAAGCCGTTCCCGGCCGGGGTCTTGATGAAGCTCTCATCGGTGTTGACGCTGTCGGCGAGGGTGGCGTCCAGTCGGCCCGACGCCAGGTCCAGCGAAGCTTCGCTTTGCGATGAGTAGCGCACGACCTCGACGCCGGCGGGGGCCAGTTGCTCGGTGGCGTAACGGTCGTAGGTCGAGGAGCGTTGCACACCGAGTTTCTTGCCTTTGAGATCGACCTTCGGGTCGTTGAGGGCCTGGCCGGCCTTCATCGCGAACTTGCCAGGGGTGTGGTAGTACTTTTTGCTGAAGTCGACTGACTTCAAGCGGTCGTCGGTAATCGACATCGACGACAGCACCGCATCGATCTTGCGCACTTTCAACGAAGGGATCATCCCGTCGAATTCCTGGATGACCCACTGGCATTTGATCTTCATTTCTTCGCACAAGGCGTTGCCGATGTCGTAGTCGAACCCGCTGATGTTGCCTTCCGGGGTCTTGAAGGAGAACGGCGGGTACGCGGCTTCGATACCGATACGCAGACTGTCTTCGTCAGCGTGGGCCAGGGTGCTGACGGCGCAAAACGCCAGAGCAGCCAGAAGTCCTGTCTTGTTCATATTGTTGACTCCGTGGATAGGGTGTTTCGGGGGTGAATGCCTTCCGGTCTGGCGGGGGTGTGCAGCGGGTTACGTGTCCATGGTGCATATGATTGACATGTTTTATTTCATAAATCAATTGTATGAAAATAAAAATATCAAGAAGGTCGTTTTGTCAGCCAGACGGTCATGGCGCAACAAGGAGACTTGAGCGGCGAAGGTTGATGGCGGGAGGTTATAAAGTCAGATCATATTGGTATAAGTGGTTATAAGAAAAATCGCTATGCTGACTGCCAGATTTTTAAGTCGTCGCGCTGGTTTTGTAAGGTATGGCAATGGACTTCGGTAATTTGGGTTTTGTAGTCGCAGGCTTGGTTGTCGGGTTCGTTGTCGGAATGACCGGTGTCGGGGGCGGCTCGTTGATGACGCCGATTCTTCTATGGTTCGGCATCAATCCGGCCACCGCCGTCGGGACCGATTTGCTGTATGCGGCGATCACCAAGTCCGGTGGTGTGCTGGTTCATCAAAAGCACCGGAACATTGACTGGAAAATTACTGGCTGGCTGACATTGGGCAGTGTGCCTGCCGTTGCCATGACCTTGTTGTTCCTGAAATACCTCAACACGGATCCGCAAGCGACCAATGCCGTTATCAAGCAGGCGTTGGGCTTTGTATTGCTGCTGACGGCGCTGGCTATTTTCTTCAAGCGCCAGCTCTTGGCGTTTGCCCAAAAACATGCGGGCGACCATTACCACCTCAGTAACCGGAACCTGAACCTGCTGACCATCATCACGGGCGCGATACTCGGCGCGATGGTCGCTTTGACCTCCATCGGTGCCGGTGCATTGGGGACTGTGGCGCTGTTCATCCTGTATCCGTTCCTGGCGACCAAACGCCTGGTCGGCACAGAAATCGCCCACGCCGTACCGCTGACCCTGGTCGCAGGATTGGGGCACGCGAGCATGGGTAATATGGATTGGCACTTGCTGGGCTTTCTGCTGATGGGGTCGTTGCCGGGGATCTATATCGGCAGTCACCTGACTGGAAAAATTTCCGATGGCGTATTGCGTCCTTGTCTGGCCGTCATGCTGGTGTTTATCGGTTATAAGTTGGCGTTTTGATCTTGATTCCCGGCACGGCGCTGCCCCTCGCAGTGCCGTGCTTGCGGGATGCCCCTGCGATTACTTGCGCGCCTCCAGTATCAAGTTGAACGGTGTCTCTGCTGCCCGGCGGAAATGCTTGAATCCGGCCTTGGTGAACACATCCCGCAACCGTGTTTCGCCCGCTTGAGCCCCGAGCCCCAAACCCACTTCCTGCGACAACGAGTTAGGCGTGCAGATGAACGTCGAGGCGGCGTAGAACAGTCGTCCTACCGGGGTCGCGTTTTCGTCGAGATGGTCATTGGCGTAGGGTTCCACCAACAGTACCGTTCCGTCGGGCTTGAGGGTTTCATAGGCGTGTTTGGCTGCGCCTACCGGGTCGCCCATGTCGTGCAGGCAATCGAAGTAGCAGATCAAATCGTAGTCATTGCCCGGATAGTTCTTGGCCGTGCCCTGAACGAAGCGTACTCGATCGTCCACGCCACTTTCTTCTGCCCGCTGGGTGGCGGTGGTGATGGAGGGAGCGTGGTAGTCGAAGCCGACAAAATTCGAGGCCGGAAAGGCTTTGGCCATGACCACTGTTGAAGCTCCATGCCCGCAGCCGATATCCGCGACCTTGGCACCGGCTTGCAGTTTTTCCACTACGCCTTCAAGCGCGGGTAACCATTCGCCGACCAGGTGCGCGCGGTAACCGGGTCTGAAAAACCGCTCGGTGCCGCTGAACATGCAGCTATGGTGATCGCCCCAGGCGAGGGCGCCATCGCCGCGCATGGCCGCAATCAGTTTGTCTTTGTCATGGTAAAACGAGGCAATCACCGAGGCGCCGCCTGCGACATAAACCGGTGAGTCCTCGACCGCCAGCGCCAAGGCTTGCTCTTCTGGCAGGCGGAACTTCCCGTTGGCGTGTTCCATGTAGCCTGAGGCTGCGTGGGCGCTCAACCATTCACGCAACAGCCGCGCATTGCAGCCAGTCTTGCTGGCCAGTACTTCGGGGGTGACGGGTTGGTTGTCGGCCATGGCCCGGTACAAACCGAGTTCATCGCCCAGGATCACGTTCGCGAGCATCGCTGCGCCGCCCATGTCGGAAATCAGCTTGCCCATGAAGTCATTGAGTTTGGCTTCGTCCATAACTGCTCCTCCTGAAAAAAGACCACCGATGAAGGAGGGCGCATGCGCAGGCAGCAACCTTTCAGACGGCGGTCGGACGGATGATCAGGGCGACAGTGCAGGCGCGTTGTGAAGCCAAATCGTCTGCCACGCGAATGCCCGGGCATGAGGTATGTCCGGGCGAGTGGGACGCGAAAACGTCGTCCTGCATGATGTCACTGTGGGGTCGCGCCCCACAGGACAATTACGATAGGCCATTGGCTCCAGCGTCGAGAGCGAGGTTTATCGACAGACTCGCTGCTTACGGACCCGGATTTGGCAACGTCCCCCCTACGGGGGACAAATTAAGTGTAGTACGCGAACAAGCACTGTGCCGCGTGCCAAGGAGTGAGCGGCGCGAACCTGGACAAACGGAGTGGTCTAAGCCGGCGTCGCTGGATACGGTTGCGGATTAAGCCCGCTGACCTAAGCTTCGCAACATGGCGATAGAAAATTCAGGCAACTGATCTGGATCTTTCGCTTTGATGCGCAATCATAAAGCGTGGATATCAAAAGGAGATGCGCATGCTCATTCGGTCACTGACCCTCGCTACTCTGCTCGCCGTCGCCGGCCCTTTGTTCGCCGCCGACAACGACACCCCTCTGGCCCAGGAACGCGGCAGGAACCGGCCGCTGATCGTCATCGCTCCCAGCAGCATCGACCCGACGCTGGTCAGCCTGAAAAAGTCCCTGGCGGAACCGGCCAACAGCCAAGCCTTCAAAGAACGCAATATGGTGCTGTACACCGTGGTCAACCTCATGGGCCAGCGTGATGGCAAGGACCTCGATGCACAAACCACCATGGCGCTGATCCGTGAACTGAAACTGGGCGTCAGTGGTGAGACCAAGGTGATTCTGGTGGGCAAGGACGGTGAGAAAAAACTCGACCACCTCGGCCCGATAGAGGCCAAGGATCTGTTCGCCACGATTGACCAGCTTCCAGCCGCCGAGAAAGAAGCGGCGCCACCCGCGCCGCCGCCCGTAGAGGCCACGCCGGTCAAGGGCGGTAAAGGGAAGGGCGGCAAGGCTGCAAAAGCTGCAGCACCACCGACACCCCTGGACGATTGATCATCGCGCACGGCCTTTGCGCAAGGCAAAAAAACCCGACGCCACCGAAGTCGCGCCGGGTGTGTTGCCAGTCAGCGAACGGATATCGTGGGTCCGCACGCTGACTGTTGAACGCCTGCGGGCTTAGGCCCGCTCGATCGCCAGAGCCACGCCCTGACCGCCACCGATGCACAAGGTGGCGAGGCCTTTCTTGGCGTCACGCTTGATCATTTCGTGTAGCAGCGACACCAGCACCCGGCAACCTGATGCACCAATCGGGTGACCCAATGCGATTGCGCCACCGTTGACGTTGACCTTGCTTGCATCCCATTCCAGCTCTTTGCCGACCGCCAGTGACTGCGCGGCGAAGGCTTCGTTGGCTTCGATCAGGTCCAGCTGATCAAGGCTCCAGCCGGCCTTGTCGAGGCAGCGGCGGGTCGCGGACACCGGAGCGATGCCCATGATCGCCGGGTCAACGCCGGCATTGGCGTAGGCGGCAATTTTTGCCAGCACCGGCAAGCCCAATTGCTTGGCCTTGTCGGCGCTCATTAGCAACACCGCAGCGGCGCCGTCGTTGAGCGAAGAGGCATTGCCGGCGGTGACGCTGCCGTCTTTCTTGAACGCCGGTTTGAGCTTGGCCAGGGACGCTGCGGTGGTCTCGGCGCGAGGTTGTTCGTCGACCGCGAAGGACAACGGATCACCTTTGCGCTGCGGGATCAGGATCGGCGTGATCTCGTCAACAAAACGCCCTGCCTCGATAGCGGCTACGGCTTTTTGTTGCGAGGCGGCGGCGAAAGCGTCCTGCTCCTCACGGGTCAGTTGGTACTTGTCCACCAGGTTCTCGGCGGTGATGCCCATGTGGTAGTCGTTGAACGCATCCCACAGGCCATCGCTGATCATGCTGTCGACCATTTTCGCGTGGCCCATGCGCAGGCCGGTGCGAGCGGCCGGCAACACGTACGGCGCCAGGCTCATGTTTTCCATGCCGCCGGCGATGATCACCTCGGCATCGCCGCAACGAATCGCCTGCGCGCCCAGATGCAGCGCCTTGAGGCCCGAACCGCAGACCTTGTTCAGGGTCAGCGCCGGTACGGCGTGGGGCAGGCCGGCGAGGATCGACGCCTGACGCGCCGGGTTCTGACCTGATCCTGCGGTCAGTACCTGACCGAGGATCACTTCATCCACCTGATCCGCCGCCAGACCGGTTTGCGCGAGCAATTGACGAATGACCGCGGCACCGAGTTCCGGCGCTGGAATGCTGGCGAGCGACCCCTGAAAACTGCCGATGGCGGTACGGGTGGCGGCAACAATCACGACTTCTTGCATCGAATTTCTCCTCAGGGTGCGGTTCAGGCGAACTGCATTTCCGGAACGTGGTCGGGAACGATCAGTTTACCAGCAGTCTTGCTGACGATTTCCTCGACGCTCACTCCGGGTGCACGCTCCTTAAGAATGAATGCACCGTTCTCGATTTCCAGGTAGGCCAGATCGGTCAACACGCGTTTGATGCAATTGGCGCCGGTCAGCGGCAGACTGCAATACGGCAGCAGTTTCGATTCTCCATCCTTGGACGCGTGGGTCATGGTCACGATGATGTTGTCTGCGCCGGCCACCAGGTCCATCGCGCCGCCCATGCCCTTGACCAGTTTGCCGGGGATCATCCAGGAGGCAATGTTGCCGTGTACGTCGACTTCGAAAGCGCCGAGCACGGTGAGGTCGATGTGGCCGCCACGGATCATCGCGAAGGATTCGGCGGACGAAAAAATCGAGGCGCCAATGCGTGCGGTGACGGTCTGTTTGCCGGCGTTGATCATGTCGGCGTCGACTTCGTCATCAGTCGGGAAGGCGCCCATGCCGAGCAGGCCGTTTTCCGATTGCAGCATGACTTCCATGCCTTCGGGAATGTAGTTGGCGACCAGGGTCGGAATGCCGATGCCGAGGTTCACGTAGTAGCCGTCTTTCATTTCGCGGGCGACGCGCTGAGCCATTTGTTCGCGGGTAAGAGCCATTGTTATTCTCCGTTGAGCTGGGGGCAGGGGATCACTTACGCACGGTGCGTTGTTCGATACGTTTTTCGAACGTGCCGCAGATGACCCGGTCGACGTAGATGCCAGGGGTATGGATCTGCGAAGGGTCCAGCTCGCCGGGTTCGACGATCTCTTCGACTTCGACCACGGTGATCTTGCCGGCAGTGGCTGCCAGCGGGTTGAAGTTCTGCGCGGTGTGACGGTAGATCACGTTGCCGAAGTGGTCGGCTTTCCAGCCTTTGACGATGGCGAAGTCGCCGGTGATGGATTCTTCCATCAGATACGGACGGCCCTTGAACTCGCGGATTTCCTTGCCTTCGGCCACTGGAGTGCCGACGCCGGTGGCGGTGAAGAACGCCGGAATGCCAGCGCCGCCAGCACGCATTTTTTCCGCCAGAGTGCCTTGCGGCGTCAGCACGACTTCAATCTCGCCGCTCAGCAGTTGCTTCTCGAACAGGGCGTTTTCGCCGACATAGGAGGCCACTACTTTGCGGATCTGCCGGTCTTCCAGCAGCACGCCCAAACCAAAACCGTCGACGCCGCAGTTGTTGGAAA
Source organism: Pseudomonas sp. GW822-FHT06B12 (assembly GCF_058799675.1). Classification (NCBI taxonomy): domain Bacteria; kingdom Pseudomonadati; phylum Pseudomonadota; class Gammaproteobacteria; order Pseudomonadales; family Pseudomonadaceae; genus Pseudomonas; species Pseudomonas sp. GW822-FHT06B12. The sequence goes on from NZ_JBXALR010000001.1 coordinate 284,890, forward strand.
CCACGGTCAGATCGCGGGTGCCTTTGCGCTTGATCTCGGCGATCAGGTTTTCCGGAATGCCACACAGACCGAAGCCGCCAGAGATCACGGTCATGCCGTCTTCGAGGCCGGCCAATGCTTCCTCATAGGAACTCACGCGCTTGTCGAAACCTGCCATATGCACCTCTTTTATTCTTTGTGGGCGGCTGGCTAGCCGTATGGATGGAGTGTTGCTCTATCAGATTGATTTGATAAGTTGATTTTTAAGGTTGATTGATAGATAAAACTCAGTAATCGGTTGCGGTTGCATGTTGAGGAACGGTGATGACAGTCAAGCAGATCAGGGCGTTTTTGGCGGTGGCGCAGAGTTTGAGCTTTGCGGTGGCCTGTGAGCGGCTGCACCTGTCGCAGTCGGCGTTGAGTTTGACCATCAAGGCGCTGGAGGACGGACTGGGTGGGCGGTTGTTCAGCCGCACCACACGCAACGTCGCGCTGACCCCGGAAGGCGAGTCCTTGCTGCCACTGGCCCGGCGGTTGATCGCTGACTGGGACAATACCGAGGATGAAATGCGTCAGCGTTTCACCCTGCAGCGCGGCCGGGTGACGCTGGCGGCGATGCCATCGTTTGCCGGCAACCTGCTGCCGCCGATCCTCAAGACCTTTCGTGCGCGTTACCCCAAGGTCAACGTCACGGTGAACGACGTGATCAACGAGCAGGTGCTGGAAATGGTCCGTGATCGCCAAGTTGAGTTGGGTGTGGCATTTGAGCCGACGCAGAGTTCGTCGCTGGCGTTTACCCCGTTGTACATCGACCGTTTTGTCGCGGTTGTGCCCAGTGACTCGCCGTTGGCCGAGCGTGCCGAGATTGACTGGAAAACCCTGTTGGAGCAGCCGTTTATCACGTTGCAGCGGCCGTCGACGGTGCGGGTGATGCTTGAGGAGCACTTGCTGGCGCGGCAGATGAAGCTGCCGGTGGAGTTTGAAAGTCATCAGTTGGCAACCGTCGGGCGGATGGTTGCCAGTGGGCTTGGGGTTAGTGCGGTGCCGGCGTTGTGTGTTGAGCAGATGCGTGAGCTTGGGGCTTGTTGCATTACGTTGAGTGATCCGGTGATTGAGCGGGCCATTGGGGTGTTGACCAAGCCGGGTCATGAGTTGTCGGCGGCGGCGCAGGCGTTGTTTGACATCCTCAAAGGTGAAGTTCGTTGACCTGTGGGAACTGGCTTGCTCGCGATGGCGGCCTGACAGCCGGCCAATCTTTCACAGACGCACCCAGTTCAACTGTGGGAGCGAGCCTGCTCGCGATGGCGACCTGACAGCCGACCAATCTCTCACAGACGCACCCAGTTCAACTGTGGGAGCGAGCTTGCTCGCGATGGCGACCTGACAGCCGACCAATCTTTCACAGACGCACCCAGTTCAACTGTGGGAGCGAGCTTGCTCGCGATGGCGACCTGACAGCCGACCAATCTCTTGCGGATGTACACCAATCAAAACTGTGGGAGCGAGCCTGCTCGCGATGGCGGCCTGATAGCCGACCCATCTCTTGCAGGTGTACATATCCATTCCTGCGGTAACGGCCACTTACGGTTTCGCTCTTACAGCGAGTCCCTTTTTCAAACGCCAAAAAGGAACCAAAACGCTTCGCCCCAAGCGTACGGCACCTCGCTTAGGCTCGGCGTTCCCTCGCTCCGGCATTCATCAGGGGGCATCGCCTACGGTCTGCTTCGCGACGACCTCCTCTCGATGTGTCCGGCTACGCCGTACGGCGCTGCGCGCCAACCCCCTGATGAACACCTCCACTCGGCCTCCCGATGGGGCGGGTGGATCAAGATCAACGGCAACAGCACGGCGGCCTGACAGCCGGCCTGAGTGGTTGGGGCGCGTAGGACTTGAGATCGTTCCCACGCTCCGCGTGGGAATGCCGCCAGGGACGCTCCGCGTTCCGATTCACGAGCTGACGCGGAGCGTCAGGGGATGCATTCCCACGCGGAGCATGGGAACGATCGAATCAAGCGGTGAGGTTTCTGGGCAAGCTCGTCGGAGATTTCCCGCACGTTTTGGCGGTGTCCATGAACTGGCGTGAATTGGGCTTCATCGATAGGCTTCAGGTGTCACTGCACATTCAGTGACAGGGTGTAGGAACCCTTCAAAACCATGAGAGACGCGTAAGCGTCGACACCTGATTTGCGGCCGTTACTGTGTGCCCGTAAGATCAGCTGCGGCGGCTATGCGCGGGCATGCTTCGGCGTGGTCGAGTTTCTCTGGTACTCGGTATTCCTACCCCGCGTATAGCTGCCACCCAAGCCTGTAGGAAGGCCGATGGCAGCTTCCATACCTACTAGAGGCTTCAAAAATGAACACCTACACCCCCAATCCCCCCTACATCCCGCCAACCTCCCACCCCTCCAACCGCTACATGGCCCTCACCAGCAACTGCTCTGACATGCCCACTTTGTTCGTCGACACCCACGCGCCGCTCGATATTCTGCTCAGCGCTGCCGGTTATCGTATTCGTGCGGTGACTCAGGTGTTGGAGAACCTGGCCATGCGCGGGGAGATTGCCAGCGACTCGGTGATCCTCAACGATTTCGCGTTGCTGTGCGCCATTCCGTTGCGCGATGGCTGTGATCTGCTGGATGTGCTCGGGCGGCGGTTGCCGGAGCCCGTTTCGGATTCAGTTAAATAGCGTGTTCGGTGCGGTCCGTCTTCTTCTCAATCCTGCGACATGCTTTTCACGAATCGCTCACATCCTGGAGCGCAGATTGAGCGGACAAAAGGATTTGACCCCATCGACAGAGAGCCCGCCACGTGCGGGCTTTTTGCTGTTGATTGGTTTTGCGGCGAGATGGCTTGCTACCAGGGCCGTGTAGACACATCGATAGCGGGTGTTTGGCAAATTATGCGGCAACCGCCTGCTGTTGTTTGAGCAGCGGTACAGCGCGCACTGAATTGCCCGGTTGCAGTTGCAGGTGCTTGGCGGTCAGACGATTGACCAGCAGGCTGTTGCCGACCTGTCGGGCGCGGGCGGTGGTGATGCGGCAGTTTCTCAGGCGTCGGTTGTGTATCAGCCAGATCGGCGCGTTGTCGTCCGGCGTACCTATCTCCAGGTCCAGCGACTGGCTGTCGCGCACGGCACGGATCTTCGGGATCTGGGCTTCGATTACCGGACCGCCGTCGAAGATGTCGATGTAACCCTTGTGGGAAAAGCCTTCGGCGCAGAGGATTCTGCGTGCCGGTTCGGCGTTCTGGTGGGCCTTGCCGATCACCGCCTGCGCCTGCTCGGTGAGCAGGCAGGTGTACAGCGGTTGGCGAGGCATCAGCTCAGCGACGAACGATTTGTTGCCGAGCCCGGACAGGTGATCGGCGTGGCTGAAATCCATTTTGAAAAAGTGCCGGCCGAGGCTGTCCCAGAACGGCGAGCACCCGTGCTCGTCGGCGCTGCCGCGTAGTTCGGCGATGAGTTTTTCGCCAAACAGCTGCGGGAACTCGGCGACAAACAGTAACCGCGCGACCGACAGCAATCGGCCGTTATGGCCCTGGCGTTGATCCGGGCTCAGGAACAACGAGCCAATTTCCGATTGGCCGGTCATCTCGTTGTTAAGAAACAAGGTCGGGATCTGCCGCTGGATCCCCAGGTCAGCGGATGTATTGACCGTCAACCCGACGCGATAGTTGTACCAGGGCTCACGCAGCCCGACGGCACCTGCCAGGGCGCTGACGCCGATCACTTGCTGATCGTCGTCTTCGAGCACGAACAGGTAGTCGGCGTCGGCCCGTTCTACCTGTTCGGCGAAGGTTCGCTGTGCCCAGCGCACGCGGTGGGTCAGGCGTTCTTCGTTGGCCGGTAGCGTGGTGAATCCCGGACCGGCGCGGTCTGCCAACGCCAGCAACGCGGGCAGATCACTCATTTGAACCGGGCGCACGATCATGATGGAGCTCCTTGAGTGCGGAAGATCTGCTTCATAGCGCAATCAGCCGAACCGGGCTGCCGTTGTCCAGTTGCAAGGCGTCGAGTTGGGCGGCGTTGAGCATGACGGGCGCGTCCGCGCTCCAGTCCAGTTCGGCGACAATCGCCCGGTAGTTTTCCAATGCGTCATTGCTCAGCAGGTACGGCGTCTTGCCGCCGCTGTGTGCACTCAAGTGCGCAACGGCGGTGCTGGTCCGGGCGATAGAGCGAATGCTCGGGGTGCGTGCAAAAAGCGTTGGCCCACCGTCGAACAGATTGATGTAGCTATTGGTCTCGAAGCCTTCGCGCTCAAGGATATCGAAGGCTTCCTGACCATCCGGGTGAATCCGGCCAATACACTCCTGCGCGCTTTGCGGCAGCATCGGCACATAGATCGGGTAGTGCGGCATCAACTCGGCGAGAAAGCTCCGGTTCTGCAAGCCGCAGAGGCGCTCTGCCTCGACGTAGGGCAGGTCGAAAAAATGTTTGCCCAGGGCATCCCAGAACGGTGACTCCCCCGCGTCGCTGCTGTAGCCGACGATTTCGGTAATCACCGCGTCGGAAAAGCGTTGAGGGTGGGCGGCGATGAACATCAGCCGGGCCCGTGAAAGCAATTCCGAGGTCGGCGTGCGCTCAAGCTCGGTGTTGATGTGGAAACCGCGCAGCAAGGTGTGGGCACTGAGGTCCTGGCATAACGACAGCGCTGGCACTCCGTGCTGGATGTTCAGCTCACGGGACTCACTGGTAAACGGGCGGTTGCGCAGGCTGTAGAAGGGCTCATTGAAACCGGCGGTCGCGAGGACTTCCGAACAGCCCAGCAGCTGTTGGCTGGCCAGATCCTCGAGCACGAAGAAATAATTCTCTGCGCCATTGCTCTGCGCCTCGCTGGCAAACGAAGCGCAGGAGCCGAGAATCTTCTGGCGCAGGCACTCGGTGTCGTTCGGCAACGAAGTGACGCCTACCAGGCTGTCGCGCGCAAGTTGCTGCAACTGAGGCAGGTCGGATAACTGAACTGGGCGTAAGGCCAGCATGGATGTACTCCTGTATCAAAGGGCCTGATGCCGGGCACCAGGCTTGACAATCACTGTCGGTTTCCACGCGTCACAATGGCGGTCGGCCAATCCCTGTCAGCAACCGCTCGACTTTCCAGACACTGGCCTCTTTCAACTATTGGAGGGGTCTGGCAACACCGTGCTGGCGCCGATTCTGTTGAGGAAAAACAGGTAGACCAGACCGACCGCAATCCAGATGCCGCCGAGCTTCTGCGCATCGACGCCCATGTTGTACAGGATGGCGCTGACAATGATGAAGCCGATCACCGGGCAGATCAGATGGCGAATCACCTGGCCGGATTTCTGCCGCCGCCAATAATAATTGATCACCGTCAGGTGCAGCAGCATGAAGCCGCTCAGGGCACCGAAGTTCACCAATGAGGTCAGCGTGTCCACCGAGTTGATGAACAGGTAGCAGATCAGCAGCGACAGCACTGCCACCAGGTAAATGCTGACGTACGGGGTGTTGTGTTTGGGGTGTACCTTGGCCAGCACTTTGGGCAATTTGCCGTCGCGTGCCATGCCGAATAGCAGGCGCGACACGGCGGCTTGCGAGGTGATCGCCACCGCCACGCCCCAGGCCAGTGCCGTGGCCACACCGGTGACGGTCGCCAGCCAGCTGCCAGCGGCGATTTCGGCGATTTCATAGAACGCGGTATCGGCGGACTTGAAGCCCATACCGGCGGCCAGGTCCGTGGCGATCCAGGTCTGCACGACGAAAATCACCCCCATCACCAGCAATGTGATCAACGCGGCTTTGCCAACACTGCGGCCGGGATCGCCCTTGATCTCTTCGGCCAGGGTTGAAATGGCGTCGAAGCCAAGGAACGACAACACGGCAATCGACACCGCCTGCATCAGCAGCGCGAAGTTGAAATTTTCCGGGTTGTACAACGGCGCCAGGGTCAGCTGACCGTTGCCGGCGCCACCGTGCAAGGCAGTCCAGGCGTAGAACAGGAAGATCCCCAGCACCACCAGTTGTGCCAGTAGAAAGATGATGTTCATCCGTGCGGTAAAAGTGATTCCCCTCAGGTTGACGAAGGTTGCGCTGACCAGGAAGGCGAGGATGAAACCGACCTTGGGGATGTCCGGGTACAGGTGATTCAACGCCATCGCCGCATACACGTAGAGCAACGGCGGGATCAGCAAGTAGTCGAGCAGCATCAGCCAGCCGGCGATAAAGCCGACATGCGGGTTCAGCCCACGTTGTGCATAGGAGTAGACCGAGCCGGCAATTGGAAAGGCTCGCGCCATGCTGCCGTAACTCAATGCCGTGAACAGCATCGCCACCATGCCGATGATGTAGGCCAGCGGCACCATTCCAGGCGCCTCCTGATTCACGTAGCCATACACTCCGAACGGCGCGATGGGGATCATGAAAATCATCCCGTAAACCACCAGATCGGTCAGTGACAGGCTACGTTTCAACTCTTGCTTGTAGCCGAACTCTTCTATTTCCATGAAGCGGTTCTCCTTGTAAGCCAATACGGCAATGTGTTTGAACCTGGCAGGTCAAAACACGCTACAGCGTTTGTTATCGTTGTTTTATCACTACAACCCTCCGTGTTTTTGTGCAGCTTGAAACTGTTTGCCTGACGCGTCGCGTTACAGCAGCGGAGCCAGATAATCGTTCCAGGTCTGGACCGCCAGCCGGTTGCGCAACAGGTCGTTGCGCACCTCGATCAGCACCGAATCGATACCACGGGCGTCGCCGTGAAACGGCACCGTCATGTCGCTCGCCGGATTGATTGTGTAGGGCTGATTGCCGGCGACTCGCAGTGGATGCCTGGCCAACCCGTCGATCAGGCGCTTTGCATAAACCTCGGCCCGCGCATACAGCACGCCGGCTTCCAGCGCCCGGGGCTGGCCGTAGTAGATCGGTGTGAAACTGTGGATACCCGCCACACGCACCGCACGGCCTTCGGCCAGACGTGTATCGATCAGTTCGCCAAGGCGCCTGTGAAATGGCTGGAACAGACACTGGCGACGGTATTCGCGAGTCGCTTCGTCGAGGTGCTGATTGCCGGGGATCTGATAGATCTCGCTCTTGGCCGGGATGCTGTCCGGGGCCTGCAACGGACGGTTGAGGTCGATCAGCAGGCGCGAGTAATTGGCCGCCAGCAGAGTCGCGCCGAGGGTTTTCGACAGGCTTTCGGCCAGCGCCAGGGCGCCGATGTCCCAGGCAATGTGCTCGCGCGCGGCCTCGCCGCTCAAACCCAAATTGTTCAAGGCTGTCGGGATGTAGCGGCTGGCATGTTCACAGACCAGAATCAGCGGGTGCTCGGACGCTTCCCGGCTCAGGCTGTAAGCCGGCTCGGTGTAGAGCCCAAACTCGGCGGACTCAGTAGAGGCGCGCATAGTGCTCACAGAGTTCGGCGGGCGACAGGTGTTGGGTCAAGGCCAGTTCCTCGGTTTTGACGGCGAAATAGGTATCGAGCAAGGCGCGTGGCAAAGCTTCCAGCAGGGCTTCGCTGTCCCGCAGGTGACTGAGGGCCTGTTCGAGTGAGGCGGGCAGGGCAACGATGCCACGGCGCTGGCGTTGTTCTTCGTTCAGTGAGTCCGGGACTTCATCGGTGATTGCGTTTAACGCCAGACGTTGCTCGATGCCCATCCGGCCGGCAATCAGCACGCCAGCCATCGCCAGATGAGGTGAGGCCGTGGCGTCCATGGCGCGGAATTCAAGGTTGTATTGCGCGGCCTCGGATTTGCCGCCCAGGCTCACGGTCGGGCAGATCCGCAACGAGGCTTCGCGGTTACGTTGCCCCAGGCATGCGTACGAGGCGCTCCAATGATGCGGTTGCAGGCGCTCATAGGAAATCGGTGTCGGCGCCGTCAATGCGCAGAGTGCCGGCAGGTAGTGCAGCACCCCGGCAGCCCAGTGCTGACCGAGGGTCGACAGACCATTGGCGGTCCCGGCGTCATACAGTACCGGATGGCCGGACAGGTCATGCAGGCTCAGGTGCAGGTGTACGCCGTTGCACACAGCGTGCTCGGAAGTCTTGGGCGCAAAACTCAGGTTCAGGCCCATTTGCCGGGCGATCTCGCGCGTGATCTCGCGCACGTTGACCGCTCGGTCGGCCGCCGCGACACCCTGGGTCGGCCGACAGGTAATTTCGTATTGGTGCTTGCCATATTCGGGCAGGAACATTTCCGGCTCGACCCCGCCGGCGCGCAAGGCGCTGAGCAGCCAGCCGCCGAACGCCGCGCCCTGACGCTGGGCCTCCAGCGAAAACGCCAGATGCTCGGCCTGTGCGCTGTTGGTGGTGAGGTTGAATTCGTGCTCGAAGGCCGAGGTGATGTGCAGCCCCAGTTCATCGTGGTAGCGCTGCACTTCATTGCGCAACAGCGTCCGCGGGCAGGCAGCCCACGGGCGACCATCGGTTTCGCAGATGTCGCCATGGATAAAATCCAGGGCCGGCGCACTGGCATCGGGGCCGTTGCTGACCGTCACGCGACTGGCCAGATCCGGGACCAGCCGCAAGTCGCCGTAGGCACCCCACGGGTTGCTTGAGGCGATGATGTCTTGCGGGGTCAGCGCGCTGTTGGCCGGGACCCAGCCGCAACCGGCGGTTTGGTAATGTTCCAGTTCATCGGTGGGAAACGAGCGGCCACGCGTCACGCCGATCAGGTCAGTGGTGACGATGGTGGTCATTGCCACGGGCGTCAGGGGCTCACCGCTGCTGGTGCGACTCATGCCTGCAACGCCTGCAAACGGTCGAGCACGGTGTGGGTGTCGGTGATCCAGCAATAGCCCTTGATCGCGTTCAAGCACGCCAGATGGCGTTGTGCGGTGTAGGTCGCGCAGGCGTCTTCCACCAGCGTTACCAGATAACCGCGGTCGGCCGCATCGCGCACGGCCATGTCGACGCACTGGTCGGTGACGATGCCGGCGATGATCAGGTGACGGGTTTGCAGGTTGCGCAGCACGTAGTCGATGTTGGTCGAGTTGAAGACCCCGGAGGAGGTCTTGGGCAAGACGATTTCGTTCTCGACCGGTGTCAGCTCTTCAATGATCGCAGCTTGCCGGCAGCCTTTTGGCAGGTGCATGTCTGACAGCTTGTGGTCCAGCGAGCGATCGCGACCGTCGGCGGTGAGGCTTTCGATGATCGTGTGCAGGACGTTCTGCCCGGCCGCACGCGTTGCGGCCAACAGTCTGCGCTGGTTGGGAATCACCTGTTGGCGGGTACGGTTGAGAAAGTACTCGGCGTCAGGCCCTTGCAGGTGCGGGTCGAACTGCGGCTCAAGCCAGGCGCGTTGCATGTCCACCAGCAACAGCGCGGTGTGGTCGGTGGCAAACGGCAGGTCGCGGGGCGAGCGATGGGGGAGCATAAACATCCTTATTTTTCCTCCAGCAGGTGAGTGGTGAAATCGCTGCGTAGTGCATCGATACCTTCCAGTCGCTCGGCAAGATCGGGGCAACGTAGCGACAGGCAGGCAATCAATGCCTCGACCTGGGCCAGTGCCGGCACCAGGGTGTCGAAGGCTGACGCCGACTCCACGGTTGCGGTGATCACCAGATCCGCCATCTCGCGCAGCGGTGAGGCGTAGATGTCGGTGAACAACACGACGCGCGCATGCCGGTTCCTGGCTGCGCTGGCGACGCGCAGTGCCTGGGATTGATAGCGTCGATAGTCGAACACCAGCACGACGTCCTGGCGTTGCACATCGAACAGCCGATCGGGCAGTTGTGCGTTGTCTTCCAGGGCGAAGCAGCCCGCACGTAAAAGACGCAAGTGATTGAGCAGGTACTGGGCGAGGAAGCTGCTGAAGCGTCCGCCGAAGCAATGCACCTGATGCCGTACATCCAGCAGCAACGAAGCCAGAATCCGCACATCTTCGGGCTGGGTCAGGGCCTGGGTTTCCAGCAGGGCGCGGTGACTGTCCGCCAGATAATGGGTCCAGGCATCGTCTTGCTTGAGGTGCGAACGCGGTTGCAACAGCGCACTGGGCGAGCGCTGCCGGTGATCCATGTCGCTGAGGAGCGCGTCCTGAAATTCGGCATAACCACCGAAGCCGAGTTTTTTCACCAGACGCACGATGGTCGGATCGCTGACCCCGGCATGTTCTGCCAGGCGCGACATCGGGCCCAGCCCGTTACGCGGGTATTGGTCCAGCAAAGCCCGTATGACTTTGCGTTCCGACGGCGTGAGGTCCAGGCCGGGATCAGTGATCCGGTCTCTGAGTGAGGGCATCCGAGCTCCTGCTGGAGGGTTATGTTGCTTTTGTTTCATAATCCGTTAAATGAGTATTTATGTAATTTATGCTACATGTCTAGTGAATTTTTTCTGCTCTCGCCAAGGCACCAAAGTGGGGCGAAAGTCTTGTCTGACGGGGCCTGCGCGGGTTTCGACTGATGTTGTACGTCAGTGCTTCATTTCATGTAGGAGATTGGCTTTCGGCGCGTGCAGGCTGCGATCTTTTTGGGGCCACTAACGTTTAGCTGACAGGTATTACGCAGACGTCTGTTATTGCGGCAAAATTTGTCTGTTGCATGATCGGTTGTACACTTTCGTACCCGCAAACCTGAGTGATCCCACGTGCCGGTAACCCGCTTGACCTTGATTTGCCATGCTCGAACCGTCGCACAAAAACTGGCGCGTTTTCCTATGGATGAGCCGCTGGAAATGGATTGGCAAGCGGCGAAGGGCAGTCGTGCGGGGTGCTTCAAGCGCGCGCCACAGTTGCTGGGTGGGCCGGAAACCCGGATCAGGCAGACCGCCGAACTGTTTGGTAGCGACCTGCAGATCGTGCCGGCGCTCGGCGACTATGATGTCGGGCGTTGGCGCGGGCAGCGCATCGACGATCTACAAAAGACCGAACCAGAGGCGTTGCACACCTGGCTCGGCGACCCGGCCTCGGCCCCGCATGGTGGCGAGTCGGTGACACAACTCTGCCTGCGAGTGGGCGACTGGCTGGATGCACTGTGCACAACGCCCGGGCATTTCGTGGCAATTACCCATCCTTTTGTGATCCGCGCAGCACTGATGAAGGTGATGCAGTGTGGCCCCGAGGCGTTCAACCTGATTGACGTCGAACCGCTGTCAGCCACTGAACTGCGTTTCAATGGCCGTTGGCGCCTGCGTTTGTTGGACACGACTGCGCACAGCGAGGTGAAGCACCCATGAAGCAGCTACTGATCATCGGCATTGGCGCCGGTAATCCCGAATACATCACGATGCAGGCGGTCAACGCGTTGAACCGGGTCGATGTGTTCTTTCTGATGGACAAGGGTCAGAGCAAAGACAAGCTGATCGACTTGCGGCGGGAAATCTGCGAGCGCTATATCACTGATCCTGCCTACCGTTTCGTCGAGGCTCACAGCCCCGAGCGGGAGCGCGGCGATGTGGACTACAACGCCAGCGTCGTTACACTTAATCGCGACAAGCAACAGACCTTCGAACGGCTGATCAACGAGGAGATGGCGGACGGCGAATGTGCGGCGTTTCTGGTGTGGGGCGATCCGGCGTTGTACGACAGCACTCTGCGGATTTTGCAGGCGATCCTCGATTCGGGTCGCTGCACCTTCGACTTCGAAGTGATCCCCGGCATCAGCAGCGTCCAGGCGTTGGCGGCGCGGCACAAGGTGCCGTTGAACCGCATTGGGCGTTCCATTGAAATCACCACCGGCCGCCGACTGGCTGCAGGCCAGGTCAGCGATGCGGACAGTCTGGTGGTGATGCTCGACGCAGAAGATTCCTACCACCAGGTTGCCGATCAGGAGCAGCAGATCTACTGGGGCGCCTACCTTGGCACGCCCGATGAAATCCTCATTTGCGGCAAACTCAAAGACGTCGCTGACGAGATCGAACGGGTGAGAAAAGCTGCGCGGTTGGCCAACGGCTGGATCATGGACACGTATTTGTTGCGCAAGCCTGAGTAGCCTGCGTGAGTGGCTTGTAAAGGCCTCAATAAACCCAGACTTCCACCCGGCGATTCTTGATCCGTCCTTCATCGCCACTGTTAGCTGCTACCGGCATTTCGGCGCCGAAGCCACGAATCTCGCGAAACACCACGCCGCTTTTCACCAGCTCGCGGCGTACCGCCATGGCGCGAAGTTTCGATAGCAGGGCGGCCCGCTGCGAATCGGTCTTGGCATCGCCGAAGCCGACCAGTGTCACCTGTTTGTTCAGCTTGTCGTGTTGCCTTAAATAGTCGAGCACGCGCGACAAGTCCTGCCGGGCCTTGTTGTCCAGGCTGGCGCTGCCTTCTTCGAAGCGAAAATTCACCGTGAGTCGTTGTGCGTGAGCGGTGATTGTCTGGTAACCGTCAGGCATGTGCGGATTCGGTGCGACGTTCATGGCTTGCACGGTCTGTGCGATGAAACCATTGGCGGCGACAATCTCCTGGCCCTTGCTGCTCTGGGCGAATTTCACCAACGCGTCGCTCCAGGGATTCTGGTCGTTGGGTGGCACATAGAAATACAACCGACGCGACAGTGGATAGTCCTCGGTGGCGATCAGGCTGGCGAGCGGCAGCATCGGCTGCGAGTCGCCGTCGACAATCGCCACTGCCCTGGCCTGGCGCACGTAAGGCAAGCCGATGAAGCCGATACCTTGCGGGTCCTGGCTGACCGCATCGGACAGCTGCTCGCTGGACTCGAAGCGTTTTGCCGACTCGGCCAGCGCTTTTCCGCGATGACTCAGAACCAGCTCCTTGAAGGTGTCATAGGTGCCTGAGTGGTCGTCCCGGGCGTAGAGATGTATAGGCCCGCCGAGGCCGCCGAGTTCTTCCCAGGTTTTCACTTCGCCACTGAAAACACGCGCCAGCTGTTCGGTGTTCAGTTGAGTCAGCGGGTTTTGCGGGTGCAGGATGATTGCCAGGCCGTCGATAGCGATGACTTGTTCGGCGTTTGGGCTTTTCAGGTCGCCGAGGGCTTCGAGGTCGACCAACTCGCTGTCCTTGATCGGGCGCGAGGATGCTGCCAGATCGGCGCTGGCGTTTTTCAGCGCGGCGAAACCGGTGCTGGACCCATGGGCGGCGATGTCCACGACCACCCGCTGACCTTGGGCCGTCTGGCCGACAATGTGCTGTTCATTGTATTTATCCGAGGCTTCGCTATGGACCTTCAGCAGCCCTTGTTCCAGCAGCAACCCTTTGGCCAGCGCCGGGTCAAGGTCCGCACCGATAGTGTTGGAGCCTTGAATGCGCAGGGCAGGGCCGCGCTCGGGTGTTGGCAGCGCAGTGGCGGTGGCAGATAAAGGAAGCAAACCGCAGAGCAGCAGCGGTAACAGAGCGCGCAGCATCAGGCCGGCACCTTCTAAGGCCAAAGGAAGTGTCGGGAGAATAAGACAGTAAGGTTGCTGAAATATGACGCCTGGCCGAACGTGACGATAATCAAGCATCAAATTTCATCAATGTCGAGTAATGACCGTCCGTCGAAACGACAAGATCCGGACAGCGTTCCCGGCTGTTGCTACCCATGGCCAATAGCGAAGCAGCGGCTTTGTTCTATCCTGAAAGTTGAAGACAAACCTCAGGAGGAGGGCTCTATGGCAAACGAAAAGAAGTATGAGCAATACGAAGATTCCGAAGATGAAAAGCCAGACGAGGCGACCCCGGAAGAGAATCCGCCGGATCCCACCTGGAAGCATCCGGACGACGGCAAAAGCCTTTCGGATCTCGATCAGGAATGGCCTCTGAAACCCTGAAACATCAGCCCCTCGCACAATGCCCGTGACCCGTCGCGGGCATCGTGTTGTCTGCGTTGCGCTTAATCCAGGGTTGTCGTGGCGTCTACCAGCTGTGGGCGTGCGAGCACGTTATACGACACGCGCGGGACGCCTGGCAGACGGTTATCGAGCAACTTGCTCAAGGACTCGCCCTGATACAGATAGGCATCGCCAAAGTCGCGACCGAGCATCGTCGGATGGGCGACGATTTCCAGCAGCCCGTCTGTCGGTGGCGCGGCGTTGCGCACATCCACCGGGGTACAAACGTAGTCCGCTGTAGCACCGGCAAGGCTGCGTAAACGCCGGTTGAACAGGTGTTTGAACACGCGCTTGGGAAGGCTGAGGTTGTGCCCCAGATTGCGCGCCAGACGCACCGGAACGCCTTGGCGGGCGGCAAAGCGAGCGACGATCTCACCGATCGGCCAGATAGTGTGAACATGCTGATGGGAGTCGAGGTGGCTGGGCCGCAGGCCGTTGTCCAGGCAGTGTTGCCATTGCGCTTCGAGCTCTTGCAGCACCGCATCGCGTTGCTGACGGGCGAGCCACAAGCGGTGGCGGGGCAGGTTCAGGTCGAACTCGCCAGTCGTGTCGCAAAAGTTTGGTAACTCGAGAATCGCCCGGCTGAGGGGCCGGCCGTACGTGAGGTTGACGTGCAGTCCCACGCGGCCCTTGAGCAGTGGCTGTTGCGCCAGCTCACAGGCCGCTGCGAAGGCCGGCATGTTGGCCATGACGGTAGCGGAGCTGATCACCCCGGCCTGGAAGGCCCTCAGGATGACTGCGTTTTCGTTCAGGCTGAGACCGAAATCGTCAGCGTTGACTATGACTTGGCGAGGCATGTTCGTCCTCCATGAGATGTGCAGTGGGCGCGATTTTTTATCGACGCCGGTCACGACGGGGGAGCGGGTCAAACGTGCGACAGCTGCCGCACGTTTGGCTTACCACTGTTGCAGCCTCGGTTTGATGTGCTGCCAGCCCTCGTCCAGACCCCAGCGGATCCACTCATCAAGCAGCACACGGCCGCTGCCCAGACCGGCATATTGCGGCAGGAACGCCAGGTTGTAGTCGTAGAACCGACCCTGTTCCAGCAAGCCTAGACGATAGCTGATGCAACGCCCGTCAAGTTCCAGCACGACCACGCGTACCCTCCCTTGGGCGGCGAGGTCGGCCGAAAGACCGTGATCTGGTTCTCGATCCTCGGCGTGGTGATCGGCTTCATCCTGGCTTCGGCGTTCTCGGCTATCGTGGTCTACGCTCAAGAACAAGTACCGGGCAACGTCGGGATGGTTGCCGGGGGGTATTCGGTCTGATGTTTGGTTTCGGCGGAAATTGGCCGCCAAGACGCTCGAGGCGATTGCTGTTTGATCGTTTCTTTGGCGTTAAAGGAGGGGAGTGTTTTCGCCCCGTTTTTATGTGAATCTCTGTGCATGCTACTTGGTCGGAGGGATCCTTATGTTGCGTTTGTTATTACCTGTGCTTTGCGCGCTGGTGGTCTGGCCCAGCATTACCAGTGCCGACGAAAGAGCCGCGGCTTATCTGCTAAGTCCGGGTGACATCATTTCGATTTCCGTTTGGGGCGAAGAGAAGCTGAAACAGGAGGTGCACGTACTTCCTGATGGCAGCATTACCTTCCCGCTGGCCGGACAAATCGATGTTGCGGGGCTTGATGCCACTGCAGTCGAAAAGAAAGTCGCTGCCAGGCTTAAGAAGTTCATCCCCGATCCGAACGTGAGCGTTGTCATCACGAGCACCGCAGGCAATCTCGTCTATGTGCAGGGTAAGGTGCTGAAGCCCGGCACCGTACAGATGTCAGGTCCAACTGCAGTGCTGCAAGTATTGAGCATGTCGGGCGGGCTCGACAAATTCGCCGACAAGGAGGACATCAAGGTCGTGCGGCGCAATGGGGCCAAACAAGAGATCCTGCCCGTCCATTACAGCGATTTGATGTCCGGGCGTGACATGTCCACCAATATTCAACTCCAGGCCGGCGATACGCTGGTCGTGCCTTAGCCTTGCGCGAAGCACTAAGGATTATCTTGCCCGTGCTGCGAACGGCCGGAGTTGCGACGGCCATCTTGATCTTGCCGTGCTCCGGTGTGGCCTATGCTGCCACTTGGCATTCAGCAATCGTTGTGCCTTCGACTGTCGAGTACGACAGCAACCCGGTGCTTGTTACGGAAAACAAGAAGGGTGTGACTCGTACGATCATCGCCCCCGATTACACGCTTGTCGGTACTTCAGACCGGGATCAGTGGCGGTTCGGTCTTGGTATGAATCTGGTGCGTTCGTCTGATACGTCCATCGTTTCGGACCGCGAAGACCCCAACGTGCAGTTAGGGTGGCAGCGCGAGACCGAAACGGGTGGTTTTGGACTCACGGCGAAGTATGTCGAGAGCTCAACGCTCTCCACGGCGGTTCAAGAAACCGGTGTGATTACCACCGATGGTACGCAAAAGCTAACCTCGTTCGGCGGCAACTGGAGTACCGCTCTCAGTGAGCGAACTACCTTGGTTAACGAAACCGACTACACACATGTCACTTACGACATTAATACACTGACCAACTATAACGAGCTTTCGAACCGCCTAGGCTTGAACTACGCATGGAGCGAGCGTGTGGAGCTATTCACGCGTTTTGGCGTGAAGCGTTATGAGCCGCAGCAGGGATCTGCGGCGTCTTCCTCAAACAGTTACACCCCCACTGCCGGCTTGAACTTTGAGATCTCCGAGCGTTTCAAGGGGTCGCTTTACGCAGGTGTCAATCAAGTCTCTGGCTCGAACAGCCACCCCCGTGGCCAAGGCGGTTTTTCGTTGCACTATACCGGTGAGCGTGTTGATACAAGTATCGGCGCCAGTCGTAGTACCGTCGCCAGCGGCGACGGCGGTTTTGTCGAGGTTGATAACCTGAACGGTACATGGAGTTATGCCCTCGACGACACCAGCCGTACCGGTTTTGATGCCTCATGGCAAAAAACCAAAGGGCTAACGCCTAATACCCTGCGCAATGTCGGTGTCTGGTTTAGCCGGGAACTCTCGCCTTTTTGGGTGGCGCGCCTATCCTTCATGTACAAAGAACGCCAGCAAAATGGCTTGCCGGATGCCACCGCAAACGTCGTCGGGTTGACCTTGACCTATAGTCACCCCAACTTCTGAAATTCAGCTGGGTGATAAATATGACCTCTGAATACGAAATGTCGGTCAACGACTACATTGCTGTCATCAAGCACCATGCCTTGCTGTTGATCCTGAGTTTCGCGGTAATACTCGGCCTGAGCGTAGTGGTCGCGATCTCTATCCCGCCCATCTACGAGTCATCTGGCACTATTCTGGTCGAGTCTCAGCAGATTTCGCCAGACCTGGTGGCGGGGAACAACAATACCTTTGCCGATGAGCGCATCGAAGTCATTCGCCAGCGCGTGATGACCCGTGAGCATCTGGAAGCGATCATCGACAAGTACAATCTTTTTGCTTCGCAAAGCAGGCAGTTGAGCGTTTCCGAGAAAATCGATGAAATGCGCAATGCGATTACAGTCTCCTTGGTCAGTGCTGTCGTTAAGGGGCGTGGAGAAGTGACGATTGCTTTCCGTCTTTCCTTTGAGCACCGGCAGCCAGAGATTGCCAACAAAGTGGCCAACGAGCTGGTGACGCTGTTTCTGGATGAAAACATCAAGCAGCGCACCGAGCGCGCCAGTGAAACAACAGAGTTTCTGACGCAGGAGGCGGACAAGCTCAGGGTCGAACTGGAAGCCCTGGAAAACCGCTTGGCAGACTTCAAGCAAGCGCACAGCAACGCGCTTCCCGAGCATCAGGAGTTGCGCATGAATATGTTGTCACGCGCCGAAATCGAGCTCAAAGAGGTCGACCGTGACTACAAAACTGCCCGTGAGGAGTTGCGCTTCAATGAGTTGGAGCTTTCCGCAGCAGCGACCAAGCATGTATCGCCCGGCGCGGGGGTTGATAAACAGCAAGATCTGGGAAGCCTGAAGGCGGAGTACACCCGGTTACTGTCGCTGTATACCGAAGCCCACCCCGATGTGCGTGCCGTCAAACGCAAAATTGCTGCACTTGAGGCTACCAAAGGTGCTGGTGGTGCAGCGGCTTCAGTCAATCTGGACCTTGCCAAGGCTCAGGCCCGGATCGCTGCCGCAGAAACACGTATCAAGTCGCTGGCCGATCAAAAGCAGGAAATACTCAAAAAAATAGCCGACTACGAGGCGCAAATTCTTGAGACGCCGCAAGTCGAGCGCGGCTTGGTCACACTGATGCGTGACTATGAAAACGCCAAAAAAAAATACGAGGAAATACGCACCAAGGAAATGAGTGCGAAAATTTCCGAAAGCCTGGAGCAGGAAAACAAAGCCGAGCGTTTTGTACTTCTGGAATCGCCATTGATGCCTGAAAAGCCGATACGGCCGAACCGTAAAAAAGTGGTTGCCATGGGCTTTGTTCTCGCTCCGGTGGGCGCTGGCGCATTGGTGATGCTCCTTGAGATGCTGAACCAGCGCGTGCGCGGAGCTGAAGCCTTGGCCAGTGTGCTGGGTAGACGCATATTGGTTGCGATTCCCTACATATACACTAGAGCGGAATTGGCACGCCGCAAGCAGTGGCGAACGCGATTGATCGTCAGTGGAGTCGTGATGATCGTGCTCTTTTTGGTGCTCCTGCACTTCTTCTACATGCCTCTGGACCTCCTGATGTTTAAAACTCTGGGCCGGTTTGCATAAGGAATATAGCCATGGAAATAATCAAGCCCGATACCGAGAATTCCGAGCAACAGCCTTCGTCAAGTCTCGCGACAATACCAAAAGCCATGACAGTGACCGGGCAGTCTGCAAGTCTGAATGCGCTGAGTTATGTGCAAACCAAAGTTGTACCGCTGCGGCCAGATCATCTCGAGCGCAATCGCATTGTGGCGTACAACAAGAATTCGAATATGGGGGGGGCTTTCGATCTGCTGCGTACGCAAGTTCTGAAAGTCATGGAAGAAAATGGCTGGCGCACGCTTGCTATCACCTCGCCAACTCCGGAGGCAGGCAAGACTGTATTGGCTATCAACTTGGCAATGAGCATCGCCCATCACACCACCAAGACGGCGCTACTGGTGGATTTCGACTTGCGTCGTCCGATGGTGGGTGCCTGCCTGGGTCTGCCGATGGAGAAAACGCTCAATGAATTGCTGGACGATGAAGCGGAACTGCAAGAGGTTCTGGTCAACCCGACCTTGCCGCGCTTTGTAGTCCTGCCGACGCGAGAGCCGATCCCTCTCTCCACCGAGGTGCTGTCATCGCCCACAGTGAGCCATTTGATTACTGATCTGCGCGAGCGCTACGACTCGCGTATCGTGATTTTCGACTTGCCGCCGTTGTTGAGTTCGGACGATGTTATTACCGTCTTGCCTAAATTCGACTGCGTCCTGCTGGTGGTCGCCAACGGCATGAACAGCAAGAAAGAGATCGAGGAAAGCCTTTATCATCTGGGGACAGCCAATCTGATTGGCACGGTACTAAACAAAGCCGAGCGCCCAAGCCGCTCTTACTACTAGAGCGTCACCCTTAGGTGTTCAGCGTTATGCGCCAGCGCCGACTTTCAGTGCCAAGGGTACTTCTGCTCCCAGCTCCAGGCGTGCGCCACTATCTGTTCAAGTGAGGCAAATTGCGGTTGCCAGCCAAGTAATGTGTTGGCCATGCGGGGATCGGCCACAAGGCGTGGCGGATCGCCGACGCGGCGTGGCGCTTCGCTCACGGAGATATCCTGGCCGGTCACGGCGCGTGCAGTGTCTATTACTTGTTGTACTGAGAAACCTTGACCGTTTCCGAGGTTGAAAGCCGTGCTTGCACCACCTGCCAGTAAATAATTCACGGCAAGTGCATGAGCTGCAACGAGGTCGACAACGTGGATGTAGTCGCGAATGCAAGTGCCGTCAGGTGTGTCGTAGTCACGGCCATAGACGGTGATGGTTGTGCGCCGACCGGAGGCCGCTTGCAGTATCAGTGGCAGCAGGTGGGTTTCCGGTTCTCGGCGTTCACCTAACTGTCCTTCAGGGTCTGCTCCGGCGGCGTTGAAGTAGCGCAGGCAGACTGATTTGAGTCCGTATGCACGGTCGAAATCTCCAAGCATCTGCTCCACCATCCACTTGCTGCGACCATAAGGGTTGATCGCGGCCTTGGGATGCTCTTCGTCGATAGGTACATACACCGGGTCGCCATAGATGGCTGCGCTCGAGGAAAAAATGAAGTTTTTAACCCCGGCACGAACCACGGCTTGTAGCAGCGTAAGGGTTCCAGCCAGGTTATTTTGGTAATACTTGGCAGGTTCAGTGACGGATTCGCCCACCTGTGTAAATGAGGCGAAGTGGAACACGGCATCAAAGTGCTGTCCCGCAAACAAGACGTCCAGAGCTTGTGCGTCGGCGATGTCCAGTTCGACCAATCTCCCGCCCATCAACGCGCCGCGATGGCCTGTTGAAAAATTGTCTGCCACCACCGGTTCGTGACCTGCACGCAGTAGTTGCTTAACCATATGCGAGCCGATATAGCCTGCGCCACCAACAACCAAAAATTTCATCCTGATCTCCTGGAAACTGTTGCTGTGCAAGCACAGATTGGTACGCCAGTTCGATCCATCTGATCATTACGTTAAAAGACAGGTTAGCTATTGATTCGCCGGCGCGCTGGATGATGCTGTATTGACAGGGCCTGGCTGTGCGTTGCCTGAGGTTGTAGCTGGCGTGACGGCTTTTTTCAAAAACAACCAGTTCGACGCCTGCAAGCCGTCGAACTTGATCGTATAGCGTCCATCAAGATAGGTGGCGGGTAGCTGCTTCATTTTTCCAGGGATGCCGTGGGTGAACAGTGTCAAGCCTTGCGGCGCCTGGATTGTCAGGGTGCCCTCGAGGGGCTCGATATAAAAAGGTGTTTTGCTGTTGTCTTTGGGGATGGCACGGGTACCCAGCGAAATCAGTAAATCCTGCGATCGGCCGACAGGCGCGTCGTCCAGGCTTTGCACCACCACACTGGCATTAGCGGTCTTCACTTGAACCTGGATGTTGCCAAGGCTGATCGACTCGCCGCCGATCCAGCCGGTTGCTGCTTGGGTGCGTGGCGTATTGATGGTGTAGATGCCTAGTTTCCAGTTGCGCTTTAACTCGCCAGTGTCTGTCGTGGACTCGCTGGCATTGGCGTCCAGCAGCGACTGGTTGGGGTCATGAAACACCTGTGCATTGCTGGGGATAGCACTCTGTTGCAACCAGGGCAATTGCGGCGTCTGTGGCATGGCGATTTCCAGCTTGCCTTTCTCCATGGCTGTGCGCAGTAGAGCCGCGTTGGCGGGTGTGATGCGTTGGTTGAACAGGGTGCTTGGCGTCGGCGCGAAGACATAGGTCGTTGTGGCTTCGCGAACGTCTGCACGGCGATAAAGCAAGGCGGCGGCGGGCAGGGTGGCCAGCATTGCAGGGTCGTTATAGGCGTGCCAGTTGTCGGCAGTTATCCATTCGCCGGTTAGCGGCTCCTGGCTGTAGGCATATTGCATCAGCGCATCCCAGCCTTGGTGGCTGGCGGTGCCGGCCATATAGAGTGGCAGCGAGTGGCGGTCAGGTGCCGGGAAAGGTTCAGTGTTCCACTCGGTGACGGTCAGGGGTTTGCCTATGACTTTGCCGGCGGCAATCCAGTTCAGTAAACCGTCGCTGGTGAGGGGGTTTTTCTCTAGCTGCCCAGGGCCACCGTAGCTATGGACGTCGATCAGGTCGCCGGCAGTAAGGGCCGGTAGGGAGCTTAGGCTGTCGCCGCCCCAGCTACTGGTCGTGGCGATGGGTACCTTCACTCCTGATTCACGTAGGTGCTGAATCATGTCTACGTTGAAACGTCGCTCCAAATCGTTAAGGAACAGCTTGCCGGGGCCTGGCTCCCAGGAGCGCCAGGTCTGGCTTGCAGATAGATTGTGCTGGTTCGCAAAGGCCTTGGCCTCGGCCATGTAGATCTGGTTGTGCTTTGGCACTCGTTTGTCTGGTAACAGGGCGTTGCCAAAGTGCTGGGTGACATCGTTTTCGTTGGTAATCAGTACGGCGGCGATCGCCGGATCGTCTTTGTAGGCGAGTCCGGTGTAGGTGTTTACATGGGTCAAATAGGCTTGGGCAAAGCGCTTCATTGCCTGCTGAATGGTGATGTTTACATAGGCATAGCCCTTGAGATCGGCGTTGTTCTTGCCATTCTTTGGCATTTCATCGAAGCCATAGATGTTGTCGTTTGCAGTCAAGGCTCGCTCGACGTGCATATCGAGCCATACATAAATGCCCTCGTCTTTGAGGCACTTGATCCACCAGTCGATTTTTTTCAGTGAGTCCGGGCTTAGTTGCTGAGTGTCCTGCGTGAGGTTGCTGTCGCGAAAGATGTTTGGGCTGACCCACGGGGAGTCATGGTGGTGCAGTCGTACCAGATTGAAACCGAGTGCCGACAGACGTTTGGCCTGCAGCTTGATTGCATCGTCTGGCGTACGAAACAGCGTATAGGCCGCCAGGTTAGTGCCCCAGAAGCGCGCTGGGGTGTTGTCTGCGAATAACAGTTGCTCGCCGGATACTTTGACGAAGCCGCGCTTGCCTGCAGGTTTTTCGTGAGCGTTAAGAAAGGACAGATCGACCGGCGAGGTTTTCCAGTCGAGCGTGTCACTCGGCCAGCTCCTTGTGTCCGCCAGCCCGAAGCGCTCGGTTGTGGTCGGGCCGAGTACCACATCGCCAGATATGCTCAAGGTGGCTTTGAAATTTTGGCGGCCGGGTTTGATCGTGTTCTTGTAAAAAAAAGCACGCACCTGAGATTTATCACCCGGTTCAAAGTACACACTCGCCAGTGCAGGCTCAAAACGCATCTCGATGCGTCGGCTTTGTGTATTCCCCCAGGACCAGCCGCGGTTGTCGGGTAGCAAAGCCGGCTCACCCATTTCTCCATCGTAAAGGGCAGGATCGAACTTGAAGACGATGCCCCCGCCCATCACGTCCGGCATCATGCTGTGTGCATCCAGGGCAATGTTCCAGGTCAACTTCTGCTCGTCTTCCTTCTGAATCTGCGCAGTCACGTCGAAATCCAGTTTTTTGTTCTTGCCTGCAAGGGAGTAGCTATAAGGGGTGTTCACCTTGAACGCGGTCGGCAAATCCGTCCATTCCCAGTTGCTCCCCCAGAAGGCGAATGAAGAAGAAACTACAGGGTTGCCACCGCGCGCCAGCATTGGCAGACCGCTGCGCTCATCCACGCTGGAGACCCAGTCCGACGCCCAGGTGCTAAACGGGCAAACAGCAAGGAGAACCACTAGCAACATATGGGCGCGGTGAACAAAAGAGGTCATGAGCGTTACCAGGGTTGAAGGTTGGCGCTCGCAATGCTTGCAGTCTCAGTGCGCTTGAGCCTGCGCACCATCTGAGCATAGGCCACACCCAGTCCGGCCACCGACCAATACACCACGGGGATCACCGTGATACTGCTAACGGTAAAGATGGTCACCAGTATCCCGGCCAGTACCGCCAACAGCGCACGTCCGAGTCGGCGCGCCTCATCGTCTTTGTTGGGGACCGAACGCATTGCTCTGCGGATGCCGAGCAGCACAGCGGCGAAAAAAGCCACAAATAGCGTCAATCCGATCAGGCCGATGTCCAGCGCCAGGGCGATGTAGGTATTCACAATATCAATGATGCCATCGCCCTGAATCATGGACTGCATCTCAGGCGTGTTGCGGTAATCGAAAGAGCCCAGCCAAGGGTTGCGCTGGATGACGATCAGTGAGTTATCAATCAAGCGCTGCCGGTACGTGATGTTCTCTACGTCTACCGTACCAATGAACGGTAGTAGATCCAGGAGTTTTTGCCCGCCAGGCACGATGGTCAGCAGGGGAAGGGCGAGCACTCCGGCGATTGCCAGAAGCATCAGGCGTTTGACAGCTTTACGGCCGGTGGCGATGAACACGGTGATCATGACGGCAGCACCGATCCAGGGGCCACGCGACAGCGATGCAAACAGACCGCCAGCCAGCAAGAGCGCGCCGAGGCATTGCTGCAATCGGCTGCGTACGCTCTCGCGCAAGAACAGGTAAAAGCCGACGGCCACGCTAATGACGTAACCCAGTGCGATTGCCTGGCCGGTGGAGGCGCTGGCGCGTAATGAATCACCACGACTCAAGTAGCTGGACAATTCCCAGTGTATGTCCAGGGCAACAATCAGCGCGTTGTACAGCAGCCAATGGCGGGCAAATTCGACGAGACCAATAAGCGCCAGCACCATGGCGGCGAGTACAAATCCCAACAGGGCATCCTTGAAGTCGCTGAGTTCCTTCAGTGCCCTGCTGGCAACGTAGTAAGGCAAAAAAACGTCTATGAACAGGTAGAGCGTCTGGCGCAAGGTGTCGGTCAGCGTGGTCTCACGCAGGTAAAGCAGGCTCGTCAGCAAGAGGTAGGCCGCTAGCAGTTTGTCAGGCCAGATGCGTCCGAAGCTCAGTGTGCTTGCTTGCCTGCGTAGCATGAAAAAAGCCGGCAACATCAGACACAATGCGAGCAGTTTTTCAGGCCAGCTGCGTCCGAAGCTCAGTGTGCTTGCTTGCCCGCGTAGCATGAAAAAAGCCGGCAACAACAGACACAATGCGAGCAGACGAATATGGTTAAGTGCAAAAAAATAGTTGATCAGGCCGAAGCCGGGAATCTGTGCCGGGGCCGGCGGGATGAGAAACAGCAGAAGGAAAAACAGTGCCAGAGGATTGCGTTCGCGTTGTCGTGCGACGGTCAAAATGACAGCGGCAATGCCCGCGTACACCCAGAAACTGTGCGAGACAAAGGCCAATAGCGTCAATGCGAACCACAGATTGCGGCGACGAGTGAAGTCGTGGTGTGGGATCAGGTCTACTGCTGGTCGACGCGCCAGGGCGAAAACGATGCCAGCTAAAACTAGAATGACGATCAACGCGCGAAAGTGCTCAGGCATGGATTCTTGAACTCATGGATTGGTGAGCAACGGCTAGTGAGATGACCAATTGTAGCTATAGTAACGTGCGTACCATTTGAGTTCGGGGTTGATGTCATGCCTCCAATTGATTTATCGCCATCGGTGAGCCTTCGCAGGCGAGCGATATCTGCTGGGGCATGGAATCTGGGTGCGCTTGTTGCCTCTCAAGCAATTCGCTTGGGCGGCAACCTGGTAATGGCCCGTCTGCTGATGCCGGAAATGTTCGGCGTAATGATCATCGCCACCACCGTTTCGGTGGTTCTGCACTTGCTTTCCGATGTCGGTTTGCGCCAGAACATTATCCAGAGCCCGCGTGGCGACGATCCAGTGTTTCTCAATACCGCCTGGACAGTGCAGATCCTGCGTGGCGTTGTCCTTTTTGCTTCGACACTTCTAATCGCGGGCTTCACCTGGTTTGCGCAAGTCATCAATCTGTGGTCGGCCAATTCCACCTATGCCGCACCGGAGTTGCCGCTGGTGTTGGCCTTTACCGGTTTTACCGCGATCATCTTTGGGTTCCAGTCGACGAAACTCGACTTGGCCGTTCGCGATTTCCAGCAAAAGAAAGTGGTGCTCCTCGACTTTGCGTCCCAGCTTGCGGGCCTGCTGGTGATGCTGGGCATCGGTTACTTCACCAGGTCTGTCTGGTCGCTGGTGATTGCAGGTCTGGTCTCGGCCATGGTCGGCACTGTTATTGGTCATCTATGGTTTCAGGGCCCGCCTAACCGTCTACAGTGGGACCGCTCTGCGCTTGAAGAGTTAGTCGTCTTCGGCCGTTGGATACTGTTGTCTTCGGCAGTGGGAGTATTGGCCATGTATGGTGATCGGATCTGGTTCGGCGGCAGCATGTCGGCCACTGAACTGGGCGTCTACTCCATTGCGGTGCTGATTTTGGGCACTCTTCAAACCGCAGTGCTTAGGTTGGTCGGGGCCGTGGCCCTGCCGGCCTTCAGTGAAGCCTCAAGAAGTAATGACACCGCGCGGCTCCGCGTTTTGTATTACCGCTTCAGATTGATTTTCGATCTTGCTTTGCTGTTTGTCTGTGGACTGTTCTTGACCGTCAGTCCGCTCATCGTTGGTGGGTTATACGATGAGCGTTATGCCGCTGCCGGCACCATGATGGCCATTCTTTCACTTTCTTTTTTCACATTGCGCTACACGGTGGCGCATCAAGTTTGGCTTGCCTTGGGACTCACAAAGTACCAAGCCATGGATAACATTATTCGCATTGTCTCGTTATGGGTGCTACTGCCGCTGCTGCTGGCGATTGGCGGGGTAAAGTATGCGATTTGGGGCGTTGCCCTGCATACGTTCCCTACGCTTATCCTGATTGTTTATGTCAATTGTCAGGTGGGGCTGTTCGATCTCAAGCGTGAACTGGTGGTGCTGCCAATGCTGGCAGTGGGGGCTTTGTGTGGAGAGTTAGTGTTGGGCGTTGCTAAATGGCTTTGATTCGATCCATGTCTCTTGCTGATTCCAATGCGGTGACAGACCGTCACGATGTGTTGATTGATGGAAAATTGCTTGGCTGGAAGTGCATTGAGTTTGAATAGGCTTTCAGCGGTTTTGGAGGTGATCTAATGAAAGTGACTTTTGTGTTGCCGGTGGTGAACATGTCGGGTGGAATTCGCGTCGTTGCAATTTACGCTAAGGCATTGTTTGAAATGGGGCATGATGTAACGCTCGTTTCCCCGCCTGCACCTCCTGTTCCGCTGGATAAGAAGATGAAGCGTTTCATCACGGGTGAGGGGTGGCCGATAAGCGAAAGAAGTCCATCTCATTTAGACGGTCTTGGTCTTGATCACCGGGTGATAGAAAAATACCGGCCTATTGTGGATTCGGATGTTCCAGATGCAGATGTTGTAATTGCAACGTGGTGGGAAACGGCTGAGTGGGTGAATTCTCTAGGTCAGGCCAAGGGTGTGAAAGTGTATTTTGTGCAGGGGCATGAGGTGTTTCCTTATTGCCCGGTGGATAGGGTTGTGGCGACATATAAGATGCCTTTGCATAAGATAACCATTTCGAAGTGGTTGGCTGATGTCATGAGCATGGAGTATGGCGACTCTGATGTTAGCTTGGTCGGGAATAGTGTCGATCATCAGCAATTTTTTTCCGCGCCGAGGGAAAAACAGCGTTGCCCAACCATCGGGTTTTTGTATCATGAAGCGCCATTTAAGGGGGTTGATGTTGCGCTTCAGGTAGTTGCTTTGCTCGAGAAAAAATTTTCAACACTTCGAGTTATAGCCTTTGGAAGTGCTCCTCCTAGTGGTCTTTTTAAGCTTCCAGAGAGTCTTGAGTTTTATCGTTCTCCCGATCAACATCGTATTCGTGATTTGTATGCACAATGTGATGTCTGGCTCGCAGCAAGCCGGAGTGAAGAAGGCTTTAATCTGACGGCGATGGAAGCGATGGCATGTAGGACGCCGGTAGTTTCAACGCGTACTGGCTGGCCGTTAGAGGCAATATCTTGTTTCAAAAACGGCGTACTGGCCGATATTGATGATACGGTTGCCTTGGCTCGTGGTGTTGAATGGCTATTGACTTTAGACGAGCAGGGGTGGCGTGCGGTTTCAGAAATGGCATGTCAAACGGTGGCTTCAAGTTCTTGGGAGCACTCTGCAAAATTATTTGAAGCGGCACTTAATAACGCGTGTGTGAGGAGTTTTCCTGAGGAGCGGTTGATTTAAACGGAGCTTGAATGATGTCGATTTATAAATGGTTTTGTAATCCGACGATGAGAGTTCAGCACTTTTTTGGGGAGGCAATCTAATGAGTAGTGCCCCTCTTGATGTGTTAGTGGTTAACTACAATACAGCGACGCTGCTGCAGCCCATGTTTAATGCGTTGCGCGAGTCAAATAGTGCGGATCGAACGCGCTATTTAGTGGTGGACAATGCCTCTGCCGATAATTCACTGGAGTGCCTGGCAACTATTTGTCCAGAGGCATTGCTGCTGGCCAATGAAAATAATGTTGGCTTTGGTCGTGCCAACAATCAATTGGTTGAGCACCTGCAGGGCAAGTACGCGTTGCTCCTCAATACCGATGCCTTTGTTGCTGCTGATACCCTGAGCAAGACCCTTGATTACATGGAGGCTCACCCTGATTGCGGAGTCCTCGGCGTTCGGTTGGTTGGGCGAGAGGGTGATTTGCAACCCTCCTGTCGCTATTTCCCGACGCCGTTGAATGTCTTCCTCTCGCGTACAGGGCTTGAACGCTTTTTCCCTGTGGTGAAGAGGGTCGACGACATGGACTGGGATCATGCCTCGGTCCGTGAGTGCGACTGGGTGCCCGGCTGCTATTACTTGATCCGCCGTGAAGTCATCGATCAGGTTGGCTTGTTCGACCCGCGCTACTTTCTTTACTACGAGGAGGTCGATCACTGCAAACGCGTTAAACAGGCCGGTTGGAAGGTGGTTTATTACCCGCATACCTCGGTGGTGCATATCGGCGGTGAAAGTGCCAAATCGGTTGTCAAACTCAATGTGGTCAGTCGACAGATACCCAGGTTACAAATCGAAAGCGAGCTTTTGTACTTTCGCAAGCACCACGGTCTACTGGGTTTGGCCTCACATATGTTGCTGGTGAGCCTGGGGGATCTGATTCTGGCGCTCAAGGCTCTATTGAAAGGCCGCGGCCGGGCCGCCATAGGGGCGTGTTGGCAGCATGCTCGTGATACTTGGGCGTTGCTGCGCGATACCCAATTTGCTAGCCGACCAACACGGTAGGTCAACTTATGTTCGAAAATATACGTGCGGACTTGCGTGCATACGCTGGTGATTGGGCTGCTCAGGGGTTCTGGGTGATGCTGGTTTATCGCTTTGGGCGCTGGCGCTACGGAGTGCGCCCAGCATTCTTGCGAAAGTTGTTCTCCTTTATATACAAAGTGCTCTTCAAATTGGTGCAGATCGTGACGGGTGTCGAGCTGCCGTGTGAGGTGGTGATCGGGCGCAACTTCGTCATCGATCATTTCGGCGGAATCGTGATCAGTGGTTATGCTCAGTTCGGCGATGATTGCCGCATCCGCAATGGCGTGGTCGTGGGGCTCAAGAATGTGGATGAGCCGATTGCCCCGGTGATGGGTAACAACGTTGATATCGGTGCCGGGGCCAAGGTGCTGGGCAATATCCGCATTGGTAACAACGTCGTGATTGGTGCCAATGCCGTGGTGCTGACAGATGTACCGGACGACTCGGTGGCAGTGGGCGTGCCTGCGACTATCAAGAAAAGGCAGCGCGCAGAAGCAAGGGAATGCTTATGAACCCTCCGGTGGACGATATCGAGCAGTTTTACATCGCTGGGTGAACTCAATGGCTACTGGTATCGGTGTCGTTGTTATCGGTCGCAATGAAGGCCTACGGCTTGAGCGTTGCCTGGCTTCGCTGGGCGGTGCGGCGCAGAAGGTTATTTATGTCGACTCTGGATCAACGGATGGTTCAGTCCAGATGGCACGGCGGCTTGGGGTCGAGGTGGTTGAGTTGGATATGTCGATTCCCTTTACGGCTGCGCGCGCGCGCAATGAAGGATTTGCCTGCGTGCAACGTTTATTGCCGGCGATGCGTTATGTGCAGTTTGTCGATGGTGATTGCGAGGTTGTCGGTGGCTGGCTGCCCCGGGGGCAGGCCTTTCTTGATGCACAGCCTGAGGTTGCGGTGGTCTGTGGACGGCGCCGTGAACGTTTTCCACAGCGTTCGATTTACAACTTATTGTGTGATCTTGAATGGGATACCCCGATAGGTGAGGCCAAGGCTTGTGGTGGCGATGCGCTGATACGGGCTGACGCCTTCGCCGCAGTGTCTGGTTTTCGAGCGGATCTTATTGCCGGTGAAGAGCCTGAGTTGTGTGTGCGTCTGCGTGCGAATGGATGGAAGGTCTGGCGCCTGGCTGACGAAATGACCTTGCACGATGCGGCCATGACCCGTTTCGGCCAATGGTGGCGGCGTACCCTGCGTGGTGGCTATGCCTTTGCCGAGGGCGCATTTTTGCATGGGGCCGCACCGGAGCAACATTGGCAGCGTGAGTCGCGCCGGGCCTGGCTCTGGGGCTTGGGTGTCCCGCTGGCGACTATGATCGCGAGTTTGATGCTGGGATGGTTTGGGCTGCTTCTGCTGCTGGTCTATCCACTGCAGGTGGTGCGCTTGGCTCGCCGGGGCGATAGATCAGCGCGCGAAAACTGGCTGCAGGCCTTCTTTCTGGTGCTGAGCAAATTTCCCGAGATGCTCGGGCAAGTCAAGTTTCTGTTGCACAGATTTGGCGCCGGCAAGACGGCGTTGATCGAATACAAGTGAGACGGCTATGAATGATTGGCTGATACTAAAAAGCGTGTTTTCTTTACATGCAGGGTATTCCTTTAGGGCATTGAAAAATAAGCTTGTATTACTGATTTTAGTTGGAAAAAACTGGTCCGAGCTAAAGTTGTTTTTGTGGCGTATGTCGAATGCCCTGGGCAAGACCGGTTTTGAGAAGTTGGGAGATGATTGTGTGGGTGTTGTTCATTGGCCGTACATCAGTAGATGCTGGAGATCTCAGGATAGACTTGGTGTGTTGGCCTCGCATTACGAAGTCGTCACAAAAAGCTGTCCGCAGCTATTACTGCTGGGACGAAATGACAGCTTGATGTTGAGTGACTTGTCGGAGTGCTCTGTGGGTTGTTCCTTGGTTCTAGATCGTCCGGTATGGTTTATGCGTGAAGGGGAGCTGGTGCTGAATTTGTTTCAGGGTGATTTGCGTATTGCATCAATAGCGTTCACCTTGTGTCGCACGGAAGTTGAGTTGTGTATTTTTATCGGTGCCGTTCAAGGGATACACAAAGGCGTAGAGAGTGATAGGTCTCTGGAAATTTATAGAGCACTGACAAAAGATTTTGAAGGACTTCGCCCAAGAAGTCTTCTGATCGAAGCCATTAAGTATATTGCAAGAAGTGTTGGTGTTGAAAAAATTTATGCGATAGGGGATGGATATCGTCATCATCGTCATCCGTATTTTGGGGCTGAAAAAGCTCAAGACCTGGCGGCTAATTATGATGTCATATGGTTGGAGCATGGAGCGATTCCGTCCGAGCGCGAAGACTTTTTTGAAATCCCCATGGTGTTGTCCAAAAAAGCGCTTGATTGTATTCCTTCAAAAAAACGTGCCATGTACCGCAGGCGTTATGAGCTTCTAGATGATATTTTTACAAGGATAGACAGTGTGTTAATAGGCAGCTGTGCAACTAACGCAAGCGCTAATTAGGTCGATATTTGACTGTCGGGCCTGGCGGCATGAAACGGCAGTAGTCACGCTTGGTCAGTGGGCGGGCGGCACTGTTTCAACTATTGGTTTCGACGTGTATATAAGGTGCCGGAACGAAAGTTCCAGGTGGGGTATTGCTCGGAGAAAATGCAAGGGTCGGAACAAATGCCGTGGTGCTTGTTGACGTTCTTGATAATTGTACTACTGTAAAAGTACCTGTAGTAATAATTCACTGCAACGACATCTAAGCTGGTTCCTATGCGTATCGCTTATTTGATCAATCAGTACCCCAAAGTCAGCCATAGCTTCATTCGTCGCGAGATTTTGGCGTTAGAGCGCCAGGGCTTTGTGGTGCAGCGCATTGCTCTGCGTGGTTGGGATGCCGAGTTGGTGGATGCCGACGACGTGTCCGAGCGCAGTAAAACTTTCTATGTGCTGCAGGGCGGAGTCAAAGAGCTGTTAGTGCCTGTGCTGCAGGTACTGCGCGCCCAGCCGCGACGCTTTTTTTCGGCGTTGTGGCTGGCGCTACGTATGGGCCGGCATGCCGATCGGCCCTGGCCGTACCATTTGGTCTATTTGTCCGAGGCATGCCGCCTGCTGTTTTGGTTGCAGGCGTTCGGCGCCGAGCATGTGCATGCGCATTTCGGCACTAACTCAACCGAGGTGGTGATGCTGGCCAATGCACTCGGCGGGCCAGCGTACAGTTTTACGGTGCACGGCCCGGAAGAGTTCGACAAACCGCAGTTTATTCATTTGGGCGAGAAAGTCCGGCGCGCGGCTTTTGTCGCGGCTATCAGCTCTTATGGGCGCAGCCAGCTGTTTCGCTGGGTAGCTCATGCGCACTGGGCAAGGGTAAAGGTGGTGCATTGTGGTCTGGAGCGGGCGTTTCACGATGTACCGGCAGTTGCCGTGCCGTCCGTACCGCGGTTGGTCTGCGTGGGTCGCTTGTGTGAGCAGAAGGGCCAACTGTTGTTGCTTGAGGCCGCCCGTATCCTGGCAGCGCAAGCCGTGGTGTTCGAGATAGTACTGGCCGGCGATGGGGAAATACGTGCGGAAATCGAAGCCCTGATTGCACTGCATGGCTTGCAAGCGCAGGTGCGAATCACTGGCTGGATTAGCAGTGAGCAGGTGCGGGCGGAAATTCTTGCGGCGCGGGCCTTGGTGTTGCCGAGCTTCGCCGAGGGCTTGCCGGTGGTAATTATGGAGGCCATGGCCTTGCGCCGGCCAGTACTGACGACCTATGTGGCGGGCATTCCCGAGTTAGTGCGCCAGGGTGAGAACGGTTGGTTGTTTCCCGCTGGAGCTGTGGATGAGTTGGTGGCGGTGCTGGCGGACTGCCTAGCGCAACCCGTCGAGGTGTTGCAGCGGATGGGCGAGGCGGCTTATCAGAGAGTGCTGGAGCGACACGATATCGATACCGAAGCGGCCAAGTTGGCTAATTTGTTTAGGGCGCAAGCATGATCACCCTACTTGATTGGCTGTTCAACACACTGCTGGTGCTCATGGTCCTGCCGGTGTTGGTGCTGTTTGTGCAGGTGCTGCTGGCCTGCCTGCCTGTGCGGTTGCTCTCGTCGGCGCAAAGATCGCGGCTGCGGGTGGCGGTGTTGGTACCGGCACACAACGAATCCTCGATGATCGTCGCGACGTTAAATACCATTCGGCCGCAGTTGCTAGAGGGCGATCGCTTATTGGTGGTGGCGGACAACTGTTCTGACGACACGGCCGCGCTGGCCCGCACGGCGGGAGCCGAGGTGGTGGAGCGCAGCAATGATCAGCAGTGTGGCAAGGGTTATGCGCTGGACTTTGGGGTGCGTCATTTAGCGAGCGTTGCGCCGGACGTCATGATCGTTGTCGATGCCGATTGCCAGGTGGGTGAGGGCTCTATTGAGCGTTTGGCAATGTGTTGCATCGACTCAGGGCGGCCAACGCAGGCACTTTATTTAATGCGTGCTCCAGCAGGTTCCGGGCTAAAAGTACGGTTTGCCGAGTTTGCCTGGCGTGTGAAGAATCTGGTGCGGCCGCAAGGTTGGGCTTGGCTTGGTTTGCCCTGTCAGTTAATGGGTACGGGAATGGCTTTCGTCTGGCGAGATCTGGCTTTGATCGATTTAGCCAGTGGCCACATCGTCGAAGATTTGAAGATGGGCTTCGATTTCTGCCGCAACGGCAAGCCGCCTTTGTTTTGCCCCGATGCCCTGGTGACCAGTTATTTTCCGCGCAGTGATGAAGGCTTAAGTACCCAGCGTACGCGCTGGGAGCATGGTCATCTCGGGGTAATCCTTGGTGATGCGCCAAAGTTGATTGTAGAGTCGATCAGCCGGCGTAACTGGAACCTCCTGGCTATGACGCTGGATTTAATGGTCCCTCCGTTGGCCTTATTGACGTTAGTGTTGGGGGCTGTTTTTAGTCTGTCATGGTTGGTGTTTATGCTGTGTGGAGCTTTGGCTCCAGCATTAATCGCTTCTGCCGGGGTGGCACTATTGAATGTGACTGTCTTGCTGGCATGGAGCCAATTTGGTCGCGAGATTATATCTTTTTCAGCCTTGTTGTATGCGCCGTTCTACGCGGTGAAAAAAATACCCCTGTATCTAGGCTTTTTACTTAAGCGCCAAGTTGAGTGGGTGCGTTCGAAGCGAGATGACAATTAATGCGCGCTTTTGCTTGGCAGCACAACTGGCAAACGATTATCCAGAAACTCAGGGTGGTCAGTGATCTCGTTGATGAGCAAGGATTGATTGATGCTTTATCCAAGCCTGAGGCGGCGACAGTACTTGGATTCGTCAATGCCTTTGCCATGAATTCGGTGGCAGGCAACACCGATTACTATAAGGCGCTGTCCGCTGCTGACGTGTTACTACGGGATGGCTCCGGCATGGCTATCCTGTTTCGCCGGCTCGGCTTGGTGCCAGGGCTAAATATGAATGGCACGGATTTTATCCCCAAATTACTGGCCGCGTTCAAGGGCCGGCGCGTGGCTTTTTGGGGCACTACAGAGCCCTTTCTAGCGAATGCGGTGCAGCGTAGCGAAGCGGTATTTGCGATCAATGTAGTTTCTGCTCACCATGGTTTTGCTGAGGTGGATGCCTACATCAACCTTGCCCAGCAACTGCAGCCAGAATTGATTGTGCTGGGCATGGGCATGCCCAGGCAAGAAGCCGTTGCTGCCAGGCTAGCTGCCAGCGGCGTGCCATGCCTGATAGTGTGCGGCGGAGCGATCCTGGATTTTCTCGGTGGCAAGGTTGTTCGGGCTCCGCAATGGGTGCGTCGTCTCGGTTGTGAGTGGGTATTCAGGCTGATGATTGAGCCAAAGCGGTTATTCGGTCGCTATGTGCTTGGTAATCCAATGTTCTTGTTGCGCACGCTGATCTGCAGAGATGCGCCTACATTAAGGAAACCCTGAAATACATTGTCCGAAGGGTGAGGGCGGTTCGTCCGGCCTCTGCGTTGATGGCGATGCTGCGCGTGCATCTGTTGCAGAACTGGTTCGGTTACAGCGATCCGACCATGGGGAGGCATTGTACGAAAGCACTACCTACACTTTCCGTCGATTGGCAAACACGATAAATCCAAACAACGCGGAAGAAAATAACCATGCTGCCGCAGGAAGTGGTACCGCACTCCGTTGATTGATATAAGAATTAGCGGTCCCAGCCAGACCTATACCCTGGACGTGCCGACCAACCCTGAACTGGCCATTGGCAAGCGCCGCAATCAAACTGTTAAATGAAGAAGCATTGGCGCACGGCCCAAGGAAGCTGACCCACTCGCCGAGAGCGTTGACCCCATTGTTAAGCACTCCCTTGGGAGCAATGCTCTGCGTGTGAGAATCACCGGAGAAGTCGGTGTGAAAGCCAATGGCGTTGCCACCCGCGCGCTCTTCGATCAGCATGCTTGGTTGAGGCCCTAAATCCTCGCCAGAGTTGCTCATGCAACTAGATTCATAGGCCAAACTGGCCGCCTGAGCACTAGAAAAAGTCGCACCACTCAGGAGCATTAATAACAAAACGGAATTAATAAAAAGTGTCGGGTGCATAACATCGCCTCCCTGAGCAGAGGAGTATTCTTTTGTCGGACGAAGGAATCTTTATCAAGTTAAATTGAGCATAGTAGGCACATCGCTGCCGCGCCAATAGTGCGTCATCACGATAAATATAAATAGAAAAGCAGTGTGATTTCGTCAAAATAACGTCACAGAAAACACGTCAGTCATCAATCAAGCGGATTCTATCTGCATGAAATAGCTTCAGGCTTGAGCATCGCCCGCAACAGGGCGGTCTCAAAGACCAAATGCAACACACGCCCCGCACCGCCTTTGGCCTTTCCGCTCAACGTGATACGGGGCGGTCGCGGGCGGATGCATGGAGCGCTTACGGAAAACTGACCCTCCCTGTCGATTGAAATTTGACCCAAGGCGCGTTGCTGATACCCAAATTGGCGTTTGATCACTCGGAGTGGGGGCTCGACCTTGGCACGAGGAGCGTGGTTCAGATCAAGTCTTCATGAAGGGAATAGGTCTAGAGTGCGCTCAACCTCATCGGGGTCGATTGTAAAGCCATCGCCCTCTGGCGTTCCCACCACAAAGCCAAAATTCTGGTGATCGCGATCCGTTAGATACTTGTAATAACAGATGAAACGATTCGGGGGCTGCAGAGCCAGCAGTGAGCCACCAGGCTGAAGTACATTGACACCATGTACGAGATGACTCCCCTCGACCCCCACCACGGTTTGTGCTCCAGCGCAGGTCGCTACGATGGTCGGAACATCGGTTTTCGAAGGGTCGAGAATGCGAAAACCTCTGCGGTTATGCAGACGTTCAGCGAGTTCCATTTCATTGTGTAACAGTCGCAATTCACCGTTGCCGCCTCGCAGAATGAAAACTCCGGGGTGAGAGCTGTACCTTACGTGTGACAGTAATTTTTCACCCATCGCGCGAAAGCGTAAATGCCTATTTCGATTTTGACTTAGGTCATCGAATATCACGAGTTCACGAAAAAACGCATTGCGCAAACGAATCGGTGTTATGCCAAGCCAGTCCTCATATTCGGGGGCCTGGGGAAATAGAGGAAACCTGGTGGATGGCGCGGTCGTCACCGGAACTCCTTCGTCGCAGGCTAATGGGTAAGTTGCACAGTCTTCCATCAGCCAGGAGCCAAACCATTGGTTTCCACCTGCTGTACAGTAAATCGCCCCACGCTCCATCTCGGTTTCCACGGAGATTTTTGGAAGCCAACCAGATCTAGGAGATAAGCAGGATTTTGCGTTGCCCTTGTAGAGTGTTCCATCTATCAGCCAGACATCTTTAAGCAGGTGGCCCCGTGTTGGACCATGATCAACGCTGCCTATTCCTTCCATTGTACGACGGGGGTGTTCGTAAGGAAAAAAGCGTTCTTCCTCCCATCCTGTCACACGTTCGAGTTGATTGGGCAGGAAAAAAGCTGGTGGAGAAATTGATGTTTCGCCAGGCGCAATATTCCAGGTTTTCACCGCTGCACTTTGCGGGGTTTCCGCCGGCTTTCGCATGACCCGCGCTCTTACAATATGCCGGTATGCAGCAAGGCTCCATTTTGTCCGGTGGCTGCTCGTTAATACGCGTAATTCCGACATATCATGTTCACTCTCATCCGCCTCTACAAAAAACAGTAAATGGCGCAAGCGCCTAAACTGCATTTTTAACATCAGAAAGCTGCTCAGGTAGATATAATCCTCTCCACAATGGGCGGGGACTTCAAATGAGCATAACGACTACGTAACCTGTCGAGAAGAAGTTCGCTTGGGCTCTTCGCGCAGTAGAGATAAATTTTGTATAGCCCGCCAAACCCCATGTTAATATAGCGAGTCGCCACTTCCTCATCGTTTTGCCCGTCCGGCAAGCCAAGATGAAGTGTCAGTTTTTTCCCCTCGACAGCAAATAACGGTGTATGCCAAAGGAGTTGGGCTGCACCCACCTTGGGTAGTCGGACAAACATATAAGCGTGGTTACCCAGCGTATCAACATCACCGCCACGTCTTCTTTTCCATTCGAGAAGTCCGTCGTCTGGACGGGCCAGGCAAGTACCGATGTCATAATAGTCAAAGCCATTGTTTATGGCCCACTCAAGCTCCATAAATGTAGTGATTGAGTTGACTTCATTCAGCCTTTTGGCATCTGAAAAAACCGCCTCAGGATAGCCAGCACGTATCATGCTCCAGTAGCGCTTTCCGGCCCGAGTAATTACGCACGCAAGTTGGCATGCAACAATTTCGTCTTCCAACAGTATTAGATCGAGCCGGCCGAAAGTCTTTGCTATCCTTAACACTTCATGTGGGGAAAGTTGCGAGGCGGCGGTGCCATGCCTTGCGATGGCATAGGGTTGAAGCATTTCCCTGTCGGCTCTTTCAATTTCGTCATCCGTCAGCGCCTGCTTCATTCGGTAGCGCGACTGGTTCTTGCGTATGTTTCGACGTAACTTACTATCGTATCCCGCCGTGATATCGTCAATGGGGCGACCCAGCGGCACGATAGCACTCAGAAAGTGAGGCACATACAATGCGCCCAAGGTTGGCATTTCACTGACCAGAACCGTACGGTTCGATTTATCCGATTCCGATTTGCTGTCGGCCACAGGAGACTCCACCCCCATGAGAATCTTGGCCATCTCCCGCTGTGTTCTCCTTCCCACATAGAGGATGTCGTAAGGACTGTCTTTGCGCAGCTTGAATCTGACAATCTCCCAGCGCCAGAAACAGGCTCGCCCAAGTATGTCTCGCAGCCAGGCTGCAGTTTTTCTTAGCTCAAATCGTATTGAGGGAGATATGAGTTTTCGGATCGGCACCGCTAAATACGCTTTCATTTCCGGCACTCTTTTTAACTTGCCTTGTGTGGTTTATGGGTCGCTTGCAAGACTGGCTAATAGGCTCGCTTGCCGGTGAAGGCAAACAGAGTTCGCAGAAGAATGACGAAATCGAGCCAGAGCGACCAGTTGTTGATGTACTCAATGTCAGACTCAACACGCTGAATCATCTGCTCTATATCTCTCGTTTCACCGCGAAAACCACGCACCTGAGCCAGGCCTGTGATGCCTGGCTTGATATTGTGACGCGCAAAGTAGTCTGCGATGCCATGCGAGTACTGTGCATCATGCTGAATAGCATGCGGGCGAGGCCCCACCAGAGACATTTCCCCCATCAAAACGTTGAACAACTGTGGTAGCTCATCCAGGCTAGTTCGCCGAATAAAGGCTCCAACCCTGGTCTTGCGCGGATCATTCTTTTCTGCCTGCTTGACGATGCCGTCTTCCAGTTGATGGACGACCATGCTTCTGAACTTCCAGATACGAAAAACTCCACTCCACCCCATGCGCTCCTGTCGAAAGAACACCGGTCCAGGGCTATCGACCTTGATGGCAATCGCTATAGCCACCAGCAATGGAGCCGCAAGAAGCAAGATGAGAAAAGCCAAGACTTTGTCCTCGAAATTCTTCAGAAACAGGCGCATCCCCATCAGCGGAGTTTCAGACAAAGTCAGCACGGGAATACCGGCAATTTCACGAACGCTGTGATTGATCAAACGCAGTGAAAAAATGTCAGGCACCCAATTAATAGCAATGTGCTTATCAAGTAGCTTTAAGTAAACATCCTTAATGACCTCCGAGCCATCCAGAGGTGTAACGAAATATACGGTACGAATGGAATGTCGCACGATTAACCCATCAAGGTCGGAGATATTACCCAGTATCGACAAACGTTGCGTGCTTTCTGAGCCCTGCTTCCCCCGATCATCGCCCGCCTCAATCAACACACAACCGACCACCCGTTCACCCAGCCAGGGATTATTGCTTATTTTCTGGTGAAGGAAGCTCGCCAGCTCCCCCGAGCCAATAATAAGAGCGGCTTCCAATTGATTCGGGTGGGTCAAGAGTTTCTTCTGCACTTCGAGTGTCGCCAGGTGCAAAAGCAACTGAGCGAAATATCCAACAATAAATAACTGCGCAACCAATAGGCGCGAGTACTGTTCACTTTGTCTGGTCAGAAAGGCCATGACAACGAGAAAGCCAAAAGCGGCAAGCCAGGCCTTTAAAAGCTTAAATGCTTTGACGGTAAATCCAACATTGCTTCGGTAAATAGCATAATGGTCGTACACCACGGCCAGCGCCCCAAGCAGCAACAGGAGCATGATGACATAAGCCTGCGTTATAACGCCGATATGATAATCGATCAAATACCATGCGACA
This sequence comes from Pseudomonas sp. GW822-FHT06B12, assembly GCF_058799675.1. Classification (NCBI taxonomy): domain Bacteria; kingdom Pseudomonadati; phylum Pseudomonadota; class Gammaproteobacteria; order Pseudomonadales; family Pseudomonadaceae; genus Pseudomonas; species Pseudomonas sp. GW822-FHT06B12. Next base: position 323,941 of record NZ_JBXALR010000001.1, read on the forward strand.
CCGATCACAGCAACAAAATCGAGACCGGCCTGAATAGCGTTACTGGTACTGCTTCGTCGCTGGAGTATGGAGCGGCTACTGCTGGGTTCGAATATCATCATTAGACCTCATTAAACTGAGAATCCAAAACGCTTATCTATCAAACAATAAAAAGGCAATGAAAATATAATTATTAATTAACGTATCAGCGTTGAATGATCCATCAGCGGTGCACCGCAGCTTCGATGATTCGCACCACATTGGCAGCTCTCCTAGTGCCAGAGCCTTGAGCAAGTCGCCCTGAACCATCAGCGCCAGCCCCTTCTCGTAATACTTGCTGGCCTTCTCAGCCGGCGAGGAGCAGGCCGCCAAGCCAACAGAACAGACTGCAAGGAGCGCGCCCCAGGCGTCTTTGCCAATTTTGCTCAAATACATCTTCATCGAATTCACCCCATTGGAGGTCAATGCGGAATATGAGCCGCCAGCCGTGACACAGCCAATCTCATAAAATCTTGTAAGCGCTTATCTGCAGCAGTAGGCGCTTCGCAGGCTCTCCACAACCGTCTTGCCACGACGGTAATCCGCGATCACATAATCTCCAGCCCTAGACTCACTTCGGCCTGGACGTCCAATCGACTCTCACTAGCACGCCACTCATCCAGGAGATCCTCTCTGATCGATCAGTCATTATCTGTTCCCGTTTCAGCGCTGAAAGAAGCTTTCTGCTATGTCGGGGTATAGCCCAGCGTGGACCAACCATGTCAGCAAACTGACATGTTCCTCATGTTGAAAAATGGTCAGGAGTTAGGCGATCCGCCATCAAGTGCCGTCAGACAGCGGCTCTGCCTGTGGTTGAGGCGTTTCAGACGCTGTAAAGAAAGCGATAAACGGTCGTAAGGCTTGAGTTACAAGGGTTGACAGATGTAGGTGTGTCATTTTTGAGTCATCTGTTTTTTGACGCTTTTGCACGTTAGATGGCATTTCCTGCGCTTTAAGTGCGTGCTGCTATTGCCAAAAAATGGCCAGTCACTAACTCGCATCTCAACACCAGCGCATCCGTAGGAGCTGCCGCAGGCTGCGATCTTTTTCGGATTGCCGGAAGATCGAAAGATCGCAGTCTTCGGCAGCTCCTACGCGAGGGGGAGGCATGGGAGTTCCATCCTGTCCGCTATCCTTGATCTGACCTTCTGTCGAACGAGCGTTCCCATGCTTGAAGTGCACGGCGTGTTCAAGAGCTACGCCACTCCGCAAGGTCCGTTGGCGGTGTTGCAAGGTGTCGACTTGCAACTGACGCAAGGCAGCAGCCTGGCGCTGATGGGTGAGTCGGGCAGTGGCAAGAGCACCTTGCTGCACTTGATTGCCGGGCTCGACAAGGTTGATCGCGGCAGCATCCGCATGGGCGATCAGCGTCTCGAGCAGATGAGCGAAGGGCAGCTGGCGAATTGGCGGCGCACTGAAATTGGTCTCGTGTTTCAGCAGTACAACCTGATCGGGAGCCTGCAGGTCGAGGACAATCTGGCATTTCAGGCACGTCTGGCCGGGCGCTATGACCTGCGTTGGCAGGCGCAACTGGTGGCGCGGCTGGGGCTGGGGGATTTGCTGCAGCGTTATCCGGAGCAGTTGTCTGGCGGCCAGCAACAACGGGTTGCCTTGGGGCGAGCGTTGGCGTCACGCCCGCGTCTGCTGTTGGCCGATGAGCCGACCGGCAGTCTCGATGAACACACCAGCGATGAGGTGCTCGACTTATTGCTGGAACTGCTCGATGACAGCCCCACCAGTCTGTTGATGGTCACGCACAGTCAACGGGTCGCGGCACGACTGGCAGAAAAAGTGATATTGCACGGCGGACGTTTGGTTGACGCAGGCCAACGCTGAGATGGGCGTTCTGCGTGAAACCTTGCGAGCGCTGCTCAGCCATTGGCGTCAGCACCCGGTGCAGTTTTTCAGTGTGCTGACCGGGCTCTGGCTGGCCACCAGCCTGTTGACCGGGGTGCAGGCGCTGAACAGTCAGGCGCGAGAAAGTTACGCCCGAGCCAGTCAACTGATTGGCGGCGAACCCCAGGCCAGTCTGAGTGCACCGAATGGCGCGACCTTTTCACAGGCGCTGTTCGTCAACCTGCGTCGGGCCGGTTGGCCGGTATCGCCGCTGTTGCAGGCGCGAATCCAGCTCAAGGGCCATGAAGACCAGCGTTTGCAACTGATGGGCATCGAGCCGTTGTCGTTGCCGACCGGCTCGGCGCTGGCCGGACAACGCCTGGACCTGGCGCAGAGGGTCGAGTTTGTCGTCCCGCCGGGCCGTACCTGGATTGCCCCGGCAACGTTACAGGCGCTCGGTTTGCGCGAGGGCGATCAACCGCAAAACCTCAACGGGCAGACCTTGCCGCCGTTGCACAGTCAGGTCGATATGGCCCCCGGTGTATTGCTGGTGGATATCGGCTTTGCCCAGCAGGTGTTGGGCTTGCCGGAACAGCTGTCGCGCCTGTTGTTGCCCAGGGACTTCGCCGCCACCGAGCCCCAGCTACCCACGGAGTTAGCCGGTCAGTTGCAGTTCAAGCGCAGCGGCGAGGAGAACAATCTGGCGCGGCTTACCGAAAGCTTTCATCTGAACCTTGATGCGCTGGGGTTTCTGTCGTTCGTGGTCGGTCTGTTCATCGTCCACGCCGCCATCGGCCTGGCGCTGGAGCAACGCCGCGGGCTATTCAGAACCCTGCGCGCTTGCGGGGTCAGCGCGCGGATGCTGATCCTCTGTCTGAGCCTGGAATTGGGTGGGTTGGCGCTGCTCGGCGGGATGGTCGGGGTGGCCAGCGGTTACCTGTTGGCCAGTCTGCTGTTGCCGGACGTTGCCGCCAGCCTGCGCGGGTTGTACGGCGCGGAAGTGGCGGGGCAGTTGAGCCTCAGCCCGCTGTGGTGGTTCAGCGGGCTCGGTTTGAGTCTGCTCGGCGCACTGCTGGCCGGTGCCAATAGTTTGCTGCGGGCGGCGCGACTGCCGCTGCTGGCATTGGCCAACCCGCAAGCCTGGCATCAGGCTCACGCACGCTGGTTGCGGCGTCAGGGCTGGGTCGCGGCTGTTGCCGCTGTGATTGGCCTGATCGCGTTAACGTGGGGAGACAGTCTGGCCAGCGGTTTTGTGCTGATGGCTGCGCTGTTGCTCGGTGCGGCGCTGAGTTTGCCGGTGCTGCTCAATGCTGTGCTGAACCTGGTACTGCGGCGCAGTCGTTCGGTGCTGGGGCAATGGTTTCTCGCCGATTGCCGTCAGCAATTGCCCGCCCTGAGTCTGGCCTTGATGGCGCTGCTCCTGGCGCTGGCGGCCAACATTGGTGCCGGCAGCATGACCGCAGGTTTTCGCCAGACGTTCAGTGACTGGTTGGAGCAACGGCTGACCGCCGAGCTTTACATCAATCCGCAGAATCCGGCGCAGGCCACCGCGTTGCAACAGTGGCTGGCGCAACAAAAGCTCAGCGCGGTGCTGCCAAGCTGGCAGGTCGCAGTGTCGTTGCAGGGCTGGCCGGCGGACCTTTACGGGGTGATCGATCATGCGACTTATCGCGAGCATTGGCCGTTGCTTGAAGCGCTGGGCGAGCATCCCTGGGATCAGTTGGCGGCGCACGACACGCTGATGCTCAGCGAACAACTGGCCCGTCGACTCAAGCTGCGGCTTGGTGACCACCTGGATATCCCCACACCTCAAGGCACGTGGTCACCGCAGTTGATCGGGATCTATGCCGACTACGGCAACCCCAAGGGGCATCTGTTGGTCAACGCCGAACATTTGCTGCGATATTGGCCGCAACTGACGCCGAGCCGTTTCAACCTGCGGATCGAACCGGCACAAATTCCACTGTTGCTGACGGCGCTACAGACGCGTTTTGCCCTGGACGACAGTCGCATCGTCGATCAGGCCCGACTCAAGGGCTGGTCGACGCAGGTGTTCGAACGGACCTTCGCGGCGACTGCGGCGCTCAACAGCCTGACCCTCGGCGTGGCTGGTGTGGCGCTGTTCATCAGCTTGCTGACCCAGAGTCAGAGCCGTCTCGGGCAGTTGGCGCCTTTGTGGGCGTTGGGTGTGACGCGCCGGCAATTGATGTTGCTCAACCTCGGACAGACCTGGTTGCTGGCGCTGCTCACGCTGGTGGTGGCGTTGCCTCTGGGGCTGGCGCTGGCCTGGTGCCTGGACACGGTGATCAACGTTCAGGCGTTTGGCTGGCGTCTGCCGTTGCGGGTGTTCCCGTTGCAACTCGCGCAACTGATGGGGCTGGCGATGCTGGCGACGTTGCTGGCATCGGCGTGGCCGCTGTTCAAGCTCTATCGCACGCAACCGGCGGATCTGCTGAGGAGCTTTGCCCATGAGGATTAACCGGGCGGTCGGCGCGCTGTTGCTGGCCGTGCTGTTGCTGACATTGACCAGTTGTGACGACTCGTCGAAAACCAGCGAGAGCTTCGCCGGACTGGGCAGCGACGCGGCGGCGTTCAAGCAGGTAACGCCGGGCCGGGTATTCAGCTTCCCGGCGGATCACGGTGCGCATGACGGTTACCGCGTCGAATGGTGGTACATCACCGCCAACCTCAAGGACCCGCAGGGCCGGGAATTCGGCGTGCAGTGGACACTGTTTCGCAATGCCCTGAAGGCCGGGCCCGAGCAGCCCGGCTGGGCCAGCCAGATCATCTGGCTTGGCCACGCGGCGGTGACCTCGGCGACCGTTCACCATGCCGCAGAACGTTATGCCCGCGGTGGCATCGGTCAGGCCGGGGTTCAGAATGTACCGTTTGCGGCGTGGATCGATGACTGGCGCCTGAGCACTCAAACCGATACGGCGAACCCGCTGGCAGAAATGCACGTGCAGGCCAGTGGCAAAGGCTTCAACTATCGACTGCGACTCAACTCCAGTCGGCCAGTGGTGCTGCAAGGCGAGCAGGGCTTCAGTCAAAAATCCGAACAGGGCCAGGGCCAGGCGTCGTACTACTACAGCCAGCCGTTCTTCCAGGCCAGCGGCAGCCTGGAAATCGATGGCGCGACGTATCAGGTCAGCGGCCCGGCATGGCTCGACCGTGAGTGGAGCAGCCAACCATTGAGGGCCAACCAGACCGGTTGGGACTGGTTTTCCCTGCACCTGGACAGTGGCGTGCAGTTGATGCTGTTTCGGGTGCGGCAGAAGGACGGGGCGGCGTACTTGACCGGCACCTGGATCAACCCGGACGGCAGCGCTGTGCAACTGTCGCGGGACGAGATCAGCCTCACGCCGTTGGCGTCTTCCGAGGTGGCCGGGCGGAGTTTGCCGACGCGCTGGTCGATCAAGGTGCCGGGCAAAGGCCTGGACATCACCAGCAGCGCATTGAACCCCAAGGCCTGGATGGATTTGCGCATTCCCTACTGGGAGGGGCCGGTACAGTTGAGCGGCAGTGATGCCGGCAACGGGTATCTGGAAATGACCGGGTATTGAGGCGTGCGCCGCAGTGTTGAGCCTTAGGTGCGAATGTTTTCAGCCCACGTGCTGATCTGCGTCTAAGCTCCCTCGGTGCAGCGGGGAAGTGAATTTGACCGAACTGGTTCGTTTTTTTTCATTTCAAAACATTGCGCTGAAACAGTATGTCCAGATTAATTCAGAATTTTTGAACGGACAGATCGTTTTCGTTGCATTAAAATCCCCCCGTTCGCCCAGTGTCGGGGCTCTTTACCGGTGCATGGATTGCCAGGCCAATACACTGGGCGAACACCTTTCACCAAGCGCGATAAACAACATTTCACCGCGCGTCTCAGGGCCGATGGCCTTCAAGTTACGCCCCTCGTTAAAAAACACGCTGCTCAAGCAACTGGCTGAAGACTTCCAGCTCGGTTTTTTCCAGATCGGATATCACGATAAAACGCATGTGATGGTCTTGCCAGGCGACCACGTTGTAGCCGCGGATGGACTGACTAAGCCTAGGCGTATCGGTTGCTGCCGTTGGCAGAATGAACACGTTGATGATGTGTTTCGCCCGCCCGTAAGACAGCGCCGCGGTTGTCTGGTGTTGCAGGTAATCCAGTCGCCCGCCGAGTAAAGGGAAACCCTGTGCCGAGAAGTCGAACACCGGCGGCGAAAAGTCCAGCTTGCCGGTAAACCATGGCTTGACCGTGTGCCGGTCGGAGGACACGACATCGTTCAAGTGTTGGGCCATCAGCGAACGCACATGGTTGGACACCGCTTCGTCCAGCCAGGGTTGCTCAGGCGAAGGCGTGGCCACATACAACACCAGTGCCATGGCCAGCGCGACCGCGGAAAACGCCGGTGCCAGCCACTTTTGTGCGGCGTCTCTCAGGGCTCGCCAGGGAGAAGTAGGTGACGGGGGATTGGCGAAGACCTGTTGAATCAGTGCGTCGGGCGCCGCGTAATAAGGCGCATAGGTCTTGACGCTGGCGATCAACCGTTGCGCTTCGTCATGCACGCGTTGGCAGTCGGCGCATTGCGACAGGTGCTCGGCAACGTTCGTTGCGCTCGCAGCGTCCAGTTCATGGTCCAGGTAGCCATGAATCAATTCGTGGCAGACCGTGCAATTGATCTCATTCATGGCCTTGCAACTTCAGTAGTTCCAGCTTGAGCATGGCGCGGGCGCGGGCCAGTCGGGACATGACGGTTCCCAGAGGAATGTCGACCACCTTCGCGATGTCCTTGTAGGGCATGTCTTCCAACTCCTTGAGGACGATCATTTCACGGAAGACCGGGGGCAGGGCGCGCAGTGCCTGCTGAATCCGTGTGGCGTCCTCCGCCTGCATGGCGAGCAGTTCCGGTGTCTGGCTGTGGCTCAAGGCAAGATTGTCTTGCGAGATCTCATCGTCGATGGCGACCCAACGATGACCGGTCGAGCCCTTGAGCCAGTTGTAACTCTCGTTGCGTACGATCGTCAGGAACCAGGCCCTGGCGTTGCCGTCCGCGAAACGATGCAGAAACCTGAACGCCTTGAGCGCACTTTCCTGCACCACATCATGTGCCGCGCTGTCACTGCCGGTGAGCCAGCGTGCGAGGTTATAAGCCGCATCCATATGTGGCGCAAACAGCTCCTCAAATCGCTTCATAGTGGCTCCAGCCTTTGCCCCCTATAACCCGGATGCGTTGCGTTTTATTCCCGAAACAAAAAATATTTTTTTGCCTGGAATAAATCCTCGACCCGCTCGGTTGTACATCGTGTCAGTTCATCAATGTAGACCGCTACGAGGGCGTTCCCATGAACATTCGTTCGACATCATATGAAAAGCGTACAGACGGCCCCTTGGACCCCGACCGCAGGAACCTGCTCAAATGCTCGGCATGGGCTGGCGCCGGCGTTATCTGGGCGTTGAGTGGCGGTATACCGCGAGCGTTTGCCCTGAGTGACGATGGCACCGTATCGGACCCGAAAGCGCTGGACAGCACTTTTCACTTCGTACAAATCAGCGACTCGCACATCGGTTTCAACAAGGAAGCCAATCCCGAACCGCTGAAGACCCTGCAGGTCGCCATCGACAAAGTTATCGCGCTGCCGAAAAGGCCTTCGTTGATCCTCCACACCGGGGACATCACCCACCTCTCCAAACCGGAGGAATTCGATACTGCCGCGTCTATGCTCAAAGGCCTGCCTTCAACCGTGCACTACATTCCGGGCGAGCACGACACCCTCGATGAAGGTGGCGGCAAGCTCTACCTCGAACGCTATGGCAAAGGCACCAAAGGCAACGGCTGGTACAGCTTCGATGACCATGGCGTGCATTTCATCGCGCTGGTCAATGTCTTCAACTTCCAGGCGGGCCACGAGGCAACCCTCGGTGCCGAGCAACTGGCCTGGCTGCAGGATGATTTAAAGGCAGTGAGCACCAGCACACCAGTTGTGGTGTTCACCCACATTCCGTTGTGGACAATCTATCAGCCGTGGGGCTGGGGCACCGAAGACGGTGATCAAGCCATCGCGATGCTGCGCAAATACGGTTCGGTGACGGTGCTCAATGGCCACATTCACCAGGTTATCCAGAAGGTCGAGGGCAACATCACCTTCCACACCGCACGCGGCACGGCTTACCCGCAACCCGCACCCGGTGCCGGGCCAGCACCGGGGCCGATGACCGTAGCGGCCGATCAACTGCGCAACTACCTGGGAATCACCGAGGTCAAGGCGACGCAGGGCAATCATCCGTTGGCACTGATCGATTCAACACTTGTTTAGGGGAGGCGCTGACATGAAGCATTTACTGCGGGTACTGGCCTTGGGTTGCCTGATGGTTTCGATACCGGCGTGGGCGGAAGGGACCAGAATCGACATCAAGGAATTCATGTTTGGTCCCAAGGAAGTGACGATAGCGGTGGGCACCACCGTAACCTGGGTCAACGACGATCAAACGGTCCATACGCTGATGGAAACCCACAAGGTGTTCCATTCGGCAGCGCTCGACACCAACGACCAGTTTTCCTACCAGTTCAATACGCCGGGGACCTATGAATACTACTGCACGCTGCACCCGCAGATGATCGGGAAGATCATTGTCAGTGCGGCGAAGTGAGGGGGAGGTTAATGCCAGTCAGTTAAGCGAACGCAAGGTTCGAAACAGCAAAGATCAAATGTGGGAAGAGCCGGGCGACGTTCGTCTGCTCGCGATAGCGGTATGACAGTAACCATTGATGCCGAATGTAAAACCGTCATCGCGAGCAGACGAACGTCGCCCGGCTCTTCCCACACTGGACTTGCTTCGTTTTACAGAATGCATTTCCTTGGCTGATCGTCATTAAACCCAGGGTCGCCATTCTTCATTACGGCACCGACACCTGCGCTTGCAATCGTCGCCCGATGACATCCAACAAATCACAACCATCGCGCAGCGGAATCGCCAATACCCGTGCGAAGTCCTGCAAAACCACGCTGTCATTGTGGGGCGCCTCACGCAGGGCGAGGTTCTCCAACAACTGCGTCACCGCGCTGATGCGGTAGGCAGCAGTGTCGTGCAGCACGTCGAGCGGTGCTTCGGTGTCGATAACCAGCGAGTGAAAGTTGTTGTCGATCCCGGTGATGGGCATGTAGCGAGCCATGGCTGTACCTCCATTGGATAAACGAGCATGAACACTCAGTGGCGAACGCCAGATGTCGAATCAGGCGTATCGAGGTGCTCCAGCGCTCGGTTCACCATCAACTCGGCCAGCACGGTCAACTGTTGAATGGCCAACGCCACGTTGCGGCGCGAGCCTTCGAGTTCAAAGGCCAGGTCAGTGGCCATGGCATTGAGCGAGGCGAGGGTTTCGGAGGTGTGGATCAGCAGGGTTTCGGTGTCGATGTCGGGGGCGATGGTGAAGATGTGGCTGATGGGATCGGAAACGGCTGGGGGATTCAGGGGGATTCAGGGGGATTGGGGGTGATCTTTTTCATTGGCTTGTTCCTAAAACTAAATCAAGGAATAGCGCCAGCTTGAATTTATAGGCGCTTGTGCACCTAGATGTTTTGAAGGGCTTCCACACCCTTGCCACTGATTTTGCTGCGACAGACGAAGGCTATTCGCCTGGCCCATTCGGCACAAGTTCACCAAAACCGCTACAGCGTGCAGGAAATGTCCGAAGCCCCTGTTTCTGCTGATGATCCGCCTATCTCAGTGATTAGTTTGTGCCCTGACGGCCTTGCGAGCGGTCTCAACGTGATTCGACAAGGCCTGTCGACTGTCGTCTTTGTTTACTGATGGATTTACGGATGAAACCACTGATGCTCCCTAAGCGCTCTATAAAAAACCTACTGGCCGTAACCGCAATATCCATTTATCTCACCGGTTGTGTCGGGGTAGTGGTATCAATGCCAGAGCAAGAAAAAGAGCGCATCCCCTTGACCTACCAGAAAACAGACAGCGACCTGACCACGCGAGAGTGGTGTGGTATCACGCTATGGGCTGTCATTCTCCCCATTCCATTAAAGTTGCCTGTGTGCAAGCTTCACGCTGGACAATCCTGGGAGTCTCCATTTTATGCATGCGGCCCTCTTATGGTATTAGGGCCTATCGTTCATGGTTATCAGGGAAATGCACTGTGCGGAGTATTTCCTGAGTAAATGTTTGAAGGGGCGTCTCAACTGGCTAATCACAGGGCCCTTTGGATGGCTGGCAATATGAGTGGCACCACAAGCGGTTTTCATGCCGTCTAGTGCGACAACGACTTTTCTTACTGTGCAGGTGCTGCTGCCCTAGGCAACTCTTAGGGCCGGCGTGCGGGGTTCGGTGGGGCCAGCCGCTCAGCTCAGTGGCGGCACATTAAGCGCTGCACAGCACTCCTCAATCGACCTCCGTTGCGTATCGGCATACAACGCCAGTTCATCAATAGTCGATCGCCCCAGCGCTTGTTCAAACGCCTGCCGATTCGAATGCTCGCCGTAGTGGGTCTGCGCGGCGTCACCCAGGTTCGACTGGAAGATCCCCGCCGCGCTGACCGGTAGAAAGTCTTCGTACACCAGCGGCACTGCACGGATGTACTCGGCGTTGATCAGGTCTTGCAACGACGCTGACCCGAGTTCGTCGCTATCGGCCGCCAGGCCTTTCTCGGTGACGAAGTAGCGGAAGTAGGCCAGGCCTTGTTCGCGCATCTCGCTGTAGCTGTCCGGGAATGCCTTGAAATGCTGTTCCATCAGGCTGTTGTAGCGCGCCGCGTTGGCTTCGTTGGGGAAGTCCTTGAGTTCATCGCGGGCGGCGTTGAGCAGGCGGTCGTAGAGCGCGCGACCTTCAGGCGTCAGCGCGGCGCCGCGCTGTTCGATTTCACCGAAGCGGGCGCTGTGGCTGCCGAGAGCCTGCTGTTGATTGGTGAAGGCGATGGGTTCATCCAGCGCTTTGAAACTGGTCTGGCGCAGCAGAATCGGGCACTGGCGGCGCGGCGGGCCTTCGACCACCGCTTTTGGGGTGATGCCGTGTTCGGGCATCTTCGCCTGCACGATGTCGATGTCCAGGGTGCGCGGGGTCAGGTGGTTGATGTGCGGGCCTTTGAAGGCGACCACGTCGGCGATCAACCGATGCTGGGCGCTGAGTTGCTGGTACTGCGCGGCGGTGACGGTGGCGTGGTGGTGCCAGCGGAAGGTTTCCAGTGCTTGCTCGACGAAGTCCTCGGCTTGCTGCTCGTCGAGTCCGCCGTGTTGTTCGGCCTGCTCGATCAGCGCCAGCGCCTGTGCGGTGAAAATCGAACGCTTGGCCAGCACCGATTCGGCAAAGGCGCGCAGCTCGGGGTTTTCAATCAGCTCCAGGCGCAGCAGCGAGGTGAAGACCCGGAACGGGCTGACCTGCAATGAGCTTTCATGCACGGCGCGGAACGCCGTGGAATGCACCGGCACCCCGGCCGGCGTCAGGTCGTAATAGCCGACCGGCCGCATGCCCATCACCGCGAACAAACGGCAGAGGGTCGCCAGCTCTTGCGCGGTGCCGACGCGGATCGCCCCGTGGCGTTCCAGGTCCAGACGCTCGATTTCGCCGGTACTGCGTAACTGCCGGGCAATGGCGGGATCGCTGTCGAGCACCTGGGTGTTGGTCTGCGCCACCAGTTCCATCAAGGCGCCGTACAGCGGCACTTCTTCGCGGTACATGTCTGACATCGCCCGCGAGAAGCGTTGGCGGATCAGGTCTGGGCTGACGAAGTTCTGGTTGCTCATAAACACGAATCCCGGCGCAGTGACAGTGGAGTAGGCCGATTCTGTTCGGCACGGGCGACGCTGACAAACGAAGTTTCTTCTGAACTTCATTCTGCAAACGACTGCTGCGTTCAGCGCAACATCTGATCCACCAGCTCGATCCAGTGCCTGACCTGCGTCCGTCCAGCGCTGGCGAGGTGGCTCTGACAACCGATATTGGCGGTGACGATCAGCTCCGGCCGGCCGCTTTCCAGAGCGTTGAGCTTGTTGTCGCGCAGTTGCCGGGCGAGCGCCGGTTGGGTCAATGAGTAAGTCCCGGCGGAGCCGCAACACAGATGGCTGTCAGGCACGCTGGTGAGATTGAATCCCAGTCGGGTCAGTAGTTCTTCGACTGCACCGCCGAGTTTTAGCGCGTGCTGCAAGGTGCACGGGCAGTGAAAGGCGATTCGTCGTTCGGTGGCCGCACACACTCGCTCCAACGGTTCGTTGCGCAGGATCTCCACCAGGTCTTTGCTCATCTCGCTGACCCGTTCGGCCTTGGTCGCGTAGGCTGGATCGGTCTTGAGCAAATGCCCGTAATCCTTGATGAACGCACCGCAGCCGCTGGCGGTTTGCACGATGGCTTCGGCGCCGTTTTCCAGCGCTGGCCACCAGGCGTCGATGTTCTGGCGGGCGCGATTCAGGCCGTGTTCCTGAGCGTCGAGGTGATAGTCCAACGCCCCGCAGCATCCGACCTGGCTAACGGTGCTGACGCTGATCCCCAGTCGATCCAGCACCCGCGCTGCGGCGGCGTTGGTGTTTGGCGATAAACCCGGCTGTACACAGCCTTCGAGCATCAGCACTTTTCGCGCATGCACCGTGGTTGGCCATTCTCCCGCTGGCGGCACGTCGTGCGGCAGTTTGGCTTCGAGATCGCGCGGCATCAGCGGCCGGAAGGTTGCACCGATTTGCAACAAGGCTTTGAACAGTCCGGGATTCGGTGCCATCGCCCGCAAGCCCTGGCGCAACACGCGCTGACTCGCCGAGCGCGGCACTGCCTGATCGACGACGGCGCGGCCGATGTCCAGCAGGTTGTGATAGTCGACCCCGGACGGGCAGGTGGTTTCGCAGGCGCGGCACGACAGGCAGCGATCCAGGTGCAATTGGGTCTGGGCGGTGGCGGGGTGGCCTTCGAGGACTTGCTTGATCAGGTAGATGCGTCCACGCGGGCCGTCCAGTTCATCGCCGAGCAACTGATAGGTCGGGCAGGTGGCGTTGCAGAACCCGCAATGCACGCAGGTGCGCAGAATGCTTTCGGCCTCTGCCGCGCGGGGCAGGCGTTTGGCCTGTTCGCTGAGGGTGGTCTGCATGCTTCAGAACTCCGCGTACATCCGGCCAGGGTTGAACAACCCCTGAGGGTCGAGTTGAGCCTTGAGCTGCTGGTGGTAACGCAGCAACGCCGGCGCCAACGGCTGGAACGGGCTGTCACTGACACCGTGGCTGTAGCACGTCGCATGGCCGCCCAGATCAGCGGCCAGCGACTGAATGTTCGGCGCCTCGGATTTCAACCAGCGTTGCGCGCCGGCCCAATCAATCAGTTGTTCGCCGGGCAGCGTCAGCGGGCCGAGGTTGTTGGGCAATGACAGACGCCACAGCGGCAAGCCTTCATCGAAAAATGCCAGTTGTTGTTCATTCAACGCCTCCCAGTATTGAGCGTCCAGCACCTCGCCACCGAGGCGCTGATGGGCGGCGCTGACCGAACCTTCGCCACCCTCCAGCCGCAGGTGCAATTGCTCCCCGTCATGGCTCGCCGCGCTGATGGGCAGCGGTTGCTGGCCCCACTCGGCGAGTTTGCTCAAGGCCCGGGCGCTGTCGAGTTCCAGGCTGATGCTCAGGCATTGGCGCGGTTTGGGCAGGACCTTGAGCGAGACTTCGGTGATCACGCCGAGGCAACCGAAGCTGCCGGTCAACAACCGTGAAAGGTCATAGCCAGCAACGTTTTTCATCACCTCACCGCCAAAACGCAGCGGCTTGCCGTTGCCGGTGATCAGCCGTGTACCGAGGACGAAATCGCGCACCGAGCCGGCCCACGGGCGACGCGGACCTGATAACCCCGAAGCGATCATGCCGCCGACGGTGGCGTCTTCACCGAAGGAGGGCGGTTCACAGGGGAGCATTTGCCCGGCCGCATCCAGCGCTGCCAGCAATTCCCTCAGCGGTGTACCGCAGCGGGCAGTGATGACCAGTTCGGTCGGGTCATAACTGACGATGCCGCGATGGATGCGGGTATCGAGCACTTCGCCAGCGACTTCTCGACCGAGGAAGGCTTTGCTGCTGGCGCCTTGAATGCGCAACGGCGTCGCATTCTCCCGGGCCTGGTTGATCTGTTCCAGTAACTCCGCACTGGCGTCCCGGTCCTGTTCGGCACGCATCAGAAACGCTCCAGATCGGGGAAGGGCAGTTGCCCGTTATGGACATGCATGGCGCCGAACTCGGCGCAGCGGTGCAGGGTGGGAATGTTCTTGCCGGGATTGAGCAGGCCTTTGGCGTCGAAGGCGACTTTTACCGCGTGGAAAACCGTCAGCTCGTCGCTATTGAACTGCGCGCACATCTGATTGATTTTCTCCCGGCCGACACCATGCTCGCCGGTGATGCTGCCGCCAACCTTGACGCAGAGTTCGAGGATTTTGCCGCCGAGGGCTTCGGTGCGTTCCAGTTCGCCGGGCTGGTTGGCGTCGAACAGGATCAGCGGGTGCATGTTGCCGTCGCCGGCGTGAAACACGTTGGCCACCCGCAAACCGTATTCACTCGCGAGCTCAGCGATGCCTTTGAGCACTGCTGGCAACTCGCAGCGCGGGATGGTGCCGTCCATGCAGTAATAGTCCGGCGACAAGCGCCCGATCGCCGGGAACGCAGCTTTGCGTCCGGCCCAGAACTTCACCCGTTCCGCCTCGTCGCGGGCCTGGCGAACTTCACTGGCGCCGGCCCGTTCCAGCACGGCGCGAACCCGCAGGCAGTCGTCGCGCACATCGGCTTCGACACCATCGAGTTCGCACAGCAGAATCGCCTCCGCATTCACCGGGTAACCGGCGTGAACGAAGTCTTCGGCGGCGCGCAAGGCCAGGTTGTCCATCATCTCCAGACCTGCGGGGATGATCCCGGCGGCAATGATATCCGCCACGGCGCCTCCGGCTTTTTCCACGGAGTCGAAACTCGCCAGCAGCACCTTGGCCACCTGCGGTTTGGGCAGCAGTTTGACCGTGACTTCGGTGATGATGCCCAGCAATCCCTCGGAGCCGTTGAACAGCGCCAACAGGTCAAAACCCGCTGAGTCCAGCGCGTCCGAGCCCAAGGTCAGGTGTTCGCCTTCAATCGTCAGCACTTCCAGTTTCAGCACATTGTGGACGGTCAGGCCGTATTTCAGGCAGTGCACGCCACCGGCGTTTTCCGCGACATTGCCGCCAATCGAGCAGGCGATCTGCGAGGACGGGTCTGGTGCGTAATACAGGCCAAACGGCGCTGCGGCCTGGGAAATCGCCAGATTGCGCACCCCCGGCTGAACCCGCGCCGTGCGGGCAGCGGGGTCGATCTGCAAAATCTGGTTGAAGCGTGCCATCACCAGCAGCACGCCTTTCTCCAACGGCAATGCGCCGCCGGACAGCCCGGTGCCCGCGCCACGCGCCACCACGGGCACCTGACGGGCGTGGCAGAGTTTGAGCACGGCCTGAACCTGCTCAAGAGTGCGCGGCAGCAGTACCAGCATCGGCGTGGTTCGATAGGCCGAGAGCCCGTCGCACTCGTAGGGTTTGAGCTCTTCTTCGCGGTAGAGAATGTCCAGTTCCGGCACCTGCTCGCGCAAGGCATTGAGCAAGGCATCCCTGTCGACCGGGGGCAGGGCACCGTCGATGCGTTCGTCGTAGAGGATGTTCATGGGGTGACAACTCTCACACAGTCCGTAGCCGCTGCTGAACGCAGCCTTCGGCAGCTGCCGGTTTTCACGGGAGCGGCGATCAATGTCGATGCGGGTCCCTTGTCATTTATAGTCAAATTTTCGACAGTAGGCCTGCCGACAGGGCTATTTCGGGCCGCCGGGCGGTGATGGCTATTTGATCTCGCCCTGATAGACTTCCAGACATCGCTGTCTGAGTTACTCGAAGTTTCAGGTCAGTTGTGAAGAGGAGCTTTGTCCCCCTATGCACCAAAACGGAGGAAAGGGACTTTCACTGGCAAGGAGGCTCTACACGTCGCGAACCCTGGGGATGGTCCTGGGCCTGCTCTGCGTGGGCGCGGCGATCATCCCACTCAATCCACCGCATTGGCTGTTGGCGCTGATGCTGTTCAACGGCCTTGTCTGGCCGCACCTGGCCTATCAATGTGCGCGCCGCTCGCCATCGCCCTATCGTGGCGAACACCGCAATATTTTGATCGACGCGTTCATGGGTGGGTTCTGGGTCGCTGCCATGCAGTTCAATCCCTTACCCAGCACCGCCACGTTGTCGATGATGGCGATGAACAACGTCGCCCTCGGTGGCTTGCGTTTTCTGCTCGCGGGTACAGTGGCCCAACTGCTGGGTATGGCTGTTGGGTTACTGCTGTTCTTCCCCGTGTTCATCCCTCAGACCAGTCCGGTTCAGCTGTATGCCTGCTTACCGTTGCTGACGCTGTACCCCTTGATGCTGGGCTGGATCTGCTTTCGCCAGGCCCACACACTGGGTAAACACAAACGCGAATTGCTGGCCCTGAGCCGCACCGACAGCCTGACGGGGCTGTTGAATCACGGCACCTGGAAAGATGCGCTGGACGTCGAGTTTCAGCGTTGTCAGCGCCAGCAACGGGGCGGTGCGATTGCCTTGATCGACATCGACCACTTCAAGATCATCAACGACAGTTACGGCCATGTGGCCGGCGATATCGTGTTGCGTCAGCTGAGCAAAATCCTCAAACAAAACCTGCGTGCGAGTGACGTGGCCGGGAGGTATGGCGGGGACGAGTTCTGCGTGATCCTGCCTGACGTACCTCTGGCCCACGCTGCCCAGGCGATGGACGCTTTGCGTGATCGATTTTCGGGGTTGGGTTACGAGCAAAATCCGGCGTTGAAAGTCAGCCTGAGTATTGGTTTGGCCGCCTTCGACCCGATGCACAGCGAAGCCCTGCAGTGGCTCAACGATGCCGATGAGGCGCTGTATGCGGCCAAGACTACCGGGCGCAACCGGGTTATCTGCCATGCCGATGGCCTGGTGCAGCGGGTGGCGATGGGGGCGGTTTGAGGCGTTTCGCTGTTACGGGTGCCAGGGCGGAGACGGCCATATTGTCAATCAGGGTATTTTGGGCTCCTTTTGTTCCCTACCAACGGCTCATCCGGCAGCTTCCAGTACTTTTTGATCTCGTGAATATTGCCGATGTTGAGTCGTGGCGTCGGCCCCCAGCAATTCTCTTCCTGGCTGTCATGGATGGGGGTGTTGATCACATTGATCTCCGCCCGATATAACGGTACATCACTCCACTCATTCGTTAACTTACTCATGTCACTCTCCTTGCTTCGGGGTGTCGGACAGCGAGCACTACTGCCCACACATAACCGCGGGGGCGTTGCAGTGGGTCATCCGTTTGTCCATGGGATTACTGGTTTATCGTTAAAGCAGGTAACCCAAACTACCTGTGATCAAACAGGAATAACGTTTCTTCATAAAATGCAATTTCCTGTGCGCCAATGCCGGCATGTGTGGGTACATAGTTTTTATCGAAGCACCACGCCTCTTCCGTTTTTGCGGCCATTTGTGAATGAACGATCAGACTCAGTGACGAAGAAAGCGCTTCCGGCGGCAGTTGGTGGTGAATGTCATAAAACGGCTGCATATGAAGAACCTCTCCCGGTGCCAGCTTTATTTCTTGAGGCGTACCTAATCGTGGCCGGACACCGGCTCTTAATAGGCTGCGACCAAGGATTTTTCTTTTTATTGATCTGTAACCGTCGCCGCTGTAGCCGACTGTATATATTTCAAAGTCGTGTGTGTGGATCAGGTCGTATATGAATGTTTCGCTTTCATCGTGCGACGAAACGGTAGGCCAGAATCCCAGACGTATAGAGAATGTATCGCTGGTGTACAGCACGAAAACATAGGGATTGTATAAACTGTCCCGGGTGCTGAAGCCGTTGCGTTGAATAGTGTTGAACAGGTGTGTACCTAGCAGGGCTCTGTTTTTTGACAGTGCTTTAAGGTCATTGATTATTTCATTTTTGTTTCGCGCCAGATCATAGTGCTTGATGCGCTCAATAAATTGTTCCAATTTCATTCGGTGTAATTCAGATTAAAGTCCAGCAACTCATTCAACCTGGCATTTTGCCGTTGCCGTAGCATAGGCACATGCCGGGCTGCGGTCCGTTGATTTTCCCGATGAATGATCTGAAATGCTTTCCAGGCTACGGCAGGATGGGGGTGGTAAATCAGCTCCTCGGCCACTGTGTGCACTAATGTGTCCCCGACGTTTTCCATGAGTTCCAGGCTCACCAGAAAGCGGGCGGCGCTATCGTCGTGAGGGAACCACGCGGATTTTCGCAAGGTGGAGCGATCGAAAACATGGAGGTCGGCGCTTTTGTCAGGGAAGTTGATGCTGCCAATACATACCTTCTCTTCATGTGTTGAAGGGCAATAGTCAAATAGCTCATTCTGACCATTGATATACAGCGGATTCTGCGGGTCTACGGTCACCTGATCCTCGAGGGCCAGACGGTCATTTTTTATGCTGTAGCGCTGAATCGAAAAAGGCTGATTGTTGGCCGAAAATAATAAGCTGCGGCCCGGGACCGAGTAAAGCGGGGACGTGGATGAAGTGTTGTCTGGAGTCTTGATGCTTATATTGCCAGCGTCGGCCCGTAGCAGAATAATATTTTTGGTGTGGTAGTTGGTGTTTTTCAAGATGTCGGCTTGTCTGGCCTGTTTATTGTTGGATTGGCTTTGCTTGCGCAATTTCTCGACCAGTTTTTTTGTCTCCGCGTACATGTCCAGTGTTTTTAGAGAGGTCATGATGTGTTCTGAGGGCAGACGGCTATCAAGTAACTGGGCGATCATTGTTTTTACCTGCTGGTGAGTCTTGGCGTCGGACTGATGCTAGTTCTAAGTTGATTGATGTGGCAATCAGCAGGATGTTAGAGGGTGTTTCGTTATTTGGGTTGGAGGGTGTTTTGTTTTTGGCTGTGTTTGAATTTTTTATGTTAATAGTCGTCTGGTGTACTTGAGTGATTTGCTACACCCATGGACAGGTACGGAGATGCTAGACCTGAGTGGGCTTGACGACAGCAGTATTCATCCGTCGCAGGAGTATGCGGGGGGGAGCAGGAGCGACCATCAAACAGAGCACAACCTTCCTCGTCGCCGCCTACGACTCCGCAAGCCCCGTGGCGTGTATTTTCCTGTCAGTTAAGCGTTGGCTGCCCCCAAAGATCGCAGCCTGCGCCACACAGGTCAGTCTCAGGTAATCGGCGTGCTGATGAACGCCGGCAGCTGTTCGGCGTAGGCGGTGAATGCGCGGATCTTCGGAAACTGCGCATCACTGACCTGATCCGGCACCACCAGATTGCTGAAGCTCCAGGCCACCGCGAGGGTGATGCCGTCCTGCCCGATGGAGCCATCGGTCTTCAGTGGCTGTTTTTCCAGTTCCTGTTCCAGCGCCGAATACGCTGCCAGCAACTGCCCGCCAACGCGTTCCAGCCACGGTTCATGCTGTTTCTCGGCCGGCCGCAAAGTGCGCTCGTAATAGATCTGCACCGATTTCTCGCAGGCCGCCAGGGCCAGGCCGATCAGCCGCAATGAACGCAGGCGCTGGTCCAGTGGCGCCGGCATCAGGCTTCTGTCCGGTCCGCTCAAGGCTTCCAGGTAGTCGATGATCAAGGTCGAGTCCATCAGCACTTCGCCGTTGTCCAGCACCAGCGTCGGGGCCTTGACCACCGGGTTGATCTGCTGGAACTGCGCAAAATGCCGAAACACCGACACCGAGGCGTGCTCGAACGGGATGTCCAGCGACTTCAGGCTAATGGCGACGCGTCTTACATAAGGTGAATCGAGCATTCCGATCAGCTTCATGTACAGCTCCTTTGATCATGCGTAGACAGTGCGCCGACAATTTAGCGGTAAACCCGTGACCTTCGCCAGTGCCACACACGCTTGATGCGCTGTCGGCGAACCCGGTGCAATCGGGCCCAGCCGCTATGCTGGAGAGTCTAAGTACCCGAGTGGTTCTGGAGGTCTGCCATGCCCGCGGAAAAAACTGCACTCGTCCTCGCCGGTGGTGGCAGCCTCGGTGCGGTTCAGGTCGGCATGTTGCAAGCGCTGGTCGAAGCGGGCGTGTCGTTCGACCTGGTGATCGGTGCCTCGGTCGGCGCCATCAACGGTGCGTACTTTGCTGCGCGACCGACTGCGCAAGGGGTGGCCGAGCTGGCGGACTTCTGGCGTGGCTTGCGCAAGTCCGATGTGTTTCCGTTTTCGCTGTTCGATAGCCTGTCGGCGATTTTTCGGCGCAGAGGCTTTCTGTTGCAGTCTGCGGCGCTGGAGCATCTGGTGCGGAAGGCGTTACCCTTCAAGCAGATCGAAGACACCGAACTGCCGCTGTACATCGTCACCACCAATTTGCTCACCGGCGCCGAAGAACTGCTGTCCAGCGGCAGTGCCGAACAGGCGTTGCTGGCCAGTGCGGCGATTCCATTGGTGTTTCCGTGTGTGCAAATCGGCGGCAAGCTGTTGATCGACGGCGGCGTTGCCAGCAATACGCCGATTGCCAGTGCGGTGTACCTGGGAGCGACGCGGGTTGTGGTGGTGCCGACCGGATTCGGTTGTGACTGCCCCAGTCCGCCATCAGGGCTGGTGGCGTTGGCGTTGCACACCTTGAACCTGATGAGCATGCGTCAACTGGTGCGCGACATTGAGCTGTACTCACCGCGCGCAGCGATCCATGTGGTCGCGCCGCTGTGTCCGCTGGGGATTTCGGTGTTCGATTTCACTCAGACCGATCAACTGCTGCAACGCGCTTATCAATCGACCCTGACCTGGATCGAAGAGGGCGGGTTGGTTCGCGCCGGGGTGCCGAGCTCGTTGCAGGCCCACACCCATACCCATCATGACGGTGAGGGTCAGTCCTCGAACCCGACCTGCTCGTGAATTTCATCCATCTTCAGCTCCAGGCGATAGGCCACGGCGATGAACAGTGCCTGGCACAGGCACAAGGTCGCGCTCAAGGAGCGGAACGCAAACGAGGAACCTTCATTGACCAGCAACACCGTGTTCGCCCGTTTGGCCAGCGGTGACAGGTTGCTATCGGTGATGATCAGGGTTTTCGCCTGATGGTGCTGGGCAATGCGCAGGCAGTGCTGGGTTTCCTTGCCGTAGGGCGTGAAGCTGATGGCGATCACCAGGTCATTGGCCCGCACGCTGCGCATTTGCTCGCGGTAGCTGCCGCCCAGTCCCGAGACCAGGTGAATGCGCTTGTTGGTGTGTTGCAGGTTGTACACCAGGTAATCGGCCACGGCGAATGAGCGGCGTACCCCGACCACGTAGATGTTGTCGGCATTCACCACCAGGTCCACGGCTTTCTCGAAGGACTGGTCATCCAGCTCCAGGCTCAGACGTTCGATGCCCGACAGCGTGGCGTTGATGCACTCGCGCGCCAGATCACCGCCGCTGGCCTTCTGCGACTTGTTGGCGATCATGCTGCGAATACGCTGCTGGTAGTTCTGCACCGGCGTGGTCTTGTGGGTGTACGCCTCGCGGAACAATGCCTGCATTTCGCTGAAACCGCTGAAGCCAAAGCGCTGCGAGAAACGCACGATGGCCGAGGGGTGCACTTCGCATTCGCGGGCGATGTCGCTGATGCGGTCGACCATGATCCGGTCGCTCTGCTGGCTCATGTAGCTGGCGATGCGTTTGAGCTGGCGCGGCAGGCTTTCGTATTCGTCGGTGATCAGCTGCAGCAAGCGCTCGGCATTGATCGGGGGGCTGGCGAGGTCGCTTTGCGGCGTGGTCTCGGCGGTAGCCGGCTGATCGGTGCGGGACATAAATGATCCTTCTGGCTTGTTCTTATAGGGCCGCTCGGTGAAGCGTTGCCCATGACAATAGGTTGGCTGTGCGCAGTCTACAGGGTAGGCGTGAATAAAATCTTGAGCCGTGGGTCAGCCAGACATGTGCTGAAACGATGCACTGTGTCTGGAGCGCTTCTGTAGAAGTTTATTGGAAAAAATATTCCACGTAAAAATTTAATGGAATAAATATTGATTTATGGGCGCCACCCGTTTTAGTCTGCGTCCACCAAGAGCGTTCGGCGCTACCTCCGCCCCGAACGCAGGCTGATAAAAATAACAGGAGCCAGCATGGGCCAGACTCGTTTTGCCAGTGGGCGTCAATTGGATCTGATTTGCCTCGGGCGCCTTGGCGTCGACCTCTATGCGCAGCAAGTCGGTGCGCGGCTGGAGGATGTCTCAAGCTTCGCCAAGTACCTGGGAGGTTCATCCGCCAACATTGCGTTTGGCACGGCCCGGCTGGGACTGAAGTCGGCGATGTTGAGTCGGGTCGGCGACGACCACATGGGCCGCTTCCTGCTCGAGTCGCTGGCCCGCGAAGGCTGCGACGTCAGTGGTATCAAGGTCGATCCGGAGCGCCTCACCGCCATGGTTTTGCTGGGCCTCAAGGACCGCGAAACCTTTCCGTTGGTGTTCTACCGCGAAAACTGCGCCGACATGGCCCTGCGCGCCGAAGACATCAGCGAAGCCTTTATCGCCTCCAGCAAAGCCTTGCTGATCACCGGCACCCATTTCTCTACCGACGGCGTCTACAAGGCGAGCCTCCAGGCCCTGGAGTACGCCGAAAAGCACAACGTCAAACGCGTTCTCGACATCGATTACCGCCCGGTTCTCTGGGGCCTGGCGGGCAAGGCGGATGGCGAAACCCGTTTTGTCGCCGACCAGCAGGTCAGCCAGCACGTACAGAAAATCCTCCCGCGATTCGACCTGATTGTTGGCACCGAAGAGGAGTTTTTGATTGCCGGTGGCAGCGAGGACTTGTTGAGCGCACTGCGTAACGTCCGTCGCCTGACAGCAGCGACGTTGGTGGTCAAGCTCGGGCCGCAAGGCTGCACGGTGATTCACGGGGGGATTCCGGTTCGTCTCGAAGACGGCGCGATCTATCCCGGCGTGCGGGTCGAAGTGCTCAACGTGCTGGGCGCCGGCGATGCGTTCATGTCGGGCTTCCTCAGTGGCTGGCTGGAGGATGCCAGCGATGAACGCTGCTGCCAGTTGGCCAACGCTTGCGGCGGCCTGGTGGTTTCACGTCATGCGTGCGCCCCGGCGATGCCGACCCGCGCCGAACTGGATTACCTGTTCAACAGCCCGGTGCCGATCACCCGGCCGGATCAGGACGTGGTGTTGCAACGCTTGCATCAGGTCAGCGTGCCGCGCAAAGCCTGGAAGCAACTGTTCATTTTTGCCTTCGATCATCGCGGACAATTGGTGGAACTGGCGCAAAAGGGCGGTCGCGACCTGAGCAGTATTGGCGAGCTCAAGCAGTTGTTTATCCAGGCCGTGGAGCGGGTCGAAGCGGATTTGCGTCGGCAGGGTATAGAGGCCGATGTCGGTCTGCTGGCTGACCAGCGTTTCGGCCAGGACTCGCTGAATGCCGCCACCGGTCGCGGCTGGTGGGTGGCGCGGCCGGTGGAAGTGCAAGGTTCACGGCCATTGGCCTTCGAGCATGGTCGCTCGATTGGCAGCAACCTGATCGCCTGGCCGCAGGAACAAATCATCAAGTGCCTGGTGCAATTTCACCCGGACGACGAACCGCTGTTGCGTCTGGAACAGGAGGCGCAGATCAAGGGTTTGTATCAGGCGGCGCAAGTCAGCGGCCATGAGTTGCTGCTGGAAATCATCCCGCCCAAGGATCATCCGTCAGCGCATCCGGACGTGCTCTATCGCGCGATCAAGCGCCTGTACAACCTGGGCATTTTCCCGGCCTGGTGGAAGATCGAGGCGCAAAGCAGCGATGAGTGGAAACAGCTCGACGAACTGATCCAGGAGCGCGACCCGTATTGCCGAGGCGTGGTGCTGCTGGGCCTGAACGCACCGGCTGCAGCGTTGGCCGAAGGTTTTGCGCAAGCCAGCCAGAGCAAGACCTGCCGAGGGTTTGCAGTAGGCCGGACGATTTTCCAGGAACCGAGCCGAGCGTGGCTGGCCGGTGAGATCGATGACGAAGCGCTGATCCAGAGAGTGCAGGGCACGTTTGTCGAACTCATCAATGCCTGGCGCAAGGCTCGGAGTTGAACATTTTCAATGTGTGAACACTGAACCTGTGGGAGCGAGCTTGCTCGCGATGCTTTTGGCGCCCTTGAAGGCCCCATCGCGAGCAAGCTCGCTCCCACAGGGTTTCGCGCCGCATTCAATGGTTATGTAAAAACAATAAAAGGTGCAGCCATGCCCGCTATCCGAATTGGCATCAACCCGATTTCCTGGAGCAACGACGACCTGCCGGCCCTCGGTGGGGAAACGCCGCTGAGCACAGCGCTGAGCGAAGGCAAGGAAATCGGCTACGAAGGTTTTGAACTCAATGGCAAGTTCCCCAAGGACGCCAAAGGTGTGGCCGACGTGCTGCGGCCTTACGACCTGGCGCTGGTCTCTGGCTGGTATTCCAGCCGCCTGGCGCGGCGTTCGGTGGCTGAAGAAATCGACGCCATCGGCAGTCATGTCGAGTTGCTGGCGAAAAACGGCGCCAAGGTGCTGGTGTACGGCGAAGTCGCCGATTCGATCCAGGGCCAACCTATTCCTTTGGTCGAGCGGCCGCGTTTCCACACCGAGCAGGCCTGGCAGGTATACGCCGACAAACTCACTGAGCTGGCGCGTTTCACCCTGTCCCAGGGCGTGCGTCTGGCGTATCACCACCACATGGGCGCCTACGTCGAATCGCCGGCGGACATCGATAAATTGATGGCGCTGACCGGCAGCGAAGTCGGTCTGCTGTTCGATTCGGGCCATTGCTACATGGGCGGCGGCGAACCGCTCGAGGTGCTGCGCAAACACATCGGGCGCATCTGCCACGTGCATTTCAAGGACGTGCGTAAACCGGTGGTGCAACTGGCGCGCAACAATCTCTGGAGCTTCCCGGACTGCATCATCAACGGCACGTTTACCGTACCGGGCGACGGTGATATCGACTTTGCCGCGCTGCTCGATGTGTTGCTGGCCGCCAATTATCACGGCTGGCTGGTGGTCGAAGCCGAGCAGGATCCGGCCGTCGCGCCTAGCTACGTTTATGCCAAGAAGGGTTACGCGACCTTGCGCGCCTTGCTCGATCAGAGGACCGGACAATGAGCCTGTTGGTCAAGAGCAACGCAAAGGGCCGGACCATGGTCGAGTTGGCTGCCGGCGCGCTGGAATACGTCGGTTTCACCGCCTACCGCCTGAGCCTCGGCGAGACCTTGCCGGTCAGTGCAGGTGACAAAGAGTTGTGTCTGGTGCTGCTCAGCGGCCGGGTTGATATCAGCGGTGAGGCACCAGGGCAGGGCGGGTTCAACTGGGACAACATCGGCGACCGCCATTCGGTGTTCGAAGACAAGTCACCGTTCGCCGCTTACCTGCCGCCCGGCAGTCAGGCGCAGGTGGTTGCCCTCAGCGATGTACAGATTGCCGTGTGCGCCGCTCCCGGTTCGACATCGGCAGGTTTAGGCCCACGGCTGATCACACCTGAAAGCATGAAGCGCAGCATCCGTGGCAAGGGTGCCAACACCCGTTACGTCTGCGACATCCTGCCGGACACCGAGCCTGCGCATTCGCTGCTGGTGGTGGAAGTGCGCACGCCGTCCGGGCATTCGTCGAGCTACCCGCCACACAAACATGACACCGACGATTTGCCGCACCAAAGCTTTCTCGAAGAGACCTATTACCACCAGATCAACCCGCCGCAAGGCTTCGTTTTTCAGCGGGTCTACACCGATGACCGTTCCATCGATCAGGCCATGGCCGTGGAAAACAGCGATCTGGTGGTGGTGCCCAAGGGGTATCACCCGGTTAGCGTGCCTTATGGCTACGAGTCGTATTACCTGAATGTCATGGCCGGCCCGAAACGGGTCTGGCAGTTCCACAACGATCCGCAGCACAGCTGGCTGCTGTACCTCTGAATTCTGAAGACTGACTGGAGAACAAAAACAATGAGCGACGTCCCGGTTATCGGCCACTACCTCAACGGCCAGGTGCAGGACACTGGCGGTGAGCGCTTCAGCAATGTCTTCAACCCGGCCACTGGCGCCATTCAGGCGCGGGTCGGCTTGGCCAGCCAGCAGACCGTCGATGAGGCTGTTGCTTCGGCTCTACGGGCGTTCCCGGCCTGGTCCGAGCAATCGTCGCTGCGCCGCTCGCGGGTGATGTTCAAGTTCAAGGAACTGCTCGACCGTCATCACGATGAGCTGGCGGAAATCATCAGCCGTGAACACGGCAAAGTCTTTTCCGACGCCAAGGGCGAAGTCACTCGTGGTATCGAGATCGTCGAATACGCCTGCGGTGCGCCGAACCTGCTGAAAACCGAATTCAGCGACAACATTGGTGGCGGCATCGACAACTGGAACCTGCGTCAGCCGCTGGGCGTTTGCGCCGGGGTCACACCATTCAACTTCCCGGTAATGGTGCCGCTGTGGATGATTCCGCTGGCGCTGGTCACCGGTAACTGCTTCATCCTCAAGCCATCGGAACGTGATCCGTCGGCCAGTTTGCTGATGGCGCGTCTGCTCACTGAAGCCGGGTTGCCGGACGGTGTGTTCAACGTGGTGCAGGGCGACAAGAGCGCGGTCGATGCCTTGTTGCAGCACCCGGACATCGAAGCGATTTCGTTTGTCGGTTCGACGCCGATTGCCGAGTACATCCACCAGCAAGCCATGGCCCGTGGCAAACGCGTGCAGGCGCTGGGCGGGGCGAAAAACCACATGATCGTGATGCCCGACGCCGATCTGGATCAGGCCGCCGACGCATTGATTGGCGCCGCGTACGGCTCGGCCGGTGAGCGCTGCATGGCGATCTCGATTGCCGTGGCTGTGGGCGATGTCGCTGACAAGCTGATTGCCAAACTGCTGCCGCGCATCGATCAGCTGAAGGTCGGCAACGGTATGCAGGGCGACAGCGACATGGGGCCGTTGGTGACCGCCGAGCACAAGGCCAAGGTCGAAGGGTTCATCGATCAAGGCGTGGCCCAGGGCGCGCAACTGATCGTCGATGGCCGGAACTTCAAAGTGCCGGGCGCGGAAAACGGTTTCTTTGTCGGCGCGACGCTGTTCGACAAGGTCACGACCGAGATGAGCATCTACCAGCAGGAAATCTTCGGTCCGGTGCTGGGCATTGTCCGGGTCGCGGATTTCGCCAGCGCCGTAGCGCTGATCAACGCCCACGAATTCGGCAACGGTGTGTCCTGCTTCACCAGCGATGGTGGTATCGCTCGAGCGTTTGCCCGCACCATCAAGGTCGGCATGGTCGGCATCAACGTACCGATTCCGGTGCCTATGGCCTGGCACTCCTTTGGTGGCTGGAAACGCTCGTTGTTCGGCGATCACCATGCCTATGGCGAAGAAGGCATTCGCTTCTACAGCCGCTACAAAAGCGTCATGCAGCGCTGGCCGGACAGTATCGCCAAAGGCCCCGAATTCAGCATGCCCACAGCCAAATAATCAACTTGAGTGCGGAGAACAAGAATAATGAGCCAGCCCCTGCGTTTCGCCCTGAACCGTATGGTTGCCCCACGTTTGTCACTGCCTGAATTCATTGAACTGGCGGTGGCCCTGAAAGCCGATGCCATCGAGATCCGCAACGACCTCAAGGGCATCGAGATCGAAGACGGCACGCCGCCCGAGCGCGTGCGTCAGTTGTGCCGGGCCAACGGGATCAGTGTGCTGTCGATCAACGCGCTGTACCCGTTCGATGTGTGGAACGACGAGCGCCGTGCGCAAACCCTGAAACTCGCCGCCTATGCCCGTGATTGCGGTGCGCAAGGGTTGGTGATGTGCCCGCTGAATGATCGCGCCGACCCGCGCAACGAAGCTGAACGCAGCGTCGGCCTGCGCACCGCGTTGAGCGAACTGGCGCCGATCCTGCGCGAATACGGGATTCTCGGTTTCATCGAACCGCTGGGCTTCGAGGAGTGTTCACTGCGGCGCAAACGCACGGCAGTGGACGCGATCAAGGCGATTGGCGGGCTGGATGTGTTCCGTCTGGTGCACGACACCTTCCACCATCATCTGGCCAGTGAGCATGAGTTTTTCCCTGAGCTGACCGGGCTGGTGCACATCTCCGGTGTCGAGGACGCGCAAGCGCCACTGGCGTCCATCCGCGACGGCCATCGGGTGCTGGTGGGCGAGGGCGACATCCTCGGCAACGCGGCGCAGATCGATACGTTGCTCAGCACCGGCTATACCGGTTACCTGTCGTTCGAGCCGTTTGCCGACAGCGTGCATGGGCTGATGGATATCCGGCAGGCGATCGGCGCGAGCATGGATCATTTGCAGAAATCCCTGAGCTGACACCGCTATCGGCCTAATGGAGATCAACTGTGGGAGCGAGCCTGCTCGCGATGGCGATGTACCAGGCGCCACCGTGTCGCGCCCATCGCGAGCAGGCTCGCTCCCACAAGGTTTCTTCGTATATTGAAGGATCGCACATGACCACAACACGACTGACCATGGCCCAGGCCCTGGTGAAATTCCTCGATAACCAATACGTCGAGGTCGATGGGGTTCAAAGCAAATTCGTCGCCGGGATCTTCACCATTTTCGGCCACGGCAATGTGCTCGGCCTCGGCCAGGCGCTGGAGCAGGACAGCGGCGACCTGATCGTCCATCAAGGCCGCAACGAGCAGGGCAT
Organism: Pseudomonas sp. GW822-FHT06B12; assembly: GCF_058799675.1. Taxonomy (NCBI): domain Bacteria; kingdom Pseudomonadati; phylum Pseudomonadota; class Gammaproteobacteria; order Pseudomonadales; family Pseudomonadaceae; genus Pseudomonas; species Pseudomonas sp. GW822-FHT06B12. The sequence goes on from NZ_JBXALR010000001.1 coordinate 352,349, forward strand.
GGCCCACGCGGCCATCGGTTTCGCCAAACAGAACCTGCGGCGCAAGATCTACGCCTGCACTTCATCAGTCGGTCCCGGCGCAGCGAACATGCTGACCGCTGCGGCGACGGCCACCGCCAACCGCATTCCCTTGCTGCTGTTGCCCGGCGATGTCTACGCCAGTCGGCAACCGGACCCGGTGCTGCAACAGATCGAGCAGTTCCACGACCTGAGCATCAGCACCAACGATGCCTTCAAAGCGGTGAGCAAATACTGGGACCGCATCAACCGTCCCGAACAACTGATGAGCGCTGCGATCCACGCCATGCGCGTGCTTACCGATCCAGCGGAAACCGGCGCGGTGACGCTGGCCTTGCCGCAAGACGTGCAGGCCGAAGCCTACGATTACCCTGATTATTTCCTGCAAAAGCGCGTGCACCGCATCGACCGTCGTCCGGCCACCGAAGCCATGCTCGGCGACGCCGTGGCATTGCTCAAAGGCAAGCGCAAACCGCTGATCATCTGCGGTGGCGGGGTCAAGTATTCGGGAGCGAATGCGGCGTTGCAGGCGTTTGCCGAGCGTTTCGACATTCCGTTCGCCGAGACCCAGGCCGGCAAGAGTGCGGTGGTTTCCAGTCATCCGCTGAACGTCGGCGGGATCGGCGAAACCGGTTGCCTGGCGGCGAACCTGCTGGCCAAGGAAGCCGATCTGATCATCGGGATCGGCACCCGCTACTCGGACTTCACCACGTCGTCGAAATGGCTGTTCCAGCATCCCGAGGTGAAGTTTCTCAACCTGAACATCAGCCCTTGCGATGCACTGAAACTCGATGGGATGCAGTTGCTGGCCGATGCCAGGTCCGGTTTGCAGGCATTGTCTGAAGCGCTGGCCGATTACCGCTCCAGCTGGGGCGATCAACCGCGTCAGGCCAAGGCTCAACTGGATGAAGAGGTCGATCGGGTCTATCAGATCGAATACCAGACCGAGGACTTCATCCCGGAAATCAACGACCACATGGACCCGGCGGTACTGCGCGAATTCATCGAGCTGACCGGTTCCTGCCTGACCCAAAGCCGTGTGCTCGGCGTGTTGAACGAAACCCTGGCTGATGATGCGGTGATCGTCGCGGCTGCCGGCAGTTTGCCTGGCGACTTGCAACGCAGCTGGCGCAGCAAGGGCGTGAACACCTATCACGTCGAGTACGGTTATTCCTGCATGGGTTACGAGGTCAATGCCGCACTCGGGGTGAAACTCGCCGAACCGGCGCGCGAGGTCTATGCGTTGGTGGGCGACGGCTCGTACATGATGCTGCACTCGGAGCTGGCGACCTCGATCCAGGAGCGGCGCAAGATCAACGTGATCCTGCTCGACAACATGACCTTCGGCTGCATCAACAACTTGCAGATGGAACACGGCATGGACAGCTTCGGCACCGAGTTCCGCTTCCGCAACCCTGAAACGGGCAAGCTCGATGGCGGTTTCGTCCCGGTGGACTTCGCCATGAGCGCGGCGGCTTACGGCTGCAAGACCTACAAGGTCAACACCGTCGAGCAACTGCAAGCGGCACTGGCCGATGCGCGGTTGCAGACGGTATCGACGTTGATCGACATCAAGGTTCTGCCCAAGACCATGATCCACAAATACCTGTCCTGGTGGCGGGTGGGCGTGGCGCAAGTCTCCACCAGCGCGCGTACCGATGCGGTAGCCAAAACCCTTAATGAACGACTGGCCAAGGCCCGTCAGTACTGATTGCTCTGCCATCTCAACAGGAAGGAGTCTTCGCATGTCTTTAAAGCTAGGCGTCATCGGTACCGGCGCTATCGGTCAGGATCACATCCGTCGTTGCAGCCAGACCCTGCTCAACAGCCAGGTGGTGGCGGTCACCGACATTAATTTGCAGCAGGCCGCCAAAGTGGTTGCCGACCTGAAACTGACTGCCGAGGTGTACCCGGACGGTCATGCGCTGATCAAGGCGCCGGAAGTCGAAGCGATTCTGGTCACCTCCTGGGGGCCGAGCCACGAAGAGTTTGTGCTGGCGGCGATTGCGGCGGGTAAACCGGTGTTCTGCGAGAAGCCGCTGGCGGTGACTGCCGAAGGTTGCCGCAAGATCGTCGAGGCCGAAGTGGCCCACGGCAAACGTCTGGTGCAGGTCGGTTTCATGCGTCCTTACGACCAAGGTTATCAAGCATTGAAAGCAGTGATCGACAGTGGCCAGATCGGCGAGCCGCTGATGCTGCATTGCGCGCATCGCAACCCGACTGTGGGCGAGAACTACAAGACCGATATGGCGATCACCGACACGTTGATCCATGAACTGGACGTGCTGCGTTGGTTGCTCGACGACGATTATGTGTCGGTACAAGTGGTGTTTCCGCGCAAGACCAGCAAGGCCCACGCCCATCTGAAAGACCCGCAAATCGTCCTGCTGGAAACCGCCAAGGGCACGCGGATCGACGTCGAAGTTTTTGTTAACTGCCAGTACGGCTATGACATCCAGTGCGAAGTGGTTGGCGAAACCGGCATTGCCAAGCTGCCGGAGCCGTCACAGGTGCAGATGCGCAGCGGGGCCAAGCTGTCCAACGCGATCTTGATGGATTGGAAAGACCGCTTCATCGCCGCTTATGACGTCGAGTTGCAGGCCTTCATCGATGGCGTGCGCGCCGGACAGGTTGGCGGGCCGTCGGCGTGGGATGGTTTTGCCGCAGCGGTGGCGGCGGATGCCTGCATCGAAGCACAGCAGAGCGGGGCGATCGTAAAAGTCGGCCTACCAGACCGCCCACACTTCTACGGCTAACCCACATCCCAATGTGGGAGCGAGCTTGCTCGCGATAGCGGAAGGTCAGCCAACATTGATGTTGAATGTGCCGCCGTCATCGCGAGCAAGCTCGCTCCCACAGGTGATCGCGGAGAACTGAAAAATGCGCATCGCACTAGACCCCTACATGTACCGCACTCTGTCCCTGGGCAAGATGGTCGACAAGGTCGCCGAGCTTGGTTATGAGCACATCGAGCTTTCGCCCCGGGAAGATTTTCTGCCGTTCTACAAGGCCCCGCGCGTCGACAAGACGCGGATCAAGGAGTTTCGCAAAGCCTTGAGCGACACCGGGGTGAAACTCTCGTCCTTGCTCCCGATGTACCACTGGGCCGCTGCCGATGAAGGCTTGCGCGTGGCCGCAGTGCGCAACTGGAAACGCGCTATCCAGATCGCCGTCGAAATGGACTGCGAACTGGTCAACACTGAATTCACCGGTCAGTCGGACAACCCGCTGGTTTGTGAAAATCAGTTCATGCGTTCCATGGATGAGTTGATTCCCGAGTTCGAACGCGAAGGTATCAAGCTCGATATCCAGGCGCATCCCTATGACTTCTGCGAGCGCAATAACGAGTCGGTCGACATCATTCGTGGCCTCGATCGCGACTGGATCAACTACCTCTATGCGGCGCCGCACACCTTTTTCTACGACGATGGCAAAGGCGACATCGCCTCGATGCTCAAGTACGCAGGCTCCAAGCTGAGCCACCTGATCATCGCCGACACCTACAACCACAAGGCCTCATCGGGGTTGCGCTACATCGTCAATCCGCCGGGTGTTACGGCCACCGTGCACCAGCATCTGGACATCGGTCAGGGCGAGGTCGACTGGGAAGCGTTCTTCAGCACCCTGCGCGAGATCAAGTTCGACGGTATCGCCACGGTCTCGGTATTCGCCTGGGAAGATCGCCCGGACGAGTCCAACCGGATGATGCTGGAGCGCGTCAAAAGCGAACTGTACCGCTAGAGCCTTGCCCAAATCCTGTGGGAGCGAGCCTGCTCGCGATGGGATCAACGCGGTGCCTCTGATAAACCGCATCGCCTGCATCGCGAGCAGGCTCGCTCCCACAAGGTTCGTGCACATCCGGTAGTTATCTATAAGGAGAGCTTCATGCGAATCGGACTTGTCGGTTACGGCCATGGCGGTCGGTTTTTCCATGCGCCGCTGATCAGCAGTTTGCCAGCGGCGACGTTCGTCGGCGTGGTCACGCGTTCCCCGGAGCGTCGGCAACTGTTGGCGACTGAACACCCAGGTGTCCCGGCCTTCGACAGCATTGGTCAATTGGTGGAAGCCGGGGTCGATGTGCTGGTGATTTCCACCACGCTGGAGGGGCGAGCGGCGCTGGTGCTTGAAGCCATTGAACACGGAGTGGCGGTGGTCTGCGACAAACCCTTCGCCGCCGATGCGCAGCAGGCCGAAGCGCTGGTGATAAACGCTGAGCAGCGCAAGGTCCCGCTCAGCGTTTATCAGAACCGGCGCTGGGATTCGGATTTTCTTACGGTACGCAAACTCATCGACTCCGGTGCGCTGGGCCAGGTCACGCGCTTTGAATCCAGCGTAGAACGCTATTCGCCGCTGTCGGTGGGCAAGGGCAGCGGTGGCGGATTCCTGCGTGATCTGGGCAGTCATCTGGTGGATCAGGCGCTGCAACTGTTCGGGCCGGTGACGCGGGTTTACGCCGAGCTGGATTACCTCAATGAAGGCCAGCTTTTCGACAACGGGTTTTTCCTCTCGCTGACCCATGTCAACGGCGTGATTTCGCACTTGAGCGGCAGTTGCCTGCAGAACAATCTTAAGCCGCGATTTCGGGTCAACGGCACAGAAGGGACTTACAGCGTCGACGGTCTGGACGGGCAAGAGGCCTTGGCGCTGGCCGGGCTGACGCCAAAATCCGAAGGTGATCGCTGGGGTGTTGAAGAGCATCGCCGCTGGGGCTGGTTCGAGCACGGTGCAGAGCGCGAGCGGATTCCGTCTGAGCGTGGTTGCTGGAATCAGTTCTATTTACAGCTGCAAACCGCGTTGCAAGGCGCTGGCCCACTGCCGGTCGAGGCCCGTGATGCACTGGCGACTACCCGCGTTCTAGACGCCGCACGGCTGAGTTTCGAACGCCATCAGGTGATTGAAATGAACCCTGTGTGCGGCCATGGAATAAAATCAGAATAAAATTCTAAAATGAGTTGATATGGAAATTAAATTCCAATAAAGTCTTTTCCAGGTTACCGACTATCAACGTCCCGATCGACCTCAAGCCAGCCTTGAGTGCGGGGAGGGCGAACAAAAAACAAGAAACACCGATAGGTACCGCCGATGAAAACCTTCAGCTCTGCTCTGCACGTTTTACGTAACGCGTTCCTGCCTCGTGTTCAAACCCTTTCCCTTTCCGGTTTCCTTTGCATTGAACGCAAAGGCGCCCTGGTGTGCTGCATTCCCGGTGCACCGATCGTTCGCTTGCCCACTCACTGAATATGTCCCGCGCCTTATCCATAAAACCAACAAGAATGTGGAGAAAGACTTTTCATGAAGACCAAGATCCGTTTCGCCTCACTTGCCCTGTCCCTGATGCTTGCCAGCGGTGCTGCGTTCGCTGACCTGAAGATTGGCGTAAGCATGTCGCAATTCGATGACACCTGGCTGACTTACCTGCGTGAATCCATGGACAAGCAAGCCAAGTCCATGCCCGATGGCGTCAAACTGCAATTCGAAGACGCTCGCAGCGATGTGGTCAAGCAGCTGAGCCAGGTCGAAAGTTTCATCAGCCAGAAAGTCGATGCCATCGTGGTCAACCCGGTGGACACCGCCGCGACCAAAAAAATCACCGAAGCGGCAGTCAAGGCCGGGATTCCGCTGGTCTACGTCAACCGTCGTCCGGATGATCTGAACCTGCCCAAAGGCGTGATTACCGTGGCCTCCAATGATCTGGAAGCCGGCCAGATGCAGATGCAGTACCTCGCCGAAAAAATGCAAGGCAAGGGTGACATCGTGATCCTGCTGGGCGACCTCGCCAACAATTCCACCACCAACCGCACCAAAGGCGTCAAAGAGGTGCTGGCCAAGTACCCGGGCATCAAGATCGATCAAGAGCAGACCGGTACCTGGTCACGCGATAAAGGCATGACTCTGGTCAACGACTGGCTGACCCAGGGCCGCAAATTCGACGCCATCGTGGCCAATAACGATGAGATGGCCATCGGTGCTGCCATGGCTCTGAAACAGGCAGGTGTGGAAAAGGGGAGTGTGTTGATCGCCGGTGTCGACGGTACTCCCGACGGCCTGCGCGCTGTGAAGAAAGGTGATCTGGCGGTCTCGGTATTCCAGGACGCCAAAGGCCAGGCTGTCGGCTCCATCGACGCGGCCGTGAAGATGGCCAGGAACGAACCGGTCGAGCAGGCGGTGTGGGTACCGTATCGCCTGATCACCCCGGAAAACGTTGACCAGTTCAAATAGTCAGTCCGTTCAATAACAACAATAAGCATGCAAGGTGGCACTGCCAACCTTGCTGATGGAGTACCTGATCATGTTCGCTTCAGCGACTGCTTCGAGCACCCCGTTGGTGGGTATCCAGCCAAACGTCGTACCTGTCGATGAGCCGTATCTGCTGGAGATCATCAACGTCAGCAAGGGTTTCCCCGGTGTGGTGGCCTTGTCCGATGTCCAGCTGCGGGTGCGTCCGGGTTCGGTGCTGGCCTTGATGGGCGAGAACGGTGCCGGCAAATCCACCCTGATGAAAATAATTGCCGGCATCTACCAGCCGGACGCCGGTGAGCTGCGTCTGCGCGGTAAACCAGTGACCTTCGATACGCCGCTGGCAGCCTTGCAGGCCGGGATCGCGATGATCCACCAGGAACTCAACCTGATGCCGCACATGAGCATCGCCGAGAACATCTGGATCGGTCGCGAGCAGCTCAACGGCTTCCACATGATCGACCACCGGGAAATGCACCGCTGCACCGCGCAATTGCTGGAACGGCTGCGGATAAACCTCGACCCGGAAGAACAGGTCGGCAACCTGAGCATCGCCGAGCGGCAGATGGTCGAGATCGCCAAAGCGGTGTCCTACGACTCGGACATCCTGATCATGGACGAACCGACGTCGGCGATCACCGACAAGGAAGTCGCCCACCTGTTCTCGATCATTGCCGACCTCAAGGCCCAGGGTAAGGGCATCATCTACATCACCCACAAAATGAATGAAGTGTTCAGCATCGCCGACGAAGTCGCGGTGTTCCGTGACGGTGCCTACATCGGCCTGCAACGGGCCGACAGCATGGATGGCGACAGCCTGATCTCGATGATGGTCGGACGTGAACTCAGCCAGTTGTTCCCGGTGCGCGAAAAGCCGATTGGCGATCTGCTGATGTCGGTGCGCGACCTGCGTCTGGACGGGGTCTTCCAGGGTGTTTCCTTCGACCTGCATGCCGGCGAGATCCTTGGCATCGCCGGGCTGATGGGCTCGGGCCGGACCAACGTCGCCGAAGCGATTTTCGGCATCACCCCGAGCGACGGCGGTGAAATCCGTCTCGACGGCCAACCGGTGCGCATCAGCGATCCGCACATGGCCATCGAGAAGGGCTTTGCGTTGCTCACCGAGGATCGCAAGCTCAGTGGCCTGTTCCCGTGCCTGTCGGTGCTGGAAAACATGGAAATGGCGGTGCTGCCGCATTACGTCGGCAACGGCTTTATCCAGCAGAAAGCCCTGCGCGCCCTATGCGAAGACATGTGCAAGAAGCTGCGGGTGAAAACCCCGTCGCTGGAGCAGTGCATCGACACCTTGTCCGGCGGCAACCAGCAAAAAGCCTTGCTCGCCCGTTGGCTGATGACCAATCCGCGAATCCTGATTCTCGACGAGCCGACTCGCGGCATCGATGTCGGCGCCAAAGCCGAGATTTACCGACTGATCTCCTACCTCGCCAGCGAAGGCATGGCGGTGATCATGATTTCTTCGGAGCTGCCGGAAGTACTCGGCATGAGCGACCGGGTGATGGTCATGCACGAGGGCGACCTGATGGGCACGCTCGACCGCAGCGAGGCGACTCAGGAGCGGGTCATGCAACTGGCCTCCGGGATGACCGCGGTTCACTAGATGTTCAACGAATTGAGGCTGGCGGCGGTTTCCTCCGTGCCCGGCAACGCGATAGAAGGGTGAGTGGTTATGAACGCGATACTGGAAAACAAGCCTGCAATAGCGCCGGTCAAGAGTCGCCGGCGCTTACCGACCGAGCTGAGCATCTTTCTGGTGCTGATCGGCATCGGTCTGGTCTTTGAAGTGTTCGGCTGGATTGTGCGTGACCAGAGCTTTTTGATGAACTCCCAGCGGCTGGTCTTGATGATCCTGCAAGTGTCGATCATCGGCCTGCTGGCGATTGGCGTGACCCAGGTGATCATCACCACCGGCATCGATCTGTCGTCGGGCTCGGTGCTGGCCTTATCGGCGATGATCGCCGCCAGCCTGGCGCAGACCTCGGATTTCGCTCGGGCAGTGTTTCCGTCGCTGACCGACTTGCCGGTGTGGATACCGGTGATTGCCGGGCTCGGAGTCGGGCTGCTGGCGGGGGCAATCAACGGCAGCATCATTGCCATCACCGGAATTCCACCGTTCATTGCCACCTTGGGCATGATGGTCTCGGCCCGTGGCCTGGCGCGTTATTACACCGAAGGCCAGCCAGTGAGCATGCTCTCGGATTCCTACACGGCCATCGGCCACGGCGCGATGCCGGTGATCATTTTTCTGGTGGTGGCGGTGATTTTCCACATCGCACTGCGCTACACCAAGTACGGTAAATACACCTATGCCATCGGCGGCAACATGCAGGCGGCGCGCACCTCCGGGATCAACGTCAAACGCCATCTGGTGATCGTCTACAGCATCGCCGGGTTGCTGGCGGGACTGGCAGGCGTGGTGGCGTCGGCCCGTGCCGCAACCGGGCAGGCCGGGATGGGCATGTCGTATGAACTGGACGCGATTGCCGCAGCGGTGATCGGCGGTACCAGCCTGGCGGGCGGCGTGGGGCGCATTACCGGCACGGTGATCGGCGCGCTGATCCTCGGGGTGATGGCCAGCGGCTTCACCTTTGTTGGTGTCGACGCCTACATCCAGGACATCATCAAAGGCCTGATCATCGTGGTCGCGGTGGTCATCGACCAATACCGCAACAAGCGCAAACTCAAGCGCTGATCCCCAGGCAACACAAGAAATGCGCCACGCCTGACCTGCGTGGCGTAGCCGTTTGTCTTCTATATACAGCCGCTCGATTGAATTTCTTGCTATAAACGCACTCCGATAACCGCCTCAAAGCTTGCCATAGAGCAATTTAAGGGCTTTGTCGGGCAAATTCCCTGTCTTTTCAGTTGCTGAGGCTGCAAGTCGGCCTTAGACTGCCGCCCCTCGTAAATTGAGTGCCGGGTGGCGCTTGGAATGTATGGCGCCTTTCCGAGGCCTTGCAGGTCGACCGGAAAGCTCCCTGATTCGCCTTAATGCACGTATTTTTTATAGAGAAATCAATGACAAAGGAAAAGTTGCTGGCCATGCCGGCGGATGACTACATGAATGCCGAGCAACAGGCTTTTTTCACCGAGCTGTTGCAAGCCATGAAAGTGGAAACCCACGAGCGCATCGAACAGAACCGCATCGCCATTGAAAGCCTGGATACCCCGGCTGATCCGGCTGACGCGGCTTCGGTCGAAGAAGAGCGCACCTGGCTGGTCAACGCTATTGATCGTGATCAGCGCATGCTGCCTCAGCTGGAAAGAGCGCTGGAACGTATCGGCGACGATACTTTTGGCTGGTGCGACGACAGCGGCGAGCCGATCGGCCTGAAACGCCTGCTGATCAGCCCGACCACCAAGTACTGCATCGAAGCTCAAGAACGTCACGAGCAAATCGACAAGCACCAGCGTCAGGCCTGATTCTGTGTGACGGCCAGTTAATGATTGGCTGTCGTTAAAAGATCGCAGCCTGCGGCAGCCCCTACGCGGTATCGCATATACCCGTAGGAGCTGCCGCAGGCTGCGATCTTTGCTTTTGCGTGCCCGCGATTCTATTGATCTGCTGCAAGTACCACGACTAATGGACCATAGATAATGGCCTTCTAGTGGCGTCTAATGCAGACACAACAAATAGAAGATGCAGTGGGGGTAACGAATATGGCAAGCGACGGATCTCTGGCTGGCGCAGCAGCGCAATCGCTGGTTTCACCCAAGGCCGACGGGCGCTGGTTGACGCCTGCACTGCAAAGCGTCGCCCTGATGCTGTTGCTGTGCGCCCTGGCACTCGGCGGCTGGTCGCTTTACCTCTGTTTGCCGGTGGCGGTGCTGATTATCTGGCTGCCCCGTCTGCGTTCGCGGGCAACCGTCGACGTTCCCGTCGCCGACGCGTCCAGTGCGATCACCGAACTGACCCGCGATCTGTCCTATTCCACCAGCCATAATGCGTTGTCTGCCGCAGGCGTGGCCTATTCGGTCAAGCAATTGGCCGGCAAGCTGCAATCGCAACTCGATGCCGCCGCACAGATCGTCAGCAGCGCCGAAGTGATGATCGAGACTGAGAAGGCAACTTCGCAACTCAGTCAGCAAGCCTTGAGCGCCGCCAGCGAAGCCCACCGAAGCAGTGTCCTGGGGAGCACCGTGCTGGCCGAATCCATCACGCGGATGCATCAGCTCAGTGTGTGTGCCAACGACAGTCGTGAGCTGATCGAGGCCCTGAGTGTGCGCAGTGAAGACATCCAGCGAGTGACGCTGGTGATTCAGACGATCGCCAGTCAGACTAATTTGCTGGCGCTGAATGCGGCGATTGAGGCGGCGCGGGCAGGGGAGCATGGCCGTGGGTTTGCGGTAGTCGCCGATGAAGTTCGCGGGCTGGCCGGGCGTACCGCGGCGGCCACGGGAGAGGTCGGGTTGATGGTCGCCGACATCCAGCAGCGCACGGCGCAGGTGGTCGAGCAGATCCGTCAGCTGTCCAGCGACCTGAACAACGGTGTCGATCAAGTCGAACAGACCGGACAGCAGTTGCAAAACATCGCCCGACTGGCCGCCGGGGTTGAAGCCCAGGTCGGTGAAATTGCCAGTGGCTCAAGCAACAATCACCAACAATTGGACAGCCTGTTTCATGCCGTCGAACAGATGCGCGGCGATCTGGCGGTCAGTGATCAGCAAACCCGGCACCTGGCGCAAGCGGCGGTGCAAATGGAGGGGCAGGCCGAAACCATCAGCGAACGCCTCGCCGAAGTCGGACTGGACGACTACCACCAACGGATCTATGACCTGGCACGCGAAGGTGCGAGTCAGATCGCTGAGCGTTTCGCGCAGGACGTCGACCAGGGGCGCGTCAGTCTGGAGGACCTGTTCGACCGCAACTATCAGGCAATTCCCAACACGGTGCCCACCAAGTTCCAGACCCGTTTTGATCGCTACGCCGATCAGGTGCTGCCGGGGATACAGGAACCCTTGCTCAAGCGTCATGAAGGTCTGGTGTTTGCGATCGCCTGCACCCAGCAAGGCTACGTACCGACGCACAATGCGATCTTCAGTCAGCCGCTGACCGGCGACGTAGATGTCGACACGTTGCAGAACCGCACCAAACGCAAATTCAGTGACCGTACCGGTATCCGCTGTGGCAGCCATCAACAGCCCGTATTACTTCAGACCTATACTCGTGATACGGGCGAATTGATGCATGACTTGTCGGTTCCAATCATGCTCAAAGGGCGGCATTGGGGTGGATTGCGGTTAGGTTACAAACCTGAAAGCCCACGTTAAGGCTGGTCCAGGGGACACGTGATTGTTACCGGTTATGCAAGGAAATTGTGCAGGCAGGTGGCTATTTCCAGGGTGCGGGACTCATTAACATTTCTACATTGTTAGGAAGCTAATGAAAAATTCCGAGGTGCTCTCATGCAAAGTAAAGTCGATGTGGCGGTGATGATTGGCAGTGGCGTGCCTGCCGGATTGCGGGCAGTGGGGCAAAGCGTGTGCTGGGTCGTCTTGCTCAATGGCGAGCAACGTGGCACTGCATTCTCAAGCCGTAATGAGGCCGAGGAATGTAAGGCTGCCTGGTTGGCGCAACTGAACACCGAAAAGCCCGACAGCCTGCATTAAATCGTTTTCGCTAATGAGTCTGCTCAAGTCGCAACCTGTCGATCAGGCTTTCAGGGCGCCTCCATCAACGGCAAGCTTCAGCGCTTTGGCAGATTCCATGGCAGCGAGTGCGGCAATGTCCGAGGTCTTGAACCAACGGTCTTTCTCGACCTGGTGGTAAGTCACGGTGGTCAGCGGTGGCTTGGCGCGCATCACAATGACAGCCTGGAATTCGCCGTCGACTTCTCTGGCCTCGCCCCAAATAAAAAACTCGCCGATATCAAATTCGGTCACGTGCGCCTTCCCTTGGAAATTATTCTGTTGTTTTCAACGCAGCCCGCCGAAGGGGCTGTGTTTGAATGGTCGGGCAGTATGGCAGTTGTTGCTTGTCGGTGGCGCAGTTAAGTCATCGGTGTGACGAAACGACTGCGCCGGTAAACTCAATGTGGCGTGTCAGAGGCTCGCCTCCAGGTTCCTGGCGAGGGCGCAGGCTTCGTTGTGGTCTCCACGGAATCCTCTTACAAGGCCTGTTGCAGTTTCCTTGATATGGAAAAAGCGATTGCCCGCCAGAACCACCTGATAACGCAGATGAGGATATTGCTCCAGATCCATGCCATGTTGACTGGAAGTCGTGCAGTGCAAGGCGTGCGGGCTATGGGCGCGGGTGTTTGTGTGCTGGGCAGGGCTGGTCAGTGTGCTCATATGAATTCCTTTTCTATGGTTTACCGACGGTTGCACGTCGCTTTAGGTAGTCTAGGAGCGCCTGGCTGCTCTAGAATCTCCTCCATTGGTTGGAGGTTCATGCTCATCTAAAGCAATTTTTTTCTGGCGATATGTCAGAAAAGTGCTTTTTTTAAAGAGTTTTTTCCCTAAAGTTGATAGTCCAGCATTCTCTGGCCGTTAGAAGGGCGATTTCCTTCAACATCTGACGACCGCCAGAGAAGACGGCGAGAGTAGCGTTCCAGTAGTCTTCTCCTGCCCTTCGATGAAGGAGCTTTCTGCTTACTTCACGGCTTCAGCTTGGGTCATTGTTGCGATATTTTCGGTATGACCGTTTTTTTGCTGCCTGTTTTTTCTGCGGGTAGCGTCATTTTCAGATGTGGGGATGTTTCCTTGGCAGTAAGTAATCTCGATATGCATGCTTTGTTCGTGCTGGGTGATCTGCGCGCAAAGCTGGTCAAGCAATTTCAATCACGTTTCGTTTACCTCACCGAGCAGACCGCTGAAGGCATTTACATTGCCGAGATCGATACCGAGTCGGCACTGGTGGTGGACGACAAGCCTCGCCTGGAGCTCAAAGTCGGCGATCATTTCCGCGCCGCGGTATTGCCGAGTCGTGAAGGTGGCAAATTCGAAATCAAGTTTCGCGAGATCAAATTGACGGTCTACGGTCTCGGTGACTACGCATTCGTGACCACGGCAGAAGGTCAGGCGATTTTGTTCAAGGAAGGCCATAGCGTGGTGACGGTATTTGCCGCTCACGAACAGCTGCAGGAAGGCCTGACAAAAACCTTGAAAGCGGTGACCGGTAAAGCTGCCAAGTGGCGCAAAGGCGAGCTCACGACGTTCAAGGCCAGTGAGTAAATGAGCCTGTCCCGGGCCGATTTCCATGAGCAGAACCAGGGCAGCGCTCGCGAACACGCCCAGCGTCTGTTCGCTCGGAAGGCTGTTCTGCAGGGCGCCTGGCTGAGCTGGGTGGCATCAGAGATCTACACCTTGCGTCCGGCGGAGTACGCCAGCATGGTGCGAAGGGAGTTGCAGCGCTTGCAGGACGCTTCTGAAAATTGATCGTTGGCCCTCGAACGCAGAAACCTCTACTACAGTCAGTTGACTGAGTATTCGCAGGTGCGCGGCCTTTGTGCGCAAAGCCGTTCTGCCATTGCTGTGAACAGCACGAGGTGCAAAGCATGAAAGGTTTTCGATTGTTGCTGGCCGGCGCGCTAGCCACTGTGGGTCTGCTGGTGTCGCCCGTGGTCGTTACGGCCGCCCCGGCGCCGATTCACTTTGCCGACCTGAACTGGGAAAGCGGCAGCCTGATCACCGACATTTTGCGGATCATTGTCGAGAAGGGCTACGGCCTGCCGACCGACACCTTGCCGGGCACTACCATCACCCTGGAAGCCGCTTTGGCCAACAATGACATTCAGGTCATTGGCGAAGAGTGGGCCGGTCGCAGTCCGGTCTGGGTCAAGGCCGAGGCTGAAGGCAAGGTGACGAGTATCGGCGATACGGTCAAAGGCGCAACCGAAGGCTGGTGGGTGCCGGAGTACGTGATCAAGGGCGATCCGGCCAAAGGCATCAAGCCCCTGGCGCCGGATTTGCGCAGTGTGTCGGACCTGCCGCGTTACAAGGATGTCTTCAGCGATCCGGAAAGCCCCGGCAAAGGCCGCTTTCTCAATAGCCCGATCGGCTGGACCTCGGAAGTGGTCAACAAGCAGAAGCTCACGGCCTATGGCCTGACGGACAGTTACGTGAATTTTCGCAGCGGTTCCGGTGCAGCGCTGGACGCGGAAATCACCTCGTCGATTCGTCGTGGCAAGCCGGTGCTGTTTTATTACTGGTCGCCAACCCCGTTGCTCGGACGGTTCAAGTTGATTCAGCTGGAAGAACCACCGTTTGATGCCGAGGCCTGGAAAACCTTGACCGATGCCGATAATCCCAATCCGAAACCAACACGCTCGTTGCCCTCGAAGTTGTCAATTGGGGTGTCCGCGCCTTTCCAGAAACAGTATCCGCAGGTGACTGAGTTTTTCAGCAAGGTCGACCTGCCTATCGGACCTTTGAACAAGGCCCTGGCCAAAATGAGCGAGAAGCACACACCGCCGCGTCAAGCCGCCGAAGCCTTCATGAAGGCGCATCCGGAGGTCTGGCGTGCGTGGCTGCCGAAGGATGTCGCAGACAAGGTGTCTGCCAGCCTGTAACGCACCCAGGCGATCAATGAGCGGTCGGTTCGGGCGAATTTCATGGGCGTGACTTCAACATTGCCATGGAACAACGCGCGGACAAAAACTCTGGTCTAGGCTGTTTCTTCTGCCATCGATTCCAGGAACCCCGCTCATGACGTTTGTGCTTGCTCAATGGATTGTCGCCGTGTTTGTGCTGATCAGCCTGATTCATCTGTATTGGGCGCTCGGCGGCCGATGGGCCTTCGACGCGGCGCTGCCACAGGTACAAGACGGCGCGGACGAAGGACTGCGGCCGGCCTTCAAACCTTCTGCGCTGGCAACCCTGGCGGTGGCTGTCGGGTTGTTGCTGATAGCCTTGATGGTGAGCCTGCGGGTCGGCCTGTTGGTGCCGGCAGTCGGGCACTGGTCGCTGCAATGGCTGATCAGTGCGATTGCCTTGCTGATGTTTGCCCGCGCAATTGGCGATTCGAACCTTGTCGGCTTTTTCAAGGAAAAGGCCGAGTCGAAGTTTGCGCGCCTCGACACCTGGGCCTATTCACCGCTGTGTGTGGTATTGGGGGCGGGGTTGTTGGCTGTGGCGTGGGGCTGAGTTCTTTTGCTCCTGTAGGAGCTGCCGCAGGCTGCGATCCTTTCGGCTCAACGCTCGCTTTCAGTCCGCCGACTGCTGACCTCGGCCGGCACGTCGCCCCCGGCCATGCGCTTGCGGAACAACGCCGCCCGCGCCAGCAACAGGGTAGTCACCGGCATGGTGATCGACAGCAGTATCGGGATCAGCCAGGCATGCAACACCGGGCTGGATTTGAGTGCCGAGAAATAGACGATCGACGCCAGTGCCACGCACCAGGCGCCCAGCGTCGAGGCCAGGGCCGGCGGGTGCATGCGCCGGAAGTAGTCCTTCAAACGCAGCAAGCCGATGGCGCCGATCAACGCGAACAGGCTGCTGGCCACCAGCAGGATCGCCACCGGAATTTCGACCCACAGGGACAACTCACCAAACTCATTCATTCGATCACCTCGCCACGCAGCAGGAATTTCGCCAGGGCAAACGAGCCGACGAAGCCGAACAGCGCGATCAGCAGCGCCGCTTCGAAGTAGGTATCGCTGGCATAGCGGATCCCCAGTACCAGCATCATCAGCATGGCGAGGATGTACAGGTAATCCAGCGCCAGAACCCGGTCCTGTGCCGACGGGCCTTTGAACAGGCGGATCAGCGTCAGCAGCATCGCCAGCGAGAACATGAACAGGCTGAACAGAACCGCATTCGAGAGCAGGGCGCTCATTCGAAAATCTCCATCAAGGGGCGCTCATAAGTCGTCTTGAAGTGCTGGATGAAGTGCGCTTCGTCATCCAGATCGAACACATGCAACAGCAGAATGCTGCGATCCAGTGCCAGTTCCGACCAGACCGTACCGGGAATCACCGTGGTGATCATCGACAATACCGCGAGGCCGTTGGCGTCATGCAGGTCCAGCGGCACCTTGATGAACTGCGAGCGCGGTGGTCGTCGACCGGCGTTCAACACGCCCCACGCGACCGCGAAGTTGGACGCCAGCACGTCGCGCCCGACCTGGAAGAACAGGCGCAGGATCACCCCGGGGCGACGAATACGGATCGGCAGCGGTCGCAGCTTGCGCATCATCAACGGTGCGCAGAAACCCAGTATCGCGCCCAGCAGCAGGTTGCCTGGACTGATGGACAGGTTCAGCACCAGCCACAGGACCCAAAGCGCCAGCGATAACCAGGGTGCCGGGAACAGACGTTTCATGGTTGCACCTCCTGCATCGCGGCTTTGGCTTCGGGGCTCGGTACGGCGCGGGTGCCGAGTACCGCCATCACGTATTGCTGCGGGTTGTTCAAGGTGTCGGCGGCTGCCTGGGTGTAGCGCATCAGCGGTTCGGCCTTGAAGGTCAGCAATATGCTCAAGCCCAACAGGGCAAAGATCGGCACGCATTCCAGGCGTCGCAGCACCGGCGACGGGCGCTCTGCCGGCGTCCAGAAGCGCTGGATGCCCAGGCGCGAGAAGGCGATCAACGAGGCCAGCCCGGACAGAATCAACAGCGCCAGCAGGCTCCACGCGGCGTTCGATATCGGCTGCTCACCCGAGGCGCCGAGGCCCAACGGGTTGAGCAGGGCGCTGAGCAAGCCGAGTTTGCCGATAAACCCGGAAAGCGGTGGCATGCCAATGATCAGCAGCGCGCAGGCAATGAAGCTCAAGCCAAGGAACGCCATGGTCCAGGGAATCACCTGCCCGACCACGGCTTTCTGCTCGTCGTCGAGGTTGATGCCCTTGGTCGGCGGCGAGGACTCCAGCGGTCGTGGCAGCGCTTCGACTTCATCGTCCAGCGGCATCTCGATGGCCGTACGCGAACGCTCGATCAGTTCCGCCAGCAGGAACAGCGCGCTCAGCGCCAGGGTCGAGCTGACGAGATAGAACAGCGCCGCACCGATCAGGCTCGGCTGGGCGAAACCGATGGCCGACAACAGGATGCCCGCCGACACCAGAATACTCAGGCTGGCCATGCGTTCCAGTCGCTGCGTGGCCAGAATCGCCAACGCGGCGCAGACAATCGTCGCCATGCCGCCGTAGGTCAGCCAGTCGCCACCAAAGTACGCCGAAGCGCCGGCCTGGCCGGAGAACAGCAGGGTCCACAGGCGCAGCAAAGTGTAGACGCCGACCTTGGTCATGATCGCGAACAACGCCGCCACCGGCGCGCTGGCCGAGGAGTAGGCAGGCACCAGCCAGAAGTTCAGCGGCCACATCCCGGCCTTGGCCAGGAACGCTACGGCCAGAATCGCCGCGCCGGCATGCAGCAAGCCGCGATCGGCTTCCGGCACCAGCGGGATCTTCAGTGCCAGGTCGGCCATGTTCAGGGTGCCGGTGACGCCGTAGATCAGCGCCGCGCCAATCAGGAACAGCGACGAGGCCAGCAGGTTGATCGAAATGTAGTGCAGGCCCGAGGACACTCGGGCGCGGCCCGAGCCGTGCAGCATCAAACCGTAAGACGCCGCCAGCAGCACTTCGAAAAACACGAAGAGATTGAACAGGTCGGCGGTCAAGAAGGCCCCGTAGAGGCCCATCAGCTGAATCTGGAACAGCGCGTGGAAGCTTGCGCCGGCGCGGTCCCAGCGGGCCATGGCGAACACCAGAGCGCTGACGCCGATGATCCCGGTCAGCACCAGCATCAACGCCGACAGGCGATCGACCACCAGCACGATGCCGAACGGTGCTTGCCAGTTACCTGGCAGGTACACGCCGATCGAGCCGGGCACGCCTTGCGCCTGGGTCCACTGCAGCAACAGCACGGAAATCCCCAGTCCCAGCAGGCTCGAGAACAGGTTGATCCGGGCTTTGAGCGGACGGTGTTTTTCGCCGAGCATCAACATCAGCGCCGCCGTCAGTAACGGCAGCAGAATCGGTGCAGCGATCAGATGGGGCATCCAGCTCATTCTTTAGGCTCCCGGCCATCGACATGGTCGGTGCCGGTCAGGCCCCGGGACGCCAGCAGCACCACCAGGAACAATGCGGTCATGGCGAAGCTGATGACGATGGCGGTGAGTACCAGCGCCTGGGGCAGCGGGTCGGTGTAATGCAGCAGGTCTTGCGGCACGCCGTCCTTGATGATCGGCTCCTTGCCGATGAACAGGCTGCCCATGCTGAAGATGAACAGGTTGACCCCGTAAGACAGCAGGCACAGGCCCATCACTACCTGAAAGGTCCGTGGGCGCAACACCAGCCAGACCCCGGAGGCCGCCAGTACACCAATGGCGATTGCGATGACTTCTTCCATCAGGCGGCTCCTGGCTTGGCAATGGGTTTAGGCTGGCTGCTCGGCTTGTGGCCACGCACCGATTGGTGCGCCAGGGCCGTCAGGATCAGCAGCGTCGAGCCCACCACCACGGCGTACACGCCAATGTCGAAGAACAGCGCACTGGCGATATGAATGTCGCCCAGCAGCGGCAGCTCGACGTGCCAGGTGTGGGTGGTGAGGAACGGATAACCGGCGACCATCGCACCGAGGCCGGTGAGCGTGGCGAACAGCAGCCCGGTGCCCATCCAGCGCACTGGCCGCAGACTCATCTGCGCCTCGACCCACTGAGTGCCTGCGACCATGTATTGCAGGATGAACGCCACCGACATCACCAGCCCTGCGACAAAGCCACCGCCCGGTTGATTGTGGCCACGCATGAACAGGTAGAACGACACCACCACTGCAATCGGCAGCAACAGCCGCACCAGCACCGCCGGCACCATCATGAAGCCCAGCGCGGTATCGCTGGCGTGACGCGGGTTGACCAGATCGGTGACCACGTCCGGTGCCAACAGGCGCTGTTGCGCTGGCAGTTGCATGCTTTCCTTCGGTGGACGGAAGCGTCGCAGCAGAGCGAACACGGCCAGCGCCACGGCCACCAGCACGGTGATTTCACCGAGGGTGTCGAAATTTCGGAAGTCCACCAGCATCACGTTCACCACGTTGCTGCCGCCACCTTCGGGCAGCGCACGACTGAGGTAGAACGAAGAGATGTCGTTCGGCGTCTGGCGGGTCAGCATGGCGTAGGCGAGCAGCGCCATACCGATGCCGACCGCGCTCGACAGCAGCAAGTCGCGCAGACGGCGAACCCGTGCTTTCGGCACGCTGCCGGGCAGTGGCGAGACGTCTTCGATCCGCCGTGGCAGCCAGCGCAGACCCAGCAGAATCAGCACGGTGGTCACCACTTCGACTACCAACTGGGTCAAGGCCAGGTCCGGTGCCGAGAACCAGACAAAGGTGATGCAGGTCATCATTCCGCAGACACTGACCATGGTCAGGGCCGCGAGTCGGTGATACTTGGCTTGCCAGGCGGCGCCCAGCGCACAGGCAATCGCCAGTAGCCAGAGAATGACAAAGACGATCGAGCCCGAGATCTTCGGCCGGTCGCCCCAGCTCAGGCCGCTGTGGAGCATCGGAATCAAACCGGCCAACACCGCGACCAGCACCAGCAGGAACAGCTGGGTTTGCAGACGCTGGGTGCTGATCCGCCGCTGAAGGCGTCGGGCCAGGCGCATCATCACCACCAGGCTGCGTTCGAACAGGCGCTTGCCGTTGAGGCGGCCGATGATCGGCGGGTATTTGAAGCGCCCGCGTTTGAGCTGGTTGCGCAGCAGCAGGTACACAACAATACCGGCGGACATGGCGATCAGGCTCATGATCATCGGCGCGTTCCAGCCGTGCCAGATCGCCAGGCTGTATTCGGGCAAGGTTCCGCCAACCACTGGCAGGGCAGCCGCAGCGAGCAATGGGCCGACCACCTGAGCCGGAAACATCCCCACCAGCAGGCAGGTGAACACCAGCAACTCCACCGGCGCACGCATCCAGCGTGGCGGTTCATGCGGGGTGTGCGGCAGGTCGGTGGCGGTTGGGCCGAAGAACACATCAACGGTAAAGCGCAGCGAATAGGCGACGCTGAACGTACCGGCGATCGTCGCGACGATTGGCAGGGTCATCTCGACCCAGGCTGTGGCATTAATGAATACGGTTTCGGCGAAGAACATCTCTTTCGAGAGGAAGCCGTTGAGTAGCGGCACTCCGGCCATCGAGGCGCTGGCGACCATCGCCAGCGTTGCGGTGAACGGAATCAGCTTGATCAGACCGCTGAGCTTGCGAATGTCACGGGTGCCGCTTTCGTGGTCGATGATCCCGGCGGCCATGAACAGCGAGGCTTTGAAAGTGGCGTGGTTGAGAATATGGAACACCGCCGCGACTGCGGCCAGCGGGCTGTTCAGGCCCAACAGCAGGGTGATCAGGCCCAGGTGGCTGATAGTCGAGTAGGCCAGCAGGCCCTTGAGGTCGTTCTGGAACATCGCGCAATAAGCGCCGAGCAACAACGTACAGGCGCCGGCCCCGCTGACGATGTAGAACCATTCTTCGCTGCCGGACAGCGACGGCCACAGCCGTGCCAAAAGGAAAACCCCGGCCTTGACCATGGTCGCCGAGTGCAGGTACGCCGAGACCGGTGTCGGGGCAGCCATGGCGTGGGGAAGCCAGAAGTGGAAGGGGAATTGGGCGCTTTTACTCAAGGCGCCGATCAGGATCAGCGGCAGGAGAATAGGGTACAGCGCATGGGCGCGAATCAGATCGCCAGCGGCCAGGACCTTGTCCAGGTCATAGCTGCCCACGACATGGCCGAGCAGCATCACCCCCGCCAGCAGGCATAAACCTCCGGCGCCGGTCACCATCAGCGCCATGTAGGCGCCACGGCGAGCATCGGCGCGGTGGTGCCAATAGCCGATCAACAGGAACGAGAAGAGGCTGGTCAGTTCCCAGAAAAACACCATCTGAATCAGGTTGCCGGAGATCACCAGCCCGAGCATGGCGCCCATGAATGCCAGGAAAAACGCAAAGAAGCGCGGCACCGGGTCGTCCGGCGACATGTAATACCGCGCGTACAGCGACACCAGCGTGCCGATGCCCAGCACCAGCATCGAGAACAGCCAGGCGAAACCGTCCATGCGCAGGACGAAATTCAAGCCCAGGCTCGGTAGCCAGAAGAATTCTTCGCGAATCACTCCACCCTGGGCGATCTGCGGGTACAGCAACGCTACCTGGACGGTGCCGATGAGGGCGACCAGGCCTGCGAGTATTGATTCGGCGTTACGCGCGTTGTGCGGCAGCAAGGCTGCCAGACAGCTGCCAATAAAAGGCAGAAGCAGTAGAACTATCAGGGACATAGGCTTCTAATCTGCGGAAGTTTGTGAAGGATCATACGTGCCGAGCCCCGGATCACCAACTGCCAAGCTGTGGCAGGATCCTACAAGGTAGGCTGAAAAAGCCTGATTCACATTGTTTCGAAGTGCTTGATCGACCGGTCGGACGCCATCGCGAGCAAGCTCGCTCCCACAGGGTCCGGATGTGTACACACAATCGCGACACAACGCATGTCCAATGTGGGAGCGAGCTTGCTCGCGATAGCTATTTTTCAAGCACCGCAGATTTCACGCCTTAACCTTGAATTTCCTGTTCCAACTCTTCTTCAGTCGCAGCAGCCTTACCCTTGGTCTTGAGCTCACTGACGATCACCGCCGCGACAATCAACCCCGCGCCGAATAACGCCAGCCCCGGCAGCCGTTCACCTGCCAGACGCCCGGCGATACCAGCCCAGACCGGTTCGCCGGCGTAGATCAGCGTCGCGCGGGTCGGTGAAACGCTTTTCTGCGCCCAGTTCATTGCTACCTGAATCGCCGCGCTGGCGGCGCCCAGGCCCACGGCGCTGGCCAGCAGCAACCAGGAGAAACCGGGAAGCGCTTCCTGAGTCGGCACAATCATCAAAAATGCCAGCACCGAGGTGGTCGCCAGTTGCACCACGGTGACCCGACGCACGTCGACTCGGCCAGCATAGGTGCTGATCAGGATGATTTCGGCGGCGATGGCGACGGCGCTGATCAGTGTGGCGATTTCCCCCGAGCTGAAATTCAACGACGCCCCGGCGGGGCCGGAGAGCAGCATCAACCCGGTGAACGCCAGCATGATCCCAATGCTCGGCATCAACCCCGGCCGACGTCCCAGTACCAACCATTGCAGCAAAGGCACGAACGGCACGTAAAGTGCGGTGATGAATGCCGACTGGCTGCTGAGGATGGTCTGCAAGCCAACGGTTTGCAGGCCGTAACCGAGCATGATCGCCACGCCAATGAACGCGCCGGCCTTGAGTTCAAACAGGGTCAACTCACGCAGGCTGCGCCAGGAGAACAGCGCGACAATGCTCGCGGCTGCGGCAAAGCGCAGGCCGACGAAAAACATCGGCCCGCTGACCGTCATCGCATGCTGCACCAGCAGGAACGTCCCGCCCCAGACCATGGTGATCAGCACCAGCACGCATTCAGCCTTGCTGAACCGTGAGAAAAGGGCAGAGGGTTTGGAAGTATTCACCGACGTCATGGCCTTGCGCGCTACCTGAGGGGGACGCACAATGCGCCCGAAGTTGGGCAGTATACTGCGCAAACCTACTAAGTGAGCAATATAGTGCACAAAGATTCCGGCCAACGGGCCTCCGTCCTGCAACACGTCAGCCAGAACGTCCGGCGCCTGCGGCATGCCGCAGAGCTGAGCCAGACCGCACTGGCGGAAAAATCCGGGGTCAGCCGGCGAATGCTCGTGGCCATCGAAGCCGGCGAGAAAAACGTCAGCCTGACCACCCTCGACCGGGTGGCCGAAGCGTTGGACGTGGCGTTCAGCGATCTGATCCAGGCTCCCGAGGTGCGCGACCCAAGCCGTATCAACGAACTGGCGTGGGCCGGTTTGATTCCCGGCAGCAAAGCCGTGCTGTTGGCCAAGGCTAATGCCAGCCGTGAAGTCGAACTCTGGGAGTGGCGGCTGGAGCCGGGCGAGCAATACCTTTCGGAGCCGGATGCCGATGGCTGGAGTGAACAGCTGTATGTGTTCGAAGGCAGCCTGACGCTGGTGCTGGGGGATGAGGAGCGCAGCCTCGCGACAGGTGAGTTCATCAGCTTCGCCAGTAACCGGACCCACGCGTATCGCAATGATGGCGTCGTGGCGACCAGGTTCGTGCGCAATGTGGTGCTCTGAAACGGGCTTACCGTTCGTCTGGTAATTCTGCGTACCTGTTATTTCTGACAGTAGACGACCTCCTTAAAGCGGTCTTGAATAGTCTATCGGCGCAATGAGTGTGCTGAGAAATGGATAGCCGCCGACAACCTTGTGCTGCGGACAAGTTATCCGTAACTGACTAAGAGGATCTAGAAATGTCAACGAACAACGCAATTGCTTTGCTGGAACCGCTTGTGACTGAGATCAAACTCAAGAATGTTCCCAGTGAGGGTTTTTCAGTAGTAGTAATCAAGTACAACGGTATTCATGCAGGGGATGTAATTGACGCTTACGTTGAAGGGAGTCATGAGAGTATTGGCCGTACTGTCGTAGACAACGTGAATCGAGACGTCTTCATCCTGTTGAATAAGTCTGAGTTGTTAAAACATGCAGGTAAAAAAGTCGAAATTCGCTACGAAGTCGAGTCTGCTCAAAATGGAAACATTGGCGCCTCTGAATCAACGCCATTTCTGATCTCCCTCGCATAAAGTGGCTTTTAAAAGTAAGTGTTTATCCCCCTTCGGGGAATGAGCACTTTTAGCCCTCAGGCTTGCTCCGCAAGAAGTGATCGAGAGCTTTTACATTTAACTCATCGGCGACCCAGTGTTGTTTATGATTTGTTGAAAATAAGCGGTTAAGTGTTTTGGCATGGCTTATGCGCTAGAGTTTCGGGCTCCATCCGGAGCCTAAAAGTCGCCATGATCATTTCTGCCATACCCGGTTTTATCGTCTCTGTAATCTGCACGATTGCCCGAGGTTCATCCGGGCAGCGGCTATCGGGATCTGCGGCGTTGCGGCAACAGCAGAGGAAAGTAGCGTCTGCATAAGTGCCATCGCTGGCAGTCACTGATACATTTCAGACAAACACGGACCGGTGAGAACTGCATGAGTGAAACTCCAGGCGAACAGGCAACAAACACCCTCCGCAACGCCGACATCCTGATCATTGGAGGCGGTCTGAGCGGCGCGTTGCTGGCCGCGCAGTTGCTGCGCTTGCCTGGCAAGCGTCAGGTGCTGGTGATCGAGCCCCGCGCCGAGTTGGGCCGGGGCGAAGCCTACAGCGCGGTTGAGCTGGGCCATACGCTGAACGGCAATGCCGCACGGATGAGTGTCGATCCGGACAACGCCGATGACCTGACCCAATGGCTGACTGCGTTTATCGCGAGCGGCGGTTGGCCCGAGTCGGACCAGCAGTCAGTGCCGGTCGCCGAATTGTTCCCGCCTCGGGGCATTTTCGGCCTGTATGTGCAGCAACGTTTGGCTGAAGCCAAGGCAGTCGGCGCACTGCATGGCTCAAGTGTCGAGCATGTGCGCGGGGAGGTGGTCGATCTGCAAACCGAAGAACATGCCACGTTGTTGACGTTGAGCGATGGCACACGGTTGCGCGGCGGGTTTGCGGTACTGGCCACCGGTTTGTTCCCGGCGGCGCGAACCCCACAAACCGAATCCAGTGGTTTGAACGCCGCCGCCGTGGACCCTTGGGATGTGGCAGCGATGACACAGCTCGATCCGCAATCGACGGTGTTGATCATCGGTTCGGGCCTGACCATGGTCGATGCCGTAGTGTCGCTGGAGCAGGCCGGGCATCGTGGGCCAATCGAAGTGTTTTCCCGTCACGGCTTGTTGCCCCATGTGCGGCGTCAGCCACCGGCGTGGGTGGATTTTCTCGCAGAAGATCCTGACATACGCAGCCCTCGTCAGTTGATGCACGAACTGCGACGTCATTGCCGTGCCGCGATGGCGGACGGTATCGACTGGCAGGCGCCACTGGATACCGTGCGCGCCCATATCGGGCGACTGTGGAGCCAGGCAACGGACGTGCAGCGCCGGCAGTTCGTGCGGCATGTGCGGCCATGGTGGGAAAGCCACCATCACCGTTCGCCACCCTTGAGTGCCGAATTGGTGGCGCGTTTGCACCAGGAAGGGCGGTTGCGGATTCAGGCTGCTTCGTTCAAGGGGTTGGCACCCGCGACGGAGGGTCGGGTGAGTATTCGCATTCGTCGTCGCGGGGAGTCTGAAGTGACGGTGGTCAGTGGCGACGCGCTGATCAACTCCAGTGGCATCGAATACGACTGGCGCCGGGTCGACCGAGCGTTACCGCAGCAGCTGTTGGCCCGCGGATTGATTCGTCCGGGGCCATTGGCGTTGGGGATCGCGGCGGATGTGGATGGCGCAGTGCTGGATGCCGAGGGGCAGGTATCGACCCGCTTGTTCGCCATGGGCCCACCACTGCGCGGGATGTGGTGGGAGAGCACGGCGGTGACTGACGTGGCGAGTCAGGCCAAGGCGTTGGCGCAGCGATTGGTGCGCTGAGCAGGCGCGGTGCAGCGATCAGACTTCCCTGATATTGACCCAGCGCTGTTCCCGCGCCGCCAATCGAATCGCCGCTGCCAAGCGTTCCACTTCAAAGGCTTGCTCGAAGTCAGTGCCGTTCTGGCCTTGCCCGGCCAAGGCCATGATCAGCTCATGCACCTCCAGCGTCTTCAACTCGTTGTAGCCCAATTGATGCCCTGGTGCAGGACTGAACGCCGCGTAGCCAGGCAGGTTCGGCCCGGCCAGCAAACGCTGGAAACCGTCCTGGCCGACGCGGTACAGGCGTAACTCATTCAAGCGTTCCTGATCGAACGCCAGGGTGCCTTGGGTACCACTGATCTCGAAGCTCAGATGATTCTTGTAGCCGTGCTTGAGCCAGCTGCTGCTGAAGGTCCCGCGAGCGCCGCTGGTGAAACGCAGCAAGGCGTGGGCCTGATCGTCGACGGCAATGCTGCGTTGTTCCGGGCTGCCTGCCGTGGCTGGGCGCTGGCGATGCACTGTCTGGGTATCGGCGCATACGGCCTCGACATCGCCCAGTAGATAGCGCGCCATGGCCAGCAAATGACTGCCCAGATCCGCCAACGCGCCGCCGGCATGCCCGGCTTCACAACGCCATGACCAGGGGGACGCCGGGTCGGCCATGAAGTCTTCACTGAACTCGCCCTGAAAACTGATGATCTCGCCAAGCTCGCCGTTTCGAATCAGGTCGCGGGCCAATCCAATGATCGGGTTGTGCTGGTAGTTGTAGCCCACACGGGTGACCACACCGGCCGCTTTGGCCGCCAGGTGCATGGCGTGGGCCTGTTCAAGACTGACCGCCAGCGGTTTTTCGCAGTACACCGGTTTGCCTGCCGCCAGAGCTGCCATGGCCATGGGGTAGTGAAGATGATTGGGGGTGGTGATGGCGATCAGGTTGACCTTGGGATTGTCGATCAACTGCTGCCAGTCACTGTGGACCTGCTCGAAACCCCAGGCAGTGGCACACGCTTGTGCGCGAACAGGATCGGCGTCGGCAAGGGCGGCGAGGCGAAGCGTGAAGGGCAGTTCAAATGCCGCACTGACGTTACGAAAGGCCAAGGCATGGGCGCGCCCCATGAAGCCTGTGCCGATGAGTCCGATTCCGAGTTCGCGCATAACAGGGTCCTTTGGATTATTGTTTTCAGGATGCCTAGTTATGGAATATAAATTCGATCATTGCAAGGAGTGGAATTAATTTTCGTTGGCGTAGGAGCTGTCGAAGGCTGCGATCTGTTGATCTACCAGCGATTTATGTTGATCGTTCCCACGCTCTGCGTGGTAACGATCATACGAACCGTATCGCTTTAGCGGTGACTTGACTGACCTGACCTATCGTTCAGCGCGAGCTGGTCAGAAGGAAGGTAGGTAAATGTCGCGTCCTCCGAGGGGGACCGAGGCAACGTGACGTTCAGGATTGGAACGAATCTTCCTGTTTCTGCATGGAATGCTTTTTGATCTTTTTGTGCGGCCTCAAGGCCACCTTCAATGTAAAAGAACGACATGACCGGAAAAGCTTTTCCAAGGCCATCTGCCCATGTGGCAATGCGTAACTCGTTATTGCTCTTTCCCAGGGAGCCAAAACTTTCATCTTGTATGTATTGCATCGCTCGCAGTGTTTCAATGAACTCTTTTGCCGCAGGGCCGGTTGGGCCGGTGAGTAGATCGAAAGAACACTGGCGATGATGTGACTTGTCGTTTTTGATATAAAATGCATACCACTGTTCGGCGGTGTTGATTCCTTGCTGTTGGCAACTGCTTTCAAACTCAGGGGTCAAGTTGGAGTCGTCGCACCCTAATACTTGCCGTTCATCACTGCCGCCATCAATTGGGAAGGCACAAATAACTTGTGTGCCATTCATTCCGGCAGGTATTTGATGATCCGGGTAGCGGATGAAGCCGTTCCGACCTACCCCCGCCATTTCGTTGAACTTCGAGTCGGCCCTGAGGTAAGAAAACGATACCCCTCCGGACGCTTTGGATTTTGGGCTGGGCTCCCACGAACGATAGGCATCCGAATAACGCGTGGACCTGATGATGACGCCTGAACAGGCGAAAGCCGGTTGTGCGTAGCTACCGCAGGAGTCACGGGTATCCGCATAGTTCGCGGTGACCTGTGCGCTGATCTGGGTGCCGAATTTGTCGTTGTCGGCGTAAAGATGAGTGGTAAAGCCGGCCGTTATCAGGCAAGCCATGGTTAAAGAAAGTTTCATCCGTGATTTCATGAATAGGTTCCACTATATAAAGTGCAGGCGCGTTTTTGCACTTGTTGATCGTGATAGGGGTTGTTGGCGCGTGAGCGTAGTGCAGCGAACTTGTTCAAAGTTAAGAGTTTTGGTGTGTTTGGCTGCGGACTGGAGGCTAACGTGTTTGAATGTGCGGGTTGTGAAAAATGCACTTCTAAATGTTTAAGTTGGGCTGCGGATCGCTTTGGGTAACAGTCGTGTGTTTTATTGTTTTCAGGATGTCTATTTATGTATATATATTCGATTGTCGCGAGGTGTGGAATTCATTTTCGCTCCTACAAGGGGGAGGGTTGTGTCCATAAAAAAGGCAGCCCGAAGGCTGCCTGTCGTAGCGCATGTCCGCTGAATCAGGACAAGAACCCACCGTCCACATTCAACGAAATCCCGGTCGTATAACTCGACGCATCACTCGCCAAATACAGCACCGCACCGGCCATTTCACTCGGGTCAGCCACACGCTTGAGTGGAATCTGCTGCAACGCAGTCTTCAGAATCGCGTCGTTTTTCACCAGCGCCGAGGCAAACTTGGTGTCGGTCAGGCCCGGCAGCAGAGCGTTGCAGCGGATGCCGAACTGTGCGCACTCCTTGGCGAAGACCTTGGTCATGTTGATCACCGCCGCCTTGGTCACCGAGTAGATGCCCTGGAAGATGCCTGGCGAAATGCCGTTGATCGACGCGACGTTGATGATGCTGCCGCCACCGTTCTCGCGCATCAGCTTGCCGGCTTCCACCGACATGAAGAAGTAGCCGCGAATGTTCACGTCGACGGTTTTCTGGAAGGCGCTGAGGTCGGTGTCCAGCACGTTGCAGAACTGCGGGTTGGTCGCGGCGTTGTTGACCAGGATGTCCAGGCGTCCGAACTGTTCGCGGATGCCGGCGAACACCTGAGTAATCTGTTCCATCTCGCCGATGTGGCAGGCGACGGCGGTGGCTTTGCCGCCGTCAGCGATGATCGCGTCGGCAACGTGCTGGCAGCCGTCGAGTTTGCGGCTCGAAACGATCACGTGGGCACCTTGTTGGGCCAGCAACTTGGCGATGGCTTCACCGATGCCACGGCTGGCGCCGGAGACGAAAGCGATTTTACCGTCGAGGTCGAACAACTGAGTCTTGGACATGGTTTTTCCTTGTGATGGGCGTGGCGCCAGGTGCGCGATCAGAGGCTGGATTTCTGGATGACTTGCAGGCTCATCTGCTCCAGCAGCTTGTTCATGTGAATGAACTGCGCGAAGCGTTTGTCCTGGGTCTGGCCATGGAAGAAACGGTAGTAGATCTGCTGCACGATACCGGCCAGGCGGAACAGCCCGTAGGTGTAGTAGAAATCGAAGTTGTCGATCTTGATCCCCGAGCGTTCGGCGTAGTAGTCGACGAACTCGCGCCGGGTCAGCATGCCAGGGGCGTGGCTCGGTTGGCGGCGCATCAGTTGCACCGGTGCCGGGTCGTCGGCTTCGATCCAGTAGGCGAGGGTGTTTCCCAGGTCCATCAGCGGATCGCCGAGGGTGGTCAGTTCCCAATCCAGTACACCGATGATCTGCATCGGGTTGTTCGGGTCGAGGATCACGTTGTCGAAGCGATAGTCGTTGTGAACGATGCTCGACGTCGGGTGGTCGGCCGGCATCTTGTCGTTGAGCCAGTCTTTGACCGCTTGCCAGCTCGGCGCATCGGGGGTCAGGGCTTTTTCGTAGCGGTCGCTCCAGCCACGTATCTGCCGCACGACATAACCCTCCGGCTTACCCAGGTCGGCCAGGCCACAGGCCTGGTAATCGACGCGGTGCAGTTCGACGAGTTTGTCGATGAAGCTCTTGCACAGGGCTTCGGTTTTAGCCGCATCGAGGCCCAGTTCCGGCGGCAGATCAGAGCGCAGGATGATTCCCTTGACCCGCTCCATCACATAGAACTCGGCACCGATCACCGATTCGTCGGTGCAGTGCACGTAGGCTTTCGGGCAGTACGGAAAACCGTCCTTGAGCTGATTGAGAATGCGAAACTCACGGCCCATGTCGTGGGCGGACTTGGCCTTGTGGCCAAACGGCGGCCGACGTAGCACGAACTCCTGCTCGGGGTATTCCAGCAGGTACGTCAGGTTTGAAGCGCCACCGGGGAACTGGCTGATCTGTGGCAACCCGCTCAGGCCCGGAATGTGCGCCTTGAGGTACGGATCGATCAGGCTGGCATCGAGTTCTTCGCCAGAGCGGATACGGGTGGACTGGTCAGTAAGCGCCATGCTTATCCCTTCTGCTTATTTTGGAGGCCAGACATCATTGGCTAATCTAATGGCGCACCGGGGGCGCCACAAGCGCGGCAAGGTCTTATAGGTTAGCGTGTTGCTGGATAATCAGCGTTCCTGATGTGCGAGAACAGGCTCGGCGGACTATGGTTCAGAGGAGCATCGCTTCCAGGAAGGAGATTCGAAATGGGCTGTCCGCAAGTTTGCGCCACCGCGACCCTGCAATGCAGTTTCGGTGCAGCACCGGGGGTGCTCAACGTGCTGCCGGTGAACCGCACGCTGACCGGGGGCATGCCGGCGGCGAACATCATGGATCACATTCCGCTGCTGAACATCATGCCGTTCGGCATGTGCATGAGCCCGGCCAACCCGATGGTCGCGGCCGCCACCGCCGCTGCTCTCGGAGTGCTGACACCAATGCCGTGCATTCCGGCTACCGCCGCCCCGTGGATGCCCGGAGCGCCGACCCTGTTGCTGGGGGGAATGCCTGCCCTCGATGCCAACTGCAGCTTGATGTGCAACTGGGGCGGGGTGATCAAGATCGCGATGCCGGGGCAGATGCAGATGCTTATTCCCTGATACACACACGATTGAATGTGGGAGCGGGCTTGCTCGCGAAGGCGGTGTTTCAGTCACCATTGATGCTGGATGTGCCGGCCTCATCGCGAGCAAGCTCGCTCCCACACTGGATCGCCGGCGTACGCAATTACTGTGTTCAATGAAAATCCCTTGTGGGAGCGGGCTCGCTCCCACATTTTGATCGCTGTTGTACGCAATTGCTGTGTTCAATGAAGATCCCCTGTGGGAGCGAGCTTGCTCGCGAAGGCGGTGTTTCAGTCACCATTGATGCTGGATGTGCCGGCCTCATCGCGAGCAGGCTCGCTCCCACACTGGATCGCCGTTGTACGCAATTGCTGTGTTCAATGAAAATCCCCTGTGGGAGCGGGCTTGCTCGCGAAGGCGGTGTTTCAGTCACCATTGATACTGGATGTGCCGGCCGCATCGCGAGCAGGCTCGCTCCCACATTTTGATCGCTGTTGTACGCAATTACTGTGTTCAATGAAGATCCCCTGTGGGAGCGAGCCTGCTCGCGATGCGGCCATCAGATTCAATACAAGGCTTCAGGCTTGTGTCGGATCGGCCCAGCGCCGATACCACCAGCGCATCCGCGAAATTGGTTTGCCCTCGGTGTCCAGTGGTCGTCCATCGCTGGCAAAGGCTTGCTCTGGCTCAAGCAACTGACCATTGAGATAACGGGCGTTTACGGCTGGCTTGCCGTTGGGATGAAAACGCTGGTAAACCCCTTCACGCACACCGTCGCGGTAAAACTCCACTTCAGCGACTTTTCCATCGGGAAAATAGTTGCTGGCTTCACCATGCAGCAGACCCCGGCGATATGTGGCCTTGCGTTGCAGCCAGCCTTGCGGCGCATAAAACGTCGCGACGCCCTGTAACTTGTCGTGCACAAAAGGCATCTGTGCCGACAGCTTGCCGTTGGGGTGATACAGAAGGCTCATCCCTTGCAGTTCGCCCTGGCTGTAATTCAAGGCTGCCTGGGGCTTACCGGCTTCCTTGATGTGCAGCGGACCTTCCAGTTGGCCGTCGAGCATTCGTCCGTCGAGCCGGCTGTCACCGCGTTCCAGTTCCAGTTTGTCCGATGACATCCTCAGTCACTCCTCAATTGACCTTCACCAGTCCGCCCTTGATGGTCAGCATGCCGCCGCCGTCCACGGTCTGCTCGGCACCGCCCTTGTTCATCAGGCTGACCCCGGCGTCGTTGGTCAGGGTAGTGCCGGCCTTGTTGGTCAGTTCCGTACCGGCCTGATTGCTCAGGGAAGTGCCAGCCTTCTGACTGATCGAGGTGCTGGCCTGGGCCGCCAGATCGGCGCCGCTCTTGATCGTGAAACTGCCGCCGCTTTGCAGCGTGAGGGTGCCGGTTACCTTAATGGTCAGGTTGCCGTCCACCGTCAGGCTGTAATCGCCGGTGACCTTGTGTTCATAGTTGCCGCCAGTGCTGTGCTTCTGATCGGCACCGACCTTGACCGTGCGGCTGTCCTTTACATCCAGGCTGTCGCTGCCGGTCTGGATCATCACGCTGCGTTTGCCTTTTTCCAGGGTCACGGTCTCATCGCCTTCCTTCACCGTACGGGTGCGGGCATTTTTCACCGTCAGGGTTTCGTCGTGGCCGACGGTGGCGGTGGTGTCGTTGAGCACGTTGATCTTGAAGTCCTTCTGCGCCTGCAGAAAAACCTCCTCGGCGTCCTTCTTGTCCTCGAAGCGCAACTCGTTGAAACCGCCGCCGCCCTTGGACGAGTTGGTCTTGATCCCGGACTGTGTCTGGTTTGCCGGCAGCGCATAGGGCAGGGCGTTGTCGCCGTTATAGACGCAACCGGTCACCAGTGGCCGATCCGGGTCTCCGTCTATAAAGGTCACGATCACCTCCTGACCGATGCGCGGCACGAACTGCATGCCGAAACCTTTGCCGCTCCAGGGCAGCACCACGCGCACCCAGCAGGAGCTGGTTTCGTCATTCTTGCCGTCGCGATCCCAGGGGAATTGCAACTTGATCCGGCCATATTGGTCGGTCCAGATCTCCTCGCCGGATTTGCCGACCACCAGCGCCGTTTGCGTGTGCATCCGTGGCTTGGGCGTGATCCGCGCCGGGCGATAAGGTATGGCTTTGGGGATGGCTTCGAAGCGGTTGCGGTAACTGTCGTGACTGGCCTCATGAGTCACCGCCGTCACCACCCAATCGATATTCAGTGACGCGTCATCGTGGCCGGCCAGCGTGAACCAGTGCCCCGGCACCAACCAACGGCAATCGCTCTCGCCGACAAAGCGCTTTTCCTGACTGCGCAAGCCGTCCACCCGCTGCTTGGATAGCGCATCGCCCCGGGCCTTGGCGTTGTAACCGCCCGGATGCTCATAGATGGAACGCGGCCCGGCCACGGCTTCGGCCTGGTCGTAGAGGGATGCGGTGGGTGTAGTGAACTCATAATCCGTCGCCCGATACACCCCGGCTACCGCCTGCACGCAGACTTGGCCTGCGCGAATGCCATGCAACTCGCGCTCGCCGATTTTTTGCCCGAGATACGTCACCTTCGGGCCGTTGGGGATGGGCACAAAAGCATCGTTGCTGTCCCCGAGCACCAGCGTGTGCTTGCCATCCTCGTGGGTGAAGAACCAGAAAATCCCTTCGTCCTCCAGTAACCGCGAAACGAAGGCAAAATCGGTTTCGCCGTACTGCACGCAGTACTCGCGCGGGGTGTAACTGCCGGTAAGTTTTAGCTGGTAATCGGTGAAACCGTGGGCCTTGAAAATGGTGGTGACGATGTCCGAGGTGGCGAGGTTCTGGAAGACGCGGTTGTTGCTGGCCAGGGTCAGCCACCATAGCCAGGGGCGTAGTACGAGTTGATAGCGTTCGGCAGTCGCGTCCGCGGGGAGCTGGCGGATTTCGGCGATCAGTGCGTCGAATTGACGAACCATGGCATCGTTGTGCAGGGTGGTGGTGACGTGTGTCGCGACGGCGCTGGTCAGGGGGAGGGAAGCGCCGTCGTTGAGGCCGTTGAGGGTTTGCGAACCCAGTGCGTTGAGCGCTTCTTCGTTGGACAGCGACTCAGGGTAAAGCGTCGACAGCGAGGTGGCGGTTAGGGACAGGGTGGTGTTGCTGTCGGTGGTGCGGGGCATTGAACTGTCTCAGTCAGTAATGACGGGAAAGTGCGTGAAAGGAGACTGATTTATGTTTTATCGCGTCGTCTTTTTCGTTATCAAAATCTCCATGCGGTAAAACGGCCTGATTTAAATAGGCCGAACACGTCATAGAAGTCGGTCAGATGGGCTTGGAGCAGTTCAATCAAAATTTCAGCGGAGTCGCATACCCACAACCCGGTATTGGGGTCCATGAGGCGATAGCGCGGGGGATCGATCTGCACGCCGATAACATGTCCGGTCTCCGACAGGCTGCCTGTCAGAAGCAGTCGCATCAGCCCGCCAGACACGGGAGCAAGGTTGATTGCATACATCGAGGGAATTTGTACCTGCGTTTTCAATTTGGCAGTCAAGGTGTTGAGAGGCTCATTAGAGAAGACCTCTTTGCCGATGGCGCAGTTGAGCGACATGCGGTTGATTTCCATTTGGTAGGCATCTTTCATCACCGTCTGATGGAGCATGGCGCTATCCCATAACGTACGACGCTTTTCCTGCACGGTCAGATCGATGTAGCTCGCCTTTTCGCCCGTGCCCATGGGTGGGGGGAGCTTGTCCGGGTGAGTCGTAGTGCCGGTGTAATCAAAATAAGCTTTTTTTGCCGTGTCAAAGTTCTCCGACAACTTCGACCGACTTTGCATTTCTTTCATGTATGCAGTCTGCTCTGCCGCGAGCTGTCGGAGTTTGTCCCGCAGCAGCTCCTGGAAGTAGGTGTGCGCCTGTGACTTTGAATACTTGAAACGAGCACCGATCCAATGCGCGGTCATCATCGCGCACACGCCACTACTGGCAAGGGCAAGCACGCCGGTGCTGACTTCGGCAAGGACGGGGTGATTAGATTGATCGATCGCCATGATCATCGTGGCGCCGCTGCTCGTGCTGATGGCTTTTGCCGTACGCATCGTCGCGGTGTCGGCGGTAACTGGAAAGTCTCGCGTAAAGTTGCAGTCGGGGCACCGATAAAGTTCGTCGGAAACGCCCTCATCGAGAATTTTCCAATAAACATTGTCGCTGCCGCATTCCTCGCATTGCCCAGGCATGATGTTCTCCGTTAGCTGATGAGGGTAAAAAGAGGACGGATTTATTTTCAGCGTCGCTCAAACATCCGTCGACTTCCAGGAAACAAATCCATCCACCTTCCTCTTTGAATCAACCCATACGACCCAGAACACCAATCAGATTCAGACTCGCTTGAGCCGCCTGGAATAACCGAAAGCCCGGTGTGCCCAAATGTGCTCTTACATCGTTGAATGCATCATTGAACGGTGCCGTCTGTGCAGGTCCCTGCAGCACCACCTGAATGCCATTGGGGTACGTCAGACCGGTGACGTTGTCCCAGCCAAAGGGGTTTGCTCCACCGTTCTGGGTGATCCAGGTCTGGAGGTTGTTGAAGTAGGCAGTAAAGGCCGGCACCATGGGGCCCTGGTTTTGCAGGGTCGAGTTCGCCCATATCTGCAGGTCAGCGCGGCTGTTATTGATCTGTGCGGCCAGTTGTACGGTTGTAAATGCCATATAAACGCTCCTTGTTCACTGCAGTGGTTTGCATTGCGCCAAGCACGGGGCGGGCAGCGCTTTCTGCTTACTCAAGCACCCACTCCGCCAGTTTCCCTGTCACCTGGGTCATCAACACATTTTCAACATCCCTCGCACCGGCCGCACTGCACTTGGCCAACACCGCCTGCACAATCCCGGCATCGAACTCAAACTGCTTCCCGGTCGCCGCCTTGTACCGCCCACGCAATTTCTCCAGTTTCGCCAGCACAATCCCTTCCAGCGTCACCTCATCCAGCGGCCGGTACGCAACCACGGTCATGCGCGCGAGAAACGCCGGGCGGAAGGCTTTCAGCAGGACTTTGTGCAGGGCTTCGTTGAACGCATCGCTGTCCAAGTGCGCGGTCGGTGTGTCGAGCAGCAGCTCGGCACCGACGTTGCTGGTGGCGAGCATCACGGTATTTTTGAAATCCACTACTAGCCCCGTGCCGTCTTCCATCAGGCCTTTGTCGAAGACGTTATAAAAAGCCTCCAATACATCGGGGTGGGCTTTTTCGATTTCGTCCAGCAGCACCACGGAATAGGGTTTGCGGCGCACGGCTTCGGTGAGTACGCCGCCGCTGCCGTAGCCGACATAGCCGGGTGGGGCGCCTTTGAGTTGGCTGACGGTGTGGGCTTCCTGGTATTCCGAGAGGTTGATGCTGATCAGGTTGCGTTCGCCGCCATACAGCGCATCGGCCAGGGCGTAGGCGGTTTCGGTTTTGCCGACGCCGGTGGGGCCAACCAGCAGGAATACCCCGACCGGTTTTTGCGGGTCGGTGAGACCGGCGCGATACGCCTGCAAGCGTTGGGCGATAGTGTTCAGCGCGGTGCGTTGGCCCATCACCCGCTGGCTCATGCGTTGACCGAGGGTGCGCACGGCGTGGGCTTCATCGGCGAGCATCTTGCCGACCGGGATGCCGGTCCAGCCGGCAATCACCGCCGCGACGGTTTTCGCGTCGACCTGCTCCGGCACCAGCGGGTCGTCCTGGCGAATGGCGTCGAGACCGGCTTCCAGGCGCAGCAGTTCGGCGGCCAGATGGTCGATGCGTCCGTCGGTGACGTCGTCCGGCTTGTCGCTGTCGGCGCGTTCGCTCAAGGCCAACAGTTCGCGCCGGGTTTCCAGCAGCTCGCGCACGGCGACGCGTTCTTCGCTCCAGCGGATCTCCAGTTCGCGAATGGCCTGCACGTTGCTGATGGACTCGGTCTCCAGCACGGTAATGCGTTCACGGTGATCGAGGCCGGTGGCTTGTTCGCGACGCAGGCGTTCGATCTCATCCTTGAGGCTTTGCTGGCGATGACGCAGGCTTTCCAGCGGCGGCGGTACGTCGTGTTGCCCGAGGGCGACCCGCGCACAGGCGGTGTCGAGGACGCTGATGGCTTTGTCTGGCAGTTGCCGGCCGGAGATGTAGCGATGGGACAGTTTCACCGCCTCATGAATCGCCGCATCCAGCACCTGCACGCCGTGGTGCTGTTCGAGTTTGGCGGCGACCCCGCGAAGCATTTCCACGGCAGTGGTTTCATCCGGTTCTTCGACCTGGACCAGTTGAAAGCGTCGGGCGAGGGCCGGGTCTTTCTCGAAGTATTTTTTGTACTCAAGCCAGGTGGTCGCGGCCAAGGTCCGCAGTTCACCACGGGCCAGTGCCGGTTTGAGCAGGTTGGCGGCGTCGCTTCCGCCCTCGACACCCCCGGCGCCGATCAGGGTATGGGCTTCGTCGATGAACAGAATGATCGGTTTTTCAGCGCTGCGGACGGCGTCGATCACCCCTTTGAGCCGTTGCTCGAATTCACCTTTGACCCCGGCGCCGGCCTGCAACAGACCGAGGTCGAGAACCCGCAGGCTGACTTCTTGCAGCGACGGTGGCACGTCCCCGGCGGCGATGCGTAAGGCCAGGCCTTCGACCACCGCAGTTTTGCCAACGCCCGGCGCGCCGACCAGAATCGGGTTGTTCTGGCGACGGCGCAGCAGGATGTCGATGCACTGACGAATTTCACCGTCACGCCCGACGATCGGGTCGATGCGCCCGGCATGTGCGTCGGCGGTCAGGTCCTGGGTGAACTGGTCGAGCACCGAGTCCTGTTTTTGCTGAGGTTTACCTGCGGCTGCAGTTACCGGGCGGGCGCCGCCAACGTGTTCGCGGGAGCTTTCGGTCCACTCCAGCAGGTTGCTGCGCAGGGCGTCCCGAGGAATGCGCAGCAGCGACGAAGCGCTGTTGAGCAACAGACTGCGACGTTCATCACGGTCGAGCAGCGCCAATAGCAGCAGGCCGGACCGGATGCTCTCAAGGCCGAGCACACTGGCCTGCACCACGGCGTCCTCCAGCAGGCCAATAGTCTGCGCCGAGAGTGCCGGGGTGCGGGTGCTGCCGGTCTTGAACAGCTCCAGGGCCTTGTTGATTTCCGCCGTCAGGGCATCACGTTCCAGGCCGAAGCGCGGCAGCAGGTAAGCGAAGTCACCGCCTTCGATCTCCAGCAATTCGAGCAACAGGTGCTCGATTTCAACGTAATGATGACCGCGTTGCAGACAACGCTGGGCAGCCCGTTCCAGAGCGCGGCGGTTGTCCGGGTTGAGGCGTCCGATCAGGCTGGCCAGTTCCATGTTCAGGTGATCTCCAGCTGACGAAGACGAGTCTCGATACGTTGCAGGGCGAGGCTGGACTGGCGTTGCAGGCCGCCGTTCCAGCTCAACAGCGGTGGCGTCTGGCGACCGAGTTTTATCGGGCTGGCGCCACGGACCAGCAGCACCAGCGTGCAATCCAGGTCCGGACCGAAATACAGCGCGCTGAGGCTGGCCAAGTCCGCGTGCGTTTCACCGTCCGGCAAGAAGGCGGCGGCTTGGGCAGGCGTCAGCGGGCCAAGGGTCATGCGGATTCCGGCATGTTCGTCCCAGACCCGCGTGCCGGCCACGGCGCTACGCCCCAGTTGCAGGTTGCGACCGCCGGGCTGCAAGCGGCTGCGACTGGCGGGTGGAATCTCGCGCCAGGCACCGTCGTAGGCGCTGAGCTCGACCGGCAATTCGAACTGTTCGCGCACGATCGCGGCAAAGCCTGCGAGCGAACGGCGCCCGTCGGCGAACAGCGCGCTGCACGCCAGCACGGCGGCATCGGGAATCGCCTGACGCTCGTGCAGGGATTTGGGCAACAGGCCGGTCAACGCACGTAACTGAGCGTGCACTGGTGTCGCGCTCGGCACTGAAAAGCCCACGGCAATCCGGTGTTTGCGCAGCACTTTGTAGAGCAGGCTGAGCAGGCGGTGCTGGAATAGGTCGAGGAACTCGGCCGGCGCATAATCCTTGGCGCGGGCCCGTTGTTGCAGCCATTCCTGATAGGCGTAGGGCAGTGGTCCGTCTGGGCCGCCGAGGCCGAAAACCGGAGTGGTGAGAGTCGGCTTGTGACCCGTTTCGTCGGTCAGGCTTTCAACCTGGCTGGCGGCGAACAACGGCGTCAGCGGGCCGCGCAAGCGCAGTGCTTCAGCCTGCGGTGCAGTGCCGCTGCCCAGCGATTCGGCTTGCGGATGCTCGCGCTCGAGCAGCAACAAGGCCTGCAGCAACTCGAACGCCTGGGGATCGTGGCGCAGTCGTTGGCTCAGGCTCAGAGGGAGAGCGGCATGCCGGCTTGGGGTTGCCATGCCTTGATCTCCTTGTCTGATTCAACCAGTACTGTGCGCACGAAGCGATTGGCCGTGGCATAGAGTGAGAAAAACTGCGCCAGCACCGCTGAAAACAGCACCGCGCTATTGCCGACAAAATGCTGAGGATCGAGCTGCAAGCGAACTTCCAGACCGTTGCGCCACCCGCGCCAGGCATCTTCACCGACATGCGCAATGACGCGCTCGCAGCTCAGGCTCAGCAGGCCTTCGATTTGCCTCCGGGCGCTGGCCCCGTCACGCAGGTTATGCAGCGCGAGGATTTCCTTGAGAGCGTCCAGCGCCTGAGGACCTTCGACCAGCGACAAATGATTGAGGGTCAGTTGCGAAACCAGCCGCCAGCGTGACTCACCGTCCAGGCGCGGCAGGCTTTGCCGGCTCGGCGGGTTGCGCAGACGGGCCGCGGCGATCGGCCCCGGCCGCTCGAAGCCCAGCGGCGTTCCGGCCGACAGGCTCTGGGCCAGGTGCCGATTGGTGCAAAGCAACTCGGCGGTCAGGCTGAGTCCGGCAACCTCTGCAAACGGATCAAGCTGGGTGTCCACCAGACTCAGCATCAGGTCGGTGCCCAAGCGGTTCGGGGTCATGCCGCTGATTCGCCGGGCGTGCCAGTAACAGCGATGGTTGCCACCGTGCTGGCTGCCGTAATACGCCGGCACGCGCTGCACACCCTGAGAGGTACTGGCGCGCATGGCTCTAATGCTGTGGATTTCGACGCTGTTTTCCCGATGGCTGTCGGCAACCAGGCGGTATTCGCTGCGAGTGCCGTCCGGGCGTAGCGGTTCGGAGGTCCGTGGAAACAGGTTGATCACCGGCGCGCAACCCAGTGCGATATCGCTGGCCTGCAAGTGCAGGCGGCTGCCGGGTGCCTGGTCGAAAACGATGTACAGATACAGCGTCTGGCTGTCGCTGACTACACCCGCCAGCGGCACGTCGAAAAAATTGAATTTGTCCGGAAAGGCAAAGTATTCGGCGAGTAAACGCATCCCCGGATGCACGCCGTCTTCATCGGGCAGCAGCACTTCATCGTTGCCGAAACCGACGATCTTCGGCAGCCCTGCCAACCGCCTGGGCGTACTGCCTGGTGGTCCGGCGAGGAGTTGAATCGCATGGGCGCCAAGCAAGTCGTACAGGTTGGCGTTGATCACCGGCGACGCGGCCAGGTGCAGGCGCACCTGCTCGATGCCGAGCTCTGCCCACTGGTGTTTACCGAGGCAGCTCAGGCTCAAGCGCAGGGCCGAGCGCGCCTGGGCGACGCCGGTCAGGGCCTGGGCCTCGTCGCTTCCCAGCAGCAATGCTTCGTTGATTTCCAGCGGCCAGAGGTGAACGGCAGCACTGGTGCGAAAATGGATGCTTTCACCCTGGCGGGTGGTGACGAACAACGGCGTGTCGCGCGGCAACGGATAACCACCGGCCAGGTTGCCCTTGCTCGGATCCGGCTCGAATTGCACGATGGCGC
Source organism: Pseudomonas sp. GW822-FHT06B12 (assembly GCF_058799675.1). Taxonomy (NCBI): domain Bacteria; kingdom Pseudomonadati; phylum Pseudomonadota; class Gammaproteobacteria; order Pseudomonadales; family Pseudomonadaceae; genus Pseudomonas; species Pseudomonas sp. GW822-FHT06B12. The sequence continues at coordinate 392,833 of NZ_JBXALR010000001.1, forward strand.
AGGAGGGCAGCGGCCGCATCGTCAACGGATACAGTTGTTCCAGCAGCGCGTCGCTGAACTCGGCGTAATCGTCGTCGAGTCGCCGTTGCAGGCGCGCAGCCAATAAGGCGAAACCCTCCAGCAAGCGTTCGACATGCGGGTCCGGACATTCGCCGGGAGACAGCTCCAGGCGTCTGGCAACCTTGGGATAGCGTTCGGCGAAAATGCCCCCGGCATGCCGCAGCCAGGTCAGTTCCCGTTGGTAGTAATCGAGCAGTTCTGTGTCAATCGAGTCGCTCATGGCGCACCTCAAGGCCATCGCCGGCTTTCTCGATGACGAATGCGACAGGCCAATGCTGCCTGCCGCTGCGTAGCTCTCCTTGCAACCTGATGCTCAGTTGTTGCGGGTGTTCGGGCACGGGTGTGACGTCGACCTCGCCCAGTTGCAGGCGCGGTTCGAAGTGGTCGATGGCTTCGCGAATCTGCCGCGACAGTTGACGGCGGTCATCGCTGCGCTGTTGCTGCAGTGCAGTCCAGTCAGCGATGCCGTAGTCAAGCACACTGGGTGGCGTGGTCAGCGGGCGCTGGCCACGGCGGGTGTTGAACAAACGCAGCAACTCGATACGGACCGACTCCAACAGTGCCTGGCGATCGAACGCCTGCACGGTATCCGCCTCGCTGGCGGCAAGGCGTTCGAACAGCGGCGGCAGAATGCCGGTGCCGGTCATTTTCGGGGTACTCCGTCAGGCCTTGATCAGCTTGTTCGCGGCCATGTCCCAGGTCGAAGCGGCCGTGCCTTCCTTGGTGCCATCGTCTTTCTGGGCGGTCAGTTCCCACTTGATCTTGGTGAAGTTCAGCGAGAGGGTTTCCACCGGTTTACCGCCCGTACCACCGCTGACGCTGACGTTGGACAGCACCACGTTGGTCAGGGTGTAGATGATGAAAGGCATCAGTTGGCCGCTGCCCTCGGCGGCGTTGCGCCCGATGGTGATCTTGGCTTCCGGGATCGGTTTGCCGGCGCAGCAGTACTCGTTGAGAGACGGGGTCGAGCTGTCGACGAACTTGGTCAGCGTGAACTCGCCGATGTGCGGCTTGCCGGAGGTGCGCTCCGAGTTGCTGACGTCGTTGGTCACCTGCATCGCCACGTTGTGGCTGTAGGACATGACTTCGATCTTGTCCTTGTAACCTTCGAGCAGGCTGTCGCCTTTGATGTCGCCGCCGAGGTCGAGAATAATTGCATCCATCGCATGAAACTCCTGAAGAAAAACGCGCTAGATAAACAAAGGGAATCCCGCCGGCCAGGCCGGCGGGAGGCAGGTCAGGCTGCTACCGGTGGCGGCAGGGTGGCGACCAGGCGGATCGAGGCCGTCAGCTCTTCGAGCTGGAAGTGCGGCCGCAGAAACACCGTGGCTCGATAGACGCCCGGTTTGCCGGCGACTTCCGAGACATCCACCCGGGCTTCACGCAGCGGGTACTGCGCCTTGATTTCCTGTGGGGCGTTGTCGTTGATCAGTACGTAGTCGGCGATCCAGTTGTTGAGGTAGGTCTGCACGTTGTCGCGGGTCATGAAGCTGCCGACCTTGTCGCGCATGATGACCTTCAGGTAGTGCGCGAAGCGGGACGCCGCGAGCACGTAAGGCAGCATGGCCGAGATCCGCGCGTTGGCGTTCGCCTCGTTGGTGTTGTAGGCCTTGGACTTGTTGGTGGTCTGGCCACCGAAGAACACCGCCACGTCGCTGTTTTTCTTGTGGCACAAGGCGATGAAGCCGAGGTCGTTGAGCTCTTTCTCGCGACGGTCGGTGATTGCCACTTCGGTCGGGCATTTGAGCGACAGATCGCCGGAGGTGGTGCGGAACGTGTGGGCCGGCAGTCCTTCGACTGCGCCACCGCCTTCGGCACCACGAATCGCCGCGCACCAACCGTACTTGGCGAAGGCTTCGGTGATACGTTGCGACAAGGCCCAGGCCGCATTGCCCCAGAGGTATTTGCTGTGGTCACTGCCGTTGACGTCTTCGATGTAGGTCATGCCTTCCACCGGCAAGGTTTCCGGGCCGTAAGGCAGGCGCAGCAGGAAGTGCGGCAGCACCAGCGACACGTAGCGTGAGTCCTCGCTTTCACGGAAGGAGCGCCACTTGATCAGCTCCTGGCTCTCGAAGACTTTCGACAGATCACGCGGCACCGCGAGCTCGGTGAAACTGTGCATGTCGAACAGCCGCGGACTGGCAGCGGCAATGAACGGGGCATGGGCAGCGGCGGCGACGTTCGAGAGTTTCTCCAGCAGGCCGATGTCCTGCGGATGCCGGCCGAAGGTGTAGTCACCGACCAGCAGGCTGAACGGATGACCGCCAAAGGTCCCGTATTCTTCTTCGTAGATCTTTTTGAACAGCGCGCTCTGGTCGAACTCGACGGCTTTTTCCAGATCGTTCTGCAGTTCTTTCTGGGTCACATTGAGCAAGCGCAGTTTCAGCCGGGAACTGGTTTCGGTGTTCTGCACCAGCAGGTGCAGGCCACGCCAGGAGGCTTCGAGTTTTTGCAGGTCCGGATGGTGCAGGACTTCGTTGAGCTGGGCGCTGATCAGCTCGTCGATCTTGCTGATGCGGTCATTGATCATCGCCACGGTGTCCTTGTCGACGGCCATGCCTTTGTCAAGAACCTGGGTGGCGAACTCCGCGAGCATGTCGCGGGCGTAATCCTTCTGGCTGTCGTCGTGGGCCATTCGCCCTTCGGCGATGATTCGGTCGAGCAGAGACAAGGTCTCGTTCACACTTTCGCTGGCTTGGGCCTGAGCGCTGGATGAGGCGGGCATGGCAATTTCTCCCTAAATGAATAAACGATCAGGCTTGTGCGTCCGGCGCTGCGTCGGCATCGCTAGCCGGTGCGGCTGCTTGCGGCGTTGCTTCGGCATCACTGGCAGGTGCGGCAGCTTCAGGCCGAGCCGACTTGATCTCTTGCAGGCCTTCGGTGTTGGCGATGACATCGCGCAGCAGTTTGTCCAGGTCATCGTTGCCATCGAGTTTGGTCAGCAGGTCACGCAGACGCTGGCGCGCTTCGAACAGGCGCCGCAACGGCGTCACTTGCTGGACCACTTTGACCGGGTCGAAATGATCGATATGACCGAACTTGAGCTCGATGTTGAGCTTGCTGTCGTCGCCGCCGAGAGTGTTGTTGACTTGCAACGTGACGCGGGGGGCGATCGAGGCGAGCACTTCGTTGAAGTTGTCGCGATCGATCTCGGTGAAACGCCGTTCATTCAACTTGGGGAGTGGTTCCAGAGGTTTGCCGGAGAGGTCGGCAAGAATGCCGACCACCAGAGGCAATTCTTTCTTCTCGATGGCGTTACCTATTTCAACGTCATAGGTGATTTGCACGCGGGGCGGACGGACCCTGTCGAGCTTGTGCTGAGTACTTTCTGCCATGGTGGCGGACTCCGATGCATTGGGTGGGAGCAATGCTTCGGGAGGCCCGCTCATCGCATTCCCTTGCTGAACCGTAGGTTAGAAAGGGAGGCAGTGGGACCTGTCATTCCCTTGACGAACCTTCCACATTCGTCGTGCTGACCGAACTACCCAAGACGCTAGAACAGGTCTATAAAAAAGCAAACAAAAACAATTTTTGACCGTCATCAGAAAAGGAAAATTCACTGTGCGCGCAGGTTTTTTTAGTCCTCTCCCGTTTCTGTTGCTCGCAGGCTGTTCGTTGTTCGGGCCGCGAGTCGATCTCGATAGCCTGACCCTGGACGTCGCCGCCCATGCCAATGACGACACCCCGATTGCCGTGGATTTCGTGGCGGTGAATGATCCAGACCTGCTCAAGCAGCTGTCGGCCATGACCGCTCGGCAATGGTTCAGCGAGCGCGAGCAGTTTCAGCGCGACTACCGGCAGATGATGACCGTCTGGGGGCTGGAGCTGGTTCCCGGGCAGTTCATCGATCAACAACCCTTTCCCCTGGGCGGCAAGCGCGCGGCTGGACTTTTGATCTTCGCGAGCTATAACACACCCGGAGCGCACCGACTTCGGCTGGACGATCAGAGCAAGGCCTGGCTGAAGTTCGACAGTCGCGAGATGACACTGGTCAGCGACACTGCGCACTGATCCGCACTGAACAGATCGCCAGGCCGCTGGCAAGCGGCGACATTCGACGTCGAAGGGAATCGTATGAGTTTGCTACCTGACGCGGTTTGCTGGCACGAGGGCATGCAATTGCTGCCCCAGCATTTTCAGTTGCAAGGACTACGCGCCGAAGCGTTGGCCGCGTATTTCGCCAAGGCCTGCAACCCCTGGTTCTGGGGTGTCACCCATTTGGAGATCGACCCCTCGGCACTCAGTGCCGGGCACGTCAGGTTGCTCGCTTTGCAGGCGACGTTGCCGGATGGTTTGCCAGTGAATGTGCAGGCCGGTGCGGGGCCGATGTTGGAGCTCGATGTCAGCGAAGCGGTCGATGCAACGGACAACGCCACCGTGACGGTGTACCTGGCGGTCAGCCCGTTGTGGCGTGCCGGGCAATTACTGCCGCTCACGGGACGATTGCAATCGGTGGTCGGCGATGCGCTGCCAGACCTCACCAGCGGTCAATACCCCGAATCGATCACGGTATGGCGACCCAATCCGCGTTTGTGCACGCAGCTGAACAAGGCGGACTCGATCTGCTTGCCGCTGCTGCGTGTTCGCAAGGAAGGCGGCGGCTTTTTGCAACTGCCCTACACGGCGCCGACACCGTGTCTGTTGCCGGAGTCGGCGTTGGGGCGGCGGGTCGCCGGTCTGTGTGCCCGGACGCGGGAGAAATGCATGTTTCTGGCCGGTCGCTTGCGCCAGGCGCAGCAGGCCGGTAACCAGGATGACGCAGCAGAAATTCGTCGCCAGCTGACGGCACTCTGGGCGCGTCTACCGGAGGTCGAGGGTTTGTTGAACAGCCGGCTGGCGACACCGCAAGCGCTGTATGGCCTGTTGCTCGGGCTGGCCGGCGTCTGGTCGGCGCTCGATCCACTGGCGGGTGTGCCGGCCTTTGCGGCGCTGGACTTTCTCGAGTTGCAGCGTGGCTACGACAGCGTACTCGACTGGTTGGAAAATACCCTGGAACTGATTCGCGCTGGCTATCGCAGCCTGCCGTTCGAACGCCACGAACATCTCTTTTCGATCCAGTTGCCCGACGATCAACCGAGCCAGCGTCTGGTGATTGGCTTGCGTATGCCCAACGGCGCGAGTGAGCAGTCTGCGAGTGAATGGTTGAGCCGGGCGATCATCGCCTCTGCGCCGCACATTGCCTTGCTCGGTCGACAGCGCATGAGGGGGCTGACGCATGAAGCCATGAATCGCAACGAGCAGGTGGCCTACAGCGTGGGCGACGACACCCGGTTGTTTGTGGTCTCCGCACAGGGGCAATGGTTCGACGGGCAACTGCCGTTGCAGATTGTCGCGCCGGCATCGCAGCTGGCGAGCAGCCCTTGGCAAGTGGTGTTGTTTGTCGCTCAAGCCAATGAAAACGCTTGATCAGGGAAGGGGAGTCAAATGCCTGAAGGGAACGTCGGCAGCGGTGCGCGAGGCCTCCACGAAGCGCCGCTGAGCAGTGCTTTTCGTCAGGCCTGGCAAGAGTGGTCGCAGGCCTGGAACGAACAGTCCAAAGACAGTGACGATGAGGCGTTGGTCGAGTCCGTCGTCGAATTCTCGACACAGATTACCCAGCGCTTGTGGCGAACGGCATTCGCCAAAGTCGGTGATGCCGCCACCGAGCAGGTGACCGCCGTGGTGTATGCGTTTGTCGCGCTGATCGACGAAACCCTGTTGTTCGCTCCCTGGCCGGGTCAGCTCGCCTGGCAGGACAAACCGCTGGAGTCGCGGATGTACGCCAGCCGTCAGGCGGGCGAACGGCTACCGCTGGCGATCAAGGCATTGCTCGACGATCAGGTGCCGACTACCCGGGATCTGGCCAATGTCTATTTGCAGTGCCTGGTACTGGGTTTCGAAGGGCGTCTGCGCGGCGAGCAGAATCAGCTCCAGCATGAGAAGTGGCGGCTGGCGTTGTTTGCCTTCGCCTGGCAACACGAGCCCGATTACGCCGATGTCAGCGCCAGGCTGGAGCAGCCTTCGGCGGTCGTTCCCGTGCAATTGCCCATGCGTCTGTCGCTACCCGACGGTTTTCGTCTGGGCCTGGCGATTCTCGGCGTGGTGTTGTTGATGACAGGGTTGGGGCAGATGTTCTGGCGCGACATTCGTCAGGAGCTTGAGCCGGTCATGCACCTTTCCGAAACGGCAGCGGCCCAGGAGCAAGACTCATGAGCACCCTGGGCATTGTCTTGACCGTCGTCGTGGTGCTTTTGCTGCTGACGCTGCTACTGGTGGCGGTCTGGTGGTTACGGACCCAGAGTGGCGCCGCGATTCGCAGTTTCTATCTGTCGGTCCGGCACATGGAGCAGGAGCAAGGCACCCAGGATCGCTATCAGATTCCCTGGCTGCTGATGCTCGGCAACGAAACCCAGGGCACTCAACTGTGTGCCCAATGGCGTTTGCAGCCCACCGACAAACCCGCCTGGTTCGGGCGCTGGTGGTCGGACCCCGAGGGCGCGGTGCTGGTGGTGCCACAGGCGCTGTTCCTGCCTGATGAAGGCTTGAATCTGCAACGGGGCGGCTGGTGGCGTCTGTTGGGGTTGATCGTGCGCCTGCGCAGCAAGCGGCCGCTGGACGCGGTGATCTGGACCGTGCCTTTCAGTCAACTGGGCGATCCGCAGCAGGCGGCCAGCCTCGGTCTGGCGGCACGGCGGCGCTTCATCGATCTGCTACAGCGTTTCGGGCTGAGCCTGCCGGTGTACGTGGTCGTCACCGGGATGGAGGAACTGCCGGGCTTTCAGGAATTGATTGGCGCGTTACCGGCCGAGGCGCGGGAACGGGCATTGGGTTGGTCGTCGCCGTATTCGCCTGAGGCGGTCTGGCAATCGCAATGGAGTGATCAGGCACTGGATCAGGTGCACCGGGCATTGTCCGAATCGATCATCGAGATCGGTGCCTTGTCCGGGCATTTGAGCAGCGAGTTGTTTGCCGTGCCGGACCGCTTCGAAGCGGTCCGGCGCACGCTGCAAACCCTGCTTGAACCGGTCTTTCAGGGCAATGCACAAGGCGAGGCTCCGCGTTTTCGCGGGATTTATTTCACCGCCAATCAAGCGCCAGAGAGTACCCAGGACAGTTTCTCGGCCTACGACACGGTGATGCAGCAGAGCGCGTTTGCCCGGCAATTGTGGCAGCGACGGATTGTCGCCGAACGTGGCGTGGCGCAGGTCGTACCGCGTCTTTTACGGCTGCGCCAACGCTGGCAACGGGTGACTGGCGTGGTGGCGCTGGTGGTCGGGCTGGTCTGGGCGATCGGTATGGTTTGGGTCTGGCACGACTCGGTCAAGGATGCCCATGAGTTGTCGCGCTTGCTGCAAGGCGCGCAGAAAAACTATGTCGCGGTCACCGACGAAGCCCATCGGCTGGAACCGACGCGACGCAACGTCGAGGGTTTCTGGCGGGTACTGGAAAGGGCACCGCGCTGGAGTTTCACCTCGGTGGTCTTTCCCACGTCCTGGTTTTCCTCGCTGGATGCACAGATGGAAGACGAACTGCGGCTCACTGCCCAGCGGCAGTTGCTGGTGCCGCTGCAAGAGTTGCTGGTGTCGGACCTGGGGCAACTCAAGGCGATCCGCAATACCGAACGCCGAGTGAACGTGGAAAGCGAAGACCCGGCGCAATGGCAAAACTACGTCAAGGCCAAGGAACTGGTGGAGCGCGCGGTGCGTCTCGAGCAACAGAATCAGTGGTTCAATCAGGCGTTGAACAATCCCCGGACCCCACTCGATGATCTGGTGCTGCTCAGCAATAACGCCTTGTCGCTGAACCTCAACGTCGGCACGTTGCGTCGCTCGGCCTTCTATAATCGGGTGTTGCTCAATTCCGATACCAGCGGGTTGAAAGCGCTGGACCTGAGCACGGAGCGCTCGTCCATCGCGACGAATTTTGAAGGCCTCATGGAGCGCTGGCTGGACCAGTACTTTCTGGCTGACAACTTTGTGCGCCAGGCCGGTTACCTGAAGTTGCACCTGGAGCGGCTGGAGTCGGGCAGTGGCAATTCCCTCAGCGAACTCGAGGACTTGAGGGCGCTGATTGACGACCTGCAAGCGTTGATTGGCTTGACCAACTCGGCGTGGGGGCGTGGCAAAGGCCAGGACCTGGTGCCGGGCTACCGCGAGATGATGGATAAAGTCCGCCAAAGCGCCTTGCTCGGGCCGCAACTGGAGCAACAGCTGGACATGCAGGCCTCGAAGTTGCAGCAGAGCTTTCGCGATCAATGGATTGCCCAGGCCGGCTCGCGTGGCAATTTGCTGATTCAGCAAGGCAGCGGACAACTGGTGTTGCAAGAGCATGTCAGCCAGCTGAACAACGCCGTGCAGGCGTTGTTCAAGCGCGATTTCGTGGCCATCGCACTGCGTCAGGATGATTCCGACCTCAGTGCTTCACAGAATCAGAGCGCCGACAATGATGGTCTCAACAGTGCGTTGAATTACTTCGCCAGTTACAAAAGCTACGCCAGCGAAGAGTTGCCACGTATCCCGCCGGCTTACCGAGGCGCGCTGCTCCAGGCGGCGGAAGGGGCAGCGGCCAAGGCGATGTGGCTCAGCCTGGAGGAGCAGGGTGGCCAGGCGCAGCAAGGCATAGGGTTCAATGTGCAGGTCTCGCAGGCCGTGGCGTTGCAGAAAGCCTTTATCGAGTTGCGGCGCAGTGACCTGGCCACGCGCTTGCAGAACGCGCTCAACCGCCGGGCGTTGGCCGAGGTTGCCAGTGGTCTGAACGAAATAATCGCTCAGCCGCTGTTCAGCGAAAGGACCAGTATTGCTCGGTGGGATGGTTCGAAAAACCTCGGCTTGCAGCTGTACGGCGCCAGCGATGTGCAGGACCTGAAACTGAGCCTCAAGCAGCAGTTCAACACCATGTTGGGTATTACCGAACAACGTACCCCGGCGCTGGAGTGGCTGAAGGTCCAGCAGCAAAATCTGTCGGGCCTGGATTACGAACGGGTTGTGCAGTTCAGTGCCTTGAACGATGAACTGCTCAAGTACAAGGAGCAGAATCCCGCCAGTTCTCCGGCACAGATCGAACAGTTGGTGAGCCGGGACTTTATCGACATGGATACCGGGTCCTGCGCGCAGATCCTGCAAACCGCCAACCTTTCCGGTGGCCGTGGGACGCTGGCCCTGAGGGCTCAGGAGCTGCAGCAAACCGCGATGCAGCGTTGCCAGTCGCTGCAACAGCAACAGGCTTCGGCGGCGTGGAACGACCTGGCCAATTACTTCAATCAGTACCTGGCCGAGCGTTTTCCGTTCTCCAATGGCACACAGGTCACCGATGCCGACCCGGCGCGGGTCCAGCATTTGCTGGAGTTGATCGACAAGCGCCTGCCGGTGGCGCAAGCCGGTTTGTTGCTCAGCCAGACGCCGGAGCGTTTGGCCGCGGAGGACTTTCTCAACCGCTTGAAACAGGCCAGCACCTGGCTCGGGCCGCTGTTTGTGCGAGACAAGAGCGGCATTCTGGGGGTGGAGATGGACGTGCGCTGGCGCACTGATCGCGAGGAAGAACGCGGCGCCGATCAGGTCATTGCCTGGGGCCTGAATGCCGGCAATCAACAGATCAGCTATCCCGGCGAGGCGCAACAGAACCTGCGCTGGATGGTCGGCCAACCCGTCAGGTTGACCTTGCGCTGGGCCAGGAATGGCCCCCAGCGTCCGGTCAGCGACCCGTTGCAACCGAACCTGGTGATCCGGGATCTGGAGGCCGGCTGGGAATACGGCGGCCCTTGGTCGTTGCTGCGCCTGATGCGCTCGCACCAGTCGAATCAGCGCCAGCCAAGCATGGACTACACGGACTTTCCGCTGACCTTGCGCTTGCCGGTCACCGCGAGTAGCAGCATTGAGGGACCAACGCAGATGTTCATGCGCCTGTCATGGATGACTCAGGGATCGAAACTGCCGTTGTCGATTCAACCGTTGCCGACGCGTGCTCCGCGTTCACCCTTTATGTCGACGGGTTCGACGGCAGCCATCGTAACGAACGAGGAGGGCTTGTGAGTCTACCGTCACCATCATTGTCATCGCCGCTGCCGGAGCTGATCACGCAGTTGATCGAACCGATCAGCGACGAAATGCCCTGTGGTCAGGACCTGCGCTATGAGCCTGAATTCGACCAGTTGCGCGAACTGCGTCGCGAGGACGATACCAGCTTGCCGACCGGGGTCTGGCAGTCGTCGATCAAGCGTGCTCAATGGCCGGAACAGGCAAGACTCGCCACCCGTTTGTTGCTGGAACGCAGCAAGGACTTGATGCTCAGTGCCTGGCTCGGCGAGGCCTGGTTGCATCTGGACGGTCTGGAAGGGTTGCCGGGCAGTCTGGCGCTGGTGGCGGGTTTATGTGAACGCTACCCCGAGCAACTTCACCCGCAGGCCGAGGAGGGCGACCAGTCGTGGCGGGTAATTCCTCTCGAATGGCTGGCGCGCCGCTACAGTGAAATCCTGCTCACCCGGGTGCCGCTGTTCGACACTCGCACCAGCGAATTTGCGAGCTATTGTCTGGATGACTGGCGACGCTTGCAGGTGCAGCAGGTGATGGTCAATGACACCAAGGCGGCGAAAACGTCGGCTGAAACCGCTCGCAACGAGCAGAAAAAACTCACCGAACAGATTCGTGCGACGCCGCTGTCATTCTGGTTGCGCAGCCAGGGCAGCCTGTTATTGAGCTTGCAGCATCTGCAACGGCTCCAGGACTGGAGTGATGCCTACCTGGGCAATCAGGCGCCAGGCTACAAATCGTTGCAGGACATCATCGAGGCGCTGTTGACGCTCGTTCAGGAGTTCATCGCCATGCATCCACGTCAACCCGCCGAAGCCCCGGTCGAGCCACCGCAGGTCCCGGCGCCACAAGATTCTCTGGAGCCGGAGATTGCGCCAGCCCAGCAGGCAATGCGCGAGCCGGTGAATCGTGAAGAGGCTTATCGGCAACTGTTGCTGATTGCCGAATACCTGGCGCGAACCGAGCCCCACAGCCCGGTGCCTTACTTGATCAAGCGCGGTGTGGAGTGGGGCAATAAACCGCTTAGCGAACTGCTGGGCGAGTTGATATCGGCTGACGCGGAGTCGCGTCGACTCTGGACGTTATTGGGGGTTCTCTAACCCCCGCCGTGTCCTCTCAGAGCGGCTCGGGTAACTTGACCGGCGTCAACACCGGACGATCGGAGAAAAACGCCATCAGGTTCTGCCCGACCAGTTCAACGGTTCCCCGGGTTGCTTCCGGTGACAGGCCGGCCACGTGAGGTGTGAGGATCACGTTGCTCAATGCCTTGAGCGCATCCGGCACCTGAGGCTCTGCATCGAATACATCGAGTGCGGCACCGGCGATCCGCCGTTGCTCAAGCGCGGAAATCAGATCGCTGGTGGCAACCACGCTGGCGCGGGCAATGTTGACGATAAATCCGTGGGGCCCCAATGCATCCAGTACCTGCTTGTTGACCAGATGCTGTGTGCCGATCCCGCCCGGTGTGCAAACGATCAGAAAGTCGGAGGCCCGAGCCAGCTCGGTGGGCGTCGAGCAAAAGTCGTAGGGTACGTCGCTGAGCAACTGGCGGCTGTGGTAACTCACCGTCATGTCGAAGCCATTGGCGGCGCGTTTGGCGACGGCCATGCCGACGGCACCGAGGCCCAGAATGCCTATGCGTTTGCCGGCCAGTGACGGGCGCATGATCTTCGGCCATTCACCGCGTCGCACCGCCGCGTCGCACCGAGGGATGTCACGCACCAACGACAGCAACAAAGCCATCGCATGATCGGCCACCGACGAGGCGTTTACGCCGGCGCCATTGGTGACGGTAATGCCCCGGTCGCTGGCGGCTTGCAAATCGACCTGCTCGTAACCGGCGCCGATCACGCAGATGATCTTCAGGTTCGGCAGCGCGGCGATTTCTTCGGCGTACAACCCCAGTGGCCCACGCGTCAGCACCGCATCGATTTGTCCGCCATGAGTGGCGATGGCTTGGGCGCGTTCGACGGGAGTAGGGGCGAGAATCAGGTGGAAGCCTTGATGCTCGAGGATCGGCAGGTAGTCGTTGATCGTTTCAACCAGTACCAGGACGGTTGTAGGCATGCTGGGCTCCTGAAGGCATCGGAATGTCGGGGCTCGAATGTCGGTTCAGATTGCTGACTACAGAGCGGTTTGGCAATCTCCAATAATAGAAGCAAGATCAAAGGATCGCAGCCTTCGGCAGCTCCTACAGGATCACAATCGTTGCGGCGAACGTGGTCAATGTAGGAGCTGCCGAAGGCTGCGATCTTTTCAACGCATCAGAACCTGGCGTCTGCTGTGTTCACTATTTTGGCGAATGCGCCGTTCAAGGTCGCGTTATGGTGTTCGATGATTACCTGCGCCGGCAGTATAGGTGTGTCCATGCAGGTATGGGCGTCGGCCACCAGCACGGGATTGAATCCCAGGTCGGCCGCGGCTCGGCAGGTACTGTCGATGCAGTACTGGGTTTTCATGCCGACAATGAACAGGTCATTGATCTCGCTCGCCTGTAGTTGCTGCGCCAGGGACGTTGCGTAAAAGGCATTGGGTCTGGTTTTGTCGAACAGGATGTCGCTGCTGGCGTCCAGTTCAAGGTTGGGCAGCAAGTGCCAAAAGGCACTGCCAGCCTCAATGGGCGAACCCTCAGGGCCGGTGTGTCGTACCGCATAAATCGGTACTTCGCGCTCTCGGGCCCGGTGAATGAGTTGCCGGATGTTGGCAAGCACTCGTTCGCCGTCGTGGGGCTTGTCCGGGCCGTTGAACAGACCGACTTGCATATCGATGATCAAAAGTGCCGATGACATAGGTGTTTCTCCATGAAGTGCCGAACGGACGGGAGAAACAACAAGGCCCCGTCCATTGCTGGCGGGGCCTGGGGTTCACTGCGCTGTATTCATTTCAGCCAGCCACCACACGACCCGCCGGAAGCGGTCGTGGTGGTGCGGGTGAGGTTCAGCACAGAGAAGTTCATGAGGCCGATCATGCTGTGGGTTCAGTAAACATGTCAATGGAGCTGCAGGGCGATTCTTGAGTGTGCTCAGCTCGCGTATTGAGCGACCCCGTTGCCAAACGACCAGTTCTCTTTCTTGACCTCCACCAGATTGATGAAGACATCTTCCAGACGAACCGCCAACTCCGTGTTGAGGCTTTCGGCAATGGTCTTGTAGAGCAGCTTTTTCTGCTCCAGGGTACGGCCTTCGTTCAGGCTGATCTGGATGATGACCAGATTGTCGCTGCGGTTGATGCCCAGGTAGACCGGATCAAAGATGAAGTGCAGTTCATCGTGTTCGGCAAGGATCTGGAAATTATCATGCTCAGGGACGCCGATAGCGCTGCGCATGGCGGCATAGATGAGCTCGCCAACGCGTTTGGCGAAGGTCGGGTTCTGGTGTTTTTTGATGTCGACACGAACGAGTGGCATGGCATCACTCCGTCAGATTGTAGCCAGGCAGATTGAGTGGCTTCGTTAAAACATTGATTCAAGCAGCTTTTTCGGATTTTTCGCGCCCAGGCGCTGGTTTTTGTGGGCTGTGGCGCTCAAAGCCATTGCCGAGCATCTGATCCGCATAACCACTCCTCAGCTAAGTCTTTGCTTCTGCTCATTAATCCCGGACAATCGCGCCCCTGTTTCGGCCAGGGCGCTGCCTGTCAGCTTTTTCTGACTCGTCCTGACCGAGTGGCAAGTGACCGGAATGCGGAGATCTGACCGGATGAATGATCAGGCCAATAGCGTTGATGAACGCTATGAAGCGGCGGCACCAGCGAGCCTCAGCAGCTGGAATCGCCATGACACCACCTGGATGCTGGGCCTGTTTGGCACGGCGATTGGTGCGGGTACCCTGTTTTTGCCAATCAACGCAGGTCTTGGCGGTTTCTGGCCGCTGTTGATTCTGGCGTTGCTGGCATTCCCGATGACCTTTTACGCACACCGTGGCCTGACCCGCTTCGTGTTATCGGGTCGTGCGGGGGCAGACATCACCGAGGTCGTCGAAGAGCATTTCGGGATCAAGGCCGGCGCCCTGATCACCTTGCTGTACTTCTTCGCGATCTTCCCGATCCTGCTGATCTATAGCGTCGCCCTGACCAACACCGTGGGCAGTTTCCTCGAGCATCAGTTGCACATCATGCCGCCGCCACGGGCGATTCTGTCGTTAGTGCTGATTCTTGGGCTGCTGGCCGTGGTGCGTTGCGGCGAGCAGATGATCGTCAAGGCCATGAGCCTGATGGTTTACCCGTTCATCGTGGCGCTGCTGTTTCTGGCGGTGTTCCTGATTCCGCACTGGAACGGCGGTATTCTCGCCACCGCCAGCACTTTGCCTGAACCGTCGGCGCTGCTGCACACGTTGTGGCTGGCGATTCCGGTGATGGTGTTCTCGTTCAACCACTCGCCGATCATCTCGGCATTTGCGGTGGACCAGAAGCGTCGTTATGGCGTGCACGCAGAAGAGCGCAGCTCGCAAATCCTGTCCCGCGCTCACGCCTTGATGGTGGTGATGGTGCTGTTCTTCGTCTTCAGTTGTGTGCTGACCCTGTCGCCAGAGCAACTGGCCGAGGCCAAGGCGCAGAACCTGTCGATCCTGTCGTACCTGGCCAACCACTTCAGCAACCCGACGATCGCGTTCGCCGCACCGTTGATTGCCTTCGTGGCCATTTCCAAGTCGTTCCTGGGTCACTACATCGGCGCCAGCGAAGGCCTCAAGGGGCTGATCGTCAAGAGCGGTCGTCGCCCGACACCGAAGACCCTGGACCGTATGACTGCGGCGTTCATGCTGGTGGTCTGCTGGATCGTCGCCACGCTGAACCCGAGCATCCTGGGGATGATCGAGACCCTCGGTGGCCCGGTCATCGCGTCGATTCTGTTCCTGATGCCGATGTACGCGATCCGCAAGGTGCCTGCGATGGCGCGTTATCGCGGCCAAGCCTCCAACGTCTTCGTGACACTGGTGGGCCTGGTGGCGATTTCGGCGTTGATTTATTCGCTGACCGCTTGATAGGCGAAGGTCAAAAGATTCCGGACTGCTCGCGCAGTGCCGGATTGACAGCTACAGTGGCTGCTGCGCGTGATACGTGCAGCAGCTTTTTTTTCGCCCGTTGATCGGAGACATTGGATTGCCGAACGTCTCACCCCCAAATCCTGTCGAGCAACCCAATCGCTGGCAGGACCTGTTGGCCGGGTTATCGATTGCTGGATTGCTGCTGCCCGAGGCTGTCGCCTATTCGAGTATCGCTGCCCTGGCGCCGCAGGCGGGGGTGATCGCCCTGTTCGCCGGGTTACTCTGCTATGGACTGTTTGGCACCAGCCGGTTTGCCATTGTTTCCGCGACTTCTTCGTCAGCTGCGGTGTTGGCGGCAGCTACCGCGACGCTGGCCAGTGGCGATCCGCAACTGCGCGCGAGCCTGGCCATCGGGCTGGTTCTGGTCACAGGCGCGTTCTTTTTGCTGGCCGGGTTGTTCAAACTCGGCAGCGTGACGTCGTTTATCGCCAAGCCGGTATTGCGCGGCTTTGCCTTTGGCCTGGCGCTGACGATCATCCTTAAACAACTCGCCAGCGTGGTCGGGGTGCACCTGAGCGACGGCAACGTGATTCGCTTTTTGCCGCAGCTGCTGGAGCAACTGCCGCAGTGGAACTGGGCCGCCGCCGGTGTGGCCGCGGTGGCGTTGGCATTGTTGTGGTTGTTTGGGCGGTTCCGGCGCTTGCCGGGTGGGTTGCTGGTGGTGGTGATCGGCATCGTGGCGGGACAATGGCTGAACTTGCCGGCCTATGGGGTCAGGCTGATCGGGGTGATCGACCTCGGCCTGGAGGTTCCGAAGCTGCCGGTGTTGCCCTTTGCCGATTGGTTGCGCCTGGGGGAGCTGGGCTTTGCCATGGTGATGATCCTGTATGCAGAGTCCTACGGCTCGATCAGCTCCTTCGCACTTAAACATGGTGATCGGGTGTCCTCGAACCGGGATCTGCTGGCGCTCGGGGCGTCGAACCTGCTGTCCGGACTGTTTCACGGGATGCCCGCAGGGGCGGGGTATTCCGCGACTTCCGCGAATGAGGCCGCCGGCGCGACTTCACGTTTGGCCGGTGGCGTGGCAGCGTTGGTGGTGCTGATCATCGTCCTGACGGTGCTGCCTTATATTGCCTTGACCCCTGAGCCGATCCTGGCCGCGATCGTCACCCATGCACTGGCTCGCGGCTTGAGCCTGCAACCGTTGGGGCGCTATTTCATCTGGCGACGCGATCGCCTGCTGGTGATCTGCGCCGTGGCGGCGGTGTTGGTGTTGGGGGTGCTGGACGGTTTGCTGGTGGCGGTGGCGATCAGTGTGCTGCTGATGCTCAAGCAGATGTCGGCGGCGGATATCCAGATTCTCGGGCACATCGGCACCGGACACGACTTTGTCGACGTACAACGTCATCCATTGGCCAAGGCAGTGCCGGGGATGTTGATTGTGCGACCGAGCGAGGCGTTGTTCTTTGCTAACGTGGAGCGAATTCTCGGTGGCGCATTACACTTGATTCGACACTCTGAAACGCCGATTCACACGGTGATTCTCAGCCTGGAAGAGTCGCCAGACCTGGATGGCACCAGTATCGAGGCGTTGGAGGAGTTCTTTCTGCGAGTCCGCATTGAAGGCAAACGGTTGCTGCTGGCACGGCTCAAGGACGAGGCTCAAACGGTGTTGTCGGCGTTGCCTGAGGCCGAGCGTTCGCAAGTCGTTCTCTGTGGCTTGAGTGTGGATGGCGCGGTACAGCTGGCGCTCAATGATTCAGGGCAAAACCTTCCGGCATAAAAAAACGCCGCGCACCTTACGATGCACGGCGTTTTTTTGTGGCGAGGGAGCTTGCTCCCGCTGGGTCGCGAAGCGGCCCAAAAATCAGCCACCGCGAGTATTCAGATAGAATACGGTGGCTGATTTTACGACTGCTCCGCAGCCGAGCGGGAGCAAGCTCCCTCGCCACAGGCGTTAGGCTTGAACGACCGGGATGTTGGCGTTCGCTGCAGCTTCACGGAACTCGGCGATCTGGTCGAAACTCAGGTAGCGATAGACATCGCTGGCCATGGTGTCGATTTCTTTCGCGTAGGCCATGTACTCCTCGACGGTCGGCAGGCGACCCAGGATCGAGGCCACCGACGCCAGCTCGGCCGAAGCCAGGTAGACGTTGGCACCATCGCCCAGACGGTTCGGGAAGTTACGGGTCGAGGTCGAAACCACGGTGGAGTTCGGCTCAACGCGAGCCTGGTTACCCATGCACAGCGAGCAGCCCGGCATTTCCATGCGCGCGCCAGCCTTGCCGTAGATGCCGTAGTAGCCTTCTTCGGTCAGTTGGTGAGCGTCCATCTTGGTCGGCGGCGACAGCCACAGACGGGTTGGCAGCTGACCCTTGACCTGATCCAGCAGTTTACCGGCAGCGCGGAAGTGACCGATGTTGGTCATGCACGAACCGATGAACACTTCGTCGATCTTCTCGCCAGCAACGCTGGACAGCAGACGGGCGTCGTCCGGATCGTTCGGCGCGCAGAGCACAGGCTCTTTGATGTCGGCCAGGTCGATTTCGATGGTTTCAGCGTATTCGGCGTCAGCATCGGCAACCATCAGCTCAGGGTTGGCGATCCAGGCTTCCATCGCTTGAGCACGACGTTCCAGAGTACGCGCATCGCCGTAGCCTTCGCCGATCATCCAGCGCAGCAGGGTGATGTTGGAGCTCAGGTACTCGGTGATCGACTCTTTCGACAGCTTGATGGTGCAACCGGCAGCCGAACGTTCGGCCGAGGCGTCGGACAGCTCGAAGGCTTGTTCGATGCTCAGGTTGTCCAGGCCTTCGATTTCCAGGATGCGGCCAGAGAAGGCGTTCTTTTTGCCTTTCTTCTCTACGGTCAGCAGGCCAGCCTGGATCGCGTAGTAAGGAATGGCGTGAACCAGGTCACGCAGGGTGACGCCCGGTTGCATTTTGCCTTTGAAGCGCACCAGGATCGATTCCGGCATGTCCAGTGGCATCACACCAGTGGCTGCGGCGAACGCGACCAGGCCGGAACCGGCCGGGAACGAGATGCCCATCGGGAAACGGGTGTGCGAGTCACCACCGGTACCGACGGTGTCCGGCAGCAGCATGCGGTTCAGCCAGCTGTGGATGATGCCGTCGCCCGGACGCAGGGAAACGCCGCCGCGGGTCATGATGAAGTCTGGCAGGGTGTGGTGAGTGGTGACGTCGATCGGTTTTGGATAGGCCGCGGTGTGGCAGAAGGACTGCATGACCAGATCGGTCGAGAAGCCCAGGCATGCCAGGTCTTTCAGTTCGTCACGGGTCATCGGGCCAGTGGTGTCCTGGGAACCGACGGTGGTCATTTTCGGTTCGCAGTAAGTACCTGGACGAACGCCAACTACGCCGCACGCCTTGCCGACCATTTTCTGCGCCAGGGTGAAACCCTTGGTGCTTTCAGCCGGAGCTTCCGGCTTCTTGAACAGGTCGGACGGTGGCAGACCCAGCTCGGCACGCGCCTTCTCGGTCAGGCCACGGCCGATGATCAGCGGAATACGACCGCCAGCACGGACTTCGTCGAGCAGGACCGGGGTCTTCATTTCGAAGGTGGTCAGGATTTCGTCGCTGTTGTGCTTGGTGACTTTGCCAGCATGAGGGTACAGGTCGATTACGTCGCCCATGTTCATGTTGGTGACGTCGAATTCGATTGGCAGTGCGCCGGCATCTTCCATGGTGTTGTAGAAGATCGGAGCGATTTTGCTGCCGAAGCAGAAACCGCCAGCACGCTTGTTCGGCACGTAAGGAACGTCGTCGCCGAAGAACCACAGCACCGAGTTGGTCGCCGATTTACGCGAAGAACCGGTACCCACTACGTCGCCGACGTAGGCGATAGGGAAGCCTTCACCGCGCATGGTTTCGATCTGCTTCATCGGACCGGTGACGCCTTGCTCATCCGGCACGATGCCGTCACGGGCCATTTTCAGCATGGCCAGGGCGTGCAGCGGGATGTCTGGACGCGACCAGGCATCAGGAGCAGGGGACAGGTCGTCGGTGTTGGTTTCGCCGGTGACCTTGAACACGCGCAGGCTGATCTTGTCGGCCAGAACCGGGCGGTTCTTGAACCACTCGCCGTCAGCCCAGGATTGCAGTACGCCTTGAGCGTGAACGTTGCCGTTCTTGGCTTTTTCCGCGACGTCGTGGAAAGCATCGAACATCAGCAGGGTGTGCTTGAGTTGCGCGGCAGCGACTGGAGCCAGTTCGGCGGAGTCGAGCAGGTCAACCAGCGTCACGATGTTGTAGCCGCCTTGCATGGTGCCAAGCAGTTCAACAGCGCGCTTTTTGTCGATCAGAGGGGAAGTGGCTTCGCCTTTGGCCAACGCAGACAGGAAGCCGGCCTTTACATAGGCTGCTTCGTCCACGCCAGGCGGAACGCGATTGGTGATCAGGTCAACGAGGAAAGCTTCTTCGCCAGCCGGGGGATTCTTCAGCAGCTCGACCAGGCCTGCAGTTTGTTCGGCGTTAAGCGGCTGGGGAACGATACCCAGTGCTGCACGCTCTTCGATATGTTTGCGGTAGGCTTCAAGCACAGTTATTACCCTCATCAGTGGTCCCAAATGGGTGTCCGGGACGCTCATCCCGAAATTGCCGTACTCATGCGCTGCGTGGCGTTGTGGGCCGCTTAGCCAGAATTACCGGCAATTCCTTACAGAAGCTGCTTTCAAAGTTTTACGCCTGCAGAACGGGGAGCTGATGAGGGTTGGCGTTAGGCTTTTCCCCGCTGGAAAAACCCTTCGCCAACACCGCTCTGAAGGAACGACTGTGCTCGTGACGCTTTGAAAACAGCTTCTAACGGACATTGGCGCCTTAAAAGGCTGGCTGATTCTACGGCAAAAAAAAATTAAAGGTAAGTTAGGCCCTGAACTTTGAGGGGTGATGAATGTTAGACAAAGGGCTAACATGCCAACCTGTTTTGCTTTCTCGCGTTTTGCCTACCTATGCCCAATCAAACCATCAAGACTCCCTGCGTCGGCCTCTGTTCCACTGTTTACGGTGATCTGGTGTGCCGCGGCTGCAAGCGTTTCCACCATGAAGTGATTCACTGGAACGGTTACAACGAGGAAGAAAAGCGCGCCGTCTGGCTGCGTCTTGAGCAGCTGTTGGTGCAAGTGATGGCCGGGAAACTCGAAATTTTCGATCCCGCGCGCCTGCGTGAGCAGCTGGTGCAGCGGAAAATCCGCTTTGTGCCCCATCAGTCGGAATATTGCTGGGCGTATCAGTTGATCGCCAGGGGCGCGCGGGTGATCAACAATCTGGAAGCCTATGGGATGGTGTTGCTGCCGGAGTTTCGTGACTGGAATTTGCCGGAGTTGCGCGACGCCATCGATCGGGAATTTTTCCTGCTGTCGGAGGCGCATTACCAGCGCTACATTGCGCCGGGTTTCCTTAAGGATGCCTTGGCGCCCGGCGCTTAAAAGCATCGCGAGCAAGCTCGCTCCCACACTGGATTTGTGAACGACACAGATCAACTGTGGGAGCGAGCTTGCTCGCGATAGCGATCCATCAGGCGCCTTATTTTCCGCTGGTCACCAATTCCTCCAGGTGATCCATGATTTCCTGTGGCTTGAGCACCAGCACATCGCTTTCCAGCGAATCGAGCACCACTTCCGCTGTATTACCGATCAACGCGCCTGAGAACCCGGTACGCGCCACGGTGCCGATGACAGTCACCGACGCCTGCAATTTATGTGCAACGTGGGGAATCAGCACATCGGCCGGGCCTTCTTCGATATGCAGGTGGTCGTCGTCGATGTCGAACTCGGCCTGGAACGCCTTGCATTGCTCGCGGTAGCGGGCTTCGATGGTTTCCTTGAGCTGGAAAACCGGGTCGGCCGCCGAGAGCATCGGCGACGGATGGGCGCTGATGACATGCAGCTGGGCTTTGGCCAGGTGGGCGATGTCGAAGCCATGATCGACAATGCTGGCATGCAGCACGCGGTGTTCAGGATCGCTGTTGCCCACGTCGATGGCCGCCAGAATCGTCCCGCCGGCCCAGGATTTCGAGGTTTTCACCAGTAACACCGGACTAGGGCACTGACGCATCAGCTTCCAGTCTTCCGGGGTCAGCAGGGCTTTTTTCAACGGGTTGTCGTGAAAGTGTTGCTTGACCACCAGCCCGCAACCTTCGGCCTGCTGCACATCGATGATGGTTTCATGCAGGCTTTTGTTCCAGGCTTGCTCGGTGGTGACGCTATGACCGTCTTCCAGCAGGCTGGCCTTGAGCACGCTCAACAGCGCCGAGTGATCGTGCTCTTTATCGCAGATCAACAAGTGCAGATGCGCCTGAGTCACCCCGGCGATCAGCTTGGCGCGTTTGAGGGCCAGGCTTTCGTTGGGCGAGGGCTCAAGGACCACCAGGATGCTGCGGATGGCTTGCATGGTCGGAATCTCCGATGAATGAGAAAACACGTCGTTGCACAACTATAGTTGCTGGTCGCGAATCCGGGTCTTGATGCATATCAAGTGCAGCGACTGGTGGTCTGCCGGCAGGCAAGTATAATCGGCGCCCTTCGCTGTGAACCTATTGCCCGTGAGCCTCATGTTACTGAACCCTGAAATCCTCGCCGTCCTGCCCAATGGTCCTGTTGAACTGTCGGAAGTGAGCCAATGATCCTTCCTGAGATTCATCAGTTCCTTGGCTGCCGCACGCCTGACGGCTGGGTTCGGGCCGCATTGGCCGACCAGGAAACCCTGCTGATCGACCACAAGAACTGCGAGTTCAAGGCCGCCAGCACCGCGCTCAGCCTGATCGCCAAGTACCACTCGCACGTCGACCTGATCAATTTGATGTCGCGTCTGGCCCGGGAAGAACTGGTGCATCACGAACAAGTCATGCGCCTGATGAAAAAGCGCAAGATCGAACTGCGCCAGCTGTCTGCCGGTCGTTACGCTTCGGGTTTGCGCAAAGTGGTGCGCAGCCACGAGCCGGTAAAACTGGTGGACACGCTGGTGGTCGGGGCATTTATCGAGGCGCGCAGTTGCGAGCGTTTCGAAGCCCTGGTGCCGCACCTGGATGAAGAGCTGGGCAAGTTCTACTTCGGCCTGCTGAAAAGCGAGGCGCGGCACTTCCAGGGGTACCTGAAGCTGGCTTACCAGTATGGCGACGCCAAGGACATCGCGCAGGTGATCGACAAGGTGCGTGCCGCCGAGCAAGAGCTGATCGAGTCCCCGGATGTCGAGTTCCGTTTCCACAGTGGTGTGCCGACGCTTTGAGCCGAGGTTTGTCTGTGAAAGAAAACAGGCAAATTGTTAAAAACTCTTGAGAACATAGAATGGTGGACAATAAATCCGTCCCCGAGGGAGTACTCTCGCTCGCCGACCCAGTGCAGCCAAGCGAGAGCACTCGGTTGTTTCAAGTGGGATCGCTATCGAGAAAGACATAGAGCGCCGCTATTTTCCCATCGCGAACGATGATCACATCCCAACCCGTGTAGTCGGGTGACTCGCCGCGCGGACCAGAGCCCCATGCCAGGCGACCGGCATTGTGGAGCGCCTGCGGCTTGCTGTGTGGTGTGTACACGAAGTGCGGGTGCATCGCGCGAAGATCTCCGGCAAGTTTGTCCAGCGCGTCGTGCCCGACAAACACACCTGGAGGCACGTAGATCATGCAATCCTCGGTGTAGAGCTCCATGATGGCTTCACGACGACGGGAGGCATCGCCTTCACCAAAGACCTCCTGAAGATTGCGAAGCAGCAGTTCATTGATGCGAGCATTCATGATTCTTCTCCTTAGTCATTGACTGTTGAGCCGATTGCTATTGAGCAAGCGCCAAAGTCTTGTTGATGGCCGTAACGACTGCGGGCCGCGCCGAGACTTCTTCGTACCAGCGAGTCACGAACGGGAACTGGGCGAGAGATGCGCCGATTGCCTGGTGACGCCACACCCAGCCGAAATGTGCGATGTCGGCAATGCTGTACGTCTCACCAGCCACATAAGGACGCTGCTCAAGGTTGTGGTTGAGCACCCCCAGCACTCGATCGACTTCCGATAAAGCACGCGCTTGGGCCTCAGCTTGCGGTGACGACTGCAGGTTGACCAGGAACGCCTGCAGGAACGCGGGGCTCAGGCCGGACGCGTGGAAGAAGAGTTGTTCGAATACCTTGCCGCGATGAATGCCATCCTTCGCAAGCAGTTGCCCGGTTTTCTCTGCGAGGTAGACCAGGATGGCGGCGGACTCGCCGAGCACCACATCGTTGACGCCTGGCTCGGAGGAACGGTCAATAAGCACGGGCACTTTGGCGTTGGGATTCAAGGCTCGGAAGGCTTCGCTCTTCTGTTCCCCCTGACGCAAATTGACGGGGACGAGCCGGTAGTCCAGCCCCAGCTCTTCCAGCGCGATGGAGACCTTGAGGCTGTTGGGCGTGGCAAAGGCAAATACTTCAAACATGGTCATGTCCTCTTTCATTCAATTGACGAACCAGCCGCCCAGGCCAGTCGTCAGACTTGGGCCTGCCCTCCATCGACGAAGAGCTCCGTACCCGCGATGCAAGCTGCGTCGGAGGAAGTTGGGTGAGACAAATCTATGGCCATGCGCTATTTTCCGAAATAGAAATGAATGAAAACCATCGTTGCAGGAATGTCATGTCGAAGCTGCCAGATTTCGAAGGGCTCGCGATGTTCGGGAAGGTCGCCGAAGAAGGTTCATTTGCCGCGGCGGCGGCAGCCATGGGTGTCTCGGTCGCGACGGTCTCGCGGGCCGTTACCCGCCTTGAAGAGCGGTTGGGAGGTCGATTGTTCAACCGTACCTCCCGACGACTTGCACTCACGGACTATGGCCGCTCGCTCGCCGATCGAGCGGCAAAAATCTACGCGGAGGCCGAGGAGGCTGAAGATTTCGCACGTGAGACATCGAGTCGACCACGTGGTCTCGTAAAGCTCGCAGTGCCGCTCTCCTTTGGCGCGCGCTGGGTCGCCCCGTTGCTGCCCGAGTTCTTTCGGACCTATCCGGACATTTCCATCGATCTTCATTCTGCGGACGCGCAAGCTGACTTGATTGGCGAGGGCTTTGACGCCGCCCTGCGCATCGCGGTGATGGAAGATTCGTCACTCGTCGCCCGCCTCATTGCACCGGTGCGCCGGTTCGTGGTGGCGTCCCCTGACTATCTGTCTCGCTACGGTCGCCCCCAGCACCCGAACGAGCTGGATGCTCACCAGTGCCTGAGTTACATCAACAGGAATAGACGTGACGTCTGGCGCTTTATGCACACAAAGAGCGCTGAGGAATGCACTGTTGTGCCCGTCGGCGGGCTCCGGGCAACGAGCGTGGAGGCATTGTTACCTACCGTCCTTGCCGGACAGGCCATCACCGAGATCCCCGAGTTCATCGCGACGCAGTATTTCCGAGACAAGCAGCTTGAGCCGCTGTTGACCGATTGGCGTTTGCCTGAAGGGGGTCTTTATTTCGTCACACCCACGGCTCGTGCACGGCCAGCGAAGGTTAGCGCCTTGGCAGAGTTCTTTACCTCCAGACTCGCCACGGCGCAATGGAGAGCCGAGACGGTCCTGGAACAGAAGCCATCAAACCGGCGCAGACGGTGAAAATGACGGGCGGAGTGAATGGCCCGCTCCGGCAGCGTTCGGAGCAATAGCGCACCTCGTTAACGTCGGTGAACTGGAGGAAATGGTCTCTGCATTGCTGACCTATGCCAGCCTTTGTCAAAGACTGTTAACGGGCCAGCCCCAGCCGTTCGTGCCACTCGGCGATGGATTCTTCCGGGTAGACCTCGAACAGCTGATCCTTGGGATGTGCCTCGACTTCGACCCACGGGGCTTTTGAACCGAGCATCAGGTGCGTGTGTTCCGGCGGCACCGGCAGCGGGGTGTCGATGGCCGAAGCGAAGGGGTGAATCAACTCGGGCCATTCAGGGCTGAACAGCCACAAGCCAGTGCCGCAGAGCGAGCAGAAGTGCCGTTCGGCGCTGCTGCTGTGGGCACGTCGGGCACCGTCATCCTTGAGGCGGGCGTGATAGATCGCGATGTGTTTGCGGCCACGGACTTTCAGGCTGTTCGCCTCGCCGCCGAGGTTGATCGCATAGCCGCCCGCGCCCTGGGTCTTGCGGCAGATCGAGCAGTAACAGCGTTGATAAGGGTAGGGGTGGGCACTGCTCAGACTGAACGACACCGCGCCGCAATGGCAGGAACCTTCGAGCTGCATGGGAGACCTCCAACAGGTCTGCGGATCTTCCGGAACAGCGTAGCTGTTCAGCCATATTTCAGTCCTTGGTATCAGCCGCTGCGGGTCGCTGCGCTCCAATGCGAACCGAGCCTGCAGCGGCCGGTTCGCCTGGTTGAGGATTCTGGCCTCTTAATGGGTTTTTTTCGCTGCCTCGAGCCGGTCCTCGCGTTTTTCCTGTTCATTGCGGAACAGCTTGTCGGCGTTTTTTTTCTGAACGTCGGAAAACGTGCCATACAGAGCGCTAAACGCCGTTGCAAGCTTCTGCATATTGTCCGCGTGCAATTGGGCTAATTTGGCATAAGTCACCATCGCGTCATCGGCACTCAACGCTGGCAGCTTTTCCGCACGCTCCAGAAAGGCAGTATCGGCGTTGTGAGCGTTGTCGCGTATGGTTTGCGCATAGGCATCCCATTGAGCTGACTGCTTGTCGGTGATTTTCAGCTTGGCGTGCAGTTCGTGGATTTTCTTCTCGACAACGTCTACGTGCTTTTTGGCATGAGTGGCAGTCGTCTGTGACGGTGCGGCAGTACTGCTCGCTGCCGTTGTCTGTGCCGAGACAGAAGTGGTGAGGAATGCCAGCATCAACGCTGCCGGCATAGCCGCTTTAAGTACGAAGTTGTTCATGTCTTTATATCCGGATTGAGTTGTCGAATTGACGACCGTTGCAGGGGATATATCAGTGCGAGCGGCGGTCGCTCGGGTTTCATGCGGCTAGGGAGCTTAATAGCCGGGTGGAGGATATCCATTGGAGTTGTACGTGTTGGGATAGTAGTACCTGACCCCCGGTGGTGGCGGCGGAGGGGGTTCCCGGTAAATCACGGCGGGCGGCGCCCGTACCGCACCCGCGGCCACTGCTCCCAAGACTGCGCCAACAAGTATCGCCCCTAAATCGTCGCTGCCTCCACCGCGATAGTCACCGCCACGGCCGCCGCGATAGTCACGATGGCTATCACGATTATCATGGCCACCACGATAGTCGCGATGGTAAACCTGCCGGCCGTAGCCCTCGCGTTGATTGTCGTGCTGCGCCAGTACCGGTAGCGCGGCAGCTGTCGCCATAACAGCGACGAGCATCACTGCCAGTCGTCGATATAAAGGTATTTGCGAATGCTGAGTCATGAGTCGTGCCTCCTTGAATGAGGGAATCACTGAACCCCACCGTCCACTGGATGAGCAGGAGGATCGCACCGTCCTGATTTGGCAGTGATCTACCTCACGCCAGGTTAACTCCGCTGCCCGCGCGGGTCTGTTCGGTAGCGCACTCTGCGCCCGGCACAAAGCGACTGACGCAGACGTGCTGGGGGACAGCGCTCTGACCTCACGCAACGGCCGCACTATAATTAACCTGTTGATGACACGAGAGAGGGTCTAGCTATGAAAACTCACTCCTTCCAGCATTACTCTCATGATCTGGGAGTCGCTGTTCACGACGCGTGGATTACGACGCGGGTGAGGTCGGCCCTGGCATTTTCAGAACCGACTCTCAGCCTGCATGTCAATGTCAAAACCCATGCCGGTACAGTGGCGTTGAGCGGCCGCGTTAACACCCATAAAGAGTGCGAACGGGTGGTAGAGCTCGCCCGTTCGGTGAATGGCGTCAACGAAATCGATGCCAAAGACCTGCTGACTCATGTGTTCACTCCAGGGCATCTCCCTGAAGCACCCAACGCTGAAGAGAACACCGAGTATCGGCCGCCATCGTCGGAAAAAAAGATGGATGACAAATGATGCTGACAACCGTGTGAGCGCCGCGCTCCTGGTTGGGAAACGGGAGCGGGGCGCGGAGCGTTAGATCGAAAGGCTCTGCGCTCATGCAAAAGTACAAGGCACTCGTTTTCACTTACTCGGCTGTCTGTGGGTGCCGAGCAGATAGTTCTTCTTCCCCTCGGAATGAACCTGAATAGCCTCACTAAGGCTTCGGTGTAGAAGCTTGTCATGATGAAATAGCTGCCAGCTTTTGCTATAAGCAACGCCTGATCTGGAGCAGAACATGAAAAAATCCGCAGTACTGACCTTTGCCTTAGTGCTTAACGCAGGGTTGTTGAGCACGCAAGCAGAAGCGGCCGGCGATGCTGAAGCAGGTCAGAAACTGTTTAGCCGAATTTGCGGCGGATGCCATCAAACAGGTGTTTCAGCACGGGGGTCTTTTGGGCCGCAGCTCAATGCCATTTTCGGGCGTCGTGCCGGGAGCACTACGGACTACCAGTACTCGTCCTCGATGAAATCATCGGGCGTCGTCTGGACCCGCGAAACACTGACCGCGTACATCAAGGATCCAAAAGAAGTGGTACCCGGAACCCGGATGATTTTCTGGGGTATCAGCGATCCGGAAAAGATCGAAAACCTGTTGGCCTACCTTCAGACATTTCAGCCGCAGTAATCTGTCATTCAAAAAAAACCGCTGAACCGGTAACGGTCAGCGGTTTCTTTGCGTGCCGCTTTTATTGGCGACACACAAGGCTCGACGATTACGATCGAGTTAGCTGCCCGGTGCGAAGACGGCAACGCAACCATTACAGCCACCGTCCTTGGCGTTGAGCGGCAGGAAGACGTGATTGTTTTTCTCGCTGACTGCAACCGAATGCGGGTTGCCGCCGGGCAGCTTTATACGTTGGACGAGCGAGTTGGATTTCGCGTCGATGACACCGAGTTCCGGGCCGTCCGGCATACCGCGCGAAGCGGTGTAATATTGCTTGAGCTTCGGATTGTAGGCGACCATGTCGGCGGCACCGAGGCCAGGAATGACCTTGACCACCGAGCCGTCAGTTTTCATGACGACGAATACCGGCGGCAGGCCGCTATCCTTAACGCCGGCGTTGCAACCTAACAGCAGGTTTGCGCCAGGCCCTTGCACCAGTCCGTTGGGATGGCAGTCATTGACTGGCAATAGTTTCTCGACCTTGCCGCTGTCCGGGTTGATGACGGCGACGGCACCCTTGGCCTTATCCTTCTTCAATTCCGGAATCGAAACATAGAACCTTTTCGTCGCTACGTCGTAGACGGCCTGCTCGATCCCGTCCGTAGCGTCCTCCAAGGGAATCTTGGCCACGACTTTGTGGCCCGGCTTGGTCGAGATCAGCGTCAGGAACGGCGGCTCGTCGGCATTGTTGGCGGCAATCACAACGTGCGCCTTCGGATCGTAGGCCATCTCGTCAACCCGGGCTTTTCCGCCGGTTGAAATTGTATCGATGACTTTTTTCGTCTTGAGGTCGATGATCTTCAGCGTGCTGTCGCCGTCGCCGGCCCACAACTCCCCGCCAACGACAACGATGCCGTTCGGGCCGGACACGTCGTTGCTCTTTAATTGCCCAGCGAATCCGCCGGGCAAGCGGTCGACCATCTTGCCGCTAGTGCCATCGAACACGTCGACAGCCTTGTTGCTTCTATCGGCCAAATAGTAACGGTTGCTCGCCTGATCGACGTAGCTGATGTCGAAGCCGTTGAGAGGTTCACCCGGAACCTCCAATGTGCCGATCTGTTTCAGTTCAGCGGCGTTGACTGAAGTGGCGAGACTCAAAGCCAATATCACAGCCGCGGAACCCAACAATTTTCGCTGCACCATAGGTTTTCTCCTGAGGTCTTCGGATATTTTTGTTTTTGTTCGCTTCCAGTAAGCCGCCCCGGCCAACCGGGACGCCTGACTTCTTCGCATCCGTCCATGGCGCCTCGATGTCGCTCGCCAGACGACCTCCTGAACTCCCTCAATCGCCGAGTGAATTTCAACTGCCGTATTTACAATGTCAATACTTATGGTCGGGCTCGGATATGGATTCAACAATGAGACGGTCGTCTTTTATCAGACTCAACCGTCTACTTCAGAGTGCCCTAGCGACCGCAAAACACCGCTGGTCTACGTTCAGCAAATGCCGCGAGCCCCTCATCGAAGTCGCTGCTCTCACACGCTTGTCGACGCAGTTCCGCGATCTGTTCCATCGCCTGGACGGGCATCGGTTGCAGGTCTTCGAGGATGCGCAACTGTTCCTTGACCGCCGCAATGGCCAGCGGCGCTTTGCCGGCAATCGTGCGTGCCAGTTCAAGCGCAGTCGCCTCCAGCGCATCGCTGTCGACCAGCCGATTCACCACACCGAAGCGTTCAGCGCGCTCTGCATCGAGCTTCTGCGCGCCGAAAAACATTTCCTTCAGCACGTGAATTGGCAGGTTGTTGAAGAAGCGCAGCAGCCCACTGGTTGTGTAGGGTAAACCGATGTTTGCCGGAGTCATCGAAAAGCTTGCGTTGCGATCGGCGACGACCAGGTCGCAACTCATCACCAGGTCGACCGCACCGCCCCACACCGAGCCGGAGACCATGGCAATCACCACGCCGGGGTAGGCGCGGATACGGCGCAACACTTTTTCGAGTGGCTTGCCGTAGGCAATCGGATCGTGGTCGTGTTGCAGTTCGCGGATGTCGTGGCCGGCGCTCCAGACGGGCTGGCCGACTTCGCTACCGAGTATCACCACCGGTATGCGCTGTGACGCCAGTGCGGCGAGGCTTTCGTCGAGGGCCGTCAGCAGTTGTGCACTGAGGGCGTTGCGGTGGGTGGGGTTGCTGAAGACCAGCCGACCGATTTGTTCATCGACAATGTTGACGGTCACGGTGGCGGAAGAGGTTTGTGTCGGGGTCATTGGGCGGTTCCTGTTGATTGCTCGGTAGCCATTGCTGGCGAATCGTTGGTGTCCTGGTACACGGCCTTCGCGGCCAGCAGTGCGTTGATCGACGCGGCGTCGAAACCGGCCTCGCGCAGGACCTCGAGGGTGTGTTCACCGAGGAGCGGCGGTGGTCGCTGGCTGACGCCAGGCGCAGGTTCTGCTGCGTCGGTTGCGCTGAACACCGGGGTCACTACCTGACGCAGTGCGCCGAGTGTCGGGTGCATGAGTGTCCTGGTCAGTTGGCTATGCAGCACCTGCGGGTCGTCGAACACTTCGTCGAGTGTATTGATCGGGCCGGCGGGCAAGCCTGCCTCGATGAACAGTTCGGTCCACGCGTGTTTGCTGCGGGTTTTCAAACGGCTTTCCAGGATGGTTTTCAACTCGTCACGTCGCTCGACCCGGGCTTCATTGGTCGCGAAGCGCGGGTCGTCCGGCAGTGTCGGTAAATCGAGCAGCGTGCATAAGCGTCCCCACATGGCCGAGGTGATCGGCGCCAGATTGAGCGGGCCATCCAGCGTCTGGAACACCCCGTATGGCGCAATGACGGAATGGGCGTTGCCGGTGCGGCGGGGGACATCGCCGAGGCTGAGGTAGCGTTGACCGTGCACGCTTAACAGCCCGACCAGGCTGGCCAGCAACGAGGTGCTGACGTGCTGGCCGTGCCCGGTGCGTTCGCGCTCCAGCAGGGCGGCCAATACCGCCGTCACCAGCCACATGCCCGAGGTCAGGTCGCCGATGGCCGTGCCGGTGCGGGTCGGATCGCCATCGACGAACCCCGTCAGGCTCATCAGCCCCGAGTAGCCTTGGGCGATCTGGTCGAAACCCGGCCAACTGCTCATCGGCCCGTCGCTGCCAAAGGCGTTGATGCTGCCCATGATCAGCCGCGGATTGCGTGCGCTGAGCACGTCATAGCTCAGGCCCATGCTATCGAGGGTCCCGGGTTTGAAGTTTTCGATCAGCACGTCGGCATCATCGATCAGCCGCCGGATCGTGGCCAACCCCTGGGGATTGCGGAAGTCGATGCACATGCCGCGTTTATTGCGATTGCACGATAGATAGTAGGTGCTCACGCCCCGGTCGAACGGGCCCCAGGTCCGGCTCATGTCGCCGGTCGGGCCGGGTTCGATCTTGATCACATCGGCGCCGAGGTCCGCCAGCACCATGGTGCAGAACGGCCCCGACAGCGCACGGCTCAGGTCGACGATCTTCACGCCTTGCAAAGCTTGCATACGGTTCTCCAGTGAATGTTTGAGCGCTGCTGTTTTATTGCGGCAACGGCTGATTACGGGTTTCGACGGCAAACGGCAGGATCAGAATGCCGGCCACGAAGGCTGCGGCGGTCCAGGCAATCGGTGCGCCCAGCGAGCCATGCCAGTGGATCGCCGCGGCCAGCAGGAAGTTGACGCCCGCGCCGATGAAGCGGCCGACCGATGCGTTGAAAGCAAAAGCCGTGGCGCGAATCCGGGTTGGATACTGCTCGGGCAGCCAGAGTGAGAAAATCGCAAAATTGCCGCCGAAGAAGCCAAGGAACACCAGCGACACCATGAACAGATGCAGGCCGTCGTCCATGTAGAACACCCAGCCGAACGCGAACACAATCGACGTGGCCATGCCGGCGAAGTAGATGCCCAGCGCAACCCGTCGCCCAAGCCGTTCGGCCAGCCAGGGCGCGACGAGGCAGCCGAGGATGGTGCTGAGCGACAGCACCGCCGCGCCAATGGACGCCAGATGAACCGCCCCGACGTGGTCGATGCCGGCGCGGGTCGCCAGTGTCACGACGGCCGTCGCTTCGTAAACCGAGCCTGCCCACAAGCCGACGATGGCAACCCCGACCAGGGCAGAGCTGGTCAGCGTGCGGCGGCGAAAGGCCGGGGCGAAGATTTCCCACCACGAGGTGCGTGCAGAAGTGGTTGGCGAGTGGGAACGTTCGATGTGGTGCGCCGCCTTGTGCGTCTGGGCAGGCTCTTTGACTTTCAATGCGGTGTAGATCGCCACCGCTGCCGGTGCGAGGCCGCACAGAAACATCACGCGCCAACCGTAGGTTGCGCCTACGGTGTAGTTCAGCAACGCGGCAATGAAAAAGCCGAAGTAGTAGCCCGTTTGCAGGTAGCCCGCGCCCATCTTGCGCCGGTCTTCCGGCCAGCTCTCGGCCACGTAGGTGCCGGCCAGTGCCCACTCGCCACCGACACCGATCCCGGCAATCAGCCGAAACGCCGCTAACTGCCAAATGTTCTCCGAGAACGCCGCCGCCCCGGTAAACAGCGAGTAGACCAGAATGCTGGCTGCCAGCATCTTCACCCGGCCAAAGCGGTCGGCGAGCGGCCCCCAGATAAACGACAGGCCCCAACCGATCAGAAACAGCCCGAACAAGACAGAACCGTACATGGCGATGTTGGCGGGGGTTGGGGTAATGCCCGAGTTGGGCAGCAACTCGGACATGGCAGGAATCAACACCAGGGCGAAAATCACCGAGTCCACGCCGTCCAGCACCCATCCCAGGTAGACGGTCCAGAAGCCGCGAATCTGCTCGCGGGTCAGGGGCGTTTTGATCGGCTTCACGCTCGTTGCTGATGCGGTTAATGCTCTAGACATTAAGATCTCCCATTGACCTTGATCAGGCCTATTGAGGCGCTGCGAGGCTGTGGCAGCCGTCAGCGCTTCGTTTATTGTGAAATCAGTCTAGGCAGCGCATGCCATAAGCAACAAATATGAAATTCCTTTGGTCCTATCGGAATATTGTATAGAGTCAAATTCTTTGGGAACCCCCTCATGGACCTGCGCCAGTTGCGGTATTTCATCAAAGTGGTTGAGTGCGGCAACATCACCCGCGCCAGTGAAGCGCTGCATATTGCGCAGCCCGCCATCAGCCAGCAGATGCGCAACCTGGAACTGGATATGGACATGCAACTGCTCGAGCGCAGCGTGCATGGCGTGGTTCCCACGGCGGCCGGGCAGACGCTTTACCGGCATGCCATCGAACTGCTGCGCCAGGCCGATGGCACCCAGGAGCTACTGCGTCAGGACGCCGAATTCCCGCAGGGCAAGGTCTCGGTCGGCATGCCGTCGAGTACGGCTCGCATGTTGGCGATTCCGCTCGCTCGGACCATTCGCAGTCGCTATCCGGGGATCAAGCTGGAGTTGATCGATGCGCCGAGTGCCGATCTCGGCCGCCTGATCACGGTGGGGCGGGTGGCGCTCGCGGTGAATGTCGATGTGGTCGAAACCCGTGGGATGATCTCGCAGCGACTGCTCACCGAAACGCTGTACCTGATTGCGTGGCCGGAATTTTCCTTACCCGATGGGCCGGTGACGATCGACGCCCTGGCGAAGATGCCGCTGGTGCTGCCCTGTGCACCGAACACGATTCGCAGCCGAGTCGAGTCGGCATTGCAGGAGGCCGGCCTGCACTGCGAGGTCGAGTTCGAAGCCAACTCCACGGACTTGTTGTTCTCAGCCGTTCTGGCAAAGCTGGGTGTCACGATCCTGCCTTGGGCGGCTGCCCATGTTGAACTGGATCAGCATAAGCTCAAGCTGGCCAGGATCGATCATCGGCTGTTCACGCGTGAGCTCTCCCTGTGTTGGCCTGACACCGCCGTGCAAAGCAACGCGGTGCAAAAGGTCAAGGCGACCATTTTCGAACTGTTCGAGGCGTTTGGACGGCACCCGGGGTGGGCGGACGGACACTGAGCACATCCAGTCAGTCGGATAGAAGGCATTGCCGAGGGCTTCAGGCAGGTCGCCAGCAGGAAGTGACTACCGCATTGCAATGCAATCAAAGCATAGGGCTTTCGATGTAGAAACTTTTATCAAATATCTCAATATTCTGACTCGCTGCCACCGCTTGCCCCATCCGTTTGGCACGTACAATTTTACGTGGCGCTTTCGGTTTGGTGGTTTCGGCGAACCAGCTCTTTGCTTTCGGTATGGCTGACCAATTGATCTGTTGAGCGTTTGCCGGGCTGTTGCTGTCCATGGCCAGCTTTAACAGGTGAGTATTGATGCTTCGCACGATGGCGATCACTTCATCCTCGATGGTTAATAGCAATCTGTATTCAATGTCAGTAAGCCCCAGGCGATAATATTCCTCGGTTTTCTTCAGGGTGTTCTTGTCAGCTTTTTTGTCGGCCATGTTTTTTAACATGGATATCGCCATGTCAATGTATAGGCGAATGTTGGTGAGTGACGCGCAGGGGGCGGCGCTGGTTGGGGAAAGTGTTTGTATGTGGACGACCCTGTGAACGATATCAATGACTTTGTCGGGTCCGAGATTGATGGCTTGTGGTAACCATCTGGTGTTGCGGCACGTATCGACGCATCGGCTCAAAAGATCACTGACCATAGGGTCGTACTCACCCAGTTGTTTACCCTTTTGAAGAAAGTTATCTTTCAGTCCCAGATTGTTGAAGTGTGCGGCGTCCATGCTTCCCCATCCCGTGACTTGCAAGTCAGCGGGTGTTTGGGAGTCCAGTTCCAGTTTTCCGCGTTTAGAGTCTCGTACACCGGTATCTACCTGATGTGTTGCGTGGTCGGTAATGACTGACGTGGGCTCGAAAGTTTCCCCATGGATCGTCGACATGTAGTCGCACGTCACTTCGACGTAAAAGCAAAACAGGAAAAAGTGGCGGATTCGCTCCGCTGAATGCCGCCGTAGCGCGTCATCAAGCGTGCCACTTTCAAGCGGAGCATATTCCGCGCGATCACTGGCTTTCCTTTTACCCATGTCAATCTCCTGGCTGATGCAGTGATCGCAAGAAATGAATAGTGTGTCGCAGTCTTTCGCAGGTCGCTCACATCCGCGCTAGAGCCTGGGCCAGGTCGGCGCGCAGGTCTTCGACATCCTCGACACCCACTGACAAACGCACCAGCGCATCGCCGATGCCGAGCTGCGCGCGGGTTTCTGCGGGGATGCTGGCGTGGGTCATGATTGCCGGGTGCTCGATCAGACTTTCCACTCCGCCCAGGCTCTCGGCCAAGGCAAAGATCTGCACACTCTCGAGGAAACGCTTGGTGCCGGCCAGGTCGCTGTTCAGGTCGAGGGAAATCATCCCGCCGAAACCGCGCATCTGCCGCCGCGCCAGTTCGTGCTGCGGGTGTGACGACAGGCCCGGATAATAGACGCGCGCCACCTGCGGCTGAAGCTCCAGCCATTGCGCCAGCTTCAGCGCGTTGCTGCAGTGGCGTTCCATGCGCAGCGCCAGGGTTTTCACTCCGCGCAGGGTGAGAAACGCGTCGAACGGCCCGGCGATAGCACCCACCGCGTTCTGCAGGAAGCCCAGGCGCTCGCGCAGTTCTGCATTCTGCCCGACCACCGCGATGCCGCCGATTACGTCGGAGTGACCGTTCAGGTACTTGGTCGTCGAGTGCAGCACGATATCGAAGCCCAGCTCCAGCGGGCGCTGTATCCACGGGCTGGCAAAGGTGTTGTCGGCCACACAGATGATGCCCCGCTCGCGACAGATGCGCGCGATGGTGGCGAGGTCAGTGAGGCGCAGCAAGGGATTGCTCGGCGTCTCGACCATGACCATTCGCGTGTCGTCCTGCAGGGCCGCTTCGAATGCCGCCAGGTCAGTCAGATCGACGAAGCTGAAGCGATGCCCGGCGCTGCGTTGGCGCACTTTGTCGAACAGGCGGAAAGTGCCGCCATACAGGTCATTGCCGGAGACGATGTGCGCGCCGGCGTCGAGCAGTTCGAGCACAGTGGAGATCGTCGCCAGCCCGGAAGCGAAGGCGAATGCCTGGGTACCGCCCTCGAGGTCCGCCACGCAACGCTCCAGCGCCCAGCGTGTCGGGTTGTGCGAGCGCCCATAGTCGAGGCCCTTGTGGACACCGGGGCTCTGCTGCAAGTAGGTGGAGTTGGCGTAAATCGGCGGCATCAATGCCCCGGTGGAAGGGTCCGGCACCTGTCCGGCATGGATCACACGGGTGGCGAAGGCGCGTGGCGGGGCAGTTTCATCGTGCTGACTCATGCGAGGGATCTCCGCAAGTGATTGAGCATGTCGACGCGGGTAATCAGGCCGTAAAAGCCCGAGGCGTCGGCAATGATCGCCACCAGCCCACGGTCGAGTTCCGCCTGCAGTTTAGCCAGGCTGGCGCCGGGAGGCAGGGTTTCCAGTTTGTCGGTCATCGCGCTGGCCACGGTCGCACGGAAGTGCGAAGCGTCTTCATGCACGTCAAGCAGAATATCGGACTCGTCGATCACGCCGATCAGTCGCTGTCCGCCCACCAGCACCGGCAGTTGCGACACATCAGCCAGGCGCATGCGCTGGAAGGCGGTGAGCAGCGTATCGTCCGGGCCGACGCTGATTACCCGGCCATCCTCGAAGCGCCGCGCGATCAGGTCGCGCAGATCGCCGTAGCGCTTGCGCGCAAGCAGGCCCTGATCAGTCATCCACTGGTCGTTGTAGATCTTCGACAGGTAACGGGTGCCGGTATCGCAGACGAAGCTGACCACCCGTTTCGGTTCGGTTTGCTCGCGACAGTAGCGCAGTGCCGCCGCCAGCAAGGTGCCGGTCGAAGAGCCGCCGAGAATGCCTTCGGCGCGCAGCAGTTGGCGGGCGTGATCGAAGCTTTCCTCGTCGCTGATCGAGTAGGCGTGGCGCACGCTGGAAAGGTCGGCAATCGATGGAATGAAGTCTTCGCCGATACCTTCCACCGCCCACGAACCGGGTGTGCCGAGGGTGCCGCTGCGGCTGTATTCGGCCATCACCGAGCCGACCGGGTCGGCCAGCACCATTTCCAGGTCCGGCTGCACGCGGCGGAAGAAGCGGGTCAGCCCGGTCAGCGTGCCGGCCGAACCGACGCCGACGACGATGGCATCCAGATCATGCTGAGTCTGCGCCCAGATCTCCGGAGCGGTGCTGCATTCGTGGGCCAGCGGGTTGGCCGGGTTGTTGAACTGATCGGCGAAGAAGGCCTCGGGAATTTCCTGCGCCAGCCGCGCGGCAACGTCCTGGTAATACTCGGGATGGCCCTTGCCGACGTCGGAGCGCGTGATGTGCACTTCGGCGCCCATCGCCTTGAGGTGCAGGACCTTCTCGGTGGACATCTTGTCCGGCACCACCAACACCACCCGGTAACCCTTGGCGCGGCCGACCAGGGCCAGGCCGAGGCCAGTGTTGCCGGCGGTGGCCTCGACGATAGTGCCGCCGGGTCGCAGGCGGCCGTCGCGCTCGGCGGCGTCGATCATCGCCAGGCCGATGCGATCCTTGATCGAACCGCCGGGGTTCTGCGATTCGAGCTTGAGGAACAGCGTGCACGGGCCGGTATCGAAGCGGCTGACGCGCACCAGCGGCGTATTGCCGATCAGTTCGAGCACGGCGGGGCGGGAGTCGTTCGGCATGTCGTCATCTCGCTGCGGGAATTAGCACTGGATGGACCGCAACCTGCGGCCAGTCAAGCGCGCGAGTCGCAGGCAATGTCTCGCATGAAACATAGGCCGGGATTGTGCTGCCCGCAACTTTACGCAGCCAACCGGTAGCGTCGCCGCCGAAACGACTCAGCGACTGCTGTCCTGCAACATATGCTCGTTTACGTGTTAGCGTTAACCCGCGATTTTTTTTGCAAGCTCAGCGACATGTTTACCCTGGAAGCGCGCAATATCCAGTTCATTTTGTGACGGTTGCCGTTTCCCGTCGGCGCCTGCCAGCGTCGTCGCGCCATAGGGTGTACCGCCGGTGATCTCGCTCATGTTGGTCAGCCCTGAGCATGTGTAAGGCACACCCACGATGACCATCCCCTGATGCAAGAGTGTGCTGTGGAACGACGTAATAGTGGTTTCCTGGCCACCATGCTGAGTACCCGTCGACGCAAAAACACTGCCGATCTTCCCGACGAGGGCACCACTCATCCACAGTCCGCCGGTCTGGTCGAGAAACGTGCGCATCTGTCCGGCCATATTGCCAAAGCGCGTCGGTGTACCAAAGATGATGGCGTCGTAATTGGCAAGCTCGTCAGGTGCAGCCACCGGTGCCTTCTGGTCAAGCTTGACGCCGATGGCTGCTGCCTGTTCGGCCGGGATGGTTTCAGCGACACGCTTGATCGTCACATCGGTGCCGGGTACGGATTGTGCGCCTTCGGCCACTGCGCTAGCCATCGTTTCAAGGTGACCGTACATTGAGTAATAGAGAACAAGTACCTTCGCCATGATTTTTGTCCTGGGTTAAGAGCCACTCGATGGATTAGGAAGATCTCGGACTACACCACCGTCAACGAACAGCAGTGGCAGGTGTAGGGCTTGGTCACGAACAAAAACGCAGCTCAGCCCCACCACACTGTAGAGACTTCGACGTCATGCGGATTTAACCCTAGCAGCTCTGTTTGCTGTCTGCTGCCAGACAGAGACGCTTTTATTGCTCCTCCCCATCACCGCCATTTATCAAGCCTTCCACGCGCTCCATGAGGGTGACTTGCGCATCGTGCGCCAGAGCGCCATCGACACCTTGTTGGGGGCGCTGGTTCCGCCGCATCTATTAGCTCACGCCAGCGGACTACCGCAAGCGCTGCTCAAACCTTCCTGTCGTGTTCGATAATTTGCACGGATCTTGCAGAATAATTTACAAACACCTTGATCTGTAACCCTTCTACCCGCGGAGTCGTTGAACATGCCGTTACGCTTGAAGTTAGCCCTAAGCTACCTGTTGATCGGTTTGATCCCGGTTCTGGGCATGGCCTTTACGGTCTATCAACAAGCCAGTACGGCCCTGCGCGAGCAGACGCTGAACGCCCTCGAGGCGGTTGCCCATATCAAACAGCAGCAATTGCTGGATAACTGGCAGGAGCGGCGCAACCAGATCAGCACCCTGGCCAGTAACCTGAGCAACAACTATCAGGGACTGGACGACTCTGCGTTGATCAGTACCGCCCATTACGACCGCCCGATGTTTCAACACTTCATCAGCACCTTTGGTTACCGCGAGCTGAAACTGATCATGCCCAATGGCACCGTCATGCTCAGTCTGCAGAGC
Source organism: Pseudomonas sp. GW822-FHT06B12 (assembly GCF_058799675.1). Classification (NCBI taxonomy): domain Bacteria; kingdom Pseudomonadati; phylum Pseudomonadota; class Gammaproteobacteria; order Pseudomonadales; family Pseudomonadaceae; genus Pseudomonas; species Pseudomonas sp. GW822-FHT06B12. Next base: position 431,693 of record NZ_JBXALR010000001.1, read on the forward strand.
GACAGTGACGAAAAGCACAACCTCAGCGAAGACAGCCTGCGCGATACCTCGCTGGCGCGTCTGGTCAAGCAAAGCCGCGATAGCGGCAAACCATTGATCAGCGACCTGCAGTACAACCCGTTGAGCAAGGAGCCGACCCAGTATCTGGCGACCCCCGTCATGTCGAACGGTGAGCTGCAAATGACTCTGGTTCTGGAGTTACCCATTGCTCCGCTCAATAACGTGATGCAAACCCGCCAGGGCCTGGGTGAAAAAGGCGAAACCTACCTGGTCGGCAACGATGCCGGCCTGCGTTCGGACTCGGCACGCTTCCCGGAACGCCAGGTCAACCGCAGCCTCAATGCGCAAGTCGGCCTCACTGGCAGTGCCGTCGGCAATGCCCTCGCGGGCCAACAAGGACGCATCGCCGAACCGGGGCTGGACGGCAATAGTGCACTGAAAGTATTTGTCCCCGTCGCCTTCGATGACAACCACTGGGCCTTGATCGCCGAAATGGATCAGGCCCAGGCGTTCGCCCCGGTGCGCCAGCTGATGTGGCAAGTCTTGCTGCTGGGCTTGCTGACCGTCGCCGCCGTTGTCATCGCCACCTGGTTGGTCAGCCGCAGTGTGATGCGTCCGCTGGGTGGCGAACCGAGTAATATGACGGTACTGGCCCGTCGCTTGGCCGCAGGCGAGCTGAACTTGCCGACCGAGCAACGACAACAGGCCGGCTTGATGCTGGCCCTGCATGAAATGGCGCAGGCCTGGCGCGATGTGATTGAGCGTCTGCGCCAATCCAGCGAGGACGTTGGTCAGGCCAGCAGCGAAATTCTAAGCGCTGCCGGGCAAACCAGCGAACGCCTCGACCTGCAGCAAGAGTCGCTGGAAATGGTTGTCAGCGCCGTCGAGCAAATGTCCTGTACCGTGCAGGAAATTGCCCGCAACGCCGCCGACAGTGCACACGGCAGCACCGCCGCACGGGGTGCCTTTGGCGAGATGCAAGGCACCTTGCAACAGATGATCGGCCAGCAGGGACGCTTGCTGAACGACATCGGCCGGGCCGGCAGCGTGGTCGACACCCTGACCAGCGACGCCCTGAAAATCGGCACCGTGCTCGCGGTGATCCGCGGAATTGCCGAACAAACCAATCTGCTGGCACTCAACGCCGCTATCGAAGCTGCGCGCGCCGGGGAACAAGGTCGTGGCTTTGCTGTGGTCGCCGACGAGGTGCGCAACCTTGCCCAACGCACCAGCAGCGCCACCGAAGAAATCGTTGCCATCACCAACACCTTGCAAAGCTCTTCCACCGAAGCCCTGCAGGCGATGCAGGCCTCGGCCGAACAAGCACAGACGCTGGAACGTGAAACCCAGGTCGTGCTGACCTCGTTCAGCCAGTTGGACAATTCCCTGCAAGGCGTGCACGCCCTTGCCGTGCAGATCGCCGTCGCTGCGAACGAACAGGCGGGGACCACGCAGGAAGTGAATCAGCATATGCACCGCTTGCACGACATGACTCGCGACAACCGGCGGAATGCGGCGCATACCCGCAGCAGCGGTGAGCACCTGCAGCAGGTAGCCAACAACCAGCAAGCCCTGGTGCTGCGCTTCCGCCTATAGCCCAATGCGCGTAAGTTTCGCCACCAGAAAATCAATAAACGCCCGAGTCTTCTGCGGGACCCGACGTGCCGACGAGTAGACCGCGTTGATGGTGATCGGCGGGGCCTGCCATTCGCACAACACCGCCACCAGCCGGCCTGCTGCGAGAGCGTCTTCGACAATGAAATTCGGCAGCAGGGCGATGCCCATGCCGGCCTCGGCGGCCTGGGCCAGCAGGTCGCCATTGTTGGCGTGCAGGGGGCCGGTGACGTGTACGCGCTGCGTCTCCTGGCCGTTGCTCAGTTGCAGGCTGACGCCGCTCTGCAGATAGCCGTAATTCAAGCATTGGTGTGCGCTCAGGTCCTTTGGCGATTGCGGTGTACCCGCGCGCTCAAGATAGGCAGGGGAGGCGACCATGATCCGCGGAGCGGGGGCCAACAGGCGGGCCACCAGGGAGGAGTCCGGCATGCTCGCGATGCGGATGGTCACATCGAAGCCGCCGCGTACCGGGTCGACCTGCTGGTCACTCAGGACCAGTTGCAGCTCAATGTTCGGGTGCTGTTCATGAAACAACGGGATCAGCGGCCCCAGCCGACGCAGACCGAACGACATCGGCGCGTTGACCCGCAGCACGCCGCGTAGTTCGCCAATTCCGTTACGGGCACGTTGCTCGGCTTCGTCCACGGACGCGATCACTTCACGGGCTGCTTCGTAGTACTCCGCGCCAGCCTCGGTCAGGTGCAGGCTGCGTGTCGTGCGCTGCAGCAGTTGCACACCGATGGCCTCTTCCAGTGCCTGAATTTGTTTGCTGACTTTTGAGCGTGGCACATCCATCGCTCGGGCTGCGGCGGCGAAGCCGTTTGCTCCGACGGTGGCGACAAAAGCCCGCATGCATTCAATCCGATCCAAGACTGTCCCTATTTTGGAAATAATGATTATGCATTTTAGGTAATTGTTTCGGTTTTATCCAGAAACTACATTAGGTTCCAAGCCGGTAGCACACAGTCTCCAACCGGAGTACGCACCGAGCTTTGCAGTCCAAAGAACTCATCCATCCAGAACACCGACATCAAAAGGAACACGCCATGTCCATTCGTGAATTGCTCAACCCAAGCAACTCCGCTCTGATCCTGATCGACCACCAGCCGCAAATGTCGTTCGGCGTGCAATCGATCGACCGTCAGACCTTGAAGAACAACACCGTTGCATTGGCCAAAGCCGCGAAGATTTTCAACGTGCCGACCATTTTGACGTCGGTCGAAACCGAAAGCTTCAGCGGCTACATCTGGCCGGAATTGCTCAGTGTGTTTCCGGACCAGAAGCCCATCGAGCGCACCTCGATGAACTCCTGGGAAGACAAAAAACTGGTGGAGGCGGTGAAGGCCACCGGTCGCAAGAAACTGATCATGGCTGCACTGTGGACTGAAGTGTGCTTGAACTTCCCGGCGCTGGAAGCACTGGCCGAAGGTTACGAGGTGTACATCGTCACCGACGCATCGGGCGGCACGAGCAAGGAAGCTCACGACATGTCGGTGCAGCGGATGATCCAGGCCGGCGCGGTGCCGGTGACCTGGCAACAAGTGTTGCTCGAGTACCAGCGTGACTGGGCACACAAAGAGACTTACGACGCAGTCATGGGTCTGGTGCTGGAACACAGTGGTGCCTACGGCATGGGCGTGGATTACGCCTACACCATGGTGCACAAGGCGCCGCAACGTCAGGTCAAGTGAGTCGCGGGAAAATTCAGATGCTCAACGGCGCAGTTCGCTGCGCCGTCACTGCCAGGGGCTATGGTCGGAGAGTCAATCATGAACATCGAATTGTCGGAAGGCGTGGTCACGCTGCTGGTGCGCCATCGGGTCAAAAAGGGCGGGGATGAGGCGTACGAAAACTGGTTGCGTCGCACCATCGCCAAGGCGCGTACCTATCCGGGGCATCTGGGCATTGATGTGGTGCGCGGGCAAAGCCAGGGGCTGGCTCAATTCACCAGTGTGCTGCGCTTCGCCACGACCGAACAATTGCAGTATTGGCTTGACTCCGAGGACCGCCGCACGCTGGTGGAAGAGGTGCAGCCATTGCTTGCCGATGGCGACCAGACCGAGGTCAATGCCGACCATGAGTTCTGGTTTACTCCGATCGATGCAACTGCGCCGCCGCCACCGCGCTGGAAACAGGCCTGCGTGACCTTTCTGGTCATCCTGCCCCTGAGCTTTTTGGTGCCGATGCTGTTCAAACCGCTGTTTGGCTGGATGCCCTGGCTGGGTGGCTACGTGCAAGGCAATGTGCTGATCACGGCCAGCATTGTGCTGCTGGTGGTCTATGTGTTCATGCCACGGGTGACCCGGCTGTTCGGGAAATGGCTACAGCCAGGATCGGGCTCATGAATGAGGCCCTCGACCCAGCAGTAGAGATGTTCCTGCTGGGTGCCGCGCCTCACTGAGCGTCCGCATGTTCTCGTTTTGCGTGACGTTTTCAACACTAAGCCAGGTACCGCCGGAACCAATCCAGCGTCCTGCTCCATGCAAGCCTGGCGGCGGCTTCATCGTATCGAGGCGTGGAGTCGTTGTGGAAACCATGGTTAACACCGGGGTAGATGTAGGCTTCGTAAGTCTTTCCGGCAGCTTTCAATGCCTTCTCATAGGCGGGCCATCCTTCATTAATGCGCGTATCCAGTTCGGCGTAGTGGAGCAGCAGAGGCGCCTGAATCCGGGTGACCTCTTCAGCCTTTGGCTGACGGCCATAAAACGACACTGCGGCACCCAGCTCTGGGTAGGCCACGGCCGCGGCATTGGCGACGCCACCGCCATAACAGAACCCGATGATGCCGACTTTTCCAGTGGTCGAGTCATGCTTCATCAGCCACTCGATGGCGGCGAAAAAGTCATTCATGAGCTTTTCAGGATCGACGGTCTGCTGTAGCTCCTGACCCTTCTCATCGTTGCCGGGATAACCTCCGACCGACGTCAGGCCATCGGGAGCCAGGGCGATGAATCCCGCCTTGGCCAGCCGCCGGGCGACATCCTCGATGTAAGGGTTGAGCCCACGATTTTCATGTACGACCACCACCGCCGGCACCTTGCCGGCAGCTTTCGCCGGGCGTACCCGATAGCCACGGACTTGCCCGTGTCCCTTGGGTGAGGGATAGGTGATGTACTCGGCGATGATGTCCGGGTCGGTAAATTCCACTTGCTCGGCGAGCGTATAATTCGGACTCAGGGCGGCGAGGAGTGCGCTGGCCGTCAAACCGCCTAACGTGAACAACGCCGCACGATCCAGAAACTCTCGCCGGTTGATCGTGCCATGGGCGTAGTAGTCATAGAGCTCCAGCAGTTCAGGGGCAAAATCTTTCGCCGTGAGACGGTTCATCCGTGCGCTCCTTTTGAATCATCCGGGTTGCCCTGCCGGCATTGAACGGCAAGGGCTGGAGTTGAATCATTAAAGCAGTCTTTGGCACCTTGGAAGATTGATCCTCCCGAGTGGTATTGCAGAGGGCCGACAGGTGCTCGTGCGCGCAAAAAAGGACCGCTACACGACGCGGCAACAACTACTGTGAATGCCGCTTGCCTGGCCATTCGATATCAGAGAAGCTCCGCCCCAGCCTCTATCTCGGGGTGAGTTAGCCGTATGATCGAATGGTTTAGGGAAGAGTTGAATGACACTCAGGGTGATGGTGATCGGTGGCTACGGAAATTTCGGCAGCATCGTTTGCCGACATTTAGTTGTGATGCCAGGCGTATCTCTGGTGGTTACGGGGCGCGATCCACACAAGTTGTTGCGCAAAGTCGATGAGTTGAAAGCTCAATCGGGCACAGCCTGTGAAAGCTGGTGCGGCGATGCCATGGGCACTGCGTTCAAATCCGCCTTGGGCGCGATGGGTATTCAGTTGGTCATCCATACCGGTGGTCCGTTTCAGGGGCAGTCCTATGCAGTGGCGCAGGGCTGCATCGATGCGGGCGTGAACTACTGCGACCTGTCTGACTGCCGTACCTTCGTCACCGGTATTGGAGCGCTCGACGCACGAGCCAAGCATGCGGGAGTGGCTATCCTCAGCGGTTGCAGTTCGGTGCCGACGCTATCGGCAGCAATAATCGATGAACACCGGTATCGCTTTAACCGTATTGACTTGATCGAACACGGTATTTCATCTTCAGCCAAGATGCCGGGACTGTCGACCGTCGAAGGCGTACTCGCCTACGCAGGTAAACCGATCAAGCAACTCAAGAATGGACAGGTGCACGAAGTATTGGGCTGGCAGGACCTGACGCTTCGCAAGCTGCAACAGCTGGGCACTCGGGTCCTGGCCAATGTCGACGTGCCGGACATGGATATCTTCGCCCACCGTTATGGCGCCCAGACCCTGAGCTTCAAAGCAGGCTCGGGCCTGAAGCTCGGTGGTGTGGCTAACTACCTGCTCGCTCAGGCTCTGAGAGTAGGGCTGGTTCGAGACCATGCGCCATGGGCTGCCAGGTTGCATCGCTGGGGGCAGCGGTTCGAACGATTCGGCGATGGCAAAAGCGCAATGTACATCGACGTCCAGGGCATCGATGTTGACGCAAAGCCGCTGTCCATGACGGTGCAACTGACGGCTATCAATGACAAGGGCCCAGAAATCCCTAGCTGCGCAGCTGTCGCCCTAGCCGCAAAAATCGTCCAGGGGTACTTGCCCGAGCCCGGTGCGCGCGCCTGCGTGGGCGAGATCACCGTCGATGAATACATGGCAGCGATTAACGATCCGGCGAATCTGCATTTGTCCGTACACTTTTCTGACGAGCAGAGCTGACCATGCTCTATCTGTGCCTGAAGTACATCCACGTCATCGCCGCCATTTTCCTGTTCGGATTCGGCATGGGGTCTTACCTCTACTTGATCGCCGCGAGCCGCACGGGCAACCCTCAAGTGATCGCGCACGTGGCCAGAATGGTGGTGCGGTTCGACACCTGGATTACCACACCGGCAGGCTTCATTCAGATCTTGACGGGCTACCTGCTGGTGAGGCTTGCCGGACTTCCACTGACCACGGAATGGGTTCTGACGTCGCTGATCATCTTCCTGTGTGTGGGTTCGCTTTGGCTTCCGGTGCTGGTGCTTCAGAAGCGGTTGCACGTGATGGCCTTGAGTGCGGTTGAGGCGGGGGTGGGGCTTGATGATGAGTACAAGTCCGTTTACAGGAAATGGTTCTGGATGGGGGTTCTGGGTTTTTTGGGGATGTTTGTGATTGTGATGATTATGGTGACGAAGATGACGCCCAGGTACTTGATTGAAGTGTTGGGGTAGGAGGGTGGGGTACGCTGTGCCGATTTTCGTAACGAGTTCATGAGGCCCTCTTCTGCTCGGGCAGGGCGGGTTTAATCGCCCTGCCTTTGTCCCAGTCATGCAGGATTAGAACGTCCAGTGTTCCGCTGATCATGAGCCCAGCCCAGCCCTGGGCTTCACTGTGAACAAGCCTTTTCACATCTGTGGAGGCCAGTTATGCGTTTCGGCCTGACACTCCTTGCACCAGGCGTACAGCGCGTCATACATGATCAAGCCGTGTGAAAGCATTTCATGGTCGTCGGCAAAGCGCTGCGACAGTCCCAGTGAAATCGCGTAGAGCCCAGCCGATTGTGGCGTCAGGTCGAGGCGGGAAGTATCTGCCCCGCGCACTATTTTGGCCAAATGCTGCAAGGCAGGATCACTGAGCTGATACTTCTTCAGGAACGCATCAAAGCTGCACAGCTCACCTACGTGGGAAAGCTCAACGCCCGGAATGTCGTAAGGCGTTGCATCTTTTTCAGCGGCAATCCGCAGAACCTCTCTGCTGGGCACGTACAAAAACTCGGCCTTGGGATCGATAAAACGAGTGATCAGCCAAGGACAGGCAATCCGGTCGATCTTGGGTCGTTCACGGGTAATCCACCTCATGGAACACCTCCTGCCTAACTCGGTAGGCTGGGTGATCTGGCGGGCCCGATGCCGGCCAGAGAACTATTGATCAGCTCACGCTGCTAGCGCAGCAGATGCACCGCCAAACCAATGAGCGCGCAGGCCATCAGCACTTGAATGACACCACGCTTGAAGCGAAACAAGGCGATAGCGGCTGCGATTGCGATCAGCGCGGAGGGCCAGTCGAGGGTGCCGCTGAACCCTTTGGGCCACAGCACGTGATAGCCGAAGAACATCGCCAGATTAAGAATCACCCCAACCACAGCGGCGGTAATCCCGGTAAGCGGCGCGGTGAACTTGAGTTCGTTATGAGTCGCCTCCACCAGCGGACCACCGGCGAGGATGAACAGGAACGAAGGCAGAAAGGTGAACCAGGTCACCAGCGTCGCCGCGACGGCGCCGGCCAGAAACACCTGATCAGCGCCGAACACCTGCGAAACGTAGGCCCCGACAAAGCCGACAAAAGCCACCACCATGATCAGCGGCCCCGGCGTGGTTTCCCCCAGCGCCAATCCGTCGATCATCTGTGTCGGGGTCAGCCAGCCATAGTGACCGACTGCGCCCTGATAGACATACGGGAGCACCGCATAGGCCCCGCCAAACGTCAGTAATGCGGCCTTGGTAAAGAACCAGCCCATTTGGGTCAAGGTACCTTCCCAGCCAAAGAGTGTGGTCAAGACGCCCATTGGCAAAGCCCATAACGCAGCACCGACGAGTGCCAGCAGCGCCAGTTTCAACCCGCTGAATCTGGCATGGTCAGGGGAGGGCGTGTCGTCATCGATCAAGGCTGGGCCGTAGGACTTTTTGGCAGCGCTGTGGCCCCCGACTCTGAACTTCTCGGGTGCCAGGCGTCCGCCGACATAGCCGATCAACCCAGCACCCAGCACGATCAGCGGGAACGGCACATTGAACGCGAAGATCGCCGTGAACGACGCCGCCGCCATGGCCCACAGCCAATTATTCTTCAGCGCGCGCGAACCAATCCGATGTGCCGCCTGCACCACGATCGCTGTCACGGCGGGCTTGATCCCATAGAACAGACCGGCCACCACCGGCACTTCGCCGAAAGCGATGTACATCCAGGACAAGGCAATCAGGATAAACAGCGAGGGCAGCACAAACAGCCCTCCGGCGATGACGCCACCCCAGGTGCGATGCATCAGCCAGCCGATGTAGGTTGCCAGCTGCTGAGCCTCAGGCCCTGGCAGCAACATGCAGTAGTTGAGGGCGTGCAGAAAACGCCGTTCGGAAATCCAGCGCCGCCGCTCGACCAACTCCTGGTGCATGATCGAGATCTGTCCCGCTGGCCCGCCGAAGCTGATAAAACCGAGCTTGAGCCAGAACCAGAATGCTTCACGCAAACTGATCGCCTCAGGTCTCGGCAGATCCTCGTCAACGAGTGATGGAGAAACCTTACTCATTGGGTTGTTCCTCTTTCACAAACGCTGCGAGCAAACCGTCGAATATGGCGCTTGCAGCCGCCAGCAAGTGGTCGTCATGAGTAATGGTTTCACGTAGCCCGGCCAGCACCCGTTCGATGCCGGCAGCCTCTACAGGCTGAATGCCGCCGACATCGAGGTAGTGCACCAGGGCCGCAATGCGGCGCAGACCGGGCTCCTGGATTTCAAAACTGGCTTGCAGGGTTTCGAAGGTCACACGGTTACCGACATGACTGAAGGTTGCCTCATCGAAGTCGAAGCCCAGAGCATCGGCCGGACAGTCCTGTGGACTGTTCAGCCAGAGGATCTGAGCGTGTGGGTCGATGAAGCGTCGAATCAGCCAGGCGCAGGCGAGTCGGTCAACCCACGGCCGCTGACGTGTTGCCCATACGCGACCCTGAAAGTCACTGAGACTCAGCGGCACTATTGGCTGGTCGCGGCTATGGGGTTCGTCCGCAGACAACGCTCTACTGACAGCGGTCTCAAGTTCCTGCAAAGCCGAATCGATCTGCTGCTTCGGCTTGCCAGGAAAGTAATCAATAGTGGTCAACTGTTCGTAGGCTTTGCGCAGTTTTCGAATCTGCCTGGTGGTCGCCAGTGCATTCTCGGTGTTGAGCTGTGCACGGCAGGCATCGATCTCAGTGCCTAACTTGCTGTACTCATCACTGCGGTCGAACAACGCTATGAAGCGTTCGCCATTGGGGTCGACAACAGGCAGGACAAAGGCGGTGCCATTGATGGCCAGAATATCGCGCTCGACAGAGGCCAGCGCTTCACGACAGGTGCTGGTATCCGGCAACAGATAGGCGCCATCGCGTAACACCGCAGCTCCAGAGGCTTTTAGGGCGCGCCAGGCTCGCATGCGCTCGGTGGCATTTGCGGTGGGAAGGCCAAGGATTAAAGCGAGCCAGTTTTTCATGTAGAGATACATTCAAAAAAAGTTTGTCTCTCTACAGTATTCCTCTGCCGAGCGATTGAAAAGCCCTTGACGTGCAGTACGCTGGATTGGGTTATGAATGGCAAATTTGCCGGCAGTGGGTCGTGCTGTGTCAGCAGTTGGGACTATTCGAAGAAAGCCGGGTCGTCATACCTGCTCTTTGACTTACTGCTTGTAACCGATCTGTCGCAACAGGTTCTTGCGCCACAGGATGTCTTCGTCGTCTTCAATGCCCTTGGCGCAGAAGCCATCCACTACGCCCAGGATCGCGCGCCCTTGTTCCGTCTCGGCGAGAATCACCTCGGTTGGATTGGCGGTCGCACAAAAAATATGGCACACCTCTGGAACCATTTTGACGGTGTTCAACACGTTTAGCGGATAGAAACCGTCGCCGAGGAAAATGATGAAGCTATGGCCCGCAGCGATGGCTTGGGCATTTTTTTGGGCCAGTTCGATCATCGCGGAATCGGTGCCAGACCAGCGCACCAGGCATTTGCCAGAGGCTTCGCAAAAGGCCACGCCAAACGCGATACCCGGCACGGTATTGACCAACGCTTCATGAATGTCCTCGACGGACTTGATGAAGTGCGTCTGACCAAAAATGAAGTTCGTCGCTTCCGGCTTATCGATTTTCAACGTGATGAGTTGCATCTCAAACGTCTCCTTTCACGGTAGTGCTTAGCATAGCTACTGATTTGCCAGTGCTCCGTCCACTGACGGCGTCTGGCCGAAAACTACCCTCCATTGCGCATAAGCCTGCGGCAAGCACACCGCACACGGTCGATAACCGGCAGCCCGGGCGGTGGCTTCATCGGCAAAGAACACCCGATGCGCGACATAGCCGCCACGAGCAATGGCGCGTAGCGCAGCAGGGCAGTCCAGTCGGCCGAAGATTCGTGAGCGCCGATGACCGCCCAATTGCCCGGGCTCGGCGCTGTCGACGTGCTTGCCCTGAGCGTTGAGCAATACAAAGCGTTTCATGCGTTCGGCACCCGCCACAAATACCAGGCCGCCACGGTGCGGTGAGGGCTCCATGCCTCGCCGATATCGATCATCTGCTTGCGGCTCGGCTGTTGCTCCAGACCTTTGAGGCGACGGTAGCCGTCGCGCACGCCAAAGTCGTCGGCGGGCAGGATGTCCATGCGTTCCAGGGTGTAGATCAGCAGCATCTCGACGGTCCAGCGGCCGACGCCGCGCAACTGAGTCAGACGTTCGATCAGTACGTCGTCGCTCATCGACAGCGCGCTTGAGCGATCCGGCACCAGACCTTCCAGCGCGCCTTGGGCGATGCCTTGAAGCGTGGCGATCTTGCTGCCGGAGAAACCACAACCGCGCAGCACCTCGAATTCGCAGGCCAGCAGCTGTTCGGGTGTCGGGAAGGGGGACTCAGGAAACAGCGCCAGCAAACGCCCAAGAATCGCATCGCCGGCACGGGCATGCAGTTGCTGATAAGCAATGGCCCGAACCAGCGCCTCATAGGGATCGCGGGCCGGTTTCGGCTGATGTAGGCATGGGCCGATGGCTGCGATGTGCCGCGCCCAGTCTGGGTCAATGGCGGACAGGAACTGGCTGGCACGGTGATAGGGCATGGGTGTTCCGGCAGAAGTTTAGGCACAGCAGGCAGATTAAAGCTCTGCCTGCAGGATCGCACCCGGTCTCTTGCGCTCAAACTTTAATGTTTGTGCCGGTGATGAATATCCGGGAAGTGCGGATGGCTGTGGCGGATCTGCGCATGCTGGTGATAGTGGCTGTGAGGTTCGCTGCCGTCCCATTCAAAGTCGTGTTCATGCTGATGGTGCTCATCGTGAACATGTCGATGGTCATGGCTGAGTGGGTCGTGCTGATGTTCGTGGGCATGGTTTTCACGAAGGTGAATCCATACGCCGATCCCCATCAGCACGGCGGCGATCCAGAACGTAACTGACACCGGCTCGCCCAGCAGCACAATGGCAATCGCCGCACCCAGAAACGGCGCGGTCGAAAAGTATGCGCCCGTGCGTGCAGTGCCCAGGCCGCGAAGGGCGAGCACGAACAGCACCAGGCTAATGCCGTAGCCCAGAAAGCCGACCAAGAGTGTCGGCGCGAGCGTGGCAATGTTTGGTAGTTTGGCTCCCAGCAAAAGCGCAAGCGTACAGTTGACCGCCCCTGCGACCAGTCCCTTGATGCCGGCAATAAACAGCGCGTCGGACGCCGAGATCTTGCGGGTCAGGTTGTTATCGATGGCCCAGCAGGCACAGGCCAGCGCCACCGCCAGCGGGCCGATCCAGCCCTGCGCCTGTGCCGGACCTTGTGGCCAGGCGAGGATCACTCCGCCAACGGTGATGGCCAACATCCCCGCAACGATTCGCCGATCGGCGTTCTCCTTGAACACCAGCCAGGCCAGCAGCGCCGTCAGCACCGATTCCAGATTGAGCATCAGCGAGGCCGTTGCACTTGAAGTCAGGGTCAAACCGAACATCAAGGCCACCGGACCGAGCACGCCGCCGAAAGCAATTGCCCCGATCAACCACGGCCATTCTCCGGCCGTCAGGCCGGTTGCCTGCCAGCCGCGGTCGCGGAAAAACCTGACGATGGTCAAACCGACACCACTGCCCAGGTACAGCAATCCGGCCAGTAAAACCGGTGAGACGTCCACGCCCAACAGCTTGGCCAGTGGTGTGCTGGCGCCAAACAGTGCAGCCGCGCTCAAGGCGTAGAAAATGCTCAGATTCATAGGGCTTCAGTTCCACCGGGGGGGATTAACGCAATAGATTCACGGCTAAACCCGTGACTGCGCAAGCAATCAATACTTCAGGTTTGCAGACGATCACATCTCTACGACGCAAACATATAAAGCTTGCGACAGCCATAGCGTGGTGAGATCAATCGGAAGGGCGCGCTATTTGATCTGCACGATGACTGGACCTTCCGTTACGATCGGCGGGTTCGCGTGGATATTCGAGGCATTTTTCTGAATCCAGTCGCGCGCGACTTTCAAGCTCGCATCGCTGCCGGCCTTGTCCGTGCAAACAGTCACCGCCGTACCGCCATCACCCGTATTGAGCAGTGTGTAGCTTACGAGGCCAGGCACTGTCCGCAGGGCAGCCTCGACGTCGGCCCTGCGCTCTTCTAAAAGCTTGAAAAGCTGCTTTGCTCCAGTACCCAAGTAGGTTCTTATAACTGCATACATGGTCGTCTCCTTTAGGAGTTACCGTCTTGATGCCCATCCAGATCCGCTGATGGCCGCTATCACTCAGGTTTCAGTTCACCCTGATTCATTCAGCTTAGCCAAACGCCGGCGACAAGCGAAATGCAACGACCACCGGCCACTTTTGGCCGAAAGCGCTATATCAAGAAAGATTACACAGGCAATCGTTAGGTTTGCTGAAGCCCAGCTTGATTTCACTTCGTTTTTCAATGTCTCGGGTTGGCAGTCGCGCAGGCACTAGCGGGCAAGCTATCCAGAAACCTGGAAATCTGCCGAGCGCCCCGAAACCGGACGACAGGAATCAGCGGCCCGAAGGCCAAACGCGCCGCCTCGATACCGGGACGTTGTACCCGATCAAAGTTCCACACGTAGTTCAGAAAGGACAAGAATTCCCTATCCAGCTTCTCTGTGCAGCCTGACGGAAGATCTGCGCGCGGTCGGTTCAACACGCTGCGCAGAATGACCCGCGTGAAGCAGATAACACGGGGTGTATCGAGCCAGATGATGAGGTCTGCACGGGGCAGCCGTAAGTCGAAGGTTCGCCGGCAATAATTGCCTTCACAAATCCATGCGTCTGGAGCAACCGCTTCCCGAACTCGTGCGCGGAACGCCTCGGCATCTGGTTCTACCCAGCCGGCTTCCCAGAACAGCGTGTCCAAGTGTGTCACTGACAGGTCCAGGCGTTTGCCTATTTCCCGCGCAAGGGTTGATTTACCACTCCCTGAGTTTCCCAAAATCACAATGCGCTGCATGAGCAAGTCCTTGCTGCAAACCGGCAATTGTAAATCACCAACCTGACTGGCGAAAATCTATCAGGCTCGCTGGCCTTGGCTCAGTACCATGGATGTCGACATTGCCTGAAGAGAGCTAACCCAGCGAGTGTAGGGTTCAGCAGATTTGTAAATTCCGGTGATGCTCAAGCTACATAGGTCAGCTCTCAGAAGAAATGATTGAGTCGTGACTGGATTCAGCAGCCAGCTTCAATCGGTCAGCTTTACTAATGTATTTAGACTTGCTTGGCGGTGCCAATTTGGCACTAGCCTTTTTGGCGTGAGCCTTTAATAACTGCTTTATTTTTTTACGACGATTCATAGTGTTCTACTCGGTTTGTAAGTTCTTGAATGATACCAGCTTAAAATATTGGTCCAGATCCCTGTGGTGCGCACTTACTGCATAACGTTGGAGATAGGCGGTGAATCGCCCCTGGTTTCCTGGGCTTTGTACGAAAACTGCCTGCGCGTCGACCAGACGGCGTTAAAAACAGGCTCGGACGAACGGAGTGAGAACGTCCGAAGGACGGCCCGAAGGGGCTGCGCAGCGGATAATGCTCATTTAGGGGCCTAGAGTCGCGTGCGGCCCCAGCCGTTCCTCGCCTGTTTTTGCCTTGCCTGATCGCTGCTCGGCGAGTTTTCGTACAGACCCTGAAAGCCTCCGAATGACCTCTTCTGCCCGAAAGCCGTCCATCTGGAGTATCAAGCAAGGCCATCAGGCACGGCGAGCCATCAACAATACGGACGCAGCGGCGGACAACAACCCGGCGCAGCAACGGTTGAAAATCCGTTTGCCTCGCGGCTCGGCGAACCAGCGAGGAATGTGCAAACCATGTAGGCGTAGGCGCTGATGTCGATCCACTCCAGACACAAAAACAATTCACCGAGCACTGTGAACTGTGGCGTCACGGCCTGCGTCGGGTCGACGAACTATGGGAGGAACGCGGTGAAAATCAAGATTGCTTTCGGGTTCCCTAAGGCAATCCTGTATTCGAGAGTACTCGTGTGCAATCCTACGTGCAGCGAATCACTAGCCGATGTGCCATAGACACGCGGTTTCTCCCCCCGCACGTGCTAAGGACAGGGAAGCGATGAATGAGATTAATACAGCCCTCATTGCATTGAGTGGCGTGCTGGCAGGTGCTTACGTCAACAATTTCGCGGCTGAAGACTTTCGTCGATTTAGAGATAGTCAGGCTTTAGCCGGGGCGTTGGCTGGAGAACTTGCTTCGATCCAAGTAGCCCTCCCTGATCTGCTTAGTGCTCTCAACAATATGAAGGCGCAAGTCCGGGCTTGTGAGCGTCTAGACCTGCACGAGTTTCCGCAACAGTCCAGCCCAATTTTTGAAGCGAATGCTCAGCGAGTTGGCTTACTTGATCCCGTTCTGGCAAGAGAGGTGGCTTTTGTTTATGAGCGGGTTAGAGCATTCCGGGCGTTATTCCATCACCTTTCAAAGCATCACAATGATATGCAAAATGAGGGGCGCGAATCACTTGTTCGGGGGGGCATCCAGTTTGTCGACGGCGGTGAAAAAAGGATTGACGCGCTGGTAAAAAACTTGGATGCCCATACCAAGAAAGCGTGGAGGCTACCCAAGCTAGTGAGGTGGGGTATCGCTGTCGCAATTCTATTTGGTGCCGTTAGCGTTGGTTTTTTTTCGTACCGGCACTTCACGCCTGGGCGCCTCCATCCCTCATGAAAATTTCAGGGCAGATTTAGGGCAAAACTGGGGCCGCTGGAGGCCTTTATAGGATATTGCAATGCAGTGGAGTGCCCAGTTTAAACGGCCAAAACCAAATATTCTCCAGAAAATAGATCTTTCACCTTGATACGTTGTGGAACGATTTCAACGACTAAAGAACGGCGGGTGAAATCTGGTCTTTCTGTCCTTCTTGAGTGATATCGAAAATCTTTTGGCTGCATACAGCGAAATTTTGCAAATCGAACTCCACCAAATATGTCTTATTGGGTTGTGCGAGGAAGGTACGAGACAGCGGGCCACATTTCTCTATCCGGTAAGTCGTGCCGAAGTCATTACGCCAGTTTGCTTCGCCTTCAACTTCAGTTAGTTGATCTGCTGGCACCAGAATTGCGCGGCTCGGCTTGGCGCCATAGATCCCCCTAGTGAGCCCCTTATACAGCCCCCTGGCAAACGCCGGCATTTGCTGTTCTTGAGCATCGTTATATACAGCGCCTACATTGTTCAGATTTCCGGGTTTCCCAATCCTGAAAATCACCGGTGATCCGGTGCTGACCGCTTTGAAAATAATCTTTGAATTATGTTCGTTCGGGGTTAGTACAACAGGTTTTTCAAGCGGCTGTGGGGGAGTCGCTTCCTTATGCGAAGAGCAGCCTGCGAGAAAGCCTGTGGCCATGATCAAAGGGATGGTCCAAGCTAATAAATTGCGCATAAATCAATCCTGAGGCCCATTAAATTCTACGACTCTTAATTGTTGATAGCCTAAGGCTACTACGCCGAAACGTCCAGAGTTAACCCTGCTTCGAATGGCTGTTTCAGGTCGAAAGCCGCCCATCACGAGTATCAAGCAAGCCCATCAGGCACGGCGAGCCATCAGCAATACGGACGCGGCGACGGACAACAACCCGGCGCAGCAACGGTTGAAAATCCGTTTGCCTCGCGGCTCGGCGAACCAGCGACGCATGTGCAAGCCCATGTAGGCATAGGCGCTGATGGCGATCCATTCCAGACACAAAAACAATGCACCGAGCACCGCAAACTGTGGCGTCACGGCCTGCGTCGGGTCGATGAACTGTGGGAGGAACGCGGTGAAAATCAAAATTGCTTTCGGGTTGCCGGCCGCCACCAGAAACTCCTGCCGGGCCAACGCCATGATGCCAATCGGCGCGCTGGCGACTGCGCTTTCAGCCTGCGGGTTGGCACGCCAGAGCTGAACCGCGAGGTAGAACAGATACGCCGCACCGAGAATCTTGATCCCGTAAAACAGCAGCTCTGACGTTTGCAGCACCACCGCCAGTCCGGCCGAGGCCAACGCGATCATCCCGGCAAACGCCAGCAAACGGCCGATTCCGGCTACACAAGACGTGCGGTAGCCGTATCGGGTCGAGTTGCTGACCGAGAGCAGATTGTTCGGACCTGGCGCCATGTTCAGGGCGAAACAGGCGGGAAGGAACAGCGTAAGCGTGGCGAGATCCATGGCGGGCTCCGGGAGTCGGGACGATATTTTTATCACAGGTGTGTGGCCGTGGTCCCGGTTGGCTTTGCGTTGCATCGAGAACTACTCTCCAGTGGTGAAATCCGCACGCAAAGGAGGGGTGTCATAGCGCATAACTGCGTTGTATCCCCTCACTCTCTTCCCAAACGCCGCATGTCAGATCGGTAGAGCGTGCTGCCGAATGCTATCCACCAAGCCCGTTCAGGGTGTGCAAGCTCAAGCAGTTGTCGTTGCGAGAGCATCAATGCAATAGAGGAGGACTGCAATGAAGTACATGATCAGCTGGTTCGAACGCCCACAAGGTTCGCCTGCGGAGTACGAGAGTGCGCAGAAACGGATCCTTGAAGTGTTCAGTCAATGGAAAGCACCGGACAATTTCAAGATCGAAGTGTTTGTCGTGCGCGTGGGGGAGTGGGGTGGACACATGTTGGTGGACTGCGACGATCCGCTGGCGGTTCACAAGGTTTGCTCGACGTTTCCTGCGTTTGAGTTCCAGGCGCGGCCAGTGATTGCCGTCGAGGACGCGGTCCGGGTCGAACTCGAAGCCATTACCTGGCGCGATGGACTGAAACGCCAGTGATAGTCGCAATTACTTTCTACTTCGGTCAGACGGTGGGCAAACCTTTGTCAAAGCCAAGGGCGGCGACGCGATGATCAACACCCAGGTCCAGGAAAACTGGTTCTGGGCTTGGGTCCTGACCGGTTACACCACCAAGATTTCCGGTGATGTGGTCAAGCTGAAAAACGTTCAGTAAACGCAGTGCTTCGCCTGCGGGCGAGCGCGTTCTGACGTGAAAAAGCCCGGTTATCCGGGCTTTTTCGTCACTGGGCAGAGCAGCACAGAGCGGTTCTGCCAATCGCTCAAGTAAGTCTTCAGCCTTGAAGTGCCGTCATCAGCACTTGCACCAACTGACCCCCTTGCGGCGTAGCCCAGCTACCGGCGAGTTCTGCAATCAGCTGGTTGGTGGTGGTCAGCGTCACGCCACCTTTATCCATCCGCCGCAGGGCGATGTCATCGGCCATTGCGCTGGGTGAACCGCCGCCATCGGCAACCACCTGAACTTCATACCCATCGCGCACCAGCGTCAGCGCCGGATAGACCGTGCAGACGTCATTGGTGACACCGGCAATGATCAGCTTTTTACGGCCCGTGGCTTTGACGGCGGCGGCGAAGTTTTCATCGTCCATGGCGTTGACGATGCCCAGGCGTTTGATGCGGGAAGCGAATTCGGCAGGGAGGATCTGCTCCAGTTCACTCAGCAGTGGCCCCTGAGCGTGCTCCTCCATGCTGGAGGTCAGTACCACTGGAAGCTTCAGAATGCTTGCCGCTTTTGCGAGCATCAGAGCGTTGCGTTTCAGCTCTTCGAAAGGAATGGATTTCACCCACCCCATAGTCCCCACCTGGTGATCAATCAACAACAGGGCGGCATTGTCTGCACTGAATTTTTCGTACGGCATGATGATTCTCCTGGCGCTAAGGTTGGGGTGCTAGAGCCCCAGGTTTTGGACTGTTTCGATCACTCATGCCGGGCTCATGGCCGGGTAATCGATATACCCCTGCGCGCCCGGTGCGTAGAACGTGTCCTTGTTCGGAACATTAAGCTCAGCGCCTGCGCGAAAACGCTCGGGCAGATCGGGGTTGGCGAGGAAGGCGCTGCCAAACACTGCCGCGTCTGCCCGGCCATCAGCGATCAAGGTTTCGGCAGAGCGTTGATCGAGCCCGCCACCGATCAGATAACTGCCGTCGAACAGTGGGCGCAACAAGGCGTGGTAATCGATGCTGGCGCCGAATATAGCAACGTGCAGATAGGCGAGGTTCAAGCCACGCAGTTGCTCGACCAGATAGGTGTAGGTTTGTTGCGGGTTGGCATCGACGATGTCGTTGAAGTTCATTTCAGGGGAAATCTTGATGCCCACACGATCGCTGCCGACTTCGCTCGCCATGGCGTTGAGCACTTCCAACACGAACCGGGCACGGTTCTCAACGGAACCGCCATATTCGTCAGTGCGCTGATTGCTGCCCGTCGACAGGAACTGCTCTGGCAGATACCCGGAGGCTGCGTGCAGTTCGACACCGTCGAAACCGGCCTCTATGGCCAGGCGCGCGGCCTGCCGGTAGCTCTCGATAACAGCGGCAATCTCAACCACGCTCAGCGCATGTGGGGTGACGAAGTCCTGAAGGCCCGTCGCTGTCCAGGTCTGGCCGGCGGGTTTGATCGCGGAGGGGGCTTGTGGCCGCGCGCCCTCAGGCAACAGCGAAGGGTGCGAAATGCGTCCGCAGTGCATCAACTGCATGAAGATCCGTCCGCCGCGAGCATGTACGGCTTCGGAAACCTGCTTCCAGACGGCAACCTGCTCGGCGGTTTCGATACCGGGGGTGCGGACGTAGCCCTTACCCAGCGCAACAGGGAACACACCTTCAGTGATGATCAACCCGGCACTGGCGCGCTGCGCGTAGTAAGTCGGCACCAGCTCGGTAGGCACCCCAAAGTCATCGGAGCGCGAACGAGTCATCGGGGCCATGACCATTCGGTTGGACAGTTGATGGCGACCGAGCTGGACTTGAGAAAAAAGCGAATTCATTGCGGTGCTCCTCAGTAAACGACGTGGCTATCATTGATCAATCCGAATCCGGGATAAACCGGGTAAAATTGAAATGACTGATCCACTGATGGAGCAATGACATTGGAATTTCTCAACGACATGGCGCTGTTCGTCGAGGTCGTGAAGGCGCGGAGTTTTCGCCGGGCGGCGGAGGCGATGGGGATGCCGAACTCGACGCTGTCGCGCCGGATAAGCGGCCTTGAGAAGGAAATCGGGCTAAGGCTTTTGCATCGCACCACGCGCAAGATCGAGCTGACCGAGGCGGGGCAGTTGTACTTCGATCGCTGCAAACGCATTGTCGAGGAGGCCAGGCTTGCGCACGAGCAGCTAGGCGAAATGCTTGCTCGCCCTAGCGGTGTACTGCGGGCCTCGTTCCCGGTGGACTTCGCCAATATCTACCTGGCGCCGCTGATTGCGGAGTTTGCCCGGCTTTATCCCGGTATCAGTTTCGAGTTCGATCTGACCCCGCGTCAGGTCGATTTGGTGAGTGAGCCGGTTGATGTGGTCATTCGCATGGGCGAGCCTGCAAGTTCGAACCTGATCGCCCGTAAGCTCGCCAGTTTTCGCCGCTATCTTTACGCCTCACCCCGCTATCTGGAGCTGTCGGGTGAGCCTGTTCATCCTTCGGATCTGACAAATCACCAATGCCTGCGGCTGCGCGGAACGCCTGCTGACCGCTGGACACTCTCCAGCCGTGAAGGGGAGGTGGAGGTCGAGATTGGCGGTCGATTCGAACTCAACAGCGTGGGAATGATTCGACGTCTGGCGACGCTGGATCTGGGGATCGCGTTACTGGCGGAAGGTATCGCTGCGCAGGACGTTGCCAATGGCACGTTGCGCAGAGTCTTGCCGCAGTGGCAGGCCTCGCCCATCTCGGTTTACGCCCTCACCGAGACGCGGCTGTTGCCAGCGAAAACCCAACGGTTTATCGAGTTTCTGCGTGAGCGATTACAAGACGCCTGACGCAGTCCTTACGACGGTTGCGCTGGTTCCGAGACGGGCTTCCGTTATCAGGGAGTTTACGTACCGCCGTCACTGGTTCAGCAGATCGTGAAGAGCAAGTCACAGCCATACGTCGAGCGGGGGCTTGGGATTGACTGCGCGGTGTGCCAGGCGTTGAGGCCGTTGGCTATTTATGTGGCGGCTTCCTAGAACTTTTCCCTATTTATCGGTCTATGTGGATAAGCACATAAAGCTCGGTAAGCGCGACCCGAAGGTTTCCCGCAGCCAAATGGCGACACGTCCAATTGTCAATCAGAGGTTGTCTTCGCCCATGAAATTTTATGTCCCACGGATGGTGCTCCTCGGCCTGTTCGCGTTTGCGGCAGTGGGCTCGGCATCAGCAACACAGATGAAGACTTCAAACCCTGTTTTTGCAACTGAAGTCGCAGCCGTTCAGGCTCCGGTCCAGGCTGCCGGAAACCCTTGGCCGAGCTTGGCCGGTATGGCTGGCAAGCAGCCTGGGCCGTTGCTTGCCCATGACGACCGATACTGGCATGACGGCCGTTGGCACGATCGTAGAGAAGATTGGCGCCGAGACAACTGGCGCAGAGAGCAAGAGCGCCGGGAAGCCGAACGCCGTCGTGATTGGGAGCGCCATCATGAGCACCGCTACGACGGCGATCACCGCTACTACCGTCGCTAGGGATAAATCCGCCGGCGGAAAACTTCAATGTGACCGCGGTCGCGGCGCCGGTAGTCAGGTGAGGGAGCCCAGTCAACACTCCAATCGATATCGTCCGGTGTAGAGTTGCTCCCGGACACATGATCCTTGTTTCAGTCGTGACTGAGCCCTTGCCGGTTATTGTTACTTCGGTTGCGCCACGGTGCGCAAATAGGGTTTCACCGTCTTGAAGCCTTGTGGGTACTTCTTCCTGGCCTCTTCGTCGGACACCGAAGTGGGAATGATGACGTCGTCACCCGGACGCCAGTTCACCGGGGTGGCGACGGTGTGCTTGGCGTTTAATTGCAGGGAATCGAGCAGGCGCAACACTTCATCGAAGTTGCGCCCGGCACTCATTGGGTAGATAAGCATCGCCTTGACTTTCTTGTCCGGGCCGACGATGAACACAGAACGCACCGTGGCGTTGTCCACGGCGGTGCGTGTGCCGCCAGAGGCATTCGGGTGAATCATGTCGTAGAGCTTCGCCACGACCAGGTTCTCGTCGCCGATCATCGGATAGTTGACCGCATGGCCCTGGGTTTCTTCGATGTCACCGAGCCAGGCCCGGTGGTCACTGACCGGGTCGACGCTGAGCCCGACGATCTTGGTGTTGCGCTTGTCGAACTCAGGCTTGAGTCCGGCCATGTAACCGAGTTCAGTGGTACATACCGGGGTGAAGTCCTTCGGATGCGAGAACAGAATGGCCCACTTGTCGCCAATCCACTCGTGGAAGTGGAGCGGGCCTTCGGTACTTTCGGCGGTGAAATCCGGTGCTTCATCACCAATGCGGATTGCCATGTTCGATCTCCTTACAGTGACGGGTAGGGAAGTTGTCAGAACCCTGACGGCGGGTCCAACGGCATTCGGTGCCTGCGTTGAGCGTGTCAACGCGAGTCAGTATAGGAGACGTATCAAGACATGCTGACGCGACGGCATGCCTCATGCGACGGCATCAGCCCACAGAGTCACAGGTAAGAAGTTTGGGTGGGGCAGGACGCTGGATAAGACCGCGGACTCAGGCCTTGCGTAACACGGGGGATATAAGATCGTTTGATCTGGGCGCAGAAGCTGACAGAGGGCAATCCCCGTCATATCTGGATGAGTATAAGGAAAATGGCAGGGGCGGCTGGATTCGAACCAACGCATGGCAGGATCAAAACCTGCTGCCTTACCGCTTGGCGACGCCCCTGTATCTGTTGCGATGAGTGCCGGGCACTCTCTTTCTGATTTTGCAGCTTGCTAGCAACATCGAGCTGTTGCTTTCTTTTGCTACAAGCCCTGTAAGGGCCCCTGCAAGAGTGCGCGGAAATTTATCAACTTTCGCTTCGCTTGGGAAGAGCCAAACAACACAAATTGTTTTGAAAACAGCTACTTGCTATTGATCGAGGCTAAGCACAACCCTCATCGTCGGGCCGTTCGTCAATTAGCTTGAAAACCCGGAAGGCAAGCAGATAGGCGCTCCCCCCGAGTTTTCGAGGACTTGGGCGACGGGGCGGACTATCAGCTTCATCCAGTAAGGGGGGAAGGTGAGGGATTCTTCGGTTACTGCAAGCGTTGAATTATTTTTGGCGTTTCTCTAACGATTTCGTCCATCAACGCTTGTGCGCTGTCGTGCTTGATCAGAGAAACGGATTGCCCCGCTGACAAAGAAACGAAGTCATCGTGACCTTGTATGAGTGCTTCTCTTCCGAGATTCCCCATGAACCAGGCCTGGACAGGATAAGGCGCAATGGTTGAGCGGCCGTGATTCATCTCGACAGTCATTCTGTTCGAAATGCTCCTCGCCAAGCGCCCGGTGAAGGCTTTCGTCAGCGTCGTAGATCCTGAATGACTCTCGCAAAGGGCTTTGCGATGAGGGGCGCTCGCCGCTGACTCTTTGCAGGCAAGAAACGCGGTCCCGATCTGAACGCCGTGAGCGCCCAAGGCCAGGGCTGCTGCCACGCCGCGTGCATCCGCTATGCCACCGGCAGCAATAACGGGGATCGCCACGTGGTCCACGACCTGGGGAATCAAGGTAAATATGCCCGTAAGCGATTCTTCAGCGGACCTGAGGAACGACCCTTTATGACCACCAGCTTCGAATCCTGACGCAACAATGCAATCGACGCCTGCATTTTTCAGTGCTTTGGCTTCCTGCACAGTGGTCGCAGTCCCCATCGTCAAAATGCCAAGTGACTTGCAGGCAGCAATAACGGCGGCAGGAGGAATGCCGAAAACAAAACTGAAT
Organism: Pseudomonas sp. GW822-FHT06B12; assembly: GCF_058799675.1. Classification (NCBI taxonomy): domain Bacteria; kingdom Pseudomonadati; phylum Pseudomonadota; class Gammaproteobacteria; order Pseudomonadales; family Pseudomonadaceae; genus Pseudomonas; species Pseudomonas sp. GW822-FHT06B12. Next base: position 455,212 of record NZ_JBXALR010000001.1, read on the forward strand.
ACGGGTGGTTTAATCTCCAGCATGGCCTCTAACTGGGCGCCCACGTCCGGGATAAAACGCTCAGGCGTGGCCGGGACTTCCTTTCCAAGTTCGGCATAGTACGGACGCAAATGCTCGCGTACTTGATGAACGCCTTCGGGGCTTGATCCCGTCTCTTCGCCGTTAGACATCCAAAGGTTGATGGCAAACGGTTGACTCGTCGCACTACGAATCTGCCGTGCCACATCGATCATTTGCGCAGGTTCCAGTGTCTGCATACCAAACGACCCCAAGCCTCCGGCATTGGATACCGTACTGACCAGTTCAACGGACGAGGGACCACCACCAAAGGGACCTTGAATAATGGGAAACCTTATACCCAACAGTCGTGTTGCGGGCGTGTTGTACCACATCGATATCAACTCCGGTTACCGACGTATTCAGCATCGGGAAAGTTAATTTGGCTTGGACTATTTCTAATACGCGGACCTGTTCGGAGAGTCACCAGCGTAGAGGAAAACCGAGAAGCACTGATGTTTTGCTCACCCACTTTAGAGCCAATTAATAGCGATTTCTGGCCATTTCCGGTAACTGTCCGGCAACACAGCTTCCTGATCCCAACGCTTGAAACGATAGTGTCCACCGAGGCAGGTCGACACCGTCTTATAGACTTTTTGCGAACTGCTTTCATTCCGTAAAGCAGGCCATCGTCAAGGCCGACGGCGCGGTCCCTCTCGATACTATTCGTATCGAGGTAGCGCATTTCAAACCATTATTCTGGATTCGAGAAATATGGACACGATCGAGGCGCTGAGAGTCTTTGTCAGTATCGATGAAGCCGGCAGTCTGAGTGGTGCAGCACGCCAGCATTCGCTGGCAACCTCGACAGTCAGTGTTGCCTTGCAGCAGTTGGAGCAGAGCGCAGGGGTGCGGCTGATCACGAGGTCCACTCGGCGACTGAGTTTCACTCACGAGGGCCGACAATTCCTGTCTGAGGCAAGAAAGATCTTGGCCGTGTGGGACGCCTCACTTGAGGGCATTAAAGAGGGGCCGTTGACAGGACCCATTCGCTTCACGACCACTCAGGATTTTGGCAGCGAAGTGGTTGCTCCCTTGATCGACAGGTTTTTGGAGTTGCATCCCGGCATTCGTTTCGACCTGCTATTGGCCGAAGGCGTGCTTGATCTGGTTCAGAACCATCTGGACTTCGCACTACGTCACGGCCCCTTGTCCGATTCTTCGCTCAGGGCTCGACTACTGGTTTCAGGACGTCGAGTGATTTTCGCGGCTCCGGCCTATTGGGCCGCTCATGGCAAGCCGACTTGCCCTCAGGATTTGGCGCGTCACAACTGCTTAGTGATCTCGCGGCCAGACCGCTCATTTTCAACCTGGTCATTTACCGAGGGCGGGAAACGGCTCAGGGTGAAGGTGTCGGGGAACCGGATGGCCAACAATGGCGGAGTGCTCCGACAGTGGGCCATCAAAGGCTACGGTGTTGTCATAAGTCCGTTATGGAATATCCGCAAAGAACTGCAAGCCGGTGTGCTGTCGACTGCGCTGGAGGAGTTTCTTCCCGATGAGGCTAACCTGTATGCCGTTACCGCTGAAGGTGTGGCGAGTCGTCGGGTTACCGCGTTCCTCGACTTTCTCGCGCGGGAATTGGCAGGGTTTGCGTAGCCCGGCTTATTCCAATCCGTGGATTCCATTCATTTGGGAACACAAATCCATTTACTCGGTACCTTTTCTCACCTTCAAAACTGGTTTTATTTCTCGCAAATCGCGAAAGGTGATATCGATTTTCACCGGCTTATCGTCCCTCCAAAAACACCTGAGACTGTACCTCTTTAAATCGGGTTAGCTCGTAACCCTACTGAGGAACAGGATCATGCCAGTTACCGCCAAAGCCGCCGTTATCCACGGATACGGTGCCCCAGAAGCCCTGAAGTTTGAAGAGATCGAAATTGCCGAACCGGACGACGATCAAGTACTGGTGCGCAACACCGTAATCGGCGTGAATTTCGTTGATGTCTACTTCCGTCGTGGCACGCTGCCTGTACCGCAGTTCCCCATGATTGTCGGTGACGAGGCCGCTGGGATCGTCGAAGCCGTTGGCCGCAATGTCACCTCGGTCAAGGTCGGAGACCGAGTGATCTATGGCGATAGCCATGTCAACTTCGGCGCCTATGCCAGCAAAAAGCTGCACCTGGCCGATCGGGTGATGGTCATCCCTGAAGGCGTCACCGACGAGCAGGCTGCAGCCAGTTTTCTCAAGGGCCTGACCGCGCGTTATCTGGTGAAAGAGGTCGTGGCACTCAAGCCGGGCGACACCATTCTTTACCACGCGGCCGCTGGCGGCGTTGGGCAGATCTTCGTGCAGTGGGCCAAGTCATTGGGGCTGCGCGTGTTTGGCACGGTGTCCACTGACAGCAAGGCTCAAGTCGCGCGCGATGCGGGTTGCGATGAGGTCATCAACTACACCACGGAAGACTTCGTTGCCCGTGTTCTCGAGTTGACTGGCGGCGTAGGTGTGAACGCGGTATTCGATTCCGTGGGCAAGGACACCTTTCTCGGCTCACTGGCCGTACTCAAACCACGCGGTACGCTGGTGCAGTTTGGCAAGGCGTCTGGTTTCCCGGAACCGTTCGACCCTTTCTTGCTGATGCCAAAAGCACTGTACCTGACGTGGGCGATCTTGCCGCACTACACCTCGTCAGTGGAGGATTTCAAAACGGCTGCCGCCGACCTGCTGGGGGCCATTCAATCGGGCATCCTCAAAGTCGATCCGAGCCACGTCTATGCGTTCGAGCAGGTCGTGCAAGCGCACCAGGATCTTGAAGAACGACGCACGACCGGTGCTGTGGTGATGCGCGTTTAGCCGATCACGGATCACCCGCCAGTAACGATGTACAAACGACGCGGCAGCTCCTACTCAATCATGAGGCTGGCGCTACACCTTGAGTTATCTCCCAGAGGCGCCCATGAACACTGAATTGAACCAACTGATTTCGCTGGAAGCCATCAGAAATCTACGAGTCCTCTACTGCCACCATTTGGACAGTGGCCGGATCGACTCGCTCACCAGGCTGTTCACCGAAGATGGCATTCTCCAAGTGGATCGAGGCTGCTGGAGAGGTCGTGAAGAGATCCAGGCCGGCCTGTCTATAGCCTTCGCCGAGTACGACGTCGAACAGCGCGGCGCGTACCCGTTCGTTCACCTGGTTTCCAACCAGTGGGTTGAACTACTGGACGAAAACCGCGCCGAGGGACGCTGCCACATGCAGTTCTTGGCGACCGAACGAGCCGTCGAGGTAAACCCACTGATACTCATGGGCATCTATGCCGACGAGTACCGCCGGGTCGATGGTCAATGGCTGATCAGCCGCACACGCTTGGACGTCATCTGGCCAAAGCCCGACATCGCTGGTGGTGAACCCGGCGACGGCCTCGTGCTGCCGTCCTGACCGCCACCACGCTGTCTTTGTTATTTGGTGATTTACAGTCTGCACTGATCGCATTCAAAACAGTAACAGATTGAAAGAGACAACAAGCGCCAACGGCGAGAAACTGTTTGCGACCCGCCGTGAAGGCGCCGTAGATCCTGGAGCACTACTGTCACCCACCCCAAGGAGGCCGAAAAGGAAGGTTCAGATGAAACTTGCACTGGTTGTTTTTGATGGTGTCCAGGCGCTGGATGTAGCAGGTCCACTCGATGTCTTCGCGGAGGCGAATTCATTCCTGCCGGAAGGTCAGCGTTATGACGTCTCAATGGTCGGGGTTCGGCCAGGCAATGTACGGTGCTCGAACGGAATGGAAATTGCTGTTCCCTATCACTATCAAACCTATCCGGGCCATTGCGACCTTCTTCTCGTGGCCGGCGGTCCCCGAATGCCGGATGCACGGCCAGAGGAAGGTTTTCTGGATTGGCTTCGGAGTCAGGCGGACGGATCCCGACGATTTGGATCGGTGTGCAATGGCGCCTTTCTGTTAGGTCATGCCGGTTTGCTTGATGGACGCGAAGTCACCGCACACTGGAATGATGTTCAGCGGCTTGAAGATCAATTCCCTCTGACCCTCATCCGGCCTGACAAAATCTTTGTACGTGATGGAGACCTTTTCACCTCTGCTGGCGTATCGGCCGGCATTGATTTGTGCCTGTCTCTGGTCGCTGAAGACTGGGGTAATGAACTGGCGGTAACTGTCGCAAAACGCCTGGTTGTGTACATCCACAGAGAGGGAGGGCAGTCACAGTCGAGTCCATTCCTGGCCTTGCGCCCCGAAGAAGACTCCATCGTCACTACGGTGATGCGCTATGTGACAGCTCACATCGATGAAGCGTTCTCGATGGAGCAACTGGCGGATGCCGTGTCGGTGAGCCGTCGGACTTTTTCGAGAATTTTTGCCAAATACGCAGCTGTCACGCCTGCAGTTTTCGTTGAGCAGGTACGGGTTGACCACGCTCGAAAAATGCTTGAAGACACAGACGTCCCATTGAAAACGATTGCATTCAACTGTGGTTTTCATAACTCGACACAGATGCGCATGATTTTTTCACGACGTTTGAATACCACGCCAAAAGAATACCGGAGCAATTTCAGACGTACCGAGAAAAGCGCAAAGACAATAAACAGGAAAGTCTCGTCGGCGATCAAGCACACTACGAAAAAAATCGAGACAGCCTAGTCAATTCAATGGGCGGTTAAGGCAGTAGCAATTGCTGGCCGGTCATCATCCCTCTGCGGTGCTTGATACACAACGATGGCACCGGCGCTCGTTCACATCAAGTTTATAAAGCATCGTTTTTTAGCCAAATTCAATCACTTTTTGGTCAAGTGCAGGCGGGCCTTGCAAGGGCGGACGCTTGGCCAAAAATCGCCCTTTATTGGCCTTGAATCGCATCACCTATCGTCCTTCCAAAGTTATATTCCCGTTAGCATTGCCCTAACAATTCGAGGGCAGACAAAACACCTCCCCTTATATTTCGACGCACTTTCGATGGATGGAGTATGGACATCTGAAGGACCGGTAGACAGTCACAACAGCAGCCCCCTTATTGCCAGTTTAGCGATGGCAGAGAAACGAGGAGTCACGATGCAGAGCCCAAAAACTTCAGTCTTACATGGTGGGAACGCCTCCTATGTTGAAGAGCTGTATGAGCAGTTTCTCGGTGACTCCTCAGCCGTTTCAGATCAATGGCGTACCTATTTCGAGTCACTTCGGCTGCCCCTCGGAAATGGCGAACGTCACATAGACGACATCGCGCATGCGCCGATAGTCGAGCAATTTGTGCAGCTTGCACGACGTGTCGGGCGCAAAGCGTTGTCGGTTGCTGCTCCAGACCTGGAAGCGGCTCGTCGGCAATTGGCCGCTCAATCATTAATCGCGACCTTTCGAATGGTCGGCGCACGTCGGGCCGATCTTGATCCTCTGCGATGGGCTCCATTACCGGGCATGCCGGAACTGTCGCCGGTGTTTCATGGATTGGAAAGCAGCGACTTATCACAAAAAATCGAACTGCCAGGTAATCGATTCTGGAAAGGCGAAGCGTCTGTGGCTGATCTGGTATCCGCCTTGGAGGCAACGTACTGCGGAACGCTAGGCACAGAGTTCATGTACCTGAGCGACCCACTGCAACGCGATTGGTGGCAGAACCGTCTTGAGTCGACTCGATCAAAGCCGGTGCTCAGTTCCGAGAAAAAACTTCGCATTCTTGAGCGTCTTTCTGCAGCCGAAGGGTTCGAGAAATACCTGCATATCCGCTACACCGGTCAAAAACGATTTTCGTTGGAGGGCGGTGAATCCCTGATCGTCCTTCTCGATGAGCTCATCAGCCATGGTGCAAAAAATGGTGTGCGTAATGTTGTCATGGGCATGGCTCACCGCGGTCGTTTAAATGTTCTGGTGAACACGGTTGGCAAGCCACCGGCTTATCTCTTCGATGAGTTTGAAAACAAGGCGGCGAATGTTCTGCCGGCGGGTGACGTGAAGTACCACAAGGGATTCACCGGGAACATAGAGACGGAAAACGGTCCGGTGAAAGTCGCCTTGGCATTCAATCCTTCTCACCTGGAAATCGTTAACCCGGTTGTTCAAGGGATGGCTCGAGCGCAAAGCGAGCAGTATGAAGCCTCCCAGCGTGGCAACGTGCTGCCAGTGGAAATTCACGGCGATGCGGCCATTTCCGGGCAGGGTATCGTCATGGAAACGCTGAGCTTGAGTTACACCAAAGGCTATGGCACCGGCGGCACCGTACACATTGTGGTGAACAATCAGATTGGCTTTACCACGTCTGACCCGCAAGAAACCCGGTCGTCATTTTTCTGCACCGATATTGCAAAGATGATTGAAGCGCCGGTCTTGCACGTGAACGGGGATGACCCTGAGGCCGTTGTCAACGCGGTACAGCTCGCGCTGGATTACCGCAAGGCATTTGGCAAAAGCGTAGTCATTGACCTGGTCTGCTTCAGACGGCATGGCCATCAGGAACAAGACACCCCGGCTATTACCCAGCCGTTGATGTACCGCTCGGTTGCTGCCCATCCCGGCATACGTCAACTCTATGCCAATAAACTCGTCGCTTCGGGAGTGGTAACTAACGAGCAGGTGCTGTCCATTGCGCAGGCTTACCGTGACGGCCTGGAGAGTTCTCAGTCTGACGTTATAAAGGCAGCTGCGCAAAACGACACCATGGCCGTAGAGACGGCTCAACATTCCTCTCAGCACTCGGGACCTGACCCATACGCGGCGCCGACACTGGAGCACATTAAAGCGCTGGCTGCCCGTATCTCTGACTTGCCTGCAGATTTGAAACTGCACCCCCTCGTCTCCAAAGTCATCAAAGGCCGGCACGAGATGGCGATAGGTGAAAAGCCGCTTGATTGGGGGATGGGCGAGCACCTGGCTTTCGCATCGGTGTTGTCTGCCGGTCTCGATGTGAGGCTCAGTGGAGAGGATTGTGAGCGCGGTACTTTCAGCCATCGGCACGCCGTTTTGAATCCGCAGAATCGTGAAGTTCGTGGACACGGTAAATATCGGCCTCTGGATCATGTGGCCCCAGGGCAGCAAGGTAATTTCGCGGTCATCAACTCGGTCTTGTCCGAAGCTGCGGTCTTGGCCTTTGAGTACGGTTACACCATTGCTCGTCCTGACGCACTTGTACTGTGGGAAGCTCAATTCGGAGATTTTGCCAACGGCGCGCAGGTCGTCATCGACCAGTTCATTGCCGCCGGCGCGGTCAAATGGGGACAGCACAGCGCATTGACCCTGTTGTTGCCGCATGGCCAAGAGGGTCAGGGGCCGGAGCATGCTTCAGCCAGACTGGAGCGTTATCTGCAGCTATGCGCGCAAGACAACATGCGTGTCTGTCAGCCTACGACGCCGGTTCAGTTCTTCCACTTGCTGCGACGCCAGGCTTTGCATTCGGTACCCCGGCCATTGATTGTGATGACTCCGAAATCCTTGTTGAGGCATCCGGGTGCGGTGAGCGAGCTGAAGGAGTTCTCTGAGGGATCTTTTCAGGAGGTGATGGGAGAGCGGTTCACCACGCCTGCGCAAGATCAAAAGGTGACGCGTGTGATCGCCTGCTCCGGGAAGATTTACTATGAACTGTTGGCTCAGCGCCGTGCGGTCAATGCTGAACATATTGCCCTTGTCCGTTTGGAGCAGCTGTTTCCTTTTCCTTCCGAGGCGATGGCTAATGAACTCGGTCGTTACAAAAATTTGAAATCGGTGGTCTGGTGCCAGGAGGAAGCCCGTAATCAAGGTGCCTGGAAATTCGTCGATGATTATCTGCGTGAAATGATCCCAGAGTCGGCTTCGCTTCGTTACGCAGGGCCACCACCCGGTGCATCGACGGCGCCGGGCAATATGGCGATGCACGTTGAGCAACAACGCCTGGTCATGCAAAGCGCGTTCGCTTAGGAGACGACGTTGAACGGGTCAAGTATTCTGGACACTCGTTAAGGTTTTACGCAGCCAGCTTCTCCATGGCTACTGACGATCAATCATCGTTGTAGCTGTGGAGCCTGCGAATGGGCTGACATTCAAACCAGGCAGGAGTTGATCTATGCGCATCGCCTTGCTGTCCGATATCCACTTGTCCGTCAACGCGTTATCTTTTCCCGATGTGGAGGCCGATATTGTCGTCCTTGCGGGAGACATCTCCAGACCGGCTTCGGCTATTGAGTGGGCCAAATCATGTCCTGTTCCGATCGTGTACGTGGCCGGGAATCACGAGTTTTATGGCAGTGACCTGATCTCTACCTACGAGCACTTGAACAGGTTGTCGCAAGGCACGCAGATCCACGTATTGGAACGCTCGGAGTATGTCCACAACGGTGTGCGGTTTTTGGGTTGCACCCTGTGGTCTGACTATCGTCTTTTCGATTCGGCAGAGGATCGGGCATTCGGTATTGATCTGGCGACGAAGGTTATACGCGACTTCACCCATATAAGAATTTCGCCCGATTTTCCTGACCTGTTCAGCCCGGCAATTGCCCAACTGATTTTTTTACAGACAGTCGCCTGGCTGGAAGACTGCTTCGCCAGCAACAGCAGCATTCCCACGGTGGTGATTTCCCATTTCGCCCCCACACGGTTGAGCATAAGCCCGCTTTTTCGGCGTTCACCGATTAACGCGAGCTTTGTTTCAGACCTCGAAGACCGGATCAAAGACTGGCAGCCGGCACTTTGGCTGCATGGCCATAGCCATGGGAGCGTTGACTACCGGGTGGGCAATACCCGCGTCATTTGCAACGCCCGGGGCTATGCAAAAGATGGCATCAATGAAAATCCCGATTTCAATGGCTCATACGTGATTGACCTGGATAGTTGAGGCAACACGCGGTGCATCAATTGCGCGATGGTCCACGGGGTTGGTTACGGGGACGGTGCCATATTCATTCTAGGCGTCATTGTGCCCTTGGCGCCGGAGTACAACATGGGTGGCTTTCTGCGACGCAACGAACTGAACGCATTCGTATCCTAGAGCGCGCATGTCAATACCCTCGAACAGTCGCTCGCCACCGCCCAGCAGGACCGGCGAGATAGCGACGTGCAGCTCATCGATGAGGCCCGCACGAAGATATTGCTGGATAGTGTCAGGTCCGCCGCCAATGCGCACATCCATTCCGTTGGCTGCGTCGCGCGCCCGGTCAAGCGCCTCGTGAATACCGCCCGTGACGAAGTAGAATGTCGTTCCGCCTTCCATCTGGATGGGCGGGCGCGCGTGATGAGTCAAGATGAACGTTGGAACGTGATAGGGCGGGTTGTCCCCCCACCAGCCTTTCCAGTTCATGTCGGGCCAGGAACCGCGAATCGGTCCGAACATGTTTCTTCCGAGAATCCAGGTGCCAACATTCTTGAAGCCCCGCGCAGCGAAGTCGTCATCGATCCCCGTTGTGCCACCATCGGCGCCAAATAGCGTCCGTTGGAACGTGCGTGTTGGGACTAACCACTGGTGCAAATCTGTCCCGCCCACGCCGAGCGGATGACTCATGTCCTGATTCGGACCCGCTCCGTATCCGTCAAGCGAGATAGTAAAACCCTCAACTCGGACGCGTGTCATTTTCATGCCTTCCTTATCGATTGACGCCTAACTATCTATTTCGACAGCGATTCTGCTGTATAGCAGCCCGTAGAAAAAATCACGGAGAACGGCTCCCGGTTTGTTTTTGCATGAATCGCATGCCAATTTTCACCCCGCTAAATTGGGATGAAAAGCAGCAGGCCTCCGCAACATGGCATAAGCATAGTTGAGGAGGGCCTGGATGGTAGTAGAGCACGCAGGCGCGACCGTCCGATCATGGCCTGGGTCGGTTGTTGCCGTTTTTGTGCCAGCACTTTTTGTGCAGAGAAGGGCGGTGAGTTCCCGGTTGTGGAACATGGAGACTCGACTTGAAGCAGGTCTGATCCAAGCGTCGCTCGCATCCCCCGACACACAAAACGGGCGCCTTGAAGGCTAATGCCAGTCAGTTAAGAGATCTCGGGGCAACGTATGACCCGTAGCAGCTGGCGAAGCCTGCGTTCGGCTGCGAAGCAGTCGTAAAATCATGCCATGCGGTCCTCCAGATCGACCGGGGAGGCAGGATTCACGACTGTTGCACAGCCGAACGCAGGCTTCGCCAGCTGCTACGGATTGCGTACTGACTTAACTGATCGGCATAACGCCTTCAAGGCGCCCGCCTTCATTCACTCCGCCGCCTGCGCCCGCAAGCGTCTGCCGATCACATCCATCAAATCGCACCCATCGCGCAACGGAATGGCCAGCAGCTTGGCGAAGTCGGCCAGCACCACCGTGTCGCTCTCGATGTCGGCACGAAAAGCGATATTTTCCAGCACCTGAGTGACGGTGCGAATGCGGTAGTCGGCGGTGGCTTGCAGCACGTCGAGTGGAGCTTGGGTGTCGATGAGCAGGGGGGTTATCTGCTTTGTACCCACAGCGCTCGATCATCCAATCGAGTCTACCCACGCACTTCGAATGTCACTTGGATTATGGGGTAGCTCATTAATGAGCACTGCCGCCTCATCGCCTCGGTTATAGAAAGCAACAAAATCGCCAGTTTCAAATGTCACTTTGAAGCCGACTAGGCAGCATGACGAATCAGGCCATGTATCAACGAGCCCTTTGACATCGGTAATGAGATTTCCTGCAAGGTGTTTAGCTGAGAGGTTGGCCAGCAGGTTTTCTTTTTTCCATGTGCATATTGATCCTGCTTCAATTTCAAAGGAGGTCGGAATCGTTAGAGGAAGTAGATCTGCGCCAACGCTTTCACCGTCGCTCAGCAAGTACATCGAGACCTTTAACTGTTCGTCGCACTGCCATTCAATGTCACCTGTGTCGTCAGTGTCTTTTGCACCGTTAAAGTAGTACTGAGCATTTGAGAGCGCTGCTAACCGCTTGCCTACTAAGATTCGTGCGTTGCCGAGATCCTGGGCATTCCTGTCGAGATTTGCTGTATAGCGATAATTCACTGGTAAAGCCTGGGCGTGTTGAGCGGAAGATAGAGAAGAGAGGATGCTGGCTCACTCATTCACGTCGAGGATGAATGCCAATCGCCAAGACAATGCATGCACTGTTTGGCTTTCCAGGTTCTCAGATGGCCACCACACAATGGGCAATGTGCGACCTTGACCAAGCACTCGGACCTCATTCGGTGTTTGTAGTATTGCGACAGCACGTCTGGATCGACGTTTTCCATTTCGACTATTTTCGCTAGGGCTGCATGCTCGTCTGCCTTCAATAAAGGTCCCACAACGGAGAGTGTTTCGACAGATGGGCAATAGGCAGTGATCCTCTCGCCGCATCGATCGCAGAGCCGGTGGCCGTAATCCAGCTTCATTGGGTTACCTGGGGTTATTTGTCTACTTTGCAGAGGCTAACGCTGTCTCGAGTCAGTAGCAATTCGGCTACCTCGACTCGAAGCTCGTCTGGCCTTAGAGTCACTTGCATCCCTCCCGACAAACAAAATGGGCGCCTTCAAGGCGCCCACTCTCATTCACTCCGCTGCCTGCGCCCGCAAACGTCTACCGATTACATCCATCAAATCACACCCATCGCGCAATGGAATCGCCAGCAGCTTGGCGAAGTCGGCCAGCACCACGGTGTCGCTCTCGATGTCGGCACGAAAAGCGATATTTTCCAGCACCTGAGTGACCGTACGGATTCGGTAGTCGGCGGTGGCTTGCAGCACGTCGAGTGGGCTTGGGGTTCGAGAGTAGGGTGTAATCTACTTTCGTCCCAAAACGACCCAGTGGTCTAAGGGATGGCAGCGCATTGGCCGTCATCCCCACAGCCAGCAGCTAGAGTTTACTTGATCCGAAGCTCCGACGTATCTAACTGGAACTCCTCGTCGAGGCCGAGTTTCTTCATTATTGCGGGCAAGACTTGATGAATTATCCTCATTCCGACTAAGAGTTCGTTCATATATACATCTGGGTGTGCCCTTGACAAGTTGAAGCCGAGGCTCTCGGCTTCAGCTTCATGTCCGAGTTTATCGTCGGAGTCATAAACCAGATCAAGAAGTTCCGCTCTTAAGGGAACGCCGGAGCGGAAGGCTCTATCCTTGACGATTGTGAGCCATTCCTCATAATCCTTTATGACTTGGTACCTGAACTCTCTGATCTTCGGTGCGAAATCTTGACTCTCTTCAATCTTGCAAGCAGCAAGCGATATTAGGCATGATTCAATATTGCAAGCGGGTGTGTCGAATAAATTCAGCTCGTCATCGTGCATCAATTCGGATAGATACGCAGCGTAAAATCCGTACACGTTATTAAGCGATTTATAGATTTTATAAATGAGTGCTGAATATGGATTTTCGTAAATTAAATTCCAGAGATCATCGCTATCGGTTTCCTCATAATCAATGTCTAGCTCCTTGGGGAGCTCTTTTGGAAGAGTGACTCCCATTTCTCTGAGCACATCGAAAGTGTTCCAACACAAACTTCCCACTTCGTCCTCTAGTGGATAGGTGTTGTACCCAGTCTCTGCCTCTTCTTGTGCTACCCCAGCAAGATAATGGATAAGCCGTTCCCATTTTATAGCTTCCCCCAAAGATCCTGCCCAAAGGACGAACGAGGGATCTTTGTCGCCGATATTCACGATTGACCTAAATTTTTCCTCCATTTCTCGGGACATGTGCTCGCCCTTCTTCCATTTGCTGATTTGGGTCGGTGATACCCCGACGCGAATGGCTAATTCTTTCTGGCTGCAAGACAAGGAGTCCAGCGCCAGTTGTACAAAAGCTTCGCTATCCATTCCTTGATACTCCTTTTAGGTGGGTGTTTAGTAAACTTTATCTGATCGTTAGGAAATCAAATTTCAGTGAAAAAATAAAGTAAATTAAAAATAAATTTAATAAATCTGGCTGGCGCCCCCCTATCCAGAGAGAGCTAGGGCGCCCCAGTTGCACATTCAGCAGGCTGTTGCTGCCTGTAGTCTTGGGCGTTTTTTGGTCTGGCTTGCCTTGCCGTGAAGGCCCGACGGCTTTTCTAAAGGTCATTGGGCTACGCGTGTGATACCGGTTACCACATTTACTGCCTCGACTTGAAGCAGGGCTTATCCAAGCACCGACTATGGTCCACCGACAAACAAAACGAGTCCCCCAAGGCACCCGTTTTCATTCACTTCGACGCCTGCGCCCGCAAGCGTCTACCGATCACATCCATCAAATCACACCCATCACGCAATGGAATGGCCAGCAGCTTGGCGAAGTCGGCCAGCACCACCGTGTCGCCCTCGATGTCGGCACGAAAAGCGATATTTTCGAGGACTTGAGTGACCGTGCGGATGCGGTAGTCGGCGGTAGCTTGCAGCACGTCGAGTGGGGCTTGGGTGTCGATGAGCAGGGAGGCCGGGATCAGGTCGATTCCGGTGAGGGGCATGTATCTATCCATGGGTGGAACTCCGAATCAGATTTAAAGGACTGATCCGATCGATAGGTCGCCAAACCTAGTCGCCATATGGGCGACTGAGCGGACTATAAGCTTCATCCAATAGGGGGGCAAGGTGAGGGATTCTGAGGATGCTGTAGGATCTGTATTGATGCGGCCCCGGACCTTTCATGTCGACAGATAGAGCCACATCGCGCATAGGTTTCGCAGGGCAGAGAAGCTATACTCCTGCGCCATGCACACTCCAGATCATATCCGCGAATTGCTCAAAACATGGGTCGCCAAGACCATGCCTCATGCTGAAGACGATGTTTTCATCGGAGAGCTTTGCTTCATCAACAAAGCAAGGCGCGCGGACCTTGTACATGCCAATGGCCAGCTAACGGCATTCGAAATAAAATCCGCATCAGATAGCCTGTCCAGGTGGGAAGGGCAGCAGGAAGCTTATCTCACGTGCTTTGATCAGGTTTGGCTTTGCTGTCATTCCAAGCACATAGAAAAAGCGTTTGGTGCCACTCATAGAAGCGTTGGGATTCTTGTGGTTGACGACCTTGGATCTATCGCTGTGGTCAGGAAGGCAACGCACAATAAATTGCGCGATAAATTCACGCTTACAGGTCTTTTGTGGCGATCCGAGTTAGATGAGATTTGTAAAGAATTCAAAGTAGAAACGAAAAGCGCTATGAAAATAAAGGAAGTGCGCCTCGAAGTCGCAGAGGCGCTAGAGTGGGAGTTGATTCGAGATAAGGTTTTAAGCAGGCTTAAAGCTCGTTACTCGGCAGGTCAGAGTATGTCGTCAATGGAAAGAGCGTTGCCATCATCTTCGTGTTGAAGAAATTGGAGCGTTGCGCAAATGTGCTGGTTGGCTCTAAGGCCATTCCATACTCCGTTGTTTCCATATCGCTCATTGGTTTGGCTTATCCGTCCATATTCTCTGGTTGCCCAGCAAAAATCGTCGCCATGGTAGTCGGGTAGTTGGCGGATATCTCTGGCTAGCTGGACGTAATTTTCGAACTCCTTGTCTCTTCCCAATCGTTTCAGCCACCATTCGTTAGGTACGTAATAACTAGCGAAGGGTATGACGGCCATGCCTTGAATGTACTCGACTGCGGCGCCAGGGTTGGTGCCTGCATAATCACCATAAATTAAATTTATTGAGTCGTTCAGTTGTTTGGCTTCAGCTTGCCAGACAATGTCGTGACATAGGGCGGTGCTGGAGCTTCCAGACTGAGGCTTTTGACTTGGAAAGGATGAACTGACAAGCGCTACACCACGCACCTCGTAGTTATCCAGGGCGGATAAACTGTGGTCGAGTGTGCCGCCATTTATGGTGGATATTGGAGATCTCTCTCCAAAGTCTAGAATCACAAGTACATTTTCTGGATTGGGTATGGCATCCAGAATATTCAGGGCTCTGTCCCAACTTGGGCCTACGATTTCAGAGGAGCAAATAACCCTGATTGCGATGGTATCAAAATCTGCTAGTAGTAGTCTTGACTGCTGGATGATGTCTCGGGCGTTGTCAGTGTCTAACCAAGATACGACGGGTATTAATGAGTTGTTTTGAACTTTTATCTCTGCAAACCAATTGCGTTTATTTTCGAAGTGATTGTTAGGGCTGTGCAGGTTTCTTTCACCTATCACGTCACTGGCAATATCTAACGGAGATCTAGATATGTCCATCAAGTAAGAGTGGTCACCCCATTCAGCGAGAAAATCATTAAGGTGGCGTGCCATGCCTCTCATGTTGAGAAGAGGGGATACTAACGCTTTACGAGCATCTTCCAGATTGATCAGTGCTTTTACATCGTTTTGGCCTACCTTCATACACGGTATGTAAAGCATGCGTACCTTCCTTTGGTGGATGTGAACCCGGAGGGGTTGGATTGAGCGTAGATCTCTTTTCCGTAACCGAAATATCAGTGATGTATCTGCGTATTTCTGATTGGTTTATCCGGGCGAGGTGTAAACGGTCGGTCCCGATTATTTGTGTTCATTACTCATTCCACCCTCCCGTAGAATCCCGTCACGGCATCCCCACCCGAGACGGAACCTCCATGCAAACCCCAACCACCCAACGCCCCCTCTGGCAAACCTACCTCCTGTTCCTCGCCCCTATGGTCCTGTCCAATTTCCTCCAATCCATGTCAGGCACAATCAACAGCATCTACATCGGCCAAATGCTCGGCACCGAGGCCCTGGCGGCCGTGTCCGGCATGCTCCCGATCGTGTTTTTCTTCATCGCCCTGGTCATCGGTCTCGGCGCGGGTGCGGGCGTGTTGATCGGTCAGGCCTGGGGCGCGCGGGAGCCGCAGATGGTCAAGGCGATTGCCGGGACGACGTTGCTGTTGGGGGCGATGATCGGATTGGCGGCGGCGGTAGTGGGGAGTGTGTTTGCGCGGCCGGCGTTGCAGGGGTTGGGCACGCCGGTGGATGTGCTGGATGATGCGGTGGCGTATGCGCAGGTGATGATGTGGATCTTGCCGTCGCTGTTGGTGTTTGTGTTGTTCACGCAATTGTTGCGTGGGGTCAGCGATACGCTGTCGCCGCTATTGGCGCTGGTGGTGTCGACGTGTGTCGGGCTGGCCCTGACGCCGGCGTTGATTCTCGGCTGGTTTGGGTTGCCGCCGATGGGGATTCAGAGTGCGGCGTTTGCCGGGTTGGCGGGTAACCTGTCGGCGATGGGGTTGTTGGCGTGGCGGTTGCTTCGCAAGGGGCATCCGTTGGCGCCGGATCGGGCGTTTTTTGCGGCGATGCGGCTGGACATGGAGATCCTCGGCAAGGTGCTGCGCATCGGCCTGCCCACGGGGTTGCAGATGGTGGTGCTGTCGCTGTCGGAGTTGGTGATTCTGGCATTGGTGAACCAGCACGGTTCCCAGGCGACTGCGGCGTACGGGGCGGTGACGCAGATCGTCAATTACGTGCAATTCCCGGCGCTGTCGATTGCGATCACGGCGTCGATCCTCGGCGCCCAGGCCATCGGGGCAGGGCGCATCGAGCGCATCGGGCCGATCTTGCGCACGGGGTTGTTGATCAACGTGTGGCTGACCGGTGGCCTGGTGGTGCTGGGTTACCTGCTGTCGCACTGGTTGCTGGGGTTGTTCCTCACCGATCCATCCACCCGGGCCATGGCTGAACACCTGCTGCACATCATGCTCTGGAGTCTGTTGGTGTTCG
Source organism: Pseudomonas sp. GW822-FHT06B12 (assembly GCF_058799675.1). NCBI lineage: Bacteria > Pseudomonadati > Pseudomonadota > Gammaproteobacteria > Pseudomonadales > Pseudomonadaceae > Pseudomonas > Pseudomonas sp. GW822-FHT06B12. Next base: position 471,757 of record NZ_JBXALR010000001.1, read on the forward strand.
GCTTCCAGGCGATCATCGGCGGCATCATGCGCGCCAGCGGCACGGTGATGGTGCCGGTGGCGATTGCGATCGTGTGCGTGGTTGGGGTGCAGTTGCCGGTGGCGTATTTACTGGATGCGCGGTTCGGGTTGCAAGGGGTGTGGATGGCGTTTCCGGTGGCGTATCTGGGAATGCTGATGCTGCAGACGGCGTATTACAAAATCGTCTGGCAGCATCAGAAGATCGAGCGGTTGGTGTAAGACGGAGCCAGGCTCCATGCCCGAACGAAGAACCCGGGCATGGGCCTACAGGACGAAATCCAGCCTCGCGTCGATCAATGCCCGCCCACCACCAGATGGCTGAACGGCGCCACATACGCCTGCAATGTGACTAGCCCACCGACCAGAATCGCCAGCACGATGGAGTGGAAAAACACGTAACGCAGGATTTCCCCTTCATGCCCATACCAGCGGGTGGCAGTGGAGGCGACCACGATGGATTGGGCGTCGACCATCTTGCCCATGACCCCGCCGGAACTGTTGGCGGCGGCCATCAATATCGGGCTGATGCCCAGTTGTTCTGAGGTCACCCGTTGCAAGCCGCCGAACAGCACGTTGGACGCCGTGTCCGAGCCGGTCAAGGCCACGCCGAGCCAGCCGAGCAGGGTGCCGAACATCGGGTAGAAGATTCCGGTGGCGGCGAAGGCCAGGCCCATGGTCGCGTCCAGTCCGGCATAACGGGTGATGAAACCGAGGGCGAGCATGGCCGCGATGGTGATCAGCGAATAGCGCACCACCCACAGCGTTCGCAGGTATTGGCTCACCAGTTGCGGGATGGAGTAGCCCATCAGCAGTCCGCCGAAGATCGCCGCCAGCAAGATGCCGCTGCCGGTGCTGGTGAACCAGGTGAATTTGTAGATCGCTTCCTCAGGCTTAGGCTGCGGCACCACGGGCGGAACCTTCTCGACCTGCAAGTGCAGGGTGGTGAAGGTCAGGGCCGGCGCGAAGATCGGGTTTGCCTCGCGCATTGGCTGGCCCTGAGGGTCGAGTTTGGCCGAATGGGTTTGCGCGTCCATGGCCGGGCGGGTATCGAACATGTTTTTGAAGCCCTGGGTGCCCCAGGCGAAGACGAAGACTGTGAGGATGATCCAGGGCATCCACGCGCGCATGACGGCGGGCCGGGTATCGCTGGCGAAGGTCGCACTGGCCAGCGGTTTTTCGTCCTGGGATTCATCTATTTTTGAGTCGTCGACTCGCCCCGACAAGGCGGCGGAGGTGTGCACGCGGGCGGGTTTCCAGACCTTGAGGAAACCGGTCAGGCAGGCCATGGAAATCAGCGCGGCGATCACGTCCACCAGCATCGGTCCGTGGTAGTTGGACACGAAGAACTGCGGCACCGCGAAGCTGACCCCGGCCACCAGAATCGCCGGCCAGATTTCCAGCATCTTGCGCCAACCGGCGAAGGCCCAGATCAACCAGAACGGCACCAGCACCGAGAAGAACGGCAGCTGCCGGCCGACCATCATCGACAGTTCCATTTCATCCAGCCCGGTGACCTTGGCCAGGGTGATGATGGGCGTGCCCAGGGCGCCGAATGCCACCGGCGCAGTGTTGGCGATCAACGCCAGGCCAGACGCGGCCAGAGGCGAGAAGCCCAACCCGATCAGAATGGCCCCGGTCACCGCCACCGGCGTGCCGAACCCGGCCGCCCCTTCGAAGAACGCACCGAAGCAAAAGGCGATCAGCAGCAATTGCAGACGGCGATCGTCGGTGATGCGTGCGAGGGAATCTTGCAGGACTTTGAACGAGCCGTTTTCAGTGGTCAGCCGATGCAGGAAGATGATGTTAAGCACGATCCAGCCAATCGGTAGCAGACCCGTGGCGGCGCCTAACAGTGCGGCGGAACCGGCCATGTTCGCCGGCATGCCGAAGGCAAAGATCGCAATCAGCAAGGCCGTGCTCAGCGCCAGCAATGCTGCCAGATGCGCCTTCACATGGAAAAACGCCAGGGACGTGAGCATCACTACCACCGGTAACGCCGCCATGAGCGTCGAGACCACCGGGTTACCGAAAGGATCGTAGACTTGCTGCCAGACCATGTTCCACCTCTGCTTCTTATTGTTGGCAGTGCAGGCCCCAAGGGGGGAGGTGAAATTGAGTATAGGTGGCATTGCGCGGCGGGCTGGCAGGCCTGCGCGTGGCTGAAATCGGGGATGCAGGCTCCCGTGGATGGCGAGTCATAGGCTCGACCATCCACCGTTGCCGAGTACAAGCAACGCTCGTTACACCCAGCGGGGGCCGATCACTGATGTGCGTCGTACACCGTTAGTGATCAGCAGGTGCCTCAGCTTGAATGAGGATTGCTTGGGCCAGATCTGCGTCGCTGGCCTTGAGGTCTGGATGTTCGAGTCGAATCCGTTTCAATTCCGACTCCAGATAGGCGCCGCGAATTGTGCCTCCACTCGCCACGAAGCTGGAGGCGTCATCGCGGGCGGAAACGACCAATTTGTGGTCCTTGAACGTTGAGTACAGCGATGCGGAAACCCCTGCCGAGGTGGCGACATCGCGCGCATCCACACGGGCCAGGGCCGAACCAAAGGGCAGACAAAGTATTAGCGAAGAGATGAGCAGTGTGCGACGCATGACGGCGTCCTCCGAAAGGGTGAAGCAACCAATGTGTTACATATTTTTGGATGTGTGGCGTCAGCCAGGAGTTCCCTGTCGTCGGCATATCCGCGCACAAAGCGCAGGGGATTGCGCGCATGGTCGCGTTGATGCGCTGCGGTAATTGCTGCCTGCGGTCAGTCTGTTGGAATGATTGGCCTATTACGGTGTCGACCCAATAGCGGAGTCGCAAACATGACTCGGTCAGAAGGTTCGACCATGCGCCTGATATGGATAGCCACCTGCCTCGCAATAGCTCTTCTCGGGGGACAGGTGAGAGCGGCCGATCAGGCGCAAGAAAAGGAAGCGGCGGTGGACAAGGCGCAGGTCCTGGAACAGAAAACTGCAGAGCAGGGCAGTGTGGCACCTGTGTCCAAGGCCGAGACGATCACGCCTTCTGAAGCGCAGGCGGTCGATCCGGCAGGCAAAGCACCTTTGAAGGATGCAATCACCTGCCTTTCACGCACTATTTTCTGGGAGGCGAAAGGCGGAGAGTCGGCCGACATGGAAGCCGTCGCCAACGTCGTGTTGAACCGAATCGGCCATGAGGGATTTCCAGGTACCGTTTGCGAGGTGGTCAAGCAAGGCTCGGAAAAGCATGCCTGCCAGTTTTCGTGGTGGTGTGATCGGCGTTCGGATCATGCGGACGAGGACGCTCCCTACGCGGCAGCCACGGAAATAGCGCGTAAAGCGCTTAATCACCAACTCACGGACCGAACCCATGGCGCCATGTATTTCCATGCCAGGCACATGAAGCCCGCCTGGGCCAGGAAATACATCAAGACCGCCGAGACCAAAAAATTTCTGTTCTATAAGCCGCATGACGGTACCGCACGATAGGCGCGTTTGTGCAGACTTCGTCAGGATGCAAACGTGGCGAAGCACCTCGCGCAGTGCCAGTATGCGTGGCAGTTATCGGCATTTTTCGGGTGCGCAACATGGACACCTCCGAGCGCTTGTCATCACTGACCGCCAACCGTCTTCGGGCCTTGCACCGAGAAGGTTTCGTGGTGTTGCCTGGTGTGCTGGATAGCGCCCAAATTACCACGCTGCGCAATGCTATCGATGGCCTGAAACCCGAGCACTGGGACTACAGTGGCCTGCTCGATCATTACAAGTGTGTGTTCAACCGCGACCCGTTTTGGCTACCGTTCCTCGACCTGAGCGGGATCATCGAACTGGCCGAGGCTGCGCTGGGAGACGATTGTCACATCATTGGCCAGACCGCCTGGCGCTGCCATCCCGGTTTCGTCGGGGCCGAACTGCATCTGGATTACCTGGTGATGGAGTTGCCGCAAAGCCTGCTGGCCGACCCTGCCTTCGAAGTACCGATGCAGATCTGCACCGCGCATTTCTACCTCGACGATATCGACGCCGATCTCAGTCCCACTCGGGTGATTCCCGGTAGCCACCGAGCCGGGCGGCCGCCTGCTCGTGGCGAAAACCAGTGGCATGGCTGTACGGCGAAGCCGGTGCTGTGTCGGGCCGGCGACGTTCTGATGTTACGCAGTGAGTTGTGGCACGCCGGTAGCGACAACCGAACCCTCGACCGCACGCGCTACCTGTTGCAGGTGCACTACGGCCGGCGCATGGTGGCGCAGAAGTTTTCGCCCTACCTGCACTGGCACTTCAACCCCAGCGTGCTGGCTGCCGCGACGCCACGTCAACGGCGCCTGTTGGGAGAGCATCAGGAAGCGGAATACGACTGACCTGTTTTCGCGACAGCCTGCATAGCGGGTGTCTCACGCTCCAGGTGGCGTCATTTGTAGATCGGTACTGAACCCGACCCGGACCGCTGTCGGGCCTCTGCTTGCAGACGTTTGCCCAACTCTGCAATTTTTGCTTCCCCGGCTTTCAACGCTTCCAGGCTGGTGTGCACGGAGTAATTACCCATCTTCAGGTCGTGCGGGTGAGGAATGGCCGAGCCCAGCACAAACACCGCGTCTTGCTGATCCCCGGCCTCAAGTTTCAACGCACCATTACCTGGCTCGAAGACGACGAGTTCTCCGGCCTGGATAAGCTCCGGCGAATGAACCGTACCCCGACTGACACTGAGCCAAAGCACTTCGTGTCCAGACGGTGGCTGGTACTCCCAGCGTTGGCCAGCAGCCAGTGTGACCAGTAGATAATTCACACCTGAGGGCGCACGTACAGGACTGCGAATGCCCTGATAGTCACCGACGATGACGCGCGCCGGCCCAACTTGTGGGATGGCAGATGCTTCCAGATACTGGCTGTCGACAGGTGCGTTTTCCAGGTCGGCGGGCAGCGCGATCCAAAGCTGAAACCCCTGAATCCGCTTCGAGGTGCCGGCAGACATTTCTTTACCATGCCAGACACCCGCGCCTGCACGCATCCATTCGACTCCGCCGTAGCCAATCAGTCCGGTACCTGCGTCCGGATCGTCAAAACGCAGATTGCCTTCAGTGATCACGGTAATGGTCGCGATCCCTGAATGGGGATGCAGCGGCATGTTGCCAATAAACGAGGTATCCGCTGCGAACAGATCGAGAAACACAAACGGCTTGAGCAACTGACCCAGGTCCGAGGGACTCATGAGCCGAACAATGGGGCCGTGCCCATGACCACGGGTGCGCAGGCTGATGTCGCGCGAGGTATCGTTTTGAAGAGTGGTAAGGGGATTCAATGTCGCTGTTGAAAGTGTCATGTCGCACCCTTGCTGGATAGCGTTACGAAATTAGGGCAAGCGTATCCCGCCGGTTATACGTTGATAAGCGGGTATAATTGGCTTGAACTCGTCCATTTTTGGAAGTAATACGGTGCCGGATCTCAATGAAGTTGCGATCTTGCGCGAGCGTTTGCGTACCGGGCGGTTGATCCAGGTTTTACCTGACGCCTGTCGACACGAAAAAGCCCGCACAGGGCGGGCTTGGGAAATTGAGTAGGTGACCGGTGCTGGTCTCCGGCTTACAAGGTTTATCAGGACTCTGACAGAACAGTTTTGTGCTGCTCTGCTTCACACGGCATAAGGGCTGGATCTCAGCGCGGAGATCTTTCTAACCGTGTACCCTTCGGAACGCGCCCCACGTTTCCTCGCTATCCTCTTGCGCATCAGTCTGCGTCTTCACCTACATGTTCAGAATAGCAAAAAGTTCGAAGCGCAAGCCGGACTTTTTAGACCGTTTTTATTCATGGGGGAGAGCGGCAGGATGGAAAAATGCTATCGCCAATAGGCTCCTAAAACCAGGTCTCCATCTGCGCTCCAAATTGCCAGTTCCCGCCAGACTTGAAACCCTTCTGACCAAAATCGTCTGTTGCGCTGAAGTTATCGAGGTCCCTGGACCAGTTCATGTAAGTGGCGAACAGGCGCAATTCAGGACGAGCGAAGAAGTCTCCGGTTTGCATCTTGAACGTGGGCGCGAACGTGAGTTTCCAGTAGTCGCCATTGGCTGTTTGTCGACCCTTGTAGCCAAGCGCATTCAGGTCCATCGTCTGCCAGCTCAGCTCATATTGCATTTCGAAGTTGCTGGTCAGTTCGTTGGCCAAGCGCATGTTGAGCGTCACATAGCGATAGTCGTCGCCGGGGACATAGCGATCCTTGCTGTGCTCGGCAATCATCGTCGGTGCGATGCGCCAATCCTGATTCAGGCGAGTATGGCCATAGAGCGCCAGTCGCACTGTCTGAGCCTCGTCCAGCAGGTCACCGTCGGCACCGATGTTGTTGACCTCCGCCCCCAACCCCTTGCCATACAGCAGCGCAGCTTTGAAGTAGCCCTCACGGCCGAAAAAATCTGGCCGATGGTAGGCGAGCATGCCATGCGCACCGCTTGCGGCGGGGCTGAACCCTGCCTTGTTCACCCGGGAATCTGTGGCGAATGCCTGTTTGCTCTTTTCGTTCAGGCTGGCGTCGTTCTGGCCCGAGGAAATGCCATTGAGCATGATTTGCCAGCGCCCCTCATCAAAAAATTGATTGAGGGTGGCGACATAGCTCCTGATGTCCTTGTTTTCCTCGGTACCGAAGTCGCCGTAGGAGCGGCTCATCAGCGATGCATTGATGCGCCAGTCATCGGTCAGGCGCACGTCGTAGATACCACCGCCGGTCCCGGCAAGGAACACGATCCCCCTGTCGAGCCAATGAATGTCGTAATTATCCCGATCAAAGCGCTTGCCAGCCCACAGCGTTGCATCGCGCAACAGCGGGCTATCTCGAAAGGAAGCCAGATGGTCCAGTTCGGCGTAGACCTGCCGCACATTGAGCGAGCTTTCAGCCGCCGTCCAGTCGTTAGGCGTTTCCACCCCATCAGCGAGCATCAGCGTGTATTTGGAACGCGTACCGTTGCTGTCCTGGTCAGTCTTTGAAAACTTCGCCTCCACGTAGGTATCGACTTCATTGCCAAGCCTGCCAACGGCCCCACCTACGGAGCCGGCGGGGGTCACGTAGGGGCCGCCATGACCGGCACCTGATCCGTTGGTCATTATCCCGGAGCGGGCATATCCACCGAAGGTGAAGCCATCGCTCAGAGGCTTGGTCGAACTGGCTGAAGACGCGGCCGTTGGGGGAGGGGTTTCAAGGACCTGCTGGTTCGCCTCTATCCGGGCAACGCGCTCATTGAGGGAAGCTTGAGCGGTCGCCGGCGGGGGAATCGCGATTTGCTGATTGAGTTGCTCGACTTCCTTGCGCAATCGAGCTGCGTCAGCTTCTGCCAGCAAGGCTCGGGCCTCGGCGACGGAGGTTCTGGCTTCAAGCCTGGCAAGACGTTCCTCAATGCTTTGCACCGGTGCGGCGAGCAGTTGAGTGGAGAGAAAAAGCAAAGAAATGCCAGCCAAAGGCCGACAGACCACAGCACTCATAGGTAACCCTCTTGTTTTTGTATTCGGGTACTGCAAAGACCTGTTGAACAGATCCTTATCCCCACCCCTGGTACTCGGATCCACTTGACAACGAGCAGGGAGAGGACGCGTAATGCATCGCGATGTTAACGTTAACTTAAATAAAAACAAGAGGGTCGTCACATGCAGCTATCAGTCAAACGTGAGTACTGGCTCATCAGTGGTTTACTGTTTTTCTTCTTTTTTTCGTGGTCATCCAGCTACTCGCTGTTCTCGATATGGCTTCATCGAGTCATCGGTCTGAATGGAACGGAAACCGGGTTTATTTTTGCCGCCAACGCTATTGCGGCACTGCTGATTCAGCCGTTCTATGGCGCTCTTCAGGATCGGCTTGGTCTGTCGAAAAAACTGCTGGTATGGATTGGTGTACTGCTCTGCGCCGCGGCCCCCTTTGCGATCTACGTATACGCCAACCTTTTGGCCCAGAACGTGGTGTTGGGGGCCATGGTCGGCGCGGCTTTCCTGGCGTTTGCCATGCTCGCGGGCGTGGGTGTCATCGAGTCCTATACGGAGCGACTGTCGCGTCACGCGGGTTTCGAGTTTGGCACCACCAGAATGTGGGGTTCGCTGGGTTGGGCGAGTGCGACAGGCGTCGTTGGTGTGGTCTTCAACATTGACCCGAACATTGCGTTTTACATGAGCAGTGCCGCCGGGGTCGTGTTCTTGCTGATCCTGTTCCGCCTGGATCTGAAGCGCTTCAACAAACCAGAAGCGCAAGCGGGTGGCGAAGCCAGCAAACCCGTGCGGCTTAACGATCTCTGGAAGTTGCTGACACTGCCGCGCTTCTGGGCGTTCAGCTTGTACCTGACCGGGGTTTGTGGAATCTACATGATCTACGAACAGCAGTTTCCCGTGTATTTCTCCTCGTTTTTTCCAACCCCGGAGGAGGGCACCCGGGCCTATGGCTACCTGAATTCATCCCAGGTTTTGCTCGAAGCCGTCTTGATGTTGTTCGCGCCATGGGTGGTCGGCCGTACAGGCGCCAAGTATGGATTGATCCTGGCTGGCAGCATTATGTTCGTCCGTATTCTTGGCTCCGGATTGGCAACGGATGCCTGGACCATCGCCGCCTGCAAGATGTTGCACGCCCTTGAAGTCCCCATCCTGCTGGTCTCGGTATTCAAATACATTTCGTTCAACTTTGATTCGCGGCTGTCGGCCTCGATCTATCTGGTGGGATTCCAGTTCGCCCAGCAATTGACCGCGATGCTGCTGTCGCCACTTGTGGGATACGGCTACGACCATGTTGGTTTCTCAAGCGTTTACGTAGCGATGGCTGGCCTGGTAGGCAGTTGCCTGCTGCTGTCGTGGTCGTTGTTACGCGCGGACCCTGCCCGCCAATCATCCCAGGCAAGAGCTCTTGATTCGATAGAACTTCCTGCCATGGCTCAATCAGCCAACCGTTACGAACCCTAGTAAGGATCAAGCCATGCACGCTGCATTGCTGGACGAAGCGCATCGCGCCATCGAAAAAACACTCCCCGAACGCGGCAACGACTATCGCCTCGGCTATCACCTGTCGCCCCCGGCCGGATGGATGAATGACCCAAATGGGCTGGTCTATTTTCAAGGCGAATACCACGTGTTCTACCAGCATCATCCTTACTCGGCGCAGTGGGGGCCGATGTACTGGGGCCACGCCAAAAGCCACGATCTGGTGCATTGGGAGCATCTGCCGATAGCGCTGGCCCCCAGCGACACTTACGATCGAGACGGTTGTTTTTCCGGATCGGCTGTCGTTGCCGGCGATACGCTTTATCTGATCTACACCGGGCACACCTGGTTAGGGGAGCCGGGTGATGACCAAAAAATTCACCAGGTCCAATGTCTGGCCAGCAGCACGAATGGCCTCACGTTCACCAAGCATGGGCCTGTGATCGAAACGCCACCGCATCCGGATATCATGCATTTCCGCGACCCGAAGGTCTGGAAGCGCGCAGACCAATGGTGGATGGCGCTTGGCGCTCGTCAAGGGGACGACCCGCAGCTTTTGCTCTATCGCTCCGAGGACCTGCATCATTGGGATTACCTCGGCTGTGCCCTGGACGGCCAACGCGAGTCTGACGGTTACATGTGGGAGTGTCCGGACGTATTCGAACTGGATGGATGCGACGTTTTTCTGTACTCGCCGCAAGGTCTGAAGCCTAGTGGGTACGACAACTGGAACAAATTCCAGAACAGCTATCGATTGGGCCGACTGGACAACTCCGGCTGCTTCATCGAGAGCAGCCGGCTGCGCGAGCTCGACCACGGTCACGATTTTTATGCCGCACAAACCCTGCTGGCTCCGGACGGACGCCGCTTGCTCTGGGCATGGATGGACATGTGGGACAGTCCTATGCCGAGTCAGGAACAGCACTGGTGTGGGGCGCTGTCGTTGCCGCGTGAAGTCAGCCGCGACGGCGACCGGCTACGCATGCGTCCGGCACGTGAGCTGACAGCGCTACGCCAGTCACGACAAACGCTGGACATAGGGAAGCTCGAGTCGCAGCACCGTACTCTTGACGTTCGTGGTGCTCTGCTGGAGTTTGAGCTCGAACTGGACCTGGCCGGCAGCACAGCCGAGCGCTTTGGTTTGGCGCTGCGCTGTAGCGAAGACCAGCAGGAACGGACATTGCTGTATTTCGATGCCATGGCCCGCCGCCTGGTACTCGACAGGCAACACTCGGGAGCTGGCGTGAGCGGTGTTCGTAGCGTACCTGTGACGTCGGAGCAAACGCGGATCGCTCTGCGGATTTTCCTCGATCGCTCGTCCATCGAGGTTTTCGTCGACGACGGCGCCCATAGTCTGAGCAGCCGGATTTACCCTCGGCCCGACAGCCTTGTTGTCAGCGTTTTCGCGGTCAATGGGGTGGGGGTGTTCGGGGAGATTTCTGTCTGGAGCCTGGCCGATCTAAAGCTCTGAGCACCCCAGGCATACCATTCGTGCAGCTTGCTGCCGGGCATCGTGTTGTCATGCTTTTGCCAAGCATGACATGATGCCCGGCCAGACAAACAACGGCACCCGCGAATGGCTTCAGTTAAAGATGTCGCACGGCTGGCGGGGGTTTCCTTCATGACCGTTTCCAGGGCACTCAACACCCCGGAAAAACTCAACCAGGAAACCCTGACGAAAGTTCGTCAAGCGGTCGAGGCCCTGGGATACGTCCCCAGCCTTTCTGCGCGCAAGATCCGTGGCGGTCACTCCAGTGGCAAGACCATTGGAGTCTTCGCGCTTGATACCGCGACAACCCCGTTCGCCGTAGAAATGCTGCTTTCAATGGAGCGCACGGCACGAGAAAACGGCTGGAACGTCTTTATTCTCAACGTGTTCGAGGCTCCGCCGAGTCAGCAAACCATCGACCTGATGCTCTCGCATCAGCCCGACGGGATCATCTTCAGTGCCATGCAGCTTCGTACCGTCGAGATTCCCCAGGTGCTCCGCAGCCTGCCGCTGGTACTCAGCAACTGCATGAGTTCAGAGCCAGGCGTGGCCTGTTACGTACCCGATGACGAAGACGGTCAGTACCAGGCCGTACGGCAGGCGCTGAAGCGTGGCTACCGGCATCCGTTGTGCATCAATCTGCCGCAAAGCAGTCTCGCCTGGGAGTTGCGTCAGCAGGGATTGGTTCGCGCCCTCGCAGAGTCCGGTGTGTCCCTGAACAGTGTTCCCCAATACAACCTGTCGACCGATGACGCCTATGAGGAAACGGTTGTAGCGCTGGAGCAGCAATTGCGGGGGGCGGATGGAAAGCCGGCCTTCGACCTGCTTATTTGTGGCAACGACCGCATTGCGTTGGTCGCTTATCAATATCTGCTCAGTCGCGGTCTGCGCATTCCCGCCGAGGTGGCGGTACTTGGTTACGACAACATGATCGGCGTTGCCGAGTTGTTCTATCCACCGCTGAGCACCGTGCAACTCCCGTATTACGAAATGGGCCGCCGTGCCGCTCAGCACTTGATCGAATGCAGGAATGAACCCTCTATCCATAGGGTTTCGTGCCCCCTCGTGGACCGTAAGTCCTGGTGACAGCTGCCACGGCTGAAAGGCTCCCCCTTGCCATTACAACCCGGTATCGGGTGGCGTTATCCGTGCCAGCATCACCGTATATTCTTCCGCTGCAATTTGACGAAATTTCATTCGGGTGATGGCCTGACGTTGTAGGTCATTGTCATCGGGGAAAAGGCGGATGGCCGCGTTCTGGACGATCGCATCGGGTGCCTCGATCCGCGGAAACGGTCCGTCGTACTTTTCGGGGGAGTACTCGGTTGGCAGCGCTGGGATATCGAGTGCCCGCACCAGCAGGAAAACCGGGACGACATCTGCAAGCCCCACCGGAAGTAGCCTGGCCGCGTTTTCCCCCAGATGGCGCCGCACGATAGCCTGGGAGCCCAAGCGCAAGGTGAACCTGAAGGGGAATCCGCTGCGGATTGAAAGCAATACCGGATCAGCCGCGGCAACCTGCTCGATCGAGTTGATGCCCTCTGACTCCAGCGTCGCAACCACAGGCAGTGTCACGCCTTCAAGGACAAGCAACTTGTCTGAACTGCCGTCCCTCTTGTCCTGGTCGGTGAGTTGGGGAAAGCCCAGTCTTCGCACGACCTTCATCAGCGGATCTATCGGCAAGGTACCCAAAGCAAAGGCGGTGACGATGTGCAGGCCATCTCCAGCGCCGGCATTCATGATCACCAAAGCAAGAGGAATGGCCAGAAACAGGCGCAGGGAGTACCAATACACATCGGAAATGTTCAGTGATTTGCGTCGGATACTGAGGACCGAGTCGCTCACGACAAACATGAAAGCCCCCGCCAGCGAGCTAACCAGCAGTGGAATCCCGAGCTTATACACGCACGCCACTTGAAGCGTGTGGTCGCAGTTCGGGATGACATAGTTGGAGGCGACCAAGGCTGCCGCGGCATAAGCCACCAACAAGAGAATGATGAAAGGCACAATAAACGGCACCAATCCATATTGCTCATGGTAGATCCGCGCAAACAAACGCTCGCACAGTTCCGGGTTGTTGTCGGAGCAGGCTCTCCAATCGTCCACCGAGCCGTTCTGACTCAGCTTGCCTTCGTCCTGGAGTGAATGAATGAGACTGGTCGACCAGAAACGTTGCAGATAGGCCGCCAGGGCACCGCCCTTCAAGCTGTTCTGGAATTCGCTGTAGCGGGTAAACCAGCCCAGGCTCAGAAACATGATGAGTGGGGCGCCACAGATCACCGTGGCGAAGGCAGTGAGTACCACCACCAGATGCAGGATTGCGCCATCAAGTCCGACCACTTCCACCATGAACAACCGACCGACACCATTGATGAACAACAGAATCAGCGCAAGGAGCAGGGCCCGTTGCCGTGGTCTCAGGTGCGACTCTTTGAACAGATAAGTCCTTTGCCTACCACCGTAAGGCTCTTCCATGGGCTTACTCACCGGACTTCTCCTGACGACCTGATGTATTTCTACGGATAACGCTAGCAATGGAAACAGGTTCGTCCAGAATGTCACCGCCCCATGTTAGGTTGTTTTTGAATAACGCCAATTTCCGACTGGAAACAGCGGCTCAAATCATCGAGGGTATGCTCTCGATCCGCGATAGGCCCGGACAGTGAGGTCGATGAATAGGCCCGCCACCGTGACGCTTTGGTTTTCCCAGCGTCTATGACTTTTATAGCCAGTATTGGCTCTCGGCATCTTGGAAGAGGGAGATATTTATGATCGTTAAACCGCGCGTTCGTGGTTTTGTTTGTGTGACTACCCACCCCACTGGCTGCAAAGCCAACGTCAAGAATCAGATCGACTACGTCCGTGCACAAGGACAGATCACCGATGGGCCAAAGAATGTCCTGGTGCTTGGTGCATCGACCGGCTACGGACTTGCTGCACGCATCACGGCGGCTTTTGGTTGCGGTGCCAAGACACTGGGTGTGTTCTTCGAGCGTGAAAGTGTTGAGGGCAAACTCGGTACCGCCGGCTGGTACAACACCGCGGCCTTCCATACGTTTGCCGAATCGGAAGGCCTCTACGCCAAGAGCATCAACGGTGATGCGTTCTCCGATGAAGTCAAGCGCCTGACCATCGAGACCATCAAGCGCGACATGGGTAAGATCGACCTGGTGGTCTACAGCCTCGCCGCACCGCGTCGTACCGATCCGAAAACCGGTGAAGTCTACAGCTCGACGCTCAAGCCGATCGGCAAGTCGGTTACCCAGCGTGGCCTGAACACCGACAAGGAAGAGGTCAACGTGACCACCTTGGCCGAAGCGACCCAGGAAGAAATCGACGGTACCGTCAAGGTCATGGGTGGCGAAGACTGGCAGATGTGGATCGACGCCCTGCACGAAGCGGGCGTTCTGGCCGAGGGGGCGAAAACCACTGCGTTCACTTATCTGGGCGAAAAGCTGACGCACGACATTTACTGGAATGGCTCCATTGGCGCGGCCAAGAAGGACCTGGATCAGAAAGTCCTGAGTATTCGTGAGCGATTGGCAGATCTGGGCGGCGATGCGCGGGTCTCGGTATTGAAAGCGGTAGTGACCCAGGCCAGTTCGGCGATCCCGATCATGCCGCTGTATCTGTCCTTGTTGTTCAAGGTCATGAAAGAGCAGGGCACACACGAAGGGTGCATCGAGCAGGTCTACGCGCTCTACAAAGACAGCTTGTTCGGCCATCCTCCTGTCATGGATGAAGAAGGGCGTCTGCGCGCGGATTATAAGGAGTTGGCGCCTGAAGTTCAGGACCGCGTCAAGCAACTCTGGGATCAGGTCAGCAATGACAACCTTTACGAACTCACCGACTTTGCCGGTTACAAGGCGGAGTTCCTGCGCCTGTTCGGCTTCGGGATCGAAGGGGTGGACTACGAGGCTGATGTCGATCCGGACGTCAAGATCTCCAATCTGGTTCAGGCTTAAGTCTCAAGAGTAGGAAAGAAGGGGGCGGATTTATTTTTCAAATAAGTCCGCCCCTTTTGTTTTCAGCGCAGCGAGGTCTGCCAGGTAACCGGCGGTGTATTCGACCATTCGGGTGCGAATTGCGCCGAACTGGCGGGTGCGCCAATAGGCGCTGCCGCGTTCGCCGGCGTGGACGCTGGGTTCGATGGTCGACCAGTCGGTTGTGCCGAACGGGATGGCTGCTATATCCATGGCGAGCTCTTGAAGTCGGGAGAGTGAACCGATATACCCAGCTGGAGGTGAGTTCTCAAATGACGGCGCTTCTTCAGAAACTGAACCCATGCTGTCCGAGCGTAATGTTTCATTATGTTTCGGGTGGTCTGGCGGCGTAGGATGGTTATCTCGGATCGTGCATCGCCTCGTTTCCAGCCAAGGGGAACTGAAAAATGAAGTTGAACCTCGTCAAAGCCTTTTTGATCACCGGCACGTTGTTGTTGAGCGCGTGCTCTGGCGTGACAACCAGCAGCTGTTTTTCAGAGGACTGCCATCAATTCGACGGCCATAGCGCCAACAAGATGAGCTTTGGCGGTAGTGCGATCGGCAACAACTTTAATCAATACAGTTCGGGGCTGCTGCAGCACGACTGATTAGGCAATTTGCAAACCAGATACGCCGATGGCAATCATCGGCGTACTGATCCAGTTGCCTTCACAACCCTAAACGTAGGGCTGGCCACTGAATCCCCGTGGGAGCCGTTGCTTGCCCGGCATCTCGCTGAGTCTTTTGATCCAGGACGCGCGCCAGTCAATCGCGGCATGTGGGACTTTGGCTCTACGGGCCGCTCGGCGTGCTGCGTTGCGAGCGTCTTTTCGGGCGTCCTTGAACGCGTCGGTATTACGGCAGCTACGGCATTTGACGCGGGCAAATTCGGTCGTGGACGTGAGGTTGCTGCCATGGCGGCCGCAGGCCAGGTGCCCGGCAGTCTTATAGTGAGTGACCATCGGTGGATCTCCTTCGCAATGATTTCGGCATAGCGCAAGGGTCACTTGACACCTCCATATCGGTGACTCTGCACTGTCTGGACTCGCTCCCCGTTCAACGGTGTGAGGATGGTCAGAGGCCGCGATCCCATTACTATTAATGACACCGGTGTGACCGCCGCGTTCGATCTGAAATGTCGAGGGCTGCACGGGGTAATGCCAGGATCGCAGCCTGCGATCTTTTCGGACAGCCAACTCCATGGCCGGGCGTGCATTAGCTCTCGCCATTAAAGGCTCGCTGGAGTGTGGCGATGTCGATTTTCTTCATCTGCAACATCGCCTGCATGGCGCGCTGGGATTTCGTGGTGTCCCTGTCGGTCATCATTTCCATCAGCGCGACGGGCACGATTTGCCAGGACAAGCCGAATTTGTCCTTGAGCCAGCCACATTGCTGGGCCTGTTTGTCGCCGTCAGCCGACAGCGCGTTCCAGAAGTGGTCGACTTCATACTGGGTGTGGCAGTTGACCTGAAACGAGATGGCCTCGTTGAAGCGAAACACCGGGCCGCCATTCAGCGCGGTAAAGGTCTGGCCATCCAGTACGAAACTGACGGTCATGACTGAACCTTCGGGCCGGCCGTGGAGCTCGAAACCGGCCTTGCCATAGTGGGTGATGGCGGTAATGGTCGAATGTTCGAACACCGAACAGTAGAACTGTGCGGCGGCTTCGGCCTGATCGTCGAACCACAGGCAGGGCGTGAGTTTCTGAATGCGCGACATGAAGGTTCTCCCTATGAATGATCAGGCTGGACTATTAGCGTAGTCAGCCGATGGTCGTCCGGAGTCGCCGTCAATCGACAAGGCAAGAGTATTTGTATGTGGAGTCTGCGTTTTCGAGCGTACTTCCTGGTCGGCGAAGCCCTTTTTTGTGACCGGTGGTCGCGCAAATCAAGGTCTCGGGAAAATTGCGCTTAGCTCAATGGATAAACCGAGGCGCGCGTAGGCACTCGTTGCCACAGTGACGCCGTGAAAGGACACCGTGAGTGACTGAGGAAATCGCCGTGCTGACGTTCAATATCAATGGCAAAGACCAACCCCTTGAAGTGCCCGGCGACATGCCGCTGTTGTGGGTATTGCGTGATGTCGCGCATTTGACCGGCACCAAATTTGGCTGCGGAATGGCCCAGTGTGGCGCCTGCACTGTGCACGTCGACGGTGCACCGTTGCGTTCCTGCATCACCCCGGCGGCGGCTGTCGCCAACGGGCAAAAAATCCTCACCATCGAAGGCCTGTCGAACGACGGTTCGCACCCGGTGCAGCGCGCCTGGGCCGAGATCGACGTGGTGCAATGCGGTTACTGTCAGTCGGGGCAGATCATGTCGGCAGCGGCTTTGTTGGCGAAAATCCCGTCGCCGAGCGACAGCGATATCGATCAGGCACTGTCGGGCAACATCTGTCGGTGCGGGACCTATCCGCGCATTCGCGCAGCGGTCAAACGTGCTGCGCAAATCGGGGAGGCATGACAATGAGCGCGGAGATCGATACTTCTCGCCGTGACTTTCTGAAAAGCAGCGCCGTGCTCGGCGCAGGCCTGGTGGTGGCGTTTGTGATTCCGGTAGGCAATCGCTTCGCGCAGGCCGCGTCGACGCCGGACGCGGTGTTCGCCCCCAACGCTTTTTTGCGCATCGCACCCGATGGCAGCGTGACCATTCTCTTGGGCCACTCCGAGATGGGGCAGGGGATCTGGACCGGCCTGACCATGTTGATTGCCGAAGAGCTGGATGCCGACTGGACGAAGATTCGCGTCGAGCATGCACCGGCATCGGCGGCCGATTATGGTCTGCCAGCCTTCGGTAACATGCAGATTACCGGCGGCTCGACCTCGACCTGGATGGAGTTCGACCGCTATCGTCAGGCCGGCGCGGCCGCGCGCTTGATGCTGATCGAGGCCGCCGCCAAGCGGTTCAACATCGCGCCCTCGAAAATACGAACCGAGCCGGGCGTGGTGATCGCCGGTGATCAGCGCGCCACTTACGGTGAGTTGGCTAATGAAGCCGGCAAGCTGCCGGCGCCGGATCCGGTGTCGATCAAACTCAAGGAGGCCAAGGACTGGAAGATTATCGGCAAACCGACCAAACGGCTGGATACCCCGGAAAAAATCACCGGCCAGGCGAAATTTGGCATGGACGTGCAGTTCGATGGGTTGCTGACGGCGATGGTCGCACGCTCACCGGTGTTCGGTGGCAGCGTCAAATCATTCGACGGTGCGGCGGCGCTGGCACTGCCGGGCGTGCATAAAGTCGTGCAGGTGCCGACGGGCGTCGCGGTGGTGGCCGATCATTATTGGGCGGCGAAACTCGGTCGCGATGCGCTGAAAATCGACTGGGACCTGGGCCCCAACGCCGGGCTCGACAGTGACGCCTTGCTGCAAAATTTCCGAAAACTTGCCGCAGTCCCCGGGGCTCCGGCCAGCCAGGCGGGCGATATCAGTGCCGCGTTGAGCAAGGCGGTGAAGACGATTGATGTTGAATACAACGTTCCCTACCTGGCCCATGCACCGATGGAGCCGCTCAACTGCACGGTAAAAATCACCCCGGACAAATGCGAAATCTGGACCGGCACCCAGTTCCAGACGCTGGATCAAATGGTCGCGGCGAAAATCACCGGGCTCAAACCCGAGCAGGTCGAGATTCATACCGAGTTTCTTGGGGGTGGTTTTGGTCGTCGAGCCAATCCGACCTCGGACTTTGTCAGCGAAGCGGTGCAAGTTGCCAAAGCGGCCGGTGCGCCAGTGAAAACTGTCTGGTCGCGGGAGGACGACATACGCGGTGGTTACTATCGCTCGGCGTTCCTCCATCACGCGCGCATTGGCCTGGACGCCAAGGGCATGCCTCAGGCCTGGCAGCACGTACTGGTCGGGCAGTCGATCATGGACGGCACCTCATTCGAAGCGACGATGGTCAAGAACGGCGTCGATGCCACCTCGGTCGAAGGTGTGGCCGATAGCCCGTATATCAAGGGGCTGGCCAATCATCTGGTCGATCTGCATTCGCCGAAAACCGGCATCAGCGTGCTCTGGATGCGTTCTGTGGGGCACACCCACACGGCATTTGTCATTGAGTCATTGATCGATGAGCTGGCCACGGCGGCCGGCAAGGACCCGGTGGAATACCGACGGACCTTGCTCAAGGAGCATCCGCGACATCTGGGCGTGCTGAACCTGGCAGTGGAGAAGGCCAACTGGAAAGCGCCGTTGCCGGCGGGGCACGCGTTGGGCGTGGCGGTGCATGAGTCGTTTGGCAGTTACGTTGCGCAGGTCGCCGAGGTGTCCCAGGACAACTTGAAGATCCGCGTGCACCGGGTGGTCTGTGCGGTCGATTGCGGGATTGCGGTGAACCCGGCGAGCATTGCCGCGCAGATGGAATCGGGCATCACCTTTGGCCTGGGGTTCACCTTGCACAGCAAGCTGACCTTCAAGGACGGGCAGGTGGTGCAGTCCAACTACCATGACTTTCAGGTGTTGCGTCTGAATGAAATGCCGGTGGTCGAGGTGCACATCGTCCCCAGTACCGATAAACCGGGCGGCATCGGCGAGACCGGGGTGCCACCGACGGCGCCGGCGGTGGCCAATGCGGTGTTTGCCCTGACCGGGCAACGGTTGCGCGAACTGCCTTTGCAATTGGCGGGGGTGTGAGATGAGACGACGCCTGTTTTTGGGCGCGCTGCTGTTGCTCGGGGGTGGCGGTTACACATCCGACCTGTTCGCCGACGATCAAGCCGCACTGGCGGCGTTTGCCACGGTGCAGAAGGTGTTCCAGAGCCCGCGCTGCCAGAACTGCCATATTCCCGGTGATTCGCCCTTGCAGTTCGACGCCGGGAAACCGCATGCCATGAACGTGGTTCGCGGTACGGACGGTAAGGGTTCGGCGGGGCTGCCGTGTGCAACCTGCCACGCCGACACTAACCCGCCCGCCAGCTACGGCCCCCACGCGCCACCGGGTGCACCGCACTGGGGCTTGCCTTCAACTGCACATAAAATGGCCTGGATCGGTCTGCCGGCCGATCGGCTGTGCCAGATGATCAAGGACCGTTCGAGCAACGGCGACCGTGATTTTGCCGCGCTGATCACCCATGTCAGTGACGACAAACTGGTGCTCTGGGGCTGGAATCCCGGTGGTAACAGGACGCCGGTACCCGTGCCTCACGATATTTTTGTCACCCAGTTCAAGCTGTGGGCAGCAGCGGGCGGCCCGTGCCCGGTGGCGGGGAGCTAGACGGGATCCGCTCGCAGGCTGGTATGAGGCTGAGGGTTACTTGGCGAACAACTGTTCGATGTCCTTGAACGCCTTGAATTCCAGGGCGTTGCCGCACGGGTCGAACAGAAACATCGTCGCCTGCTCGCCCACCAGCCCCTTGAAACGAATACCTGGCTCGATCACGAAGCGTGTGCCCAGCGATGTGAGTCGGTCAGCCAGGGATTCCCATTCATCCATCGACAGGACCACGCCGAAATGTGGAACCGGCACGTCATGGCCGTCCACGGCATTGGTGTGGGCGGACTCCTGAGTGGCGGTTTTCGGGTGTTCGTGGATGACCAATTGGTGGCCGAAAAAGTTGAAATCCACCCAATGTTCGCTTGAGCGTCCTTCCTCCAGGCCGAACACCTGGCCATAGAAAAGCCGCGCGGCGGCGAGGTCATAAACCGGAATGGCCAGATGAAACGGGGAAAGACGCATGATGATCAAGCCTCGATGACAGGGACGTTGAGCTGATTCTAGTCTTGTGATTTTTGATTAAAAGACGATAATTTTTGCCTCCAGCTCAAATAAAATCGATCAATCGAGGCGCTCATGCTGCGTGAACTGAAAACCTTCATCGCAGTGACTCGCTATGGCACGTTCGCCGCAGCCGGCATGCACATTGGCCTGACGCAGTCGGCCGTCAGCGCGCAAATGCGCAATCTGGAGCAGGCGCTGGGTATTCGCCTGTTCGACCGCACCGGACGTCAGGCGATCCTCAATGCCGCAGGCCAGCGGGCGTTGCCGATGGCCCGGGAAATCCTTGAAACCTTCCAGCGCATGGCGGTCAGCGACGATGTCAGTGAGTTTCGCGGTGAATTGAGAATCGGCGCTGTAGCCACCGCCCAGACCGGTCTGCTGCCTCAGGCATTGCTGCGTTTGCGCCAGCAGGCGCCGTTGCTCGAGCCCAAACTGGTACCCGGCGTGTCACTCAACCTGTTAAGCCAGGTCGACGCCGGAGAGCTCGACCTGGCGATCCTGATCAAACCACCCTTTGAGTTGCCCAAGGAGCTGTCGGCCCAAGTGCTTCGGCAGGAGCCCTTTGTGTTGATCGTGCTGCCGGACCTTGAAGGCGAGGATCCATTGCAGGTGCTCGGCACCCACCCGCATGTGCGTTATGACCGCAATTCGTTCGGTGGGCGTCTGGTGACACGATTTCTGCGCGAGCAGCAGCTTGAGGTGCGGGTCGCGCTGGAGCTCGATGAGCTGGAGGCGATTGTGAAAATGGTCGAGTGCGGGCTGGGTGTCTCTCTACTTCCCAAGGCCGGGCTCTGGCTTGAGCATGGGGCGAACGTCAGGATCATCCCGCTAGGCGAACTGACGTTCTATCGGGAGATCGTGCTGCTACAGCGTTACAGCCAGCGCACACAACCGATCCAGCAGTTGTTTGCCCGATGTCTGACGCAGCTCGACGGCTGACCCTATAACCCTGTGGGAGCGAGCCTGCTCGCGATGAGGCCGTAACATTCAACATTAATGTCGCCTGTCCGTACGCTATCGCGAGCAAGCTCGCTCCCACAATGGTTCGTGGCGGGTCTGAAACTGCGCCCACAAAAAACCCGCCAATCGGCGGGTTTCTTGTCAAGGCGTGAAGATCACTCTTCGATGTTGCCCATGGCGGTGGTGTTGAAGCCGCCGTCCACGTACATGATTTCGCCGCTGATGCCGGACGCCAGGTCCGAGCACAGGAAGGCGCCGGCGTTGCCGACTTCGTCAATGGTGACGTTGCGACGCAGCGGAGTTTGCGCTTCGTTGGCGGCCAGCATTTTACGGAAGTTCTTGATGCCGGATGCGGCCAACGTGCGGATCGGGCCAGCCGATACCGCGTTGACGCGGGTACCTTCCGGGCCCAGGGAGCCAGCCAGGTAACGCACGCCTGCTTCCAGGGAAGCCTTGGCCATGCCCATCACGTTGTAGTTCGGCATGGTGCGCTCGGCGCCCAGGTACGACAGGGTCAGCAGGCTGCCATTGCGGCCTTTCATCATGTCGCGGCCGGCTTTGGCCAGGGCCACGAAGCTGTAGGCGCTGATGTCGTGAGCGATGCGGAAGCCTTCACGGGTGGTGGCTTCGGTGAAGTCGCCGTCCAGTTGGTCGCCCGGTGCGAAGCCAACGGAATGCACGATGCAATCCAGGCCGTCCCACTTCTTGCTCAGCTCTTCGAATACCTTGGCGATTTCTTCATCGCTGGCCACGTCGCACGGGAAGCACAGCTCAGGGCTCGAACCCCAGCCTTGTGCGAACTCTTCGACACGCCCCTTGAGTTTGTCGTTCTGATAAGTGAAGGCAAGCTCAGCGCCCTCGCGATGCATGGCGGCAGCGATACCGGATGCGATGGACAGCTTGCTGGCGACACCGACGATCAGTACGCGCTTACCGGCGAGAAAACCCATGTGTTGCTCCTCTTTCAGGTTATTCGGCTGTTGCCGGGGCCAGGAAAGCGGCCTCCAGCAACTGCTGTGTATAGGGATGTTGCGGTGCGGCAAAGATACCTTGCGCATCACCTTGTTCGACCACTTGTCCATGCTTGATCACCATCAACTGGTGGCTCAGCGCTTTAACCACAGCCAGGTCATGGCTGATAAACAGATACGTCAGGTTGTACTTGCTTTGCAGTGAGCGCAGCAGTTCAACCACTTGGCGTTGCACGGTGCGGTCGAGGGCCGAGGTCGGCTCGTCCAGCAAAATCAACGCCGGCTTCAGCACCAGGGCTCGGGCAATGGCGATTCTCTGCCGTTGTCCGCCGGAAAACTCATGGGGGTAGCGGTGCCGGGTTCCCGGGTCCAGACCGACTTCCTTGAGTGCCGCGATAATCGCCAGCTCCTGTTCAGCCGCCGTGCCGATCTTGTGTATCCGCAGGCCTTCGCCGACGATCTCGCTCACGCACATTCGCGGGCTCAAGCTGCCGTAAGGATCCTGGAAAACCACCTGCATTTCCCGCCGTAGCGGCCTTACCTGTTGCTGCGACAGGCGGTCTAGCTGCTGGCCTTCAAAACGAATCGCGCCTTTGCTGGCAATCAACCGCAAAATCGCCAGGCCCAGTGTGGACTTGCCCGAACCACTCTCGCCGACGATGCCCAAGGTCTGACCCTGAGGCAGGCTGAAGTTGATTCCGTCTACGGCTTTGACGTAATCGACGGTGTTGCGCAAAAAGCCTTTTTTGATCGGGAACCAGACTTTCAGGTCCTCGACTTGCAGCAACGGCGGGCCGATTACATTGGTCGCCGGGTTACCGCGAGGCTCCGCTGCCAGCAGCTCCCGGGTGTAGGGATGCTGCGGCGCGCGGAACAGTTCTTCGCACGACGCCTGTTCGACGATGCATCCGCGTTGCATGACACATACACGATGCGCGATTCTCTGGACCAGGTTCAAGTCGTGGCTGATCAGCAGCAAGGCCATGCCCAGGCGGGCCTGTAGCTCCTTGAGCAGTTCAAGGATTTTCAACTGAACGGTCACGTCCAGTGCGGTGGTCGGCTCGTCGGCGATCAGCAATTCCGGCTCGTTGGCCAGGGCCATGGCGATCATCACACGCTGGCGCTGGCCGCCGGACAATTCATGAGGCAGGGCCTTGAGCCGTTTGTGCGGTTCGGGAATGCCCACCAGCTCCAGCAGCTCCAGGGTGCGTTTGGTCGCGACCTTGCCGGTCAGGCCTTTGTGGATGCCCAGCACTTCGTTGATCTGTTTCTCGATCGAGTGCAGCGGGTTGAGCGAGGTCATCGGCTCCTGAAAGATCATCGCGATCCGGTTGCCACGAATGTGCCGGATGGTTTTCTCTTTCAGTGACAGCAGGTCATGCCCTGAATAGTTGATGGTGCCGGTGGGGTGCCGCGCCAAAGGGTAGGGCAGCAGGCGCAGGATCGAGTGCGCCGTCACCGATTTGCCCGAACCGCTTTCACCGACCAGCGCCAGGGTTTCACCACGCTTGATGTCGAAACTGACGCCTTCAACCACCCGTTGCACGTGCTCGCCGACCACAAACTCGACAGAGAGGTTGCGCACTTCGATCAGATTATCCTGATTCATTTCACTTCCTCGGGTCGAAGGCATCGCGAGCGGACTCGCCGATAAACACCAGCAAACTCAACATCACCGCCAGCACCGCAAAGGCGCTCATGCCCAGCCACGGCGCTTGCAGGTTGGATTTGCCCTGAGCCACCAGTTCACCCAGCGATGCGCTGCCTGCCGGCAGGCCGAAGCCGAGGAAGTCCAGCGCGGTCAGGGTGCCGATGGCGCCGGTCAGGATGAATGGCATGAAGGTCATGGTCGAGACCATGGCGTTGGGCAGGATATGGCGAAACATGATTGCGCCGTTCTGCATGCCCAGCGCCCGGGCGGCGCGTACGTATTCCAGGTTGCGCCCACGGAGGAACTCGGCGCGGACCACGTCGACCAGGCTCATCCAGGAAAACAGCAGCATGATCCCCAGCAACCACCAGAAGTTCGGCTGCACGAAACTGGCGAGGATGATCAGCAGGTACAACACCGGCAAACCCGACCAGATCTCGAGGAAGCGTTGCCCGGCCAAATCAACCCAGCCACCATAGAAACCCTGCAAGGCCCCGGCGATCACGCCGACGATTGAACTGAGAATGGTCAGTGTCAGCGCAAACAGTACCGACACCCGGAAGCCGTAAATCACCCGCGCCAACACGTCACGGCCCTGATCGTCGGTACCCAGCAGGTTGTCTGCCGAGGGCGGCGCCGGGGCCGGGACTTTCAGGTCGTAGTTGATGCTTTGGTAGCTGAATGGGATCGGTGCCCACAAGGTCCAGGCGTCCTTGGCCTTGAGCAGTTCGCGGATGTACGGGCTCTTGTAGTTGGCTTCCAGCGGGAATTCGCCGCCGAAGGTGGTTTCCGGGTAACGCTTGAGCGCCGGGAAATACCATTGGCCGTCGTAATGCACCGCCAGCGGCTTGTCGTTGGCGATCAGCTCGGCGCCGAGGCTGGCGCCAAACAGGATCAAAAACAGCCACAGCGACCACCAGCCGCGCTTGTTGGCCTTGAACCGTTCGAAACGTCGGCGATTGAGAGGGGACAGGTTCATCTCAATGCTCCCGGTGTTCGAAGTCGATGCGTGGATCGACCAGGGTGTAGGTGAGGTCGCCAATCAGTTTCACCACCAGCCCCAGCAGGGTGAAGATGAACAGGGTGCCGAACACCACCGGGTAGTCGCGGTTGATCGCCGCTTCGAAACTCATCAGGCCCATGCCGTCGAGCGAGAAGATCACCTCCACCAGCAATGAACCGGTGAAGAAGATCCCGATGAAGGCCGAAGGGAAACCCGCGATCACCAGCAGCATGGCGTTGCGAAACACATGGCCGTAGAGCACGCGATGCCGGGTCAGGCCCTTGGCTTTCGCGGTGACGACATACTGTTTGTTGATCTCGTCGAGGAAGCTGTTTTTGGTCAACAGGGTCATGGTCGCAAAGTTACCGATCACCAACGCTGTCACCGGTAGCGCTATGTGCCAGAAGTAATCGCGGATCTTGCCGGCCCAGCTCAGTTCGCCGAAGTTGTTCGAGGTCAGGCCGCGCAGGGGAAACCAGTCCAGGTAGCTGCCGCCGGCAAACACCACGATCAGCAGAATCGCGAACAGGAAGGCCGGGATTGCATAACCGACGATGATCGCCGAACTGGTCCACACGTCGAAATGGCTGCCGTGTCGGGTGGCCTTGGCGATCCCCAGCGGGATCGACACCAGGTACATGATCAGCGTGCTCCAGAGCCCGAGGGAGATCGACACCGGCATCTTTTCCTTGATCAGGTCGATGACCTTGGCGTCGCGGAAGAAGCTATCGCCGAAATCCAGGGTGGCGTAGTTCTTGATCATGATCCACAAGCGTTCCGGCGCCGATTTGTCGAAGCCGTACATGTGCTCGATTTCCTTGACCAGCGCCGGGTCCAGCCCCTGCGCGCCGCGATAGCTGGAACCGGCTACCGAGACTTCGGCACCGCCGCCGGCAATGCGGCTGGTAGCGCCTTCGAAGCCTTCGAGTTTGGCGATCATCTGTTCCACCGGGCCGCCGGGCGCGGCCTGGATGATCACGAAGTTGATCAGCAGAATGCCGAACAGGGTTGGAATGATCAGCAACAGTCGCCGAAAAATATACGCCAGCATCTTATTGCTCCACGCCCGCAGGATCGGTTTGCTCTTTGGTCAGCACTTCGATCGCAGGTTTTGCGTCGGGTTTGATCCACCAGGTGGAAATGCCCACGTCATTGGTCGGTGAGACTTTCGGGTGGCCAATGTGATTCCAGTAAGCCACGCGCCAGGTCTTGATGTGCCAGTTGGGGATCACGTAATAACCCCATTGCAACACCCGGTCGAGCGCCCGGGCGTGGGCTACCAGGCTTTTGCGCGAATCGGCGTTGATCAGCTCTTCGACCAGTTGATCGACTACCGGGTCTTTCAGGCCCATGTAATTGCGGCTGCCGGGTTTGTCGGCGCTTTCGGACTTCCAGAATTCGCGCTGCTCGTTACCCGGTGAACTGGACTGCGGGAAGCTGCCAACCACCATGTCGAAGTCGCGCGAGCGTACCCGGTTGATGTACTGCGACACGTCGACCCGGCGAATCACCAGATCAATCCCCAGGTCGCTCATGTTGCGCTTGAACGGCAGCAACACCCGCTCGAACTCGGTCTGCGCCAGCAGGAACTCGATGCTCACCGGTTTGCCAGTGGCGTCGACCATCTTGTCGTCGACGATCCGCCAGCCGGCTTCCTGCAACAGCTGATAGGCCTTGCGCTGTTGGGCGCGGATCATCCCGCTGCCGTCACAGACGGAGTTCTGGAATGCTTCGCTGAAAACCTGCTCGGGAATTTTGCCTCGGAACGGATCGAGGATCGCCAGTTGATCCTGATCCGGCAGGCCGGTGGCGGCCATTTCCGAGTTTTCGAAGTAACTTCGGGTGCGCGCGTAGGCACCGTTGAACAACTGCTTGTTGGTCCATTCGAAGTCCAGCAACAGGCTCAGGGCCTGGCGCACGCGCACGTCCTGAAACACCGGGCGCCGCAGGTTGAAGACGAAGCCCTGCATGCCGGTGGAGTTGCCGTTCGGGATCTGCTCCTTGATCAGGCGACCCTCGGTAACGGCCGGAGTGTTGTAGGCGTTGGCCCAGTTTTTCGCGCTCATCTCCTGCCAGTAATCGAACTGCCCGGCCTTCAGTGCTTCCAGCGCGACGGTGTTGTCGCGGTAGTAATCGGTGGTCATGGTGTCGAAGTTGTAGAAGCCTCGATTGACCGGCAGGTCCTTGCCCCAGTAATCCTTGACCCGCTCATAGCGAATCGAGCGCCCGGCCTTGACCTCACTGACCTTGTAGGGGCCACTGCCCAGCGGGATTTCCAGATTGCCTTTGCTGAAGTCGCGGTTTTCCCACCAGTGCTTGGGCAATACCGCAAGCTGTCCGAGGATCAGCGGCAGCTCGCGGTTGCTGGTGTGCTTGAACTTGAACAGCACTCGCAACGGGTCCTCGGCGATCACTTCGTCGACGTCACTGTAGTAACCGCGATACAGCGGCGCACCGCTTTTCATCAGGGTCTGGAAGCTGAACACCACGTCTTCGGCACGCACCGGATGGCCGTCATGGAAACGCGCTTCGGGACGCAGGTAGAAGCGCACCCAGCTATTGTCTGGAGCCTTTTCGATTTTACCGGCGATCAAGCCGTATTCGGTAAACGGCTCATCCAGCCCGTGTTTGGCCAGGGTGTCGTAGATCAGGCCGATATCCTCGGCAGCCACACCCTTGCTGATGAACGGGTTGAGGCTGTCGAAGCCACCGAAGCCGGCCTGACGGAAGATTCCGCCTTTGGGCGCGTCCGGGTTCACGTAGTCGAAGTGTTTGAAATCGGCCGGGTACTTCGGCGGTTCGTTGTACAGGGTCAAGGCGTGCTGCGGGGCGGCGTGGGCTGTGCAGGCAAGCCCCGCAAAGACCAGACCCAGCAGGGTACGCAAACGCATCATTGGGTTTTCTCCGAAGTCTTCAGCCACCACGCATTCAGCCCCAGGGTGTAGGGCGGCGTGGTGACGAAGGCGAACCGGTTGCGGTACGCCAGGCGATGATAATTGATATACCAGTTGGGAATGCTGTAGTGCTGCCACAAGAGCACCCGGTCCAGCGCAAAGCCTGCCGCCAGTTGCTCGTCACGGGATTTTGCCGCGAGCAGCTGTTCCAGCAGATGATCGATCACCGGGCTGGCAACGCCCGCGTAATTCTTGCTGCCCTTGACCGAGGCCTGGCTCGAGTGGAAGTACTGCCACTGCTCAAGACCGGGGCTGAGGGTTTGATCGAGGGTCATCAGGATCATATCGAAATCGAACTGGTCGAGACGTTGCTTGTACTGGGCACGGTCGACCGTGCGCAGATGAGCGTCAATACCAATGCTGGCGAGATTCTCGGCGTAAGGCTGGAGGATGCGCTCCAGGTTCGGATTGACCAGCAGGATTTCGAAACGCAGCGGTTGTCCGGCGGCGTTTTGCAGGCGCTGGCCATTGAGCTTCCAGCCGGCCTCGGCGAGCAAACCCAGCGCCCGGCGCAGGGTTTCCCGGGGGATGCCGCGGCCGTCGGTCTGCGGCAGGCTGAAGGGTTCGGTAAACAGTTTGGCAGGGAGCTGATCGCGGTAAGGCGAGAGCATCAGCCATTCATGGCCGACCGGCAGCCCAGCGGCGGAAAATGCGCTGTTGGGGTAATAGCTCGTGGCCCGTTTGTAGGCGCCGCTGAACAGCGTGCGGTTGGTCCACTCAAAGTCGAACATCAAACCCAGGGCCTCTCGCACCTTGTCGTCGGCAAACGTGCCGCGCCGGGTGTTCATGAACAGGCCTTGGGTCTGGGTCGGAATCTGGTGGTCGATCTGCGCCTTGATCACCTCGCCACGCCGCACGGCGGGGAAGTTGTAGCCATTGGCCCAGTTTTTTGCCTGGTGCTCGATGTAGATGTCGAATTCGCCGGCCTTGAACGCCTCGAAAGCCACGTCGCTGTCACGATAGAACTCGACCTCGACGCGATCATAGTTGTACTTGCCGCGATTGACCGGCAGGTCCTTGCCCCAGTAGTCCTTGACCCGCTCGAACACCAGCTGTCGCCCCGGCTGAACCTGGGTGATGCGATAAGGGCCGCTGCCCAGCGGTGGTTCGAAGGTGGTGGCCTTGAAATCGCGACCTTCCCAGTAGTGTTGCGGCAATACCGGCAACTCGCCCAGACGGAGGATCAGCAACGGGTTGCCGGCCCGCTTGAGCACGAAACGGATGCGCTGCGGGTTGAGGATGTCGACCCGCTGCACTTCCTGAAGGTTGGTACGGTATTGCGGATGACCTTCCTTGAGCAGCAGTCGATAGGAGAACGCGACGTCATCGGCAGTGATCGGCGTGCCGTCGTGGAAGCGCGCTTCCGGGCGCAGGTTGAACACCACCCAGCTACGGTCTTCGCTGTATTCGACAGATTGGGCAATCAACCCGTAACTGGACGCGGGCTCATCGCCGGACGGCGCATATTGGCCGGTGCCGACCATCAGCGGTTCATTCAGCTCGTTGATGCCGTACTGCAGGAAGTTCGGGGTCGCGACCGGGCTAGTGCCCTTGAACGTGTAGGGGTTGAGCGTATCGAAGGTGCCAAACGCCATGACCCGCAAGGTGCCGCCCTTGGGCGCTTGCGGGTTTACCCAGTCGAAGTGGGTGAATCTGGTGGGGTACTTGAGTGTGCCGAACTGCGCATAACCATGGCTTTCGCTGATCGTTGCGCTTACGGGGAAGCTCAAGGCCAGACTGATTAGGAGCAGGAGGAGGGGACGCATCGAGGCAGAGATCCGATCCAGGCGGCTTGGGCTTTGTGGACCGTACAGTAACAGCTTGTATCGACAGGAAAAAGGTAGGGGGGGGTGTGGCGAGGGAGCTTGCTCCCGCTGGGCTGCGAAGCAGCCCCAAAACATGTCATCCGGTTCTTTCAGGCACATCGCATACACGGGGTTCACGCCTGCTGCGCAGGCGAGCGGGAGCAAGCTCCCTCGCCACAAAAGCCCTAATGCCTAGGGCGCGACTTAATGCGGGGAAGAAACCGTCAGCATCTGCCCTGGTTTGAGGGCCTGGCCAACACGTGGATTCCAGCGCTTGAGGTGTTGCATCTCAACGTTGAAGCGCTTGGCGACCATGTACAGCGAGTCGCCTTGCTTGACCTTGTACTGGGTCTGTTTCTTGTTGTTGGCCGCAACCACCGTACTGGTGCGTGTGCTGCGCTTGCTGGTATCTCGCATCACCAGGGTCTGGCCGACCTTGAGGTCCTTGCCGGTCAGCTTGTTCCAGTGTTGCAGGTCCTTGACGTCGACTTTGTTGGCCTTGGCGATCTGCGTCAGGTTATCGCCGCGCTTGACCCGATAGCTGCGCTTGAGCTTTGCCAGCTCTGTGTCGTCGGCACCTTCGAAAACCGGCTTGAGCTCACGCTTGCTGATCAGGTCTTCGGGCTTCATGGTCGACAGGCTGGCGGTCAGCAATTGTGCCTTGGAGGTTGGCACCAGCAAATGCTGGGGACCGTCGATGGTGGTGCGTTGCTTGAAGGCCGGGTTGAGCTGGAACAGCTCGTCTTCGTCGATGTTGGCCACTTCGGCAACCTTGGACAGGTCCATGCGCTGGTTGATTTCGACGACTTCGAAGTAGGGGCGGTTGGCGATTGGATTGAGGTTTACGCCATAGGCTTCCGGCGACAGCACCACTTGCGACAAGGCCAGCAGCTTGGGCACATACGCCTGGGTTTCCGCCGGCAGCGGCAGGTTCCAGTAGTCGGTGGGCAGACCGAGCTTTTCGTTACGCTCGATGGCCCGGCTGACCGTGCCTTCACCGGCGTTGTAGGCCGCCAGGGCCAGCAGCCAGTCACCGTTGAACATGTCGTGCAGGCGGGTCAGGTAGTCCATCGCCGCGATGGTCGACGCGGTAATGTCGCGACGACCGTCGTAGAAGCGGGTTTGACGCAGGTTGAAGTAACGCCCGGTGGACGGGATGAACTGCCACAGGCCGACCGCATCGGAGCGCGAGTAGGCCATCGGGTTGTAGGCGCTTTCGATCACTGGCAGCAGTGCCAGCTCCAGCGGCATGTTGCGTTCTTCAAGGCGTTCGACGATGTAATGAATGTACAGGCTGCCGCGTTCGCTGGCGCCTTGAAGAAACGATGGGTTGCTGGCAAACCACAGGCGTTGTTGCTCGATACGCGGGTTGACGCCCAGCCCGTCCTGCAACTGGAAGCCTTGGCGCATACGCTCCCAGACGTCCTGCGCGGCTAGCGGCGATGGCTTTTCGCTGAGCCAGATGGGTTTTTGCTTGGTCCGGGCGGAAAGCGTATGTGTCGCGTCGGTTTGCGGCACATGACTGGTGCTTTGGCAGCCCGCCAGAGTGGCGGACACAGCCACCGCGATGGCTTGAGCCAGGCGGGTCAATGCGTCTGAATTGATGGATTTACGTATAGATGACGACATTGGCTGGAAGTTAGTTCCGGGCAAAAATGTCGGGCGATTCTAGAAAGCGCACGGGGTGCGGTCAACCATTCAGAATTTTTGGACCAATAGTGGCCCCGCTTAGAACTTATCTTTCCAAGCCCGAAGAGCCGCAAAAACCTCACTTTGGTCCCGGTTATTAGGGCCATTCCGTTCGTCTATTTTTTCTTTAACAGATGTTTCGCCAGTACGCAGAAAAGGGTTGGTGAGCTTCTCCAGCGCCAGGGTCGACGGCAGCGACGTGCGTCCGGCCTCGCGTAATTGGGAGACTTTCTCGAGACGTTCGGCAATGTCCGGATTATTCGGCTCGACCGCGGCGGCAAAGCGCAGATTGCTCAGGGTGTACTCGTGGGTGCAGTACACCAGCGTGTCTTCGGGCAGTGCGGCCAGGCGGCTGAGGGAGTGGTGCATTTGCGCGGGCGTGCCTTCGAACAAGCGACCGCAACCGGCGGCGAACAGGGTGTCGCCACAGAACAGCAGGCCATGATGGTAGTAAGCGATATGACCCAGGGTGTGGCCTGGCACCGCAAACACGTCGAACTCCCAACCGAGCACGGTAACGCGGTCGTTATCGTTCAGGGCGACGTCCCGCCCGGGGATGTTTTCGTTTGCCGGGCCGTAGACCGTGGCGCCTGTCGCTTTTTTTAGCTGCTCGACGCCACCGACGTGATCATGGTGGTGATGAGTCACCAGAATATCGCTGAGCTGCCATTCCGGATGCATGGACAGCCAGGCCTGCACGGGCGCGGCGTCACCCGGATCGACCACGGCGCAACGCTGGCTGCGGTGGTCCTGTAACAACCAGATGTAGTTGTCGGTGAAGGCGGGAAGGGCACTGATCTGTATCATCGCGGGATTCGCCAAGCGGAAAACATTGGTGCATCTTAGAGCTTCTAGGCGAGTTGGAGAATGCAATGACCGATAAAGCGTTCGCTCAGGCTGATCCTGACTGGCTGGCATTGATCGGCGCCGCCCGCGAGTGGCTGTCAGGTCCTGTCGGGCAATTTTTGCTGGATGAAGAGCGCCGGATGCTCGAAGACGAGTTGGGGCGCTTCTTTGGCGGTTACCTGGTGCATTACGGTCCTTCGGCCGAAACGCCACCCTCGGCACCGCAAGTACAACGTAACGTACGCCTCGGGGCACCGTTGCCGGGCGTCGAGATTGTTTGCGAAGAACAGGCCTGGCCGATCAGTGAGCACGCTGCCGACGTGGTGGTGATGCAGCACGGGCTGGATTTCTGCCTGTCGCCTCATGGCCTGCTGCGTGAAGCCGCCAGCGCGGTGCGTCCCGGCGGGCACCTGTTGATCGTCGGTATCAACCCCTGGAGCAGTTGGGGGCTGCGCCATGTGTTTGCCAATGACGCCATGCGCAAGGCGCGCTGCATTTCGCCGTCGCGGGTCGCCGACTGGCTCAACCTGCTGGGGTTTGCGCTGGAGAAACGCCGCTTCGGGTGCTATCGTCCGCCGCTTGCATCCCCGGCATGGCAAGCCCGCCTGGCGGGTTGGGAGCGCAAGGCCGGTGACTGGCAGTTGTCCGGTGGCGGCTTCTATTTATTGGTGGCGCGCAAGATCGTCGTTGGCTTGCGGCCGGTCCGCCAGGTGCGCCGCGAGCCGATGGGCAAGTTGATTCCGTTGCCGATGGCCAAGGTCAATCGACGCGACAGCAAGCCGTAATAAACTATTTATTTTCCCGGCCGGGCTAGCCCGGCCTCGGGCGTTGTCGGTCATTGATCGGCAGGCCACAGACATTTTCTGGATAGGTTGGCATGAGCGATAGCGTAGAACTCTTCACCGATGGCGCCTGCAAGGGCAACCCCGGCCCAGGCGGCTGGGGCGCACTGCTGGTGTGCAAGGGCGTTGAAAAGGAACTCTGGGGCGGCGAAGCCAATACCACCAACAACCGCATGGAACTGATGGGCGCGATTCGCGGCCTCGAAGAACTCAAGCGTTCCTGCGATGTATTGCTGGTCACCGACTCGCAATACGTGATGAAAGGCATCAATGAGTGGATGGACAACTGGAAGAAACGCGGCTGGAAAACAGCGGCGAAAGAGCCGGTGAAAAACGCTGATCTGTGGAAACTGCTCGACGAACAGGTCAATCGCCACAATGTCACCTGGAAGTGGGTGCGCGGCCACATCGGGCATCCCGGCAACGAACGCGCCGACCAGTTGGCCAACCGTGGCGTCGACGACGTCCGCGGTTACAAGCAGGACTGACGCGCCTTAAAAGATCGCAGCCTGCGGCAGCTCCTACAGGGGACGCATTCCAACGTAGGAGCTGCCGAAGGCTGCGATCTTTTGATTCAAAGGCGGTCATTTCGGATCGCGCAATCGCAACTCCTCGATCATCTTCAAGCAATGACTCAACCCCGGTGACACATCGCCGACACGTCGACTCAGGATGATCGGCGAAGTCGCATTGGTTTCCAGTACCGGGGTAAAACCGATGTCATCGCGGTGCAGCAACTGCACCGAGGCCGGCACCAGCGTGACGCCGATACCGGCGCCCACCAGGCCGATGGCGGTTTGCAGCTCGTTGGTCCATTGCGCGACTTTGATGCTCACACCGTAGGACTCGAACAGCGCGATCACATGGTCGGCGTAGCTGGGGCGGGGATTGCCGGGGTAGAGCACAAACGGTTCATCGGCCAACTCGGTGAGGCTGATGGGGCCGGCCAACAGTGGATGGCCAGCGGGCAGGGCCGCGACCAGTCTGTCCTCGTTCAATACGGTCTGGATGATCGCCGGGTCGTCGATGCGGATTCGCCCGAAGCCGACGTCGATACGTCCGGCCTTGAGCGCTTGCACCTGTTGCAGCGTGGTCATTTCCGAGAGACCCAATTCCAGTTCCAGCGGCTCATTGCTGCGCAGGCGGCGAATCAGTTCCGGCAACACGCCATACAGGGTCGAAGGGGCGAAACCGATACCCAGCCAGGTCTTTTCGCCCAGGCCGATGCGTCGGGTGTTGTCGCAGACTTTGTTCAACTGTTCGAGCAGGGCACTGGAGTGCTCAAGGAAAAACCGCCCGGCTTCGGTCAGGCGCAAGGGCCTGCCGCGCTCCAGCAACACCACCCCGAGTTCATCTTCCAGTTGCTGAATCTGCCGGCTCAACGGTGGCTGAGCGATGTGCAGGCGTTCGGCGGCGCGGGTGAAATTCAGGGTTTGACCCAGCACCTGAAAGTAACGCAGATGACGCAGCTCCATGAGCCCTCCACAGTCGAGGATGGTGAATACCTTTAAGGTATTGATCCAGACCAATTCTATATTGGAACCCTGAAAAAAGCCGTACGAGAATCCGTCACAGAACTTCAAGAACCTGACGGGTATCGACATGCTTTCTTCTGCCATTGAATCGATCGAGACGATCATCGTCGATCTACCGACCATCCGCCCGCACAAGCTGGCAATGCACACCATGCAGAATCAGACGCTGGTCATCATCCGGGTGCGCAGCAAAGACGGCATCGAAGGCATCGGTGAATCGACCACCATCGGTGGCCTGGCCTACGGCAATGAAAGCCCGGACAGCATCAAGACCAACATCGACAAGCACTTCGCACCAGTGTTGCTGGGGCAGGATGCTTGCAACATCAACGCGGTGATGTTGCGCCTGGAGCGCAGCATTCGCGGCAACACCTTCGCCAAATCCGGTATCGAAACGGCCTTGCTCGACGCCCACGGCAAGCGCCTCGGGCTGCCGGTCAGCGAATTGCTCGGTGGCCGCGTACGTGACTCGTTGCCAGTGGCCTGGACGCTGGCCAGCGGCGATACCGCCAAGGACATCGCCGAAGCCGAGCAGATGCTCGACCTGCGCCGTCACCGGATCTTCAAGTTGAAGATCGGTGCCGGCGAAGTCGACCGCGACCTGGCTCACGTCATTGCGATCAAAAAAGCCTTGGGCGACCGCGCCAGCGTGCGCGTCGACGTCAATCAGGCCTGGGACGAAGCGGTGGCATTGCGGGCCTGCAGGATTCTCGGTGGCAATGGTATCGACCTGATCGAACAGCCGATCTCGCGCAACAACCGTGCCGGCATGGTGCGTCTCAATGCGATGAGCCCGGCACCGATCATGGCGGACGAGTCGATCGAGTGCGTGGAAGATGCATTCAACCTGGCGCGTGAAGGCGCGGCTTCGGTGTTTGCGCTGAAGATCGCCAAAAATGGCGGCCCCCGCGCTGTGTTACGGACCGCGGCGATTGCCGAAGCGGCAGGCATCGGCCTGTACGGCGGCACCATGCTTGAAGGCGGGATCGGCACGCTGGCCTCGGCCCATGCGTTCCTCACGTTGAACGAGCTGAGTTGGGACACCGAGCTGTTCGGCCCGCTGTTGCTGACCGAAGACATCCTCAGCGAGCCGCCGGTTTACCGCGACTTCCATTTGCACGTTTCGCAGGCACCCGGCCTCGGCCTGAGCCTGGACGAAGAGCGCCTGGCTTTTTTCCGCCGCGACAAAACCTCCACCGCCATTCATTCCGTCTGAGGAGAACAGCATGTTGTTCCACGTAAAGATGACCGTGAACCTGCCGGTCGACATGGATCCAGAGCGCGCCGCTCAGCTCAAGTTCGACGAAAAAAACCTGGCCCAGCGCCTGCAACAGCAAGGCAAGTGGCGCCATCTGTGGCGCATCGCCGGGCTCTACGCCAACTACAGCGTGTTCGACGTCGAGAGCGTGCAGGAACTGCACGACCTGCTGATGCAATTACCGCTTTATCCCTACATGGCTATCGAAGTGAACGCGATGTGCAGGCATCCTTCCTCTATTCATGAGGATGATCGCTGAGCCGTTGTTTGCCAGTTCTGTACTCTAATAAATACAAGATGAGGATTAATCATGAACGCCAAGATTTCCCACACTGCCAGCGCACAAAAGTTTCTCGAAGAGGCCAGCGGTCTGCTCAACGACGGTGGCAACCCGCGTGCCAAAGCGCTGATCTACCGCATCCTGCGTGATTCGGTGAATATCATCGAAGACCTTGAAGTGACCCCGGAAGAGTTCTGGAAAGCCGTCAACTACCTGAACGAACTGGGCGCGCGCCAAGAGGCGGGCCTGCTGGTTGCCGGCTTGGGGCTGGAACACTATCTGGACCTGCTGATGGATGCCGAAGACGCGCAGGCCGGTAAAACCGGTGGCACCCCACGCACCATCGAAGGCCCGCTGTATGTCGCCGGCGCACCGTTGTCCAACGGCGAAGCGCGGCTGGACGACGGCGTTGATCCGGGCGTGGTGCTGTTCATGCAGGGACAGGTCAAGAACACCGAAGGCAAGCCGCTGGCCGGCGCCGTGGTGGATGTCTGGCACGCCAATACGGGCGGCACTTATTCGTACTTCGATGGCAGCCAGTCAGAGTTCAACCTGCGTCGGCGGATCGTCACCGACGCCGAAGGTCGCTATCGTTTTCGCAGCATCGTGCCGTCGGGCTACGGTTGCCCACCGGACGGTCCGACCCAGCAACTGCTTGATCAACTGGGTCGTCATGGCCAGCGTCCGGCGCACATTCATTTCTTCATCTCGGCGGATGACCATCGCCACCTGACCACCCAGATCAACCTGGATGGCGACAAGTACCTGCACGACGATTTCGCCTACGCCACCCGTGACGAACTGATCGCCAAAATCACCTTCAGTGATGATCAGCAGCGTGCACGCGAGCACGGCATCAGCGGACGATTTGCCGAAATCGAATTCGATTTCACCCTGCAGTCGTCGGCGCAACCAGAAGAACAACATCGTCACGAGCGGGTGCGTGCACTGGAGAACTGATCAACGCTGGTCCAGGCCACGAGATAACTGACCGTTTATCTCGTGGTTTTTCGCTTTGCGGTGACGCGCATAGAATGGCCGGGCCTGATTTGCCTGAGGTGGAGTGCTCAGAAGCACCGCCATCGCAGCCGATAAAAACAATGAGAGTGAGCGGTTATGCAAGCGCATCTATTAAGTGAGCGCAGCAGAGTGTTTGAGCAGGCCGACCCCTATGCGGTGTCGGGCTACGTCAATCAGCACGTGGGCAACCATTGCATCCGTTTACCCAGAAGCGGCAGCCCTCAGGCCAGTCTCAATCACAGCAAATTCGCCAGCCTCGACCTGTGCCGTATCAGCTATGGCGGTAGCGTGCGGGTGACTTCGCCGGCGCTGGAAACCATCTATCACTTGCAAGTGCTGCTACGCGGAAACTGTCTGTGGCGCGGTCATCGGCAGGAACACTACTTTGCGCCCGGTGAGCTGCTGCTGATCAATCCGGACGATCCGGTGGACCTGACGTACTCCGACGATTGCGAAAAATTCATCGTGAAAATGCCCACCAGCCTGCTGGAATCGGTGTGCCAGGAGCAGCGCTGGTTGCACCCGGGGCAGGGTGTGCGGTTTCTGGAGAATCGCTACCAACTGGATGAGCTTGAAGGCTTCGTCAACCTGCTGGGCATGGTTTGCCAGGAGGCCGAAGCGACCGAGCGCATGCCGCGGGTTCAGGAGCACTACACGCAAATTGTCGTGAGCAAGATGCTCAGCCTGATGAAAACGAACATCAGGCGCCTCAGCCTCGGCTCGCAGTCGGCGAACTTCGAGCTGATCGCCGACTACATCGAACGCAACCTCAAGCAGGACATCTGCAGCGAAGAACTGGCGCGCCAGGCACAGATGAGCCTGCGTTCGCTGTATGGGTTGTTCGAGCGCAATGCGGCGACCACACCGAAGAATTACATCCGACAGAAAAAGCTCGAGCGGGTCAACGCCTGTCTCGGCGACCCCACCTGCACGGTGCGCAACGTGACCGAGCTGGCCATGGATTACGGCTTTTTGCACCTGGGGCGGTTCTCCGAAAGCTACCGCAAACAGTTCGGCGAATTGCCGTCGGACACCCTAAAGCGCCGCCACTGAAGCAAAACCTGGTGCACGGTTTGTCAGTTAAGACACGCAACTTGTGGGAGCGAGCTTGCTCGCGATAGCGGTGGGTCAGTCGACATTAATGTTGAATGTACTACCGCTATCGCGAGCAAGCTCGCTCCCACAGGGATTGGTTGTTCCATCGACGATCATTGGCGCCCTTTGCACAAAACGGATAGTGATCTGCACCCAGCGGATATTGTCCGGTAGCCGCCCGCCCTAGCATGAGCCTGCCTGAATAAAAACAATGGAGGCGGCGGCCATGTCCCTGCGACCCGAATACCTTCACTCCCTGCTTGAAGAAGACAAAGACCAGGGCATCTACCGCTGCAAGCGGGAGATGTTTACCGACCCACGGTTGTTCGATCTCGAGATGCAACACATCTTCGAAGGTAACTGGCTGTACCTCGCCCACGAGAGCCAGATTCCGAACAAAAACGATTTCTACACCACCACCATGGGCCGCCAGTCGATTTTCATTGCGCGCAACAAGGACGGCGAACTCAACGCCTTCATCAACGCCTGTAGCCACCGTGGCGCGATGCTCTGCCGACACAAGACCGGCAACAAATCCTCCTACACGTGCCCATTCCATGGCTGGACCTTCAACAACTCCGGCAAGCTGCTCAAGGTCAAGGATCCGGCGTCGGCCGGTTATCCGGCCAGCTTCAATTGCGAAGGCTCACACGACCTGACCAAGGTTGCGCGCTTCGAATCCTATCGTGGCTTCCTGTTCGGCAGCCTCAAGGCCGATGTGGTGCCGCTGGTCGAGCATCTGGGCGAGTCGGCGAAGATCATCGACATGATCGTCGACCAGTCCGCCGATGGCCTTGAAGTGTTGCGCGGCTCCAGCAGCTACATCTACGAAGGCAACTGGAAACTCACCGCCGAAAATGGCGCCGACGGCTACCACGTCAGCTCCGTGCACTGGAACTACGCCGCTACCCAGAACCAGCGCAAGCAGCGCGAATGCGGTGACGAGAACCCGACCATGAGCGCCGGCACCTGGGCCAAACAAGGCGGTGGTTTCTACTCCTTCGACAAGGGGCACATGCTGCTCTGGACCCGTTGGTCCAACCCTGAAGACCGGCCGCTGTACGAGCGCCGCGATGAGTTGGCCAAGGATTTCGGTCAGGCCCGCGCCGACTGGATGATCGAGAACTCGCGCAACCTGTGCCTGTACCCCAACGTGTACCTGATGGATCAGTTCAGTTCACAGATCCGCATCGCCCGGCCGATCTCGGTCAACCGCACCGAAATCACCATCTACTGCATTGCCCCCAAAGGCGAAAGCGACACCGCGCGTTCGAGCCGGATTCGTCAGTACGAAGACTTCTTCAACGTCAGCGGCATGGCCACTCCGGACGACCTCGAAGAATTCCGCTCCTGCCAGATGGGCTACCAGGGCAGCACCACCGCCTGGAACGACATGTCCCGTGGCGCCGAGCACTGGGTTGAAGGGGCCGATGAGGCGGCCAAAGAGATCGATCTGCACCCGTTGCTCAGCGGTGTGCGCACTGAAGACGAAGGCCTGTTCGTGCTGCAACACAAGTACTGGCAGGAAACCATGCTCAAGGCCTTGAGCGAAGAGCAGTCGGCAATGATCAAGGTGGAGGAACTGTCATGAGCATCACTTACGACGCCGTGCGCGATTTTCTCTACCGCGAAGCGCGCTACCTCGATGATAAGGAGTGGGACAACT
Organism: Pseudomonas sp. GW822-FHT06B12; assembly: GCF_058799675.1. Taxonomy (NCBI): domain Bacteria; kingdom Pseudomonadati; phylum Pseudomonadota; class Gammaproteobacteria; order Pseudomonadales; family Pseudomonadaceae; genus Pseudomonas; species Pseudomonas sp. GW822-FHT06B12. The sequence continues at coordinate 511,448 of NZ_JBXALR010000001.1, forward strand.
GGCTGGAACTGTACGCCGCCGACGCAACCTTCTGGATGCCGTCCTGGGACGATAACGACGAGCTGACCGAGGATCCGCAACGGGAAATCTCGCTGATCTGGTACGGCAACCGCACAGGGCTTGAAGACCGTATTTTCCGGATCAAGACCGAGCGCTCCAGCGCCAGCGTGCCGGACACCCGAACCTCGCACAACATCAGCAACATCGAACTGCTCGGGCAGGACGACGGGCTGTGCAAGGTGCGCTTCAACTGGCACACCCTGAGCTTTCGCTACAAGACCGTCGACAGCTATTTCGGCAGCAGTTTCTACACCCTCGACGTGCGTGGCGACAGCCCGCTGATCAAGGCCAAGAAAGTGATCCTGAAGAACGACTACGTTCGTCAGGTCATCGATGTCTATCACCTGTGAGGCGGCCGTCATGACTCATTCCATCGCACTCAATTTTGAAGACGGCGTCACCCGTTTCGTTGAGGCCAACCCCGGTGAAACGGTGGCCGACGCCGCGTATCGCCAAGGCATCAACATTCCGCTGGACTGCCGCGACGGCGCTTGCGGGACCTGCAAATGCTTCGCCGAGGCCGGGCGTTACGATCTGGGCGAGGAGTACATCGAAGACGCTCTCAGCCGCGAGGAGGCCGAAGCGGGCTTTGTGCTGACCTGCCAGATGCGCGCCCAGAGCGATTGCGTGGTGCGGGTGCCGGCGTCCTCGGATGTCTGCCGTACCCAACAAACCCGCTACAGTGCGGCGATCAGTGAAGTGCGTCAGCTGTCGGACAGCACGATTGCACTGTCGATCAAAGGCGAAGCACTGAGCAAACTGGCGTTCCTGCCGGGGCAATACGTCAACCTTGGCGTGCCCGGCAGCGAGCAGACCCGCGCCTATTCGTTCAGCTCGTTGCAACGCGACGGTGAAGTCAGCTTCCTGATCCGCAATGTGCCAGGTGGGCTGATGAGCAGCTTCCTCACCAGCATCGCCAAGGCCGGCGACAACATGAGCCTGGCCGGGCCGTTGGGCAGTTTTTATCTGCGCGACATTCAGCGTCCGTTGCTGTTGTTGGCCGGCGGCACGGGTTTGGCGCCGTTCACCGCCATGCTGGAAAAAATTGCCGAGCAGGGCAGCGCATACCCGTTGCACTTGATCTACGGCGTGACCAACGATTTTGACCTGGTGGAACTGGACCGACTGCAAGCCTTGGCTGCGCGGATCCCGAACTTCAGCTTCAGCGCCTGCGTGGCCAACCCGCAAAGCGCGCACCCGCTCAAGGGCTACGTCACTCAGCACATCGAGCGGCAGCACCTGAACGACGGCGATGTCGACGTCTACCTCTGCGGCCCGCCGCCGATGGTCGAGGCGGTCAGCCAGTTCATTCGCGAGCAGGGTATCGCCCCGAAAAACTTCTACTACGAAAAATTCGCTGCGAGCGCGGCGTAAACAATTCAGGCGCCGACACGAACCTTGTGGGAGCGAGCTTGCTCGCGATAGCGGCGGACCAGTCACCATCAATGTTGAATGCACTGCCGTCATCGCGAGCAAGCTCGCTCCCACAGGTTATGGATGCCAACAGGGACATTGAGGATTTGAAATGAACAGATTCCACGAAAAAGTCGCACTGATTACCGGCGCGGCCCAGGGGATTGGCCGCCGCGTCGCCGAGCGGATGGCGGCTGAGGGCGCACGCCTGGTGCTGGTTGATCGCTCCGAACTGGTGTTTGAGCTGCAAGAACAGCTGGGGCAAACCAGCGAAGTACTGACCCTGACCGCCGACCTTGAACAGTACGCCGAGTGCAACCGCGTGATGACGGCGGCGATCGAGCGCTTTGGTCGTTTGGACATATTGGTCAACAACGTCGGTGGGACTATCTGGGCCAAGCCTTTCGAACACTACGAAGAGCAACAGATCGAAGCCGAAGTCCGCCGTTCGCTGTTTCCAACCCTGTGGTGCTGCCATGCGGCGTTGCCGTTCATGCTGGAGCAGGGCAGCGGCGCTATCGTCAACGTGTCGTCCATTGCGACACGGGGAGTCAATCGCGTGCCTTACGGTGCGGCCAAGGGCGGGGTCAATGCGCTCACCGCGTGCCTGGCGTTTGAAACCGCCGAACGGGGCGTGCGGGTCAATGCCACCGCGCCGGGCGGTACGCAAGCACCGCCACGGCGGATTCCGCGCAACAGCGCCGAGCAGAGCCCGCAGGAGAAGGTCTGGTATCAACAGATTGTCGATCAAACCGTCGACAGCAGCCTGATGAAACGCTATGGCACCATTGACGAGCAGGTCGGGGCGATTCTGTTTCTGGCCTCTGACGACGCGGCCTACATCACCGGTCTGGTGATGCCGGTCGGCGGCGGTGACCAGGGCTAAGGTAGCCCACAGGGTTGGGCTGAGCCCTTTCAAGCTCTGTGTTAACATCGCGCCCCTATGTAAACGCTACACAGAAGGGGTGAACAACGATGGCTCAGAGGATGGTGGTGCTCGACACCGAAACCACCGGCATGCCGGTGACCGACGGCCACCGGATTATCGAGATCGGTTGCGTCGAGTTGATCGGTCGACGCCTGACGGGCCGGCATTTCCACGTTTATTTGCAACCAGACCGGGAAAGTGACGAGGGCGCGATTGGCGTCCACGGTATTACCAACGAGTTTCTGGTGGGCAAGCCGCGTTTCGCTGAAGTGGCCGATGAGTTCTTCGAATTCATCAAGGGCGCGCAGCTGATCATCCATAACGCGGCGTTCGACGTTGGCTTCATCAACAACGAATTCGCGCTGATGGGTCAGCAGGATCGGGCGGATATCACCCAGCATTGCTCGATCCTCGACACCCTGATGATGGCCCGTGAGCGTCACCCAGGGCAGCGCAACAGCCTCGATGCCTTGTGCAAACGTTATGGCGTCGACAACTCCGGTCGTGAGCTGCACGGCGCCTTGCTCGACTCCGAGATTCTCGCTGACGTTTACCTGACCATGACCGGCGGCCAGACCAGTCTGTCGCTGGCGGGTAATGCGTCTGACGGTAACGGTTCGGGCGAGGGTTCGGGTAATCAGGCGAGCGAGATTCGTCGTCTGCCAGCCGATCGCAGGCCGACGCGGATCATTCGCGCCAGTGAAGCGGACCTGGCCGAGCACGCCTCGCGCCTTGAAGTCATCGCCAAGTCCGCCGGTGCTCCGGCACTGTGGACCCAACTGGCCGAGGCCAAGGCAAGTCAATAATTAAGGTGCTGCACGCTTACCGTAGCAGCTGCCGAACCTGTGAGGCTGCGTTCGAGGACGAAGTCCTCGCAAACAAGCAATGCGCAGTTTTTCTGCAGGAACTCGTTTACCTATTGCGACTGCTTCGCAGCCGAACGCAGCCTCACAGGTTCGGCAGCTGCTACGGATCGCGGTGTTGGGCAATGCTCGCTCGCCACAAGGGCCTCAACCCTCTACCCTGAGTGTATTGGCAGACCACGGTCTGCCGCCTCAGGACACCGAGCCCCATGTATAAAGACTTGAAGTTCCCGGTCCTTATTGTCCACCGCGACATCAAGGCTGACACGGTCGCCGGTGATCGTGTGCGCGGTATCGCCCGGGAACTGGAACAGGAAGGCTTCAGTATCTTTTCGGCGGTGGATTACGCCGAAGGGCGGCTGGTCGCCTCGACCCACCACGGCCTCGCATGCATGTTGATCGCTGCCGAAGGCGCCGGGGAAAACACCCATCTTTTACAGAACATGGTCGAATTGATTCGTGTGGCTCGCGCCCGTGCGCCGAATTTGCCGATTTTCGCCCTGGGCGAGCAAGTGACGCTGGAAAACGCCCCGGCCGATGCCATGAGCGAACTGAACCAGTTACGCGGCATTCTTTATCTGTTCGAAGACACCGTGCCGTTTCTGGCGCGCCAGGTCGCCCGCGCGGCGCGTAATTACCTTGATGGCTTGCTTCCGCCATTTTTCAAGGCCCTGGTGCAACACACCGCCGATTCCAACTATTCCTGGCACACCCCAGGGCACGGTGGTGGCGTGGCCTATCACAAAAGTCCGGTAGGGCAGGCATTTCACCAGTTTTTTGGCGAGAACACCTTGCGTTCGGACCTGTCGGTCTCGGTGCCGGAACTCGGCTCATTGCTGGACCACACCGGGCCACTGGCGGAAGCCGAGGCTCGCGCTGCGCGTAATTTCGGCGCCGATCACACGTTTTTCGTGATCAATGGCACCTCGACCGCCAACAAGATCGTCTGGCAAGCCATGGTCGCGCGTGACGATCTGGTGCTGGTGGACCGCAACTGCCACAAATCGGTGTTGCACTCGATCATCATGACCGGGGCGATCCCGTTGTACCTGTGTCCGGAGCGCAATGAACTGGGGATCATCGGGCCGATCCCGCTGAGCGAATTCAGCCGCGAATCGATCAAGGCCAAGATCGACGCGAGCCCGCTGACCAAGGGTCGAGAGCCGAAGGTCAAGCTGGCGGTGGTGACCAATTCGACGTACGACGGCCTCTGCTACAACGCCGAGCTGATCAAACAGACCCTGGGCAACAGCGTCGAAGTCCTGCACTTCGACGAAGCCTGGTACGCCTATGCGGCGTTTCACGAGTTCTTCGCCGGGCGTTATGGCATGGGCACCTCGCGCACTGAAGACAGCCCGCTGGTGTTCACCACCCATTCCACTCACAAATTGCTCGCGGCTTTCAGTCAGGCGTCGATGATTCACGTGCAGGATGGCGGCGCCCGGCAACTGGACCGCGACCGCTTCAATGAAGCGTTCATGATGCACATCTCCACGTCGCCGCAGTACAGCATCATCGCCTCGCTGGATGTGGCGTCGGCTATGATGGAAGGCCCGGCCGGCCGGTCGCTGTTGCAGGAAATGTTCGATGAGGCGCTGAGCTTTCGCCGGGCGCTGGCCAACCTGCGTCAGCACATCGCTGCCGATGACTGGTGGTTCTCCATCTGGCAGCCGCCGCTGGTGGAGGGGATCGACAAGGTGACGACCTCGGACTGGCTGTTGCAGCCCGAAGCCGACTGGCATGGCTTTGGCGACATCGCCGAGGATTACGTGTTGCTGGACCCGATCAAAGTGACGCTGGTGATGCCGGGTCTGACGGCCGGTGGCGCACTGAGCGAGCGGGGGATTCCGGCGGCAGTGGTCAGCAAGTTCCTCTGGGAGCGTGGGCTGGTGGTGGAGAAGACCGGCCTGTATTCATTCCTGGTGCTGTTTTCCATGGGCATCACCAAGGGCAAATGGAGCACTTTGCTCACTGAGTTGCTCGAATTCAAACGCAGCTACGACGCCAACATCAGTCTGGCGGCGTGTCTGCCGTGCGTCGCACAACGAGACGTGGCGCGTTATCAAGGCATGGGGCTGCGCGACCTGTGTGACCAATTGCACGCCTGCTACCGCAGCAATGCCACCGCCAAGCACCTCAAGCGCATGTACACCGTGCTTCCAGAGATCGCCATGAAACCGGCCGATGCCTATGATCAATTGGTCCGGGGCGAGGTCGAGGCGGTGTCCATCGACCAGTTGCAGGGGCGTATCGCGGCGGTGATGCTGGTGCCGTACCCGCCAGGGATTCCGTTGATCATGCCCGGCGAACGCTTCACCGAGTCGACTCGCTCGATCATCGATTACCTGGCATTCGCCCGCACGTTCGACAGCAGCTTCCCGGGTTTCGTCGCCGATGTGCACGGCTTGCAGCACGAAGACGAGGGCAATGGGCGGTGTTATACCGTCGATTGCATCAAGCTTTGAGGACTTTTCCGAGTATGCAACCGGTCATCAATCCCAAGCATCCAGGTCTGGCGGTACGTGTCGCCGATCAAGGATTTGCTGCGTATATCTGGGGCAGTGACTTCAGTTTTGAAGTCCGGGCTTACGCCGCCGCAGAGATCGATAAACCGGTGGATCAGTGGGCGCTGGAAACCGTTACGCCCTACCGCAAATGCTACGGCATCGACCCGCAAGAGTTCGCCAGTTACCGGGACGCGGCCGACAGTGCGATCTTCATGGCGTTTCTCGATGACCATCCGGTAGGGCACATCGTGGTCAGTACCAACTGGAACGGTTTTGCCCATATCGATGAGCTGGCGGTGCACGCTCCGGCGCGTCGCCACGGGGTGGCCAAGGCGTTGCTGGACGTTGCGCAGTTCTGGAGTCGCAAGAAGAAACTGCCGGGCATCATGCTGGAAACCCAGAACAACAACCTGGGAGCCTGCCGGCTGTATGAGCGTTGCGGTTATGTGATCGGTGGCATCGATCATCTGCGCTATCGCGGTATCGACCCGCAAACGGCGGAGGTGGCGTTGTTCTGGTATCGGCTGTTCGACAATCCGTTGGAAAATCCGCTTACCCCGTCAACAGCGCCTCGGCTTGTTCCTTGATGATGTCCAGTAAGGCCTGAATCGCGGGAGAGGGGGCGACGTTGTTCAGGGTCAAGGCATAAAGGCTGATCGGCACCGCCGGTGACAGCGGGCAAACGTCCAGTCCGCTGGCCTTGGCGCCGATCGCGGTAAACGGGTCGACGATCGCCAGGCCTTCGCCGGCCTCCACCATGCTGCGCATCATCTGATGGGTCTGGACCCGGGTTTGCACCACCGGTGCCGGGCGCAAGGCGTGCAGTTTGCTCTCGAACATCACGCTGAGCGGATCGTGACCTTCGAGCCCGACCATCGATTGGCCGGCCAGGTCCTGCACGGAAATGTACTTTTGCCTGGGTTGCAGCCAGCCGTGAGGCGCCAGGAGCTGGAGTTTGCCTTGGGCAATGATCTGGCACTGAATGTCGGGGTGGTCGGGGTCGTGCAGGCTCAAGCCAAGATCGCTCTCACGCAGCAGCAGGCTTCTGACGATTTCACGGGTGGGCTGGCTGAGCAGCGAGCAGGGCGCATCCGGAAAACGCCGACGCAGGGTGGCGATGCCGTGCGGCAACAACTGTTGCGCCAAGGGCGGCGTGCAAATGATCCGCAAGGGGGGCGCCAGGTACTGTTTGAGGCTGTTGGCCAGCCGCTGCACTGGTTCAAGCGCGTCAAAGACGTGAGCGATCTCGACCTGCAACTCCCGCGCCTCACGGGTGGCCTGCAAACGCCCGCGTACGCTGGCAAACAGCATGAAGCCGAGTTGATCCTCGGCTTCGCGCAAAATCCCCTCGACCCCGGCCACCGGCAATTGCAGCATCTCGGCAGCGGTGCCCAGATGACCGGTTTGCAGGAGCGCCTGGATCACTTCGATATGACGTAAACGCATGCGTGAAGTCCATGTTCAGCAGGTGAGGGGTCAGTGACTGAATCCTAACCCAAGTCCGTGCCTATGACTTCAGCTCATAACGGTGGTTTATGAGGCGACGTTTGATTCAGGCTCGCGGGTGATGGTAACGCCCGATTGCACCAGGACAAATTCGTTGTCATCGAGTTTGTTGATGCGATCGCCAATAGCCAGCTTATAGGTGGTGACAGGCGCAGAGCCGGCGATACCGTCCTGCGACGGGGTGGATTCCTGGAACTCATGCACTGAATAAACACGGCCTTCCGCGTCTCTTGCATGGAATTGTCCGACGAGTACTGCTGCCATCTGCTTAGAACCTCTGGAGATAAGTCACTCAATTTGCGGTTCTGTAGACCGTCGATAAGCGTGGTAAGTTTTCCTACAGGAAAAAAATAGTATTTAACCGCCATTCCGCGACACGGAGCACGTGAAGTACTGCCGAATCATCTATAACTACAGGCTCCTTTAGCCAGATAGTCGGGAGTTTCCGATGAGCAAGGTCTATACGATTGCTGTCCTGGTTGGCAGCTTGAGAAAACAGTCGATCAACCGCAAAGTCGCGCTGGCGCTGGCTGAACTGGCGCCGGCGAACCTCAGGCTGAACATCGTCGAGATTGGTGATCTGCCGCTCTATAACGAAGACATCGACGTAACCCCGCCGGCAGCCTACAGCACTTTCCGAGATCAGGTGAGTTCATCCGACGCGGTGCTGTTTGTGACACCGGAATATAACCGCTCGGTGCCTGCCCCTTTGAAGAACGCGATTGACGTCGGTTCCCGCCCTTATGGCAAGAGTGTCTGGGGCGGTAAACCGGGTGCGGTAATCAGTGCTTCGCCTGGCGCGATCGGTGGTTTCGGCGCCAACCACCATTTGCGCCAATCCATGGTGTTTCTCAATGTGCCCTGCATGCAACAACCGGAAGCCTACCTGAGCAACGCTGGTTCGGCGTTCGACGACTCGGGCAAAGTGACCGAATCGGTTCGGCCGTTTTTGCAGAAATTCATCAATGCCTACGCCGAGTGGGTCGAGCAATTTAAAAAGGCCTGATCGGTCGGGGGCCAGCGCTTGCACTCGGGAAGCGCTGGCCAGTCGACTGTTGATCGAATCATTCTATTTTGGACAGCGACGCGACAAGGAGTCTGAACAATGCAAAGTCCGACCACGGTCACACGGCTGATCACCCGTAAAAACGCCATCGACCAGAGTCGTGTCGAGTATGAGCAGCACAGCCTGATTCCGGCAGTTGGCGAGGTGATCCTGAAGATTGATCGCTGCGCTCTGACCACCAATAACATCACCTACGCAGCCTATGGCGACTCGATGCATTACTGGGAGTTCTTTCCGACAGGGCAATCGGAATGGGGCCAGATCCCGGCCTGGGGTTTTGCCGATGTGCTGGCTTCTGAGGTCGATGGCATTGCGCTAGGGGAGCGCTTTTACGGGTACTTCCCACTGGCCAGTCATCTCTGGGTGCGCCCGGAGCGGGTGACCAAGCGTGGTTTTCATGACGCCGCGCCGCACCGGCAAACACTGCTATCGGTTTACAACCAATACACCCGTTGCAGCTGGGACAGGTACTACAGCCCGGAGAACGAAAACCTGCAAATTCTGCTAACCCCGCTGTTTTTGACGTCGTTGATGTTGGCAGACTTCCTTCAGGACAATCAGTTCTTCGGTGCGACTCGTCTGGTGTTCTCCAGTGCTTCGAGTAAAACCGCTTTTGGCACGGCTGTTTGCCTGGCGGGCCAGTCGGATCTGGAGCGAGTGGCACTGACGTCGGCGGGGAACAAGGCGTTTGTCGAGCATCTAGGGTGTTACGAGCGCACGCTCGGGTATGCCGAGTTGGCGTCGTTGCCCACTGACCGTCAGACCTTGTACGTGGATTTTTCCGGCGATCTGGATTTACGCGACCAAGTGCATCAGCATTTCGCCGAGCGATTGGTTTACAGCTGCTTTGTAGGTTCTACCCAAAGCACTGATGAGGCGCAATTGAGCGCTATAACAGGGCCGCAGCCGGCGTTTTTCTTTGCCCCGATCCAGATTCGAAAACGCAACGCCGAATGGGGCGCGCAGCGGCTCAGCCAGTACATCGGCGAGGCGGTGCAGCAGTTTTATCGGCAAGTGACGGCACCGGCCAATCCATTGCTCAAGGTGGTGGAGAGTGATGGGCTTGAAGCCGCACAGGCGGTTATTTCACGGCTGTTTCATGGGCAGATCGCACCAATCGAAGGGCATGTGATCCGTTTGTGAGGCGGTTTCGCATGCTTAGGGGGCTTACGACACGGTTAATCGCCCGGTTTTCACTTACCCGCTTTACCCTATATTCGAAATTCCATATATTCTCGCTTCGTTTGTTCAGGCGTTCTCACTTCCATGCCCGATTCCCGCAATCCTGTCGATGTGTTCAAGGCGCTAGCCGATGACACTCGCAGTCGTATCGCTTTGCTGATCGCCCGAGAGGGTGAGTTGTGCGTGTGCGAGCTGACTGCTGCGCTGGACCTGAGCCAGCCGAAAATCTCCCGTCACCTGGCGCAATTGCGCAGCCATGGATTGCTGGCGGACCGTCGCCAGGGGCAATGGGTTTTCTATCGCCTGCACCCGCAATTATCTCCGTGGGTCGTGACGTTGTTGCAAGGCGCGCTGGCTGCCAACGGTGTCTGGCTTGCCGCTGACATCGCGCGTCTGCAGGCGATGGATGACCGTCCGATCCGCTGCTGCTGACTCCCCCTTCATCTTTTTTTACCCATTGTTCAAGGCTGTTTCGCATGCTCGTCGCGTCATTGATTTTTCTCCAGACCATCACCCTGGTGATCTGGCAACCCAAAGGCCTCGGCGTAGGCTGGAGTGCAGTACTGGGGGCGGTGCTGGCGCTACTCACTGGCGTGGTACACGTCAGCGATATCCCGCTGGTGTGGGAGATCATCTGGAACGCCACCGGGACGTTTGTCGCACTGATCATCATCAGCCTGTTGCTGGACGAGGCGGGTTTCTTTGCCTGGGCGGCGTTGCATGTGGCTCGCTGGGGGCAGGGTAACGGGCGCAAGCTATTCGCTTACATGGTGTTGCTCGGGGCGCTGGTATCGGCTTTGTTCGCCAACGATGGCGCGGCATTGATCCTCACGCCTATCGTGATTTCGATGCTGCTGGCTTTGCGGTTTTCTCCGACAGCGACGCTGGCGTTCGTCATGGGCGCCGGATTTATCGCCGATACCGCGAGTCTGCCGCTGGTGGTGTCGAACCTGGTGAACATCGTTTCTGCGGACTTCTTCCACATTGGATTCAACCGCTATGCGGCGGTCATGGTGCCGGTCAATCTGGTGGCCGTCGCGGCGACGTTGGCGGTGTTGCTGTGGTTCTTCCGGCGGGACATTCCGGCTGATTACGATCCGCAGCAGCTGGAAGACCCGAAGACTGCGATTCACGACAAGGCAACCTTCTTTGCCGGTTGGTGTGTGCTGGTGATTTTGCTGCTCGGCTGTTTTGCCCTGGAGCCGTTGGGGATTCCCATCAGCGCGATTTCGGCGGTGTGCGCGGCATTGCTGCTGGCCATCGCCGCCCGTGGGCACAAGATATCAACGCGCAAGGTGATGAAAGAAGCACCGTGGCACATCGTGATTTTCTCCCTGGGCATGTACCTGGTGGTCTACGGCATGCGTAACGCCGGACTGACCGCGCACCTGGCCGGTTGGCTGGACGTGTTTGGGGATTACGGTGTGTGGGGCGCCGCCATGGGCACCGGGCTGCTGACTGCGCTGTTGTCGTCGATCATGAACAATCTGCCGACAGTGCTGATCGGTGCGTTGTCGATCGATGCCAGCCAGGCCACCGGGGTGGTGAAAGAAGCCATGATCTACGCCAACGTGATCGGCAGCGATCTGGGGCCGAAAATCACCCCGATCGGTAGTCTGGCGACGTTGCTTTGGTTGCATGTGCTGGAGCGCAAGAATATCCGGATTGGCTGGGGGTATTACTTCAAGGTCGGGGTCGTGCTGACGGTGCCGGTATTGCTGGTGACCCTGGCGGCGTTGGCATTGCGCCTGTCTATCTAGACCGTGTCGACCCTATCGCGAGCAGGCTCGCTCCCACATTTGGAACGCGTACCCCTGTGGGAGCGAGCCTGCTCGCGATGAGGCCGGTTCAGGCGGCACAAAGCTCAACTCTGCCCCGGCACGTTCGGCCACAAATCAGCCACCAGAAACAACCGCTCGGCTTCTTCCCAGTCTCCGTCGCCGTTTTCGGTCAGGCGTACCAGCAACTGCGCAGGCGCTTGAGCGTCTAGCGCTGTCAGCCAGGTCTCGAGTTGCGTGCGGTCCCAGGTGTGCTCGGCAGGGTAGTGGGCAGGTGCGAGCCAGGCGTGGCGTGGCAGCGGTTGCCAACGACCGGGTGAGCTCTGGGCGATGAAGTGCACCCAGTCTCGCTGATGCAACCAGCAACCCTTGAGGTGGTGCGGGTGGGCACCGTCCGGTGACTGAGCTTCGCCTGGCCATGGATACAGCAGATAACCGCCCAGCCACAGGTGTGCGCTGAACTGCAGGATATCCAGTGCGGCCAAGGCTTCGCGGCTTTCGGGGCGAGCAGAGATTGGCAGTTGATGGTGGGCCAGATGCGCCAGTTTGCGGTCCAGTCGGTCGTGACATCCCGGGCCAAGCCACTGGGCGGTGTCGTGGCCGTCGCCGTTTTGCGGTCCCAGATACAGCTTGATCGCCAGTTCCAGATGATGCACACCGTCGCGGTCACGCAGCAGCATGTCCAGCTCGCCGAGGGTATGACCTTCGCGGCGAATCGGCAGGTTGGCGGCAATCAGCTCGATTCCCGGCGCGTGCTGCACGGCAAACTGCCAGAGCCGCTCGTAATACAAGCCCAGCCGACGAGTCGCGCCGAGCGCCAGCCAGCGCTGCAATTCACGGCTGTCCTGATCCAGCTGCCGCAGCCAGTGCTCCAGTCGTTCGGGCGCTTGTACCCAGTCGCTGCCAGTGAGTGGATGGCGTTGTGGCCAGGGTGTTTCGCTGAGCATCGGTGGCGCGAGGATGACCCAGGCCAGGTCGCGCACTTCGGGATGGCGCAACTGGCGGGGCAGGGTGAGCAAGCCAGGAAATAAGGTCATCTTGCGAGCATAGCGCTTTGGTTCGCGGCTGAAAGGATTTTGTCTACGGCCCGCTTTCGCCCATAATCGTGTTTTTCGCCGTCACAGACCAAGCGTCAACAGATCCTGACTAGGAGCCCCATGGAGCAATTTCGCAATATCGGCATCATCGGTCGCCTGGGCAGTTCACAGGTGCTGGATACCGTTCGCCGACTGAAGAGATTCCTGCTTGACCGGCACTTGCATGTCATTCTCGAGGACACCATTGCTGAGGTCCTGCCCGGCCATGGCCTGCAAACCTCATCGCGCAAGATGCTCGGCGAAGTCTGTGACATGGTGATTGTCGTTGGCGGTGACGGCAGCCTGCTGGGCGCCGCCCGGGCATTGGCCCGGCACAACATTCCGGTGCTGGGGATCAACCGCGGCAACCTGGGCTTTCTGACCGACATCCGTCCGGATGAACTGGAAACCAAAGTCGCCGAAGTGCTCGACGGGCACTACCTGGTCGAAAACCGCTTTCTGTTGCAGGCCGAAGTTCGCCGTCATGCCGAGGCCATAGGTCAGGGCGATGCGCTGAATGACGTAGTGCTGCACCCCGGCAAGTCGACGCGGATGATCGAGTTCGAGTTGTACATCGACGGCCAGTTCGTCTGCAGCCAAAAAGCCGACGGCCTGATCGTCGCCACACCCACCGGTTCGACCGCTTACGCGCTGTCGGCAGGCGGCCCGATCATGCATCCCAAGCTCGATGCCATTGTGATTGTGCCGATGTACCCCCATACCTTGTCAGGAAGGCCGATTGTGGTCGATGGCAACAGCGAGCTGAAAATCGTCGTGTCGAAGGATATGCAGATTTACCCGCAAGTCTCCTGTGACGGGCAGAACCACTTCACCTGCGCCCCCGGTGACACCATCACCGTGAGCAAGAAGGCGCAAAAACTGCGGTTGATTCATCCGCTGGATCACAACTACTACGAAGTCTGCCGGACCAAGCTTGGCTGGGGCAGCCGGTTGGGTGGTGGAGGCGACTGATGCTCGATCCCGCGCGTAGCTACGACCTGATCGGTGACGTGCACGGTTGCGCTCATACCCTTGAGCATTTGCTGGACCGACTCGGGTATCACAAACAAGCTGGCATCTGGCGCCATCCGTCACGTATGGCCGTATTTCTCGGTGATGTGATCGACCGTGGCCCGCGGATTCGCGAAGCGCTGCACATCGTTCACGACATGGTCGAGGCCGGCCAGGCGCTGTGCATCATGGGCAACCATGAATTCAACGCGCTCGGCTGGAGCACGCCGGCACCGCCCGGTAGCGGCAAACAGTACGTGCGTGATCACACGCCACGGCATGCACGGCTGATCGATGAAACCCTGACACAGTTTGCCAATCACCCGGCCGACTGGCACGACTTTCTCGCGTGGTTCTACGAGATGCCGCTGTTTGTCGATGCCGGGCGCTTCCGGGTGGTCCACGCCTGTTGGGACGGTGGCCTGATCGACGTGCTGCGCGCGCAACATCCCGATGGCCGCGTCGATGAGCACTTCGTCCAGGCGGCGGCGGTTTCCGGCAGTTTCGCCTGCATGGCGTTCGACCGTTTGCTGCGCGGCACCGACATGCGCTTGCCGCACGGTTTGACCATGACCAGCGGCGACGGTCTGACGCGTTCGTTCTTTCGCACCAAATTCTGGGAAGACAACCCGCAAACCTACGGCGACATTGTGTTCCAGCCAGACGCCTTGCCCGAGCCCGTGGCGCGGACGCCGCTGTCGCCGGTAGAGAAGGACACGCTGTTGCGCTACGGCATCGACGAGCCACTATTGTTTGTCGGCCACTACTGGCGCAGTGGCAAACCGGCGCCGATCCGTCCGAACCTGGCCTGCCTGGATTACAGCGCGGTGCTGTACGGTAAATTGGTTGCCTATCGTCTGGACCAGGAAACCCGCCTTGATCCACGCAAATTTGTCTGGGTCGATGTTGAACGGCCAGAGGAGCTGCAATGAGTGCTGTTGCTGTATTACGTCTGCCACTGGCGGTGGATCTGAGTGGTTTCGTCAAATTGCTGCAACGCATGCACGTACCACATCGGGTCAGCGAAGAAGCCGGTGAGCAGGTGCTCTGGGTGCCTGACGCTATCAGCGAAGACGTGCGTGCGCTGTACGAACGTTTTCCTGCGGGCGATCCCGAGCATCAGCTGGATATCCCTGCTGCACAAGCGAATATCCAGCGTCCAGGGTTCGTCGAGCAATTGCGCAGCAGCCCGGTGACCGCGCTGATTCTGCTGCTGAGCATGATCGTCGGCGCGGTGACCTTGCTCGGTGAAAACCTCGACACGATGCACTGGTTCACCTTCCTCGAATTCCGGGTGGTGGGCGAGTACATCCACTTCACGCCGTTGGCCGACAGCCTGGCGGCGGGGCAGTGGTGGCGTCTGGTGACGCCGATGCTGATCCACTTCGGCGTTCTCCACCTGGCCATGAACGGCATGTGGTACTGGGAACTGGGGCGACGCATCGAGTCGCGTCAGGGCAGTATCAATCTGCTGGGGCTGACGTTGTTGTTCAGCCTGGTGTCGAACTTCGCCCAATATTATTACGGCGGCCCGACTTTGTTTGGCGGCCTGTCCGGGGTGCTTTACGGCTTGCTCGGGCATTGCTGGATCTACCAGTTGCTGTCGCCGAACCCGGCGTATCGTCTGCCTCGCGGGGTATTGGTGATGATGCTGGTGTGGCTGCTGCTGTGCATGTCCGGGCTGATCTCGATGATCGGCTTCGGCGAAATTGCCAATGCGGCGCACGTCGGCGGGTTACTCGTCGGATGCCTCACCGGTTTGTTGGGCGGCTTGTACGGTCGCCGTAAACTCTCTGTCCAATAAATCGCCGTCCAAATTGCTATGTGAATAACCAGCGCGGAGACCTGATGTCCTCTTTTAACGAAATGATCAACAACATCACGCCAGAGATCTACCAGAGCCTGAAACTGGCGGTAGAGATCGGCAAGTGGTCCGACGGCGGCAAACTGACCGCCGAACAGCGTGAACTGTCGTTGCAAGCGATGATCGCCTGGGAGGTGCAGAACCTGCCCGAGGAAGAGCGCACCGGCTATATGGGCCCGCAGGAATGCAGTTCGAAGTCGATCACGGTGCCGAATATCCTGTTCAAGTCGGATGCCATCCATTGATCGAGATTGGCCGCGGTGCAATCAGCAAGATGTCGGCGCGCCTCGAAGCGTCGACCGTGCAATACGCCTTTCGCCTGGGCGATACCGAGGTGCCGGTCAATCCGATGATTGGCAGCACGGTTCGCCTGGAATACCTGGGTGCGATCTATTGCATCCATTGCGGACGCAAAACCAAAACCAGTTTCAGCCAGGGTTACTGCTACCCATGCATGACCAAACTGGCGCAGTGCGATGTCTGCATCATGAGCCCGGAGCGTTGTCACTATGACGCCGGCACGTGCCGTGAGCCGGCGTGGGGCGAGCAGTTCTGCATGACCGACCACGTGGTGTATCTGGCCAACTCGTCGGGCGTCAAAGTCGGGATCACCCGTGCCACTCAATTGCCGACCCGCTGGCTCGATCAGGGCGCCAGCCAGGCACTGCCGATCATGCGCGTGTCGACCCGTCAGCAATCCGGCTTCGTCGAAGACCTGTTCCGCAGTCAGGTGGCCGACAAGACCAACTGGCGCGCCTTGCTCAAGGGCGATGCGCCACCGGTTGACCTGAAACAGATTCGTGATCAACTGTTCGAAAGCTGTGCCGAGGGCGTGCAAGGACTGCAGGAGCGCTTCGGTCTGCAAGCGATTCAACCGGTATTTGATGTCGAACCGATTGAAATCCATTACCCGGTCGAGCAGTACCCGGCCAAGATTGTCAGCTTCAATCTGGACAAGAACCCGATTGCCGAAGGCACGCTGATGGGGATCAAGGGCCAGTATCTGATCTTCGATACCGGCGTTATCAATATTCGTAAATACACGGCTTACCAGCTCGCCGTGCATCAGTAGAAGGACTCCAGCATGCGCACCGAACAACCGAAGATGATCTACCTGAAGGACTATCAGGCGCCCGAGTACCTGATCGACGAGACGCACCTGACCTTCGAGTTGTACGAGGACCACAGCCTGGTCCATGCGCAACTGGTGATGCGCCGCAATCCGGCCCGTGGTGCTGGTCTGCCACCGCTGGTCCTCGATGGGCAGCAACTGGAACTGCTGTCGGTAGCCTTGGGTGACAGCGAACTGAGCGCCGGGGATTATCAGCTGACGGACAACCACCTGACCTTGCACCCGACCAGCGCCAGTTTCACGGTCGACACCAGCGTCAGGATTCACCCGGAAACCAACACCGCGCTGGAAGGCCTGTACAAGTCCGGCGGGATGTTCTGCACCCAGTGCGAGGCCGAAGGCTTTCGCAAGATCACCTATTACCTCGACCGTCCGGACGTGATGAGCAAGTTCACCACCACGGTGGTCGCCGAGCAGCACAGCTATCCGGTACTGCTGTCCAACGGCAACCCGATTGCCTCGGGTCCCGGTGAAGACGGTCGGCACTGGGCGACCTGGGAAGACCCGTTCATGAAGCCGGCCTACCTGTTCGCGCTGGTGGCCGGTGACTTGTGGTGTGTCGAAGACACCTTCACCACCATGACCCAGCGCAGTGTGGCGCTGCGCATTTACGTCGAGCCGGAAAACATCGACAAGTGCCAGCACGCCATGAACAGCCTGAAGAAGTCCATGCGCTGGGACGAAGAAGTCTATGGCCGCGAGTACGACCTGGACATCTTCATGATCGTTGCGGTCAACGACTTCAACATGGGCGCGATGGAGAACAAGGGCCTCAATATCTTCAACTCCAGCTGCGTGCTGGCCCGTGCCGAAACCGCGACCGACGCCGCGCACCAGCGGGTTGAAGCAGTGGTTGCCCACGAATACTTCCACAACTGGTCGGGCAACCGCGTGACCTGCCGCGACTGGTTCCAACTGTCGCTCAAGGAAGGTTTCACGGTGTTCCGTGACGCCGAATTCTCCGCCGACATGCACTCGCGCACCGTCAAACGTATCGAAGACGTGGCGTACCTGCGCACTCACCAGTTTGCCGAAGACGCCGGCCCGATGGCTCATGCGGTGCGCCCGGATGCGTTCATCGAGATTTCCAACTTCTACACCCTGACTGTCTACGAGAAAGGTTCGGAAGTGGTGCGCATGATTCGCACCTTGCTTGGCGCCGACGGTTTCCGCAAAGGCAGCGACCTGTATTTCGAGCGTCACGATGGCCAAGCGGTCACCTGTGACGATTTCATCAAGGCCATGGAAGATGCCAACGGCGTCGACCTGACTCAGTTCAAACGCTGGTACAGCCAGGCCGGTACGCCGCGTCTGGCGGTGAGCGAGTCTTACGATGCGGCGGCGAAAACCTACAGCCTGACCTTCCGTCAGAGCTGCCCGGCAACCCCGGACAAGGTTGAAAAACTGCCGTTCGTGATTCCGCTCGAACTGGGTCTGCTGGACAGCAAAGGCGCGGCGATCGCACTGCAGTTGGCGGGTGAAGCGGCCGCTGACGGGACCTCCCGCGTGCTGTCAGTGACTGAAGCCGAGCAGACCTTCACCTTCGTCGATATTGCTGAACAACCGTTGCCCTCGTTGCTGCGCGGCTTCTCGGCGCCAGTAAAACTGAGCTTCCCGTACAACCGCGATCAACTGATGTTCCTGATGCAACACGACAGCGACGGCTTCAACCGTTGGGAAGCCGGCCAGCAATTGTCGGTGCAAGTGTTGCAGGAACTGATTGCTCAGCATCAAGCAGGTCAAGCGTTGGTGCTGGATCAGCGCCTGATCAGCGCATTGCGTACGGTACTGGCGGACGAAACCCTGGATCAGGCGATGGTCGCCGAAATGCTCTCGCTGCCAAGCGAGGCTTACCTGACCGAAATCAGCGAAGTGGCGGATGTCGATGCGATTCATGCGGCCCGTGAGTTCGCCCGCAAGCAACTGGCGGACAACCTGTTCGACGCGCTGTGGCTGCGTTACCAGGCCAATCGCGAGTTGTCGAAGCAAACCGCTTACGTTGCCGAAGCCGAGCACTTCGCTCGTCGTAGCCTGCAAAACATTGCGTTGTCTTACTTGATGCTCAGTGGCAAGCCCGAAGTGCTGGCATCGACCCTTGAGCAGTTTGATGCCTGCGACAACATGACTGAGCGTCTGACCTCGTTGGCGGTGCTGGTGAATTCGCCGTTCGAGGCCGAGAAGGCCAAGGCACTGGCGAGTTTTGCCGAGCACTTCAAGGACAATCCGCTGGTCATGGACCAATGGTTCAGCGTTCAGGCCGGCAGCGGTTTGCCGGGTGGCTTGCAGCGGGTTCGGCAGTTGATGGAGCACCCGGCGTTCAACATCAAGAACCCGAACAAGGTGCGGGCGCTGGTCGGTGCGTTTGCAGGGCAGAACCTGATCAACTTCCATGCTGCCGATGGTTCGGGGTATCGCTTCCTTGCGGATCTGGTGATCGAGTTGAACGGTTTCAACCCGCAGATCGCCTCTCGCCAACTGGCGCCGCTGACGCGCTGGCGTAAATACGACGGTGCTCGTCAGGCGTTGATGAAGGCTGAGCTGGAGCGCATTCGTGCTTCGGGTCAGCTGTCCAGCGATGTGTTTGAAGTGGTCAGCAAAAGCCTCGCGTAAGCCTATAGCCGCTCCCACAGGTGTTCACCCGAACCCTGTGGGAGGGGGCGCGATATTCCCCCCGTAGGAGCTGCCGCAGGCTGCGATCTCTTGATCCTGGCGGCCGACAGCCGCCCCATCTCTCACAGATGTACACCAATCAAACCTGTGGGAGCGAGCCTGCTCGCGATGGCGGCCTGACAGCCGACCAATCTCTTGCGGATGTACATCAATCAAAACTGTGGGAGTGAGCCTGCTCGCGATGGCGGCCTGACAGCCGACCAATCTCTTACGGATGTACACCAATCAAAACTGTGGGAGCCGAGCCTGCTCGCGATGGCGGCCTGACAGCCGACCAATCTCCCGCAGATGTACACCAATCAAAACTGTGGGAGCGGGCTTGCTCGCGAAGGTGGCCTTATACCAACCAATCTCTTGCTGATGTACATATCCGTTGCTGCGGTAACGGCGGCTTAGGGTTTCGCCCTTACGGCGCCTCACTTTTCCAGACGCCGAAAAGTAAGCAAAACGCTTCGCCCCAAGCGTACGGCACCTCGCTTAGGCTCGGTGTTCCCTCGCTCCGGCATTCATCAGGGAGCATCGCCTACGGTCTGCTTCGCGACGACCTCCTCTCGATGTGTCCGGCTGCGCCGTACGGCGCTGCGCGCCAACCCCCGGATGAACACCTCCACTCGGCCTCCCGAAAGGGGCGGGTGGATCAAAAGCCAGATCAAGATCAAAAGCCAAAGCTCAAACCTTTGTGTCGGAAGTTTCCGCTCAATCGCTGGCTTCTAATCATCCCTGCGAATGCCTCGTCATTCAGCCACCGTCCGTAATCCTCCAGTTAACAAAACATAACGTGGCGTTGATTGTCAGACCTTTCGAAAGCTGGATAGGATAGGCCAGCTTCCGAAGGGGCTCTAGATTGCGCGTTTCAGGACTATGTTCCAATACGGTCAATCGCGACGAGCAGCCCTGCGGCGCCCTGAAAGGTTGAACGACCTAACAATAATAATGGGGGAAGGTCTATGAGTGAGCCTGTCATGGGTGTGGGTTTTTGCCGCCCGCCGGCGTTACGCAGATTCGCGTTGCTGGCTACAGCGCTCTCGCTGTTGGGCTCTGTCGCGCTGTCGGCACCCGTTCTGGCCGCAGCTGCGCCTGCGTCCGATACTGTCTATTCGATTGAATCCGCCAAGTCCGCCAAGGGCCTGATGCTCGATATCGCGCATGCAGGCAAGCGCCTGGTGGCGGTCGGCGATCGTGGCCATATTCTGTATTCCGATGACCAGGGCCAGACCTGGACCCAGGCCAAAGTGCCGAGCCGGCAACTGCTGACCTCAGTCTATTTCGTCGATGACAAGCACGGTTGGGCAGTCGGTCACGACGCGCAAATCCTCGCCAGCGAAGACGGCGGCGTTACCTGGACCAAACAATTCGAAGACTTGAAGCGTGAAGCGCCGCTGCTCGCTGTCTGGTTCAAGGACCTCGGCACAGGCTTTGCCGTGGGCGCTTACGGCGCGTTGCTGGAAACCACCGACGGCGGAAAGCGCTGGGAAGACGCCAGCGACCGCCTCGATAACCCGGATCAGTACCACCTCAACGCCATCGCGGCGGTCAAGGAGTCCGGGCTGTTCATCGTGGGCGAGCAGGGCAGTATGTTCCGTTCCCCTGACTGGGGGCAAACCTGGGAACGTCTTCAAGGACCGTACCAGGGGTCGCTGTTCGGGGTGATCGGCACGGCCAAACCGGCGACATTGCTGGCCTACGGTCTTCGCGGCAACCTGTTCCGTTCCACCGACTTTGGCAGCACCTGGGCGCCCGTCGAGCTCAAGGCTGCGCGCGGTGCGCTGGAGTTCGGCCTGTCCGGTGCGACCTTGCTCGACGACGGCACAATCGTGATCGTCGGCAATGGCGGCAGTGTGGTGCGCAGCAGCGATGACGGGGTGACCTTCAGCGTATTCAACCGTCCCGACCGCATTTCCGTTTCGGCGGTCACCGCGGCGGGCAATGGCAACTTGATTCTGGTAGGACAGGGCGGCGTTCGCGCTACTTCGCCAATCGGCGCCGAGCTGGGCAAATAATGAGAGGCGCAGATATGACATCCATGAGCAGTCATCATCAGGACAAGGCGACTTTTCTCGAGCGCCTGATTTTCAACAACCGCCCGGCAGTGATCGTCATCTGCCTGCTGGTCAGCATTTTCCTGTTCTGGCAGGCAACGCTGATCCGGCCGTCCACCAGCTTCGAAAAAATGATCCCGCTCAAGCATCCTTTCATCGAGAAGATGCTTGAACACCGCAATGACCTGGCCAACCTTGGCAATACCGTGCGTATTTCCGTGGAAGCCACCGATGGCGATATTTTCTCCAAGGAGTACATGGAGACCCTGCGTCAGATCAACGACGAGGTGTTTTACATCTCCGGCGTTGACCGTTCCGGCCTCAAGTCGCTGTGGAGTCCGAGCGTGCGCTGGACCGAAGTGACCGAGGAAGGTTTTGCCGGCGGCGAAGTGATTCCGCAGAGCTACAGTGGCTCGGCAGACAGCCTTGAGTTGCTGCGCAATAACGTGCTCAAGTCCGGTCAGGTGGGGCGACTGGTATCCAACGACTTCAAGTCGAGCATCGTCGATATTCCGCTGCTGGAGTCCTACCCGGACCCGCAGGACCAAGGCAAGCTGCTGGCGCTGGACTACCAGAAGTTCTCCCACGAGCTTGAAGAAAAGATCCGCGACAAGTTCGAAAAACAGAACCCCAACGTACAGATCCACATCGTCGGTTTCGCCAAGAAGGTCGGTGACCTGATTGACGGTCTGATCATGGTGGTGATGTTCTTTGGCGTGGCTTTCGTCATCACCTTGATCCTGTTGTTGTGGTTCACCAACTGCCTGCGCAGTACCGTGGCGGTGTTGAGCACTACCCTGGTGGCGGTGGTCTGGCAGTTGGGGTTGATGCACGCCTTCGGCTTTGGTCTGGACCCGTATTCGATGCTGGTACCGTTCCTGATTTTCGCCATCGGTATTTCCCACGGCGTGCAGAAGATCAACGGGATTGCCTTGCAGTCCAGCGATGCGGACAACGCCTTGACCGCTGCCCGGCGCACGTTCCGTCAACTGTTTCTGCCGGGGATGATTGCGATCCTCGCGGATGCGGTGGGCTTCATTACCTTGCTGATCATCGATATCGGGGTGATTCGTGAACTGGCCATCGGTGCGTCCATTGGCGTAGCGGTGATCGTATTCACTAACTTGATTCTGCTGCCAGTGGCGATTTCCTACGTCGGCATCAGCAAACGTGCCGTCGAGCGCAGCAAGAAAGATGCAACCCGCGAGCACCCGTTCTGGCGTCTGCTGTCGAACTTTGCCAGCTCGAAAGTCGCACCCGTCTCGATCCTCCTGGCGCTGATCGCCTTCGGTGGCGGTCTCTGGTACAGCCAGAACCTGAAAATCGGCGACCTTGACCAGGGTGCGCCGGAGTTGCGTCCGGATTCGCGCTACAACAAGGACAACAACTTCATCATCAATAACTACTCCACCAGCTCCGATGTACTGGTGGTGATGGTCAAGACCAAGGCGGAAGGCTGTTCGCGTTACGAAGCCATGGCGCCGATCGATGAGCTGATGTGGAAGATGCAGAACACCGAGGGCGTGCAGTCGGCGATTTCCCTGGTGACCGTTTCCAAACAGATGATCAAGGGCATGAACGAGGGCAACCTGAAATGGGAAACCCTGTCGCGTAACCCGGACGTGCTGAACAACTCCATCGCCCGTGCCGACGGCCTGTACAACAACAGTTGCTCGCTGGCGCCGGTGCTGGTGTTCCTCAACGACCACAAGGCCGAAACCCTCGACCGTGCGGTGCATGCGGTGCAGGACTTCGCCAAGGAGAACAACAAGGACGGCCTGGAGTTCATCCTGGCTGCCGGTAACGCCGGGATCGAGGCGGCTACCAACGAGGTGATCAAGGAATCGGAACTGACCATTCTGGTCCTGGTGTACATCTGCGTGGCCACCATGTGCATGATCACCTTCCGTTCCTGGGCGGCGACCTTGTGCATCGTGTTGCCGCTGGTACTGACCTCGGTACTCGGCAACGCGCTGATGGCGTTCATGGGCATCGGCGTGAAAGTCGCGACCTTGCCGGTGGTGGCGCTCGGGGTGGGGATTGGCGTGGACTACGGCATCTACATCTACAGCCGCCTCGAAAGCTTCCTGCGTGCCGGCCTGCCGTTGCAAGAGGCTTATTACCAGACCCTGAAGTCCACCGGTAAAGCGGTACTGTTCACCGGTCTGTGCCTGGCCATCGGCGTATGCACCTGGATCTTCTCGGCGATCAAGTTCCAGGCCGACATGGGCCTGATGCTGACTTTCATGCTGCTCTGGAACATGTTCGGCGCGTTGTGGCTGTTGCCGGCGCTGGCACGTTTCCTGATCAAGCCAGAGAAACTGGCCGGGCAGAAGGGTAATTCGTTGTTTGCGCACTGATCGAAGCCGAAAATAACAAAGCCGCAACCTTCGGGTTGCGGCTTTGTTATTTCTCGAATTTCACACCATCCCCCTGTGGGAGCGAGCCTGCTCGCGATTGCAGTGTGTCAGGCAATGGAAATGTCACTGGTAAACCGCAATCGCGAGCAGGCTCGCTCCCACAGGGTTTGCGGCAACAATGCGCTATCATTGCTGTTTTCCCCTGAAAGACATGATTGCCATGACTGCCGAAACCCTTCTCAACGCCCTCGAACACTGCGCCATGGTCGAAATCGACGGCTTGCACGCCTTCGAATTCGCTCTCGACGAAGACGACAATCTGCACATCGAATGCATGGACGGCCGAGCGGCCAAACATTGGGAATTCACCCCGGCTCAGGTTGAGGCTGCGACCTTCGATCAAGGCCTGCAGAGCTGGCTGATCGTCGGCGATTCCGGCGAGCATCGTCTGGTCTGCCTGGACGCGTTCGGCGGTAGCGACGACGCAGACGAAACCAATGAGGATGCGTAACTTCTGGCCACTGTTGATGGCCGGAAGCGTCGGCGCGATGGGGGTGCAGGCCGCGCCCGCCGACATTCATGAGTTGCTGATCGGCACCTACACCCAGGGCCAGAGCCAGGGGATTTACCGACTCAAGTTCGACAGCCAAAGCGGTCAGCTCGATGCCGCGCCGTTGCAAGTGATCAAGAGCGCAAACCCGTCGTGGTTGACCTTGTCCCGCGACCAGCGTCGACTGTTTGTGGTCAACGAGAACGGTCCGGGGCAAGCCGATCCGGTAGGGCGCGTCAGCAGCTTCGCCGTCGAGCCGAAAACCCACAAGTTGAGCCTGATCAGTCAGGTGCAGAGCCTGGGCAACGAGCCGACCCATTCCAGCCTGAGCGCTGACGGCAAGCACCTGTTTGTCAGTAATTATTCCGTGGCCGAAGATCCGGGCGGCAGCCTGGCGGTATTGCCGGTGAGCAGCGATGGCAAGCTGGCGCCTCCGATCCAGCTGAGCAGTCATCCGTCGAGCCGGGTCAACCCCGAGCGGCAGTTGTCGGCTCACGTTCATTCGGTAGTGTCCTCGCCGGACGGCCAGTTTGTATTCAGCAATGACTTGGGAGCGGACAAGATCTTTGTCTACCGCTATGACCCCAAGGCCAATCCGGAACGACCGCTGACCGCCGCCACGCCAGCGTCGGTCCAGTTGCCACCCGGCAGCGGGCCACGACATTTACTGTTCAGTAGCGATGGCAAGCATGCGTACCTGACCATGGAAATGAGCGCGCAAGTCGCGGTGTTCGATTACCAGGCCGGCAAACTGACCCAACGCCAGATGGTCGACCTGGCAGCCGGCAAACCCCAGGCGCAGAAAGCGGCTGCTGCGCTGCACGCGTCAGTGGATGGCAAGTTCCTCTACGTCAGCAACCGTGGCACCGCTAACGAGTTGCTGGTGTTCGCCATCGATCCGGCCAGTGGTGAACTCAAGGAGCTTCAACGGCGCTCCGTGGAGGGTGATCACCCGCGTGAATTCAGCCTCGACCCCAGTGGCAAGTTCGTGCTGATCGCCAACCAGAAGAGCAACCAGATCGTTATCATCAAGCGTGATGTGAAGACCGGTTTGCTGGGCAAAACCGTGCAAAAACTGCCGTTCGATGCCCCCAGCGATATCAGCTTCTTCCTGCGTCAATAAGCCGCAGGCCCCGTACGCCGGGGCCTGCGCGGTTCTATTAATCTGAGTGATATCCGCTACTGCTACAAAAGATTTCAAGAGCGCCAACCCTCGGGCGTAAGTTTGCTTCACGGCCTAAACAGGCAAGCAAGCCAACTGAATCTACGAGGGTTACCGCCATGAACTTCAATCTCTTCTCCGTGATCGCCGCTTCCGCCATCTCAGCCACCGTTGCTCTGCCAGCCAGTGCCAGTGTCGAGATCAACTCGAAAAAATCCGGCACCCAGGCCTACACCCAGAAATACCTGCAACAAAGCGCCAACTTCTACGCCGCGCTGGATCACAAGATCCAACACTGAGATTCAAGCCCTGCCGACTTTATGCAGGAGCGAAGTCACTTGATCCGATCGGCGATTCTTTCGCCGGAAAGACCAGAGTGATGTCGCTTCTGCATAAAGCATTTGCGACTCCGCCCCCAATCAGCACAAATACCGCGTGTAATATCACATGGCCATGTGTTTAAATTTGACGCTAATTTATTGACTCAATCTTTTCCAAGGATCGACGACATGGCGATGCGTCTGGCTGTGGTGCTGCTGTTTCTCTATTCCACTCCAATTCTCTCGGCTGCCCAGCCGGTCGACGGTGAGCCTGAAGTCGCGCGCGAGCGCTTGTTGAGCTTGTTGCAGGACTGAAAAACGTCGGATTTTCGATCAATTAAACTGATAGCTACTATGCATAAAGGTCGCTATTCATAGCCGGTTATTTGATTGATTCTGTGGGCACTGAAACATGCCCACGGAGAATCCCATGGCCAGCGCAATCCTTTCCTCTGCCAAGCACGGTGCTTACGTCGCCATCGGTTTATACGTGGCCATGGTTCTGGTGGTCAGCCTCTCGGCGCAATCGCAACACATCGTAGAAGCGCCGATCCAGGTCGCCTATCCCGGCATCCAGTTTGAGCATCGCGCACAGAACTTCAGCGTTGAACACTCAGACGTCGCGGGAGCGGTGGGAGCATGAAAGGGCGCAGACTTTGGGTGATTGCCTTCCTGGCATTCATGACCAACGGATCTTCACTGCTCGGTATCGGTCAGGGCTCGGCGGGTTCGCTGGCACGGGCCATCGAGTGCAATCACAACATCGCCCACAACATCCAGACCGCCAAGGCGCTGGGGTTGCTGGCGGGTAATCCGCCCGCCAAACCCAAAGCAGTGGTTCTGGGGCCGTTTGAGATTGATTGCTCGGCGCTGAAAATGTGCAACGTGTTGGCGTAATCAAATGTGGGAGCGAGCTTGCTCGCGATAGCGGTATGACAGTCGATATCAATGTTGAGTGTCAGTCAGTCATCGCGAGCAAGCTCGCTCCCACACTGGGCCTTCGCCATGACCGCGGTAAAAAGGTCTGACTCCAGAATCCCTTGCAACCACGCCTGAAGATGCCGATAAGGCGTCTGCGCAAACCACTCGCGGTCGACATGCGCGAACTGGCGTATGAACGGCGCGAGGGCGACGTCTGCCAGGCTCAAATGATCGGCGACCAGATAAGTCCGCTGTTGCAGCAACTCATCCAGGTTACGCAAAAACACTTCACCCTCTGCGCGGTAATGCTCCATTGGATGTTCCGGGTAGCGCTCAGCGTACTTGTAGCGATTGAGGTGCAGCTTGAACACCTGATCGTTTGCTTCGATCAGCGCCGCGCCCCGTTGTTGCGCCGCAGGATCGTCCTTGAGCAACCAGTCCTGTGGGTCGTTCTGTTCCAGCGCCCACTGCATGATTTCCAGGCTTTGCTCAATCACCCGACCTTCAAGGCTCAGCACTGGCACGGTGCCCTTGCTCGACAGCGCGAGCATCTCTGGCGGCTTGGCCTTGAGGCTGACTTCGACGATGTTCAGCCCTACTGCGCTGTAACGCAGCGCCATGCGTGCGCGCATGGCGTAGGGGCAGCGACGGAAGGAGTAGAGTGTCGGCGTGCTCATTTGACCTCCAGCGTGCTCAGGCCATTGCCTTGGCGGCGAACCTGGATCTGCACGGGGATTCGCTCATGCATTTCCTGTACGTGGGAGATCACCCCGACTTTGCGCCCTTGTGCCTGTAGGCCATCAAGGGCGTCCATCGCCAATTGCAGCGACTCCGGATCAAGGCTACCGAAACCTTCATCAATGAACAGCGACTCGATTTTCAGTGTGCTCGACGCCATCGAGGCCAGGCCCAGCGCGAGTGCCAGCGATACCAGGAAGGTTTCGCCGCCCGACAGCGAATGCACTGAACGCAGTTCATCGCCCATTTCCGTGTCCATCACCAGCAAACCGAGCATGCTGCCGCCGCGCTTGAGCCGGTAGCGGCGCACCAGTTGGCGCAATTGGGCGTTGGCGTGATGCACCAGCAAATCGAGGTTGTAGGCCTGGGCGATCTTGCGGAAGGTGTCGCCGGTGGCCGAACCGATCAGGGCATTCAGCCGCGCCCAGCGCTGCCACTCGTTGTAAGCATCGCTAATACGTTGTGCCAGCGCCTGATTGGCGTCCTGACGGCGTTGATCTTCAGCTTGTTGCGCACGCAATTCAGCGCAGAGCTGTTCGCTGATACCGAACTGGTTTTGCAGCTCGCTGAGGGCGCTGGCCAGTTGCTCTGCCTCGAGGTTGCCGTTGTGCTGCGCCTGATGGCTGTGCAAGCGAAGTTCGCGCTCATGCAGTAGCACCTTGGCTTGCTCGATAGCTTTTTCGCTTAGCTGAAGCTGTTGGCGCAGTTGACTGACCTGCTCGTCGCTGAATGCCAGTAACTGCTCCAGACCACCGTCATCCAGTTCCGGATGAAGGGCGCGCCACTCGGCAATCTTGCTGCTCAGCTCAAGGCTTTCCGTTTCCAGCGTTTGCTGGCGTTGTTGCTCGGCCTTGAGCTCGGCGGCCAACTGAATCTGCTGGCTGCGGACTTCTTGCAGCTCCTGATTGGCCGTTGCTTCAGCCTGTCGGGCCTGCTCGACGACCTGATCCAGTTGCTGTTGCCACTGCTCGGCACTTGGCTGGTCGCCCAGCAGTTCGGCGAGTTTCTGTTGGGTGGCGTGTTGCTGCTCGGTCAGTGCGCTGAATTGCTGTTGCGCGGCTTCCAATTGCTGCACACGGGTCAGTTGCCGGTCCTGTTCTTTCTCCAGGTTTTGCTGGCGCTGCTGTTGCTCGCCGAGTTCTTCGCGTTGCCGCTCCAGTTGTTCCAGGCGCTGGGCGACCTGTTGATCAAGCTGCATGAAGGTCGCGGCGGGCTCGTTGCGCAAACCGTCGAGGATTGCAGTCGGGAGCAAAGTGCTGAACGCCGCGAGCTCTTCTTCCAGGCGCAGGCGATCGTTGCTCAACTCGCGCTGCTGGATCGCCAGTTGCTGGGCGGCCTGTTGACTGGCCTGGTCGGCCGCTTGCAACTGTTGCTGAAGACGTGCAGCGTCTTGCTGCAAGGTAAGCAGGGCGCTTTGTCGCTGTTCGTCCTGAGTAACGCTCTGGTTCAACTGAGCGCTTTGCTGATTCAGCCAGGTGTCGCGTTTGCCGGCGTCTTGCGCCAGTAACTGGGCGGCCAGCGGATGAGCCTCAAGGCTCGGTGTCAGGCTCTGCTGCTGGGCCTCCAGCTGTTCCTGTTGTTGCAGCAATTCCTTTTGTTGGGCAATCAGCCCGCCGACGTCGGTGCGCAGCTCTGCGAGTTTTTCCTTCAGTGTATCAACGGCTTTTTGCGCGTTGGCCTGTTCACCTTCGTCGTGACGACCAAGGCTTTGCAGCAACGCTTCAGGCTGATGATAAGGATGCTCGACGCTGCCGCAGACCGGGCACGGCTGATCGTCCTGCAACTGCCCGCGCAACTCTTCGACACTGGCACTGCGCGCCAGGCGCTGACGCTCCAGCAGTTCCTGAGTGACCTTCAGGGTTTGCTCGGCGACGGTCAACTCGGCCTTGCCCTGAACGCCTTCGCGGGTCAGGCGTTCGCGTTCTGTCTGGGTGGTTTGCAGGCGTTGTTGCAGTGCCTGCGCACGCTTGTCGAGCTCCTGCTGGCTGGTCCATAACCGCGCCAGTTCTTCGAAAGCGCGTTGCTGCTTGCGGTTGTCTTGCAGCAGGCTGCCGAGGATCTGGATCTGTTCAGCAACGGCTTCGGGTTCAGCGCCGGCTTCGCTGTAGAGCAGCTCCAGACTTTTGCGTTGAGTGCCGAGTTGGGTGGCGGTGTCGGCAGCCCGTTGTTCCAGTTCGAGCAGCTCGGCCTGGCCTTTTTTCAGGCGATTACCGACCAACATCAGTTGCTGCAATCGCTCGCGGTAGGCGTTCCAGGCGTCACTGACGGGAGCCAGTTGGATGCTCTGTTCCAGTTGCATCGCAATCGTCGCCAGGCGTTGGGCAACCAGCTGTTGCTGTTCGAGCATTCGCGCGATGGCTTGCTGGCCCTCAGTACTGGCCTTTTCAGCGTTGTGCTTGAGTTCGGCCGAAACGTTGATGGCCTGGGTCAGGCGAGCGAGGTTGCTCTGTTCTTCGAACGCCTGACGCAGCAGCGGGGCGTTGCTGCTGTGTAGGCCTTGAGCCTGGGTCAGCGCGGCTTTTGCGGATTCCAGGCTGGTTTCGAGTTGCACCTGACGGTTTTGCAGCTCGCCTTGTTGTTGGCTGTGTTGCTGAATCAGCGCGGCCAACGGGCTCAGTTGCGCGCTCAGCTCGGTTTGCCGGGCGAATTGATGTCGCTGCGGTGCCAGTTGTTCCAGGCGTGCCAGGTTCAGCCGCTCGCCAGCCTGGGCGTCCCATGACTGTTGGGCCTGTTGCAGTTGTTCAGTGGCGGCCAGTTGCTGGTCCTGCAACTGGTGCAGTTCCTTGAGCCAGGTGTGTTGCAACTCAAGCTGCTTGAGCTGCGCTTGCCGGGTTTTGAGTTGTTGCTGGGCGTCGTTGAAGCGCTGATCGAGTTCGGCTCGAGCCTCGGGCTCAAGCGGTGTGACGCCAGTCGCCTGATCCTGCAGCAGCTTGTGGGCTTCGCGGGTTTCTTTGCTTTTGTCGAAAGCGCGTTTGCCCAGGCGCGTGTAGAGCGCGGTGTCGGTGAGTTTTTCCAGCAGTTCGCTGCGATCGTTGTCATCGGCCTTGAGGAAGGCGCTGAACTCGCTTTGGGCCAGCATCACTGCGCGAGTGAACTGCTCGAAATTCAGGCCCAGCACGGTCTCAAGCTGAGTTTTATATTCGCCTTTCTGGCTGGCCAGCAGCTGATCGGTGTCGAGGTCGCGCAGGCTTTGGCGGCTGGCTTGCAGTTTGCCGTTGGCTTTTTCGCGGGCGCGATTGGCTTCCCAGCGCGCACGGTAGCGACGGCCGTCGATGCCCACAAAGTCGACCTCGGCATAGCCGTCACCGGTACCACGGCGCAACAGGGTGCGCGGGTCGCCGGTGGCGATCTCGCCATCTGCGTCCGGCACTTTGGCGTCACGCCCGGTGTTGTTGAGGCGTGGTACCGCGCCGAACAGCGCCAGGCACAGTGCATCGAGCAAGGTACTTTTACCGGCGCCGGTCGGCCCGGTAATCGCGAACAGGCCGGAGCTGGCCAACGGTTCGGCGGTGAAGTCGATTTCAAACGGTCCCGCCAGCGAGGCGAGGTTTTTCAGGCGGATTGCGAGAATTTTCATGGCTGTTCGCTCTCCTGCTGAACGTCTTGCAACAGCTGCGCAAAGTCCTTGAGCGTCTGTTCGTCGACGGCGCTGCCGTAGTTGTCCAGCCAGGCGCGGCTGAACAATTCCTGCGGAGTGAGCTGATCCAGTTCAGTCAATTGGCCATTGTCGTCTGTGCCGTCTCGACCGCCGGAGCCTGCATATTCGGCGGCAATTCGCACCAGCCGCACGGCTTTGCCCTGCAAGGCGGTTTCGATCTGTTGACGCAGGTCCGGCTGCGGTTCATCGAGGCGCACGCGGACTTCGAGCCATGGCTGGCGCTGGAGGTCGGCCAGCAGATCGATGTTCGGTAAATCCGCCAGCTGCGTCAGGATTTCGCTGAGTGGAGCAGGGCCCAGGCGTTGCAGGTTGACCGCGCGGGGGATTAACCGCGGTTCGACACTGAGCAGCGTCTCGCCATCGAGCGTGATGTCGAGAATCTGATGCTGGTAGCTGATCTCGGAAAACGACAGCGGAATCGGCGAGCCGCTGTAGCGAATGCGCTCCTCGCCATTGACCTTCTGCGGCTTGTGCAAATGACCGAGGGCAACGTAGCTGATGCTCGGCCCGAACATGCTGGCGGGCAGGGCCTCGGCATTGCCAATAATCAGGCTGCGCTCGGAGTCCTCGGACACCGAACCGCCGGCCATGTGCGCGTGGCTGATGGCGATCAACGCCTGACCGGGTTGGCGCTTGGCATTGGCCGCTTCAATCAGCCACTCATGCACCTGACCGATGCCACGCAGGTAGCTGTCGCCCAGATGGGCGCCGGTGACTTCGGCAGGGCGCAGAAAGGGCAGCGCCAGGCACCAGCCGGCGATTTCACCCGAGGCATCGGGCAGCGGAATCAGCAGGCGCTCTGCGTCCAGTTGCCCGTCATCGAGCCACAACACCCGACCCAGCGCGTGAGTGCGCAATCGCCGCATCAGCGGCGCGGGCAATTCGATTCGCGAGCCGGAGTCGTGGTTGCCGGCAATCATCACGATGGTCAGCGACGGCTGCTGTTCGTGCGCGCTGACGATGAAGTCGTAGAGACGTTCCTGGGCTTTGACCGGCGGGTTGACCGTGTCAAAGATATCGCCGGCGATCAGCAGCACATCGGGCTTTTCCAGGCCCAGCTGACGCAACAGCCAGTCAAGGAAACAACCGTGCTCGAAGTCGCGTTCCTGGCCATGCAGGTTCTGCCCAAGGTGCCAGTCGGAGGTGTGAAACAGACGCAAGGCGTACTCCGCTAAAAATAAGGTGATGGCCGCGTGGGAAATGATGGCGGCTAAAGGGGAGGGAGTTTACTGGCAAAAGGTCGGGAATGCAGAAAGGCAGAAAAGATCGCAGCCTTCGGGATGTACACCATTCCCCCGTAGGAGCTGCCAAAGGCTGCGATCTTTTGCTCTACTTGGGATAAAGCGGCGGCAAACCACTGTCGCCGACCGGGTCGTGGACCCGTTCGGCGATCGGGATGGCGCGGATCGCGCGCCACAGGTCTTCGCCTTGCCAGTACTGCCCGGCTTCGCTGTAAAGCGCGCCGTTCAGACCGTCCAGCGCGTCGGAAAGCGGCACGAAGCGGGCGGCCATGTCGGCCAGGGTTTCTGGCTGTTGGCGAGCCCAGGCGTCGAGTGCCTGGCGGGTGGCGTGCGGGTCGTTGGCCTGGCTGGCGCGCTTGAGGTCGTCAAGCAAGGTGCGCGGGCTCGGGCCGGTTTGTGCGGCGCGCAGGATCGCCGGTTGCCAACGCGCACGCCACCACAGGCCAAAGCCGAGCAGGGTGGTGCAGGCGAGGATCAAGGTGCTGAGTTTCCAGTACCAGAGCTCTTCGCTGTCAGCCGTTGCGGCAAGCGGCGCATTGCCGGCCGGGGTGTCGACCGCAAGGTTCGGGTTGTTGACCGCGTGCAGGGTTCGGGCCGGGAGACTGCTGCGCTCCAGATGATCTTCATGGGTGTTCCACCAGATTACTTCCACGGGGGATAGCTCGATTTGCCCGGTGCGGGTCGGCACCAGTGCCTCGCGGTCTTCACGGCTGCCGGTCAGCCCGCGTTCGCCGTGCTGATTGCTCAGTTGCGGTTGGTCGGGGTAACGGCGCAGGCCGCTGGCGTCAGTGATGGGCAGGGGGGGCAGTTGTGAACTGGCCAGGCCTTCGGCTTTCAGGGTCAGGCTACGGGTCAGAGAGTCGCCGACCTGAATCCGGTCCGGCTCCGGGCTCCAGCTTTCACTGAGGCTCAGGCTGCGCGCGGGTAGCCAGGGAATATCGGTCGGGTAGTCGGCCGGTTTGGCATTGACCGTCAGGATCATTTCGGCGGAACTTACGCGAATCACTTTGCCCTGTTTTGGGCTTTGGGGCGCGGGTGCCTGCGTGGGTTGTGCGTCCACCAGCGTAGCGCTGAACACTTGCGCCGGGATCGTCAGCACGCCGCTGTGTTGTGGGTAGATCGCATAGCGCAGCTCGATCACGCCGTGGCGCAGACCATTGATGGCCTTCTCGTACGTGCGTGGCTCGCCCAGCTGTTCGACGCGACCATCGGGAATTTGCAGCGGGGTGACGTTGCTGTCGTCAAACAGCGACACCGAGTGATAGATGCGCAAGGTCAGAATAGCCTGAGCCTGCACGTATACCGTGTCCTGATCGAGACTGGCTTCGATGAACACCGGCGCCAATGTGTTCGGGCTGTTTTGAGTAGCGCTTTCGACCACTTGCAGGCTGATCGGTTGGCTTTTGTAATCACCGAGCTGAAGGGGCGGGATGACGATCGTGCCGTTCTGCCGGGGCAGCAGGGTGATGATCCAGCGAGTGGTGGCGTGGCTGTCGCCGCCCAGGGCCGTGAGCTGGTTGACCTGGCGGGTACCGCGAACCTCGAACAGCGGCTCAAGTGCGCTCAGGTCCGGTTTGCCGAACTGCGTGACATCGCTGGATTCGAGAGTCAGCTCGACCGTCTCGCCGGAGTTCACGCGGCTGCGATCGACGCTGGCAACCAACCCTTCAGCCTGGGCGCCAACGGTCCAGAGAAAAAGGCTGAGCAATAAGGCGGTGAAGCGGGTCATCGAGTTTTTCCCTGATCCTGATGTTGTTGCTGTTCGTACCAGAATTTACGTCTAAGCAGTTCGCCCGGCTCATCCGGGATTTTACGCAGCCATTGCTCCAGGGCCTGCCGTTGCTCGCCGTCGAAGTTGGCGTCGGCGCTGCGGTTCGGCGGTGTGGTGTGTTGTTCGTCGCCCAACTCACTGCCTGGCACTTCATTATTGCCCGGTTGTGGCGGGCTGTCGGTATTGCTTTCGCTGTTGGCTTCAGTGTTCGGTTGCGCTGTTTGAGCGTCGGTCTTCTGCTCGTCGCTGGTCGAGGGCTGTGTCGCCGCACCCGGGGGTGGAGGTTGCTGAGTCTGCGGGTTCTCTTCGCCGTCGGTCTTTTCCGCTTCGCTGGGCGGTGTGGGGCCCTTCTGTTTGATCAGCGCTTCTACCAGTGCTTTGTTGGTCAACGCCGGACGTAAATCAGGTTGCAGTTCAAGGGCCTGCTCATAGGCGTCGACGGCAGCTTCCAGTTCGCCGCTTTTAGCCAGGGCGTTGCCGCGATTGTAGTGCGCGCCGGCGTCGTTGCCTTCGGCGAAGCGCTCGGCGGCAGCGGCGTATTCACCGGCTTCATAGAGCGCGACCCCTTGCCACTGCGGATCCTTGAAATGCTTTGCGGCTTCGGCGGGCTGTTGCTGCTTGAGCAACTGCTGACCTTGTTGGTCCGGGCGCAGCCAAAGATCGTTGAACTCGAAGGCGTAACTCGGTTGCGGCAGCATGAACAGCAGTGGCAGGCAGAGCAGCCAGCCGCGGCGTGCCGCGCAGGCCGTGAGCAACAACAGTGGCAGCAACAGCCAGTAGCCCTGATCGGCCCAGGTATCCAGACGCAGCGTCTGGCCACCGTTGCGCAAGCCATGTGGGCTATCGAACAGCCCGAGACCACGCAGGTCGCTGTCGTCCAGCCGTGCTTGTCGGTAACGTCCGTCCATGTCGCTGGCAAAGGCTTTCAGGCTTGGCCCGTCGAGACGCGGCACGAGAATCGCACCCTGCGCGTCCTTGAGGAAACTGCCGTGTTCGTCGGTGACCGGTGCACCTTGCGGGGTGCCGACGCCGAGCATCAACCACTCCGGTTCCTGACCGCTGAGGGCCTGACGAATACCCTGGCGCTCCTGTTCGGTGAGGGATGAACCGATCAGCAGAATCCGCCCCTGGCCGAGGGCGCCACGGTTGAGCAATGTCAGCGCCTTGGTCACGGCCAGATCAGCACGATGACCCGCCTGAGGCATGATCGACGGTTTGAGCGCGTCCAGCAGGTTACGGCTGGTGGACAGGTCGTCGGAGAGTGGCACCAGGGTGTGCGCACTGCCGGCATAGACGACGATGGCGGTTTGCGCATCGCTGCGGGCTTGCAACAGATCGAGCAGTTTGCGTCGGGCCTGATCGAGGCGAGTTGGCAGCACGTCGGTGGCGAGCATTTCCGGCGTCAGTTCAAGGAGAACCACCAACGGGTCGGCGGGTTTCTGCGCGAACTGTTCAACCCGTTCCCAGCCAGGCCCCAGCAGGGCCAATAGCGCCAGAACCCAGGCCAGGCCCAGGGCGATCCATGGCAACTTGCTTTCACGGCCACTGCCACCACTGAGCAGTGCGGCATGGAAGGCCGGCGGCAGGATCATCTGCCAGCGTCCCGCGCGTTTTTGCCGGTGCCAGAGTTGCCACAGCAACCAGCCCAATAGCGGCAACAGCAACAACCACCAGGGACGGAACCAATGCGGCCAGAGCTCGATCATCGACGCCTCCGCAGACGAAGGCGTTTAAGCCGTTGGTGCCAGTCCGGGTGCTGTTGCAGAAAATGCGACTGGGTGAAAAAACGTTGCAGCGGGTTGTCTGGCCAGCGCGCGCGGATGACCAGCAAGATGCTCATCAGTAGCGCGGCGGCCAGCGGCCAGCTGTACAGTGCTTGCGCCGGGCGGGCCTGAGTCGGTTGTTGAGTCACCGGTTCCAGTTGATCGAGGGTTTCCTTGATCGCCTGCAGTTCTGCGCCATCGCGGGCGCGAAAGTAACGTCCTCCGGTGGCTTGTGCGATGGCTTTCAGGGCAGGTTCATCGAGGTCCATGGTCGGGTTGCCGGCCAGAAAAGCCAGAGGGCCGCCTTGCTCCGGATCGGCACCGATGCCGATCGGGTAGATTTTCACCCCTTCTTCGGCGGCCAGTCGCGCGGCGGTCAGTGGATCGATTTCGCCGCCATTGTTGGCACCGTCGGTGACCAGGATCAGTACGCGGCTTTGTGCCGGGCGTTGGCGCAAGCGTTTCAGGGCAAGGCCGATGGCGTCGCCAATGGCGGTGTTCTTGCCGGCGATGCCGATCCGCGCTTCGTCGAGCCAGATACGCACGGTGTGCCGGTCGAAGGTCAGCGGGGCTTGCAGATAGGCCTGGCTGCCGAACAGGATCAGGCCGACGCGATCGCCATCGCGTTTTTCGAGGAAGTCACCGAGCAAATGCTTGACCAGCGTCAGGCGGCTGACGTCTTCGTCCTGCCATTGCATGTCGGGGAAGTCCATGGAGCCTGACACGTCGACGGCCACCAGCAGGTCGCGTCCACTGGCGGCAATCGGCAGCGGTTCGCCGAGCCATTGCGGGCGGGCGGCGGCGATCAACAGCAGCAGCCAGAGCAGGATAAGCGGCGCTTGCTGGCGCCAGGCCGGCAGGTTGGCGCGGGCGCGACGCCGGACCAGGCCTTCAAGATCGGTCAGAAAGCTGACGTTGAGCGCCGGTTCGCCGCTGTCGGCGACTGGCAGCACAATCCGCATCAGCCACGGCAGCGGCAGCAGGGCGAAGATCCACGGCCAGGCGAACTCAAACATGTTTGCGAATCCAGGTGTCGACAGCTTGTGTCAGGCCGGCGATAGCCTTGTCGTCGAGTTTGCATTCCGGCTTGTAGGCGCCTTCAACCAGGATCATCCAGCGGGTCAGGCCGGCTGCCGGACAGCGGTTGTCGAGAAACGCCAGCCATTTACGACCATTAAGGGTGTGGCTCTGGCTGTAGGGGTAATGGTTGCGGCACAGGCGCTTGAGCAACCCGTTGAGTTGCTGCAACCAGGCGCCGGCCGGTGCGCCGTCATACGGCTTGGGCATTTGTGCCAGTTCAGCCAGCGCAGCCAATCGCACCGGATCCAGCGGCTGTTCGGCGCGCACAGTGGAGTGCTTGACGGGAATAAAACGGCGCAGTTGCCACAGGCCGAAACCGATCAGTGGCAACAGCACCAGCAGCAACCACCAGCCCGGTGCCGGCGGCCAGAGGTCGATGGGGGGCGGGGTCATCAATGGTTGCAGTTGATCGAGGCTACTCATTTGCTTTTACCCGGACGTTGCGGGTTCAGGTATTCACGCAGTTGTTCGACCATCGTGCTTTGAGTGCTAAGGGGCATTAGCAGGACACGCAGTTTCTGTGCCAGCAGTTCCCAGCGGGCGATGCGCGCTTCGGCCTGGGCGCGATAGGTTTGACGCAGGTCGAAGTTCAGCGTATCGAGTTCAAGTTGTGCCCCGCGCTCGGCGAAACGCAGCAAACCGGCAGCGGGCAGGGCGTGGTCGAGTGGATCGGAGAGTGGCAGCAACAGCAAATCACAGTGCCGTGACAGCAGGCTCAACTGTTGCTCGGCACCCTCGGACAAGGCGCGCTCGTCGCAGATCACGATCACCAGGCTTCCCGGACGCAGTACCTCGCGGGCCCGGCGCAGGGCCATGCTCAGGCCGTCGCGATCGGGTTCTCTTTCGGTGTTGAGAGTCTGGTTGACGCGCACCAAACGGTTGAGCAATTGCAGCAGGCTTTGCTTGCTGCGCCGGGGTTTGATTTCGTAGTGCTCGTTGTCACCGTACACCAGCCCGCCCACACGGTCGTTATGCCCCAGCGCAGCCCAGCCAATCAGGCTCGCGGCTTGTGCGGCCAAGACTGATTTAAACATCAGCCCCGAGCCGAAAAACAAGCGGCGACTCTGCTCGACCATGATGAAAATCGGCCTCTCGCGCTCTTCGTGAAACAGTTTGGTGTGCGGTTCCTGGGTGCGTGCGGTGACGCGCCAGTCGATGGTCCGCACATCGTCGCCGGCCTGATAGACCCGCACCTGATCGAAGTCCACGCCACGCCCGCGCAGCTTGGAGTGGTGCAGGCCAATCAACGGGCTGCGCTGGCTCGGCGTGGAAAACAACTGCACTTCGCGCACGCGATGGCGCATCTTGATCAGCTCGGAGAGGCTGACGTGGATACCCGGTTCGGGCGCAAGCGGTGTGCTCATGAGGGTCAAGCGACAGCTACGACGTCAAGAATCCGCTGGACCACACGGTCCTGGTCAATGCCCGCGGCTTCGGCTTCGAAGGAAAGAATGATGCGATGGCGCAATACGTCGAACAGCACCGCTTGAATGTCTTCGGGGCTGACGAAATCGCGACCGGCCAGCCAGGCGTGAGCACGCGCGCAGCGGTCGAGGGCAATGGAGCCACGCGGGCTGGCGCCGTAGGCAATCCACTCGGCCATTTCCGGGTCGAACTTGCCCGGCGTGCGGCTTGCCATGACCAACTGCACCAGGTATTCCTCCACGGCGTCAGCCATGTACAAACCGAGAATTTCCTTGCGTGCGGCAAAAATCGCTTGCTGGCTGACTCGGCGCTCGGGCTTGGTCTCGCCGTTCAGCGCTTCACCACGGGCCTGTTGCAGAATGCGCCGCTCGACGGCCGCGTCCGGGAAGCCGATTTTGACGTGCATCAGGAAGCGGTCGAGCTGGGCTTCGGGCAGCGGATAGGTGCCTTCCTGCTCGATCGGGTTCTGGGTGGCCATGACCAGAAACAGCGGCGACAGCTCGTAAGTGCTGCGCCCGACACTGACCTGCCGCTCGCCCATGGCTTCGAGCAAGGCCGACTGGACCTTGGCCGGTGCCCGGTTGATTTCGTCGGCCAGCACCAGGTTGTGGAAGATCGGCCCTTGCTGGAACACGAAGCTGCCGGTTTCCGGGCGATAGATCTCGGTACCGGTGATGTCGGCAGGCAGCAGGTCGGGAGTGAACTGGATGCGATGGAACTGCGCTTCGATACCTTCGGCAAGCTCTTTGATGGCCTTGGTCTTGGCCAGGCCAGGTGCGCCTTCGACCAGCATATGGCCGTCAGCAAGTAGTGCGATGAGCAACCGCTCGATGAGTTTTTCCTGGCCGAGAATCTGCGTTGAAAGAAAGGTTCGCAGCGCAAGCAGCGCTTCACGATGTTCCATCGATGACTGTTCCTGGAGAGGGTGAGCCAAGGCGTTCTAATAACGCCAGGGCTGGGGGCGTTACTTTAATCCATCGCAGGGGGTGGCGACTAACGGCATTTTGCGCAAAGAGCGTGAATTGATTGGCGATTGTTGGAAATTGGCGGGGCTGGTGAATGGTGGTGTTCATTCGGGCGCCATCGCGAGCAAGCTCGCTCCCACAGGGGATCTGTATGGGTTGCAAAATCAGCATCCGGCATAAATCCAATGTGGGAGCGAGCTTGCTCGCGATGGCGCCGGCACAGGCGCGGAAATTCCAAGGCTCAGAGCTGGCTGATATAAGTGCCAGTGCCCTTGAGGATGTTCTGCAGGGTTTCTTCGACTTCCGCCAGGTCGGCGGCGTCGGTGTTGTGAATGATTTCCAAAGAGTCATCGCCATTCAGCGCATCGGCATCAGCGGCGGCGATTTCGATCAGCAGGCGGGTAGGGCTGAGGGTGACTTTCACACCGTCGAGGGTGGACGGCTCGCCATCGAGGGTAATCTCCAGCTCGTCTTCGTCCGGGTAACGCGTCATCAAAAACATGTCGCCCTGATTGCTGTGGCAGCAGAGCATGGCCATGTTGTCTTCTTCGTCGTCGCACGGGTTGGCGATCAGGTGGGCGGTAGTCATTTGCATGGGAAATTCCTGGCTCGGCGAGCGTGGTGAAGGCCACAAAAGGCAATTCTGCCAGCCGGAGGGAATTTCTGCTCGCCTGACTGTCAGATCATGTGTCGTGAACATCCCGGGTGTTGCTGGTCATTTCTGGTACGGATGTGCCGCAAATACGGGCATAAAGCCGTCTTTTTCTCGCACGAGTGCTAGTGTTGTTCGATGCGCTGCCGATGAGTTACGTGCCGATGACCGAATATGTCGCAGCATCGCAAGCAGGCAGGTTGTCGCACCCGATAAGCTGCGCAACCAATGGATACCTGTAAAGACAGTGCGCAATCGATCGCGCAGTCGTTTTTGCAGATGCCCATTCATGGAAGGTGAATGTGACCTGAGTGTCTCGTCCAGCTTCACCCAACTGTCACCCTGATAACCTCTGCCCGAGATTCAGGAACAGGGTGACGGATCGCCCCGAAAGGGGTTTTGCACGCGACGCTTCCATCAATAACAAGCCCAAGCGGAGTACCACAGATGGCGTTCTTCACCGCAGCCAGCAAAGCCGACTTCCAGCACCAACTGCAAGCGGCACTGGCGCAGCACATCAGTGAACAGGCACTGCCACAAGTGGCGCTGTTCGCTGAACAATTTTTCGGCATTATTTCCCTGGATGAACTGACCCAGCGCCGGTTGTCCGACCTCGCCGGCTGCACTCTTTCTGCCTGGCGCCTGCTTGAGCGCTTTGACCACGCGCAACCACAAGTGCGCGTTTACAACCCCGATTACGAACGCCACGGCTGGCAGTCGACCCACACCGCGGTCGAAGTGCTGCACCACGACCTGCCATTTCTCGTGGACTCGGTGCGCACCGAACTGAACCGTCGCGGTTACAGCATCCATACCTTGCAAACCACCGTGCTGAGCGTGCGTCGCGGCGCCAAGGGCGAGCTGCTGGAAATCCTGCCTAAAGGCACCCACGGCGACGGTATTCAGCAAGAATCGCTGATGTACCTTGAGATCGACCGTTGCGCGCATACCGCCGAACTCAATGTATTGAGCAAGGAGCTGGAGCAGGTTCTCGGTGAAGTCCGCGTTGCGGTCGCCGATTTCGAACCGATGAAAGCCAAGGTCCAGGAGCTGATCGAAGGTATCGACAAAAGCAAATTTGCCGTTGATGCCGAAGAAAAGAGCGAGATCAAAGGTTTCCTCGAGTGGCTGGTGGGCAACCACTTCACGTTCCTCGGTTACGAAGAATTCGTGGTTCGTGACGACAAGGATGGCGGCTATATCGAGTACGACCAGAACTCGTTCCTGGGCCTGACCCGATTGCTGCGTGCCGGCCTGACGGCCGAAGACCTGCGTATCGAAGACTACGCCGTGAACTACCTGCGCGAACCGACTCCGCTGTCGTTCGCCAAGGCTGCGCACCCGAGCCGCGTGCACCGTCCGGCTTACCCGGATTACGTGTCGATCCGCCAGATCGATGCCAACGGTAAAGTCATCAAGGAATGCCGCTTCATGGGCCTGTACACCTCGTCGGTGTATGGCGAAAGCGTGCGGGTCATTCCGTACATCCGTCGCAAGGTCGACGTCATCGAACAGCGTTCCGGCTTCCAGGCCAAGGCGCACCTGGGCAAGGAACTGGCCCAGGTACTTGAAGTACTGCCGCGTGACGATCTGTTCCAGACCCCGGTCGACGAGCTGTTCAGCACCGTGATGTCGATCGTGCAGATCCAGGAACGCAACAAGATTCGCGTGTTCCTGCGCAAAGACCCGTACGGCCGCTTCTGCTACTGCCTGGCCTACGTGCCACGCGACATCTATTCCACCGAAGTGCGTCAGAAGATCCAGCAAGTGCTGATGGATCGCCTGAAAGCCAGCGATTGCGAGTTCTGGACTTTCTTCTCCGAGTCCGTGCTGGCCCGTGTACAACTGATTCTGCGGGTCGACCCGAAGAACCGTCTGGACATCGACCCGCTGCTGCTGGAAAAAGAAGTGGTGCAAGCCTGCCGCAGCTGGCAGGACGACTACGCAAGCCTGGTGGTCGAAAGCTTTGGCGAAGCCCAGGGCACCAACGTGCTGGCCGACTTCCCGAAAGGCTTCCCGGCCGGCTACCGCGAGCGTTTCGCAGCCCATTCGGCTGTGGTCGACATGCAGCACCTGCTGAGCCTGAGCGAAAAAAATCCGCTGGTGATGAGCTTCTATCAGCCGTTGGCTCAGTCCACCGGCCAGCAGTTGCTGCACTGCAAGCTGTATCACGCCGATACTCCGCTGGCACTGTCCGATGTACTGCCGATCCTGGAAAACCTCGGCCTGCGCGTGCTCGGCGAGTTCCCGTATCGCCTGCGTCACAACAACGGTCGCGAGTTCTGGATTCATGATTTTGCGTTCACCGCCGCTGAAGGCCTGAACCTCGACATCCAGCAGCTCAACGACACCCTGCAGGACGCCTTCGTCCACATCGTTCGTGGCGACG
Organism: Pseudomonas sp. GW822-FHT06B12; assembly: GCF_058799675.1. NCBI lineage: Bacteria > Pseudomonadati > Pseudomonadota > Gammaproteobacteria > Pseudomonadales > Pseudomonadaceae > Pseudomonas > Pseudomonas sp. GW822-FHT06B12. The sequence continues at coordinate 553,538 of NZ_JBXALR010000001.1, forward strand.
CCGAAAACGATGGGTTCAACCGTCTGGTACTGACCGCCGGCCTGCCATGGCGCGACGTGGCGCTGCTGCGCGCTTACGCCCGTTACCTGAAGCAGATTCGTCTGGGCTTCGACCTGGGCTATATCGCCAGCACCCTGAACAACCACACCGACATCGCTCGCGAGTTGACCCGGTTGTTCAAGACCCGTTTCTACCTGGCCCGCAAGCTGACCAGCGACGACCTCGACGACAAGCAACTGCGTCTGGAACACGCGATCCTGGCTGCGCTGGACGACGTTCAAGTACTGAACGAAGACCGCATCCTGCGTCGCTACCTGGACCTGATCAAAGCGACACTGCGGACCAACTTCTACCAGACCGATGCCAACGGTCAGAACAAGTCCTACTTCAGCTTCAAGTTCAACCCGCACCTGATTCCAGAGCTGCCGAAACCGGTTCCGAAGTTCGAAATCTTCGTCTACTCGCCACGCGTCGAAGGCGTGCACCTGCGCTTTGGCAACGTTGCTCGCGGTGGTCTGCGCTGGTCCGACCGTGAAGAAGACTTCCGTACCGAAGTCCTGGGCCTGGTAAAAGCCCAGCAAGTGAAGAACTCGGTCATTGTGCCGGTGGGTGCGAAGGGCGGCTTCCTGCCGCGTCGCCTGCCACTGGGCGGCAGCCGTGATGAAATCGCAGCAGAAGGCATCGCCTGCTACCGCATCTTCATTTCCGGTCTGTTGGACATCACCGACAACCTGAAAGACGGCGCGCTGGTACCACCGGCCAACGTCGTGCGTCATGACGACGATGACCCGTACCTGGTAGTGGCTGCGGACAAGGGCACTGCGACCTTCTCCGACATCGCCAATGGTATTGCGATCGACTACGGCTTCTGGCTCGGTGACGCCTTCGCGTCCGGCGGCTCGGCCGGTTATGACCACAAGAAAATGGGCATCACCGCCAAAGGCGCGTGGGTTGGCGTTCAACGTCACTTCCGCGAGCGCGGCATCAACGTCCAGGAAGACAGCATCACTGTGGTCGGTGTCGGCGACATGGCCGGTGACGTGTTCGGTAACGGCTTGCTGATGTCCGACAAGCTGCAACTGGTCGCTGCGTTCAACCACCTGCACATTTTCATCGACCCGAACCCTGAGCCTGCCAACAGCTTCGCTGAGCGTCAGCGTCTGTTCGATCTGCCACGTTCGGCGTGGTCCGACTACGACACCAGCATCATGTCTGAAGGCGGCGGGATCTTCTCCCGTAGTGCGAAAAGCATCGCGATTTCCCCGCAGATGAAAGAGCGCTTCGACATTCAGGCCGACAAGCTGACCCCGACCGAACTGCTGAACGCCTTGCTCAAGGCGCCGGTAGACCTGTTGTGGAACGGCGGTATCGGTACCTACGTCAAAGCCAGCACCGAAAGCCACGCCGATGTCGGCGACAAGGCCAACGATGCACTGCGCGTGAACGGCAACGAACTGCGCTGCAAAGTCGTGGGCGAGGGCGGTAACCTCGGTATGACCCAGCTGGGTCGTGTCGAATTCGGCCTCAATGGCGGCGGTTCCAACACCGACTTCATCGACAACGCCGGTGGCGTGGACTGCTCCGACCACGAAGTGAACATCAAGATCCTGCTGAACGAAGTGGTTCAGGCTGGCGACATGACCGAGAAGCAACGTAACCAGTTGCTTGGCAGCATGACTGAAGAAGTCGGCGGTCTGGTCCTCGGCAACAACTACAAGCAGACCCAGGCCCTGTCCCTGGCGGCCCGTCGTGCCTACGTGCGGATTGCCGAGTACAAGCGCCTGATGAACGACCTGGAAGGCCGTGGCAAGCTGGACCGTGCCATCGAGTTCCTGCCAACGGAAGATCAACTCAACGAGCGCGTTGCGGCAGGCCAGGGCCTGACCCGTGCCGAGCTCTCGGTGCTGATCTCCTACAGCAAGATCGACCTCAAGGAGCAGTTGCTCAACTCCCTGGTGCCGGACGACGACTACCTGACCCGCGACATGGAGACCGCTTTCCCGCCGATGCTGGTGAGCAAGTTCTCCGAGGCCATGCGTCGTCACCGTCTGAAGCGCGAGATCGTCAGCACCCAGATCGCCAACGACCTGGTCAACCACATGGGCATCACCTTCGTTCAACGACTCAAAGAGTCGACCGGCATGAGCCCGGCGAACGTGTCCGGCGCCTATGTGATCGTGCGTGACATTTTCCATCTCCCGCACTGGTTCCGTCAGATCGAAGCCCTGGATTACCAGGTTTCGGCCGACGTACAACTGGAGCTGATGGATGAGCTGATGCGTCTCGGCCGTCGTGCCACTCGCTGGTTCCTGCGCAGCCGTCGCAACGAGCAGAACGCAGCGCGAGACGTCGCACACTTCGGTCCACATCTGGCAGCGCTGGGCCTCAAGCTCGACGAACTGCTGGAAGGTCCGACCCGTGAAGGCTGGCAGACCCGTTATCAGGCTTACGTCGCAGCCGGCGTACCCGAGTTGCTGGCGCGCATGGTTGCAGGTACTAGTCACCTGTACACCTTGCTGCCGATCATCGAGGCGGCGGATGTGACCGGCCAGAACGCAGCGGACGTGGCCAAGGCCTACTTCGCCGTGGGCAGCGCGCTGGACCTGACCTGGTACCTGCAACAGATCAGCGCCCTGCCGGTGGAAAACAACTGGCAAGCGCTGGCCCGTGAAGCGTTCCGTGATGACATCGACTGGCAGCAACGGGCGATCACCATCTCGGTCCTGCAAATGGGCGAGGGCGAGCAGGACGTGGAAACGCGTCTGGCCTTGTGGATGGACCAGAACCAGAACATGGTCGAGCGCTGGCGCGCCATGCTGGTGGACATCCGTGCCGCCAGCGGCACCGACTACGCCATGTACGCGGTGGCCAACCGCGAACTGCTGGACCTGGCGTTGAGCGGGCAAGCAGTGGTGCCTGTCACGACCACTGCAATCGCTGAACTGGAGCCTGCTGCCTGATCATCAGGCGCTGAATAAAAAAGCCCCGTCTCGAGAGAGACGGGGCTTTTTTCGTTGTGGCCGGTGAGCATTGCCGGTCAGTCGGGGAACTTCAGGTCAATCACTTGATAAAAGGCGGCTGCCGTATCGGCCACGTCCCAAACGGCGAGAATGAGGTGGTATCCCTTGCGATCTGGCAGTTTCATTTTATGTTGGTGAATGGGCGGTGGATACAAAACGTCGGATCCAGGGGCGTAATACGGCTGGAATGTGTTCAGGAATACCTCGACCGGTTTTTCTTCGAAGTGTTTCCTCGCCAGTGGTTCGTCAGGGTTCCAGCTCTCTTTGGTGATCAAGTATTTCCATCGACGGGTTTTGTGGGTCTGGCTGTATTCCCAGGTGACTGTAAAGTCCTGGCCCGACCTGACATCGTGTTTTTTCCAGTGAGTCCCGGTTGCGTTGAGCAGGGCGCGAGCATCGGCAGAATGTCCGCCACTGGCAATCAGCCCATCAGCGGGAGGTTCGCGGTTGTATACGTCATCTGGAGCATCTGGGTCCGGCAAATTACCCCGGAGTTCGGGGAAGAGTTTTCCGCCCTCAAGCTCATTGGCTTGACCGGGATCCAGCTTGCCTTCCTCAAGGAGGAACTGAGCGCGGGATTTTGGCGTAGTAATCCTGCCGTGCATGGGCTTCATCGCCTCTTTGCGCGCAATTTCCTTCAGCTCACTTTCAGAGAGTTGTTCGTATTTTGAAGCCATCGCATTGACACTCCATTCAATGAAACCACCAAAGACCGGACGAAAGGCCAGCGGCCCGTTTCCTGTCTGTCGAGGTGAATTAGAGAAGGCGGGATCAAACACTGTCTACTGTCAGAGTTGACAGTAGACAGTTCTGTTTGGCTGTGTGTTCGGGCCTGGAAGAGAGCGTGAAGTTGGCTATTTAACTGGTTGTAACTCAGCGCTCGATAACGAAAGTTTATCTGACGGCTTGGTCAGTAAAATGCTGAGCGACTGGTCAAACTTTTGCAATGCGCGAACTTGAGTGTTCTGTTGCTCATTGATGTCGGCAACTATCTCGCGGGTCGGTTTGAAATCCGCCCACACCGGGCTCAGGCTTTTTGCATCGTGACCTTGAGCGGTGCCGATGTAATTGAGCCTGGTGTCATAGAAGTTCACCGCGACGTCGGCCTGTACATCGGAACTGCGTGAGGTGATGAGCTGAGTGTGGGTGTCGACGATTGCCGCTACATCCGGTTTCGCAGCCTTGAGACTTTGCATGTCCGGGTAAACCGTCACCGAGCCGAACTGCCGTTGCAGGGAGGCCTTGACCCAATCCACCGCCATATCGGGCCGGGACGTGGAAACATAGGCGTCGTGGATCGGTTGCACCAGCAGGCTCTGGCCGAAACCGGTGCCGGCGTTGGCCTGATAATTCTTGAGGTAGGCACGGCTGTTCTGGGTGTTTTGGCTGTAGACAATACCCAGTGACACCTTTGGACCGTTGGGAACAAGGGCGGTACTTGCGCGCATGACCGGTTCGGTGAAGTAACTGCTCAGCACGGCTTGCTCTTGCGGAGCCGTGGGCACCGAACAACCCGTTAATAAGGCAGTGAGGGTGACGCCAGTTACCAGGATCAGTTTCATGGTTCGTCTCCAGTGAAACAAGTTTAATCGAGGATCTTAAGTTGCCGAGAGGTATCGGCGTAGTTCAAGACTAAACCTGTGGGCTGGAAATAAAATAGCCAATTGTTCCGCTGGTCAGATTAAAAATTTATTAGGGATTTAAAATGATGCCGGTGATTGCCTAACGAAATAAACAGGGTCTGAATAGTGGTTTCAGACCCTGTTACTTATGGCTGGGTTTGCGGCTATTAGCGTTTCAATAACGTCGGTATTTCATCGTATTGACGTTTTAAATGATGGGGAAGCTATTGAAGTCGACACTGCTGGCCAGTCGGCTGTCGATCAGGCTGATGAAGCCTTGAACTTGCGGGCAGTAGAAGTGTGACTGCATGGCGGTTTCGGACTGCCAGCGGGCACTGACCGTCCATCGATTGTCGTCTTCCGGGCAGCGGTCGACCATGTAGGAATCGCAGCCTGGGAGCTCACGCAATGTTTCGACGATCTTCTGCAATTGCTTGCCCAGTTCATCCGAGCGGCCAGCGGCGGCCTGCACCTGGACCGTATTGATTATTTCATTGGGCATCGCACACGCTCCTGTATCAAGCCGGGCGGGTCTCGCTCACGGTGGGATAACGCTTGTGCAGGATAGGCCTGTGTCGGGTAGCGGCCAACAGCCAATTGGCAGTAAAAGCGCCATACCAATAGACCTCAACAGACTTGCTGCAAAATATCGCGCAAACGGTCCAGAGCTACATCGATGTCCAGGGTTTCGATGGCGCCGAAGCCCATGAACAGCCCGGCCCGTGGCGGTTGCTGATAGAAAAAGTCGTTCAGGCCATACAGCCCGACCTCGACTTTTTTCGCCAAGGCGATGACCAGAGGGACATCCACGTTGACCTTGCACAGCAACACCATGTGAAAACCGGCCGTGGTCGGTACGGCTTCGAGCCACGGCGAAAGGTCCCCGGCAACGCGTGCGAGGATGCGCTCACGACGCCCGGCATAGACCGTATGACAGCGGCGGATGTGTTTCAGCAGGCAGCCTTCGGCAATGAATTTGGCCAACGCCCATTGCGGCAGGGTCGAGGTGTGCCGGTCGGTCAGTTGCTTGGCGCGGATCACTGCTTCGAGAATAGCCGGAGGCAGAATTGCGTAACCCAGACGCAACTCCGGCAGCAGGGTTTTCGAAAAGGTCCCGACATAGGCGACGATCCCGCGCTCATCCATGCTCTGCAGGGAGTCGGTGGGCCGGCCTTCGTAGCGGAACTCACTGTCGTAGTCGTCCTCGATGATGATCGCGCCCAGCTCGTGAGCCCTCACCAGCAAGGCTTCGCGCCGCGCCTGGCTCATCGGCATGCCGAGCGGGAACTGGTGCGAGGGCGTGACATAGATCAGCCGGGTGCCGTCGGGAATCAGCTCGACCTGAATGCCTTCTTCGTCCACCGGCACCCCGACCACCTCGGCACCGTGAGAGCCGAACAGCAGGCGTGCGGGCGGGTAACCGGGATCTTCCATGGCCACGAGGCTGCCGGGTTGGGTCAGTACGCGGGAGATCAGGTCCAGCGCTTGTTGCGCGCCGTTGCACACCACCACGTCGTCTTCCTGGCAATTGACCCCTCGGGAAAAGGCGATATGCCGGGCAATCGCGTTGCGCAGCGCTGGCAGACCTTCCGGCTGGCTGTAAAAGCCCTGCGAGCTGGAAATCTGCCGCAGCGCATGGGCGGTGCAACGGCGCCAGTCATCTTGAGGAAACTGCGCCTTGCTGGTGGCGCCTCCGATGAATTCATAACGCAGCGAACCTTCCTGGGTGGGATGGCGCAAGAACGACGGCATGCTGCGCCAACGCTCGATGCTTTCGGCGCTCGCCAACTCGCCATGGCTCTGTTTGCGGACGATTGTCGAGGGGCGGGCATTGACGTAGGTGCCTTTGCCGATCCGGCCGGTGAGGAAGTTCTCATAGGTCAATTGCGTGTAGGTGTCGGAAATGGTTTTGCGCGAGATACCCAGTTGCTCGGCAAGCAAGCGGCTGGGAGGCAGCTGCGTCCCGGCGACCAGACGCCCCGACTCAATGGCGCTGCGCAGTTGCTGGTACAGCTGACCTGCGAGGTCCTTGCGGCCGTTGATCACAAGATGAAGTTCCATACTCGCGAGGCTCCTGCGGTAGTTGGCGTTCTGGACTGGCGTGCATGGTGCCAGATTGCTGGTGTTTTTCGGGTGACTACTCGTTGTGGCTGTTTCATGCAGGCGCGATGACGTTACTGTCGTCTCCCAGGTGAAGATCCGTTTAGACTCAGTAGCCATGCCATTTTCAAGGAAGAATCACCATGTCCGCCACCGATCCTGTCATCACCCTCGAGCGTTTCAACGAAGCTCACATCGAGGGCGTCACTGCGCTCTACAACGATCCGGCAGTCGCTCGCCAGGTGCTGCAAATGCCGTTTCAGTCCACTGAAGTCTGGCGCAAGCGTCTGGAGTCGGAGAACGAGCGGGTGGTGAAACTGGTGGCGCTGCATCAGGGCCAGGTCATCGGCAACATCGGCCTGGAGCAGCTATCGCGAATTCGTCGTAGCCATTGCGCCAACATCGGCATGGGTGTGGCGGTCGCGTGGCAAGGCAAGGGCGTTGGCTCGCGGTTGCTCGCGGCGGTGCTCGACCTCGCCGATAACTGGATGAATGTGCAACGGGTCGAACTGACGGTGTACGCGGATAACGAAGCCGCGATCGCGCTGTACCGCAAGTTTGGCTTCGACACTGAAGGCTTGTTTCGCGAGTACGCGGTCCGTGACGGAGTGCTGGCGGACACCCTGAGCATGGCGCGCTTGCGCCGTACGCTCAGGGCCTCATGAGTCAGTCGCCGAGGGCGAAGGCCACGGCGGCCCGGACATGCAGCTCAGTGGTGTCGAACAGCGGCAGCTCGCTGTGTTCGGGTTTGATCAGCAGGCAGATTTCCGTGCAGCCGAGGATGATCGCCTGGGCGCCGCGTGCGGCCAGCGCTTGAATCACCTGCTGGTAAACCTGGCGTGAGGCTTCGCTGATCACCCCGACGCAGAGTTCGTCGTAGATGATCCGGTGCACGGCCTGCCGTTCGGCGGCATCCGGGACCAGCACGGTCAAACCCTTGGCCCTGAGCTGGTCCTTGAGGAAGTCCTGTTCCATGGTGAAGGCCGTGCCCAGCAAGCCGACGGTCATCGCACCCGCGTCCACCGCAGCTTGACCCGCCGGGTCGGCAATGTGCAGAAACGGCACTGAAATCGCTGCCTGAATCTGTTCGGCCACCTTGTGCATGGTGTTGGTACACAGCACCACGCACTCGGCACCGCCGGCTTCAAGCCGGCGGGCGGCGTCCACCAGAATCAGCGCTGCGTCATCCCAGCGCCCGGCATGCTGGGCCTGTTCGACAGGCCCGAAGTCGACGCTGTACATTAGCAACTGCGCTGAACGCAACGGCCCGAGCCGGTCACGAACCTGCTGGTTGATGAGGCGATAGTACTCGGCGCTGGACTCCCAGCTCATGCCGCCAATAAGACCGATCGTGCGCATGCTGTGCTCCTGTGATGGCTGACTTCTGTACAAGCGAGTTTCCCGTGTCGCATTGGCTCGATCTATCAGGAAATTTCACATGCCCGGCCCGCTGAGTCAGAGACTGCTGGGGGGCAAACTCTGCCTGCAACTCCTGCCGCGTGCGGCCTACAGTGCTCGCGATCCAGCGACCGGGCAAACCCTTGGCGTGACGCTGGAGCGTCAGCAGGGCGTACACGCCATCGATTCGGATCATCGGGTGGATTTTGACACCTGGCCGGGTATGTTGGCCTACACCCCGGCGGGTGTTGAAGTGTTTTCCGAATCGGCGACGGGTGGCGAATACCTGTTGGCGCGCTGGAGCGAGCCGTTGGCTGACGAGCCGGGATCCCTGTTTACCCGACGGGTGCAGTCTGGTGGGCATGTTCAGGCGTTGGCACTGGGGCGCGAAGCCCGGCGGTTGCTGCTCGATCCACAGCCTGACCGGTTTGCGCTGGACGAGTGCGCCTTGGCCTTCGCCGGTTTGCCGATCCTCGATAAACCCCAACGCCAAGCACCACACGCATTCTCGCGGGTGCTGGAGCAGATCACCGAGCAGTTCGAGCAACCGTTGACCCTGGCGCAATTGGCGGCTACCAGCGGCCAGACCGAACTGCGTTTGCTGCGTGACTTCACCCGGGCCATCGGCCTCACGCCTCACGCGTACCTGGTCGAGGTCCGGGTTCAGGCGGCGCGGCGGCTGATCGAGCGCAGTTCGCTGCCACTGGCGGCAATCGCCCAGGACTGCGGTTTCGCCCATCAGTCGCACATGGGCAGTGCGTTTCGCAAACTGCTGGGGATGACCCCCAGCCAATACCGCTCACGCTTTTAGTCGTACGCCGCCAGCGTGCATCTGCCATGCTCAAAGTCCGCAGTACTGCTTCAACCAAAGGAACACAGCAATGGACGACGTACAGCAATTGGGTGAGATGCTTCGCCACTACGCAGAAAGCGAAGCGCACAAGAAACAGCTGTTTGAAAGCCAATCGGCGGTGTGGGCGACGCGTATTGGGGAGTTGTTCGGGCAGATCGAACAGTGGCTGGAACCGGTCAAGGCCCCGCATTTGCTGGAGGTGAGCCGCGAAGCCTATGTGGCGTTCGGGGCGAACGTGCCGGTCGAGAGCTCGACCTTCAAGACCGAAAAACTGAGCATTCTGATTGCCGGCAAACCGGTGGAAATCGTGCCCGAAGTGATGGGTGTCGGTGGGCTGATTTCACTGGCGGTGATGGGCCTGACCGCTGCGCGTTACGGCAGTGTGTCGCTGGTGTGCCAGCCACCTTCGACTGACTGGCAGTGGCGCAAGACCAATGGTCTGAAAGACCCGGACACCTTTGCCTTCGATGCGAATTTCCTTGCTCAGCAATTGCAGCTCTTGATACCTCGCGATCGGGGTTGAGCAATACAGGTTTTGTGACCGACAAGTAACCCATGTGGGAGCGAGCCTGCTCGCGAAGAGGCCATTACATTCAACATAAATGTCGGATGTAACGCCGCCATCGCGAGCAAGCCCGCTCCCACATTGGGCTGCATCAAACCTCCAGATTTCCCCAGCCTGGCTTGGCTTCTTCAGGTGCAACTGCTTTCACAGTCTTGCCGGTGGCCAGCTCCACCCGCCGTGCCACTTCCGGGTCATCGGCAAACGGGATCAGACTGGCATCGTCCAGGCTCTCGGCCGACTGATGCTTCAAGCAATACTCCACCGATAAATACAGGCACGCCACGCCCAACAGATCCAACATGACTTCAATCATGACGAACTTTCCCTGAGATTAAAGACGCAAGCCTGTAAGGCTTGCGTCATGGGCCGGATCAAGCGATCTGCGCTTCGCTCCTGGCGAATTCCAGATCGGCGACCCGCACGGTGCGCCAGGTGTTGTAGGCCATCAGCAACATGCCGCTGAGGAAGAACACACCGCCGGCGAAACGCACGATAAAGCCCGGATGGCTGGCCTGTAAGGCTTCGACGAAGGAGTAGGTGAGTGTGCCGTCGTCGTTGATGGCGCGCCACATCAGTCCCTGGGTGATGCCGTTGACCCACATCGAAGCGATGTACAACACCGTACCGATAGTCGCCAGCCAGAAATGCAGGTTGATCAATGGCGTGCTGTACATCTGCTCGCGGCCGAAGACTTTCGGGATCATGTGGTACAGCGAACCGAAGGTGATCATCGCCACCCAGCCCAGAGCACCGGCGTGCACGTGGCCGATTGTCCAGTCGGTGTAGTGGGAGAGGGCGTTGACCGTTTTGATGGCCATCATCGGCCCTTCGAAGGTCGACATGCCGTAGAACGCCAGCGACAACACCAGAAAGCGCAGGATCGGGTCGGTGCGCAACTTATGCCAGGCGCCCGAGAGGGTCATCATGCCGTTGATCATCCCGCCCCAGCTCGGCGCCAGCAGGATCAGCGACATGGCCATGCCCAGCGACTGCGCCCAGTCGGGCAGTGCGGTGTAGTGCAAGTGGTGCGGGCCGGCCCAGATGTACAGGGTGATCAGCGCCCAGAAGTGCACGATCGACAATCGATAGGAATACACCGGACGACCGACCTGTTTCGGCACAAAGTAATACATCATCCCGAGGAAACCGGTGGTCAGGAAAAAGCCCACCGCGTTGTGCCCGTACCACCACTGCACCATGGCGTCGGTGGCCCCGGAATACACCGGATAGGACTTGAACCAGCCCACCGGAATCGACAGGTGATTGACCACGTGCAGCATGGCGATCACCACAATGAACGCACCGAAGAACCAGTTGCCGACGTAGATGTGCTTGGTCTTGCGCTGCACCACGGTGGTGAAGAACACAATGGCGTAGGCGACCCAGACTACCGTCATCCACACCGCGCCGGAGAATTCGATCTCGGCGTATTCCTTGGTGGTGGTGTAGCCCAGCGGCAGGGTTATCAGCATGCTGACGATCACCGATTGCCAGCCCCAGAAGGTGAACGCGGCGAGTTTGTCGGAGTACAGCCGCACCTGGCAGGTGCGCTGCACCGCGTAGTAACTGGCGGCAAACTGTGCGCTGCCGGCAAAGCCGAAAATTACCAGGCTGGTGTGCAGCGGGCGCAAGCGGCCAAAGGTGGTCCAGGGCAAATCAAGGTTCGCCTCCGGCCACACCAGTTGCGAGGCGATCCACACGCCCATCGCCATCCCGATAACACCCCATACCACTGTTGCCACGACGAATTGGCGGACGACCTTGTAGTTATAGGCCTGTCCGATTGTTGCTGTGCTCATGGTCAATGCTTCCACGGTTGCAAAGTCTTGCCAGGCCACCCGGTCTGGCATGCCGTTCACTGTAGAAAGCATGGGATAAACAAAACAGGCTCAGAAAAACTGCATTAATACGGATCAGATCAGAGGCCTGCCTGCGGTGATCTGACGCGCCCTGATATGGTTTTTTAGTTTTTAGCTGAATCTGTAACGCCCTGAGCTGCTGTTGCATAGTCACTCCCCCAGAAACGAGCCGCAGAGCCCGATCAACCCTGATGAGGTAGCGACATGTATCAGTACGATGACTACGACCGGGCCCTGGTCTTTGAGCGGGTTGCGCAGTTTCGCGATCAGGTCGAACGGTTCATGGCAGGTGCCTTGAGTGAGGAAGAGTTTTTGCCGTTGCGCCTGCAAAACGGCCTCTACATGCAAAAGCACGCCTACATGCTGCGGGTCGCCATTCCTTACGGCACCCTCAGTGCTCGGCAGATGCGTACGCTGGCGAGCATCGCCCGGGATTACGATCGCGGTTACGGGCACTTCACCACCCGGCAGAACATGCAATTCAACTGGATCGAACTGGCCCAGGTGCCGGACATTCTCGAGCGCCTGGCCGAGGTCGAAATGCATGCGATCCAGACTTCCGGCAACTGCGTGCGCAATATCACGACCGAGGCCTTTGCCGGTGTCGCGGCAGACGAGCTGATTGATCCTCGGCCCTTGGCGGAAATCCTCCGGCAGTGGTCGACCATCAATCCGGAGTTCCTGTTTTTGCCGCGCAAATTCAAGATCGCTATCTGCTCGGCGAAACAGGATCGTGCGGCGATCATGATGCATGACATCGGCCTCTACATTTACCGCGACGCGGCGGGGCAGATGCTGCTGCGGGTGATTGTCGGCGGCGGTCTGGGGCGTACGCCGATCCTCGGCTTGCAGATCCGTGAAGGGTTGCCGTGGCAGCATTTGCTGTCCTACGTCGAGGCGGTGTTGCGGGTCTACAACCGCCACGGTCGGCGTGACAACAAGTACAAGGCGCGGATCAAAATTCTGGTCAAGGCGCTGGGCATCGAGGCCTTCGCCCAGGAAGTCGAGCAGGAATGGCAACACCTCAAGGATGGCCCGGCGCAATTGACCGACGTCGAATACCAGCGCGTCGCCAGCGCATTCGTGCCGCCCAGCTATAAGCAACTGGCCGACACCGACCTGGACTTCGGCACTCGCCTGACCGAGAACCCGGCGTTCGCGCGCTGGGTCGCGCGTAACGTGCAGCCGCACAAAGTGCCTGGCTACACCAGTGTGGTGCTGTCGACCAAACCCGGCGTGGTTTCGCCGCCCGGCGACGTCACGGACGCGCAGATGAATGCGGTGGCCGACTGGTCCGAGCAGTTCGGTTTCGGCGAAATCCGCATTGCCCATGAACAGAACATTGTCCTGCCGGATGTACCCAAGGCCGACCTGTACGCGTTGTGGTGCCTGGCCTGCGAGCACGGATTGGGTTGCGCCAATATCGGCTTGCTGACCGACATCATCGCCTGCCCCGGCGGTGATTTCTGCGCGCTGGCCAATGCCAAGTCGATCCCTGTCGCCCAAGCGATTCAGGCACGTTTCGACGACCTGGATTACCTGCATGACCTGGGTGACATCAGCCTCAACATCTCCGGCTGCATGAATGCCTGCGGTCACCACCACATCGGCAATATCGGCATCCTCGGCGTCGATAAGAACGGCAGCGAGTGGTACCAGGTCACCCTCGGCGGCTCACAGGGCAAGAACAGCGCGTTGGGCAAAGTCATCGGGCCCTCGTTCAGCGCGGCCGAAGTGCCGCAGGTGATCGAGCGGATCATCGCGACCTTCGTCCGTTACCGCGAGAGCGAGGAGCTGTTTGTCGATACCGTGCAGCGCATCGGCCTGGAACCGTTCAAGGAGCGGATCTATCCCAAGAGTCTGGAGGTGGTGGCATGAACAATCTGCTGCAATTGCGCGAAGGTCTGGCGCTCAAAGTCGACGATGATTCGTGGACGTTGGTCAGGGATATCGACAGCGAACTGCCAGCGGGGCCGCTGATCTTGCCGCTGGCCCTGTGGCTGAAGCGCCGTATCGAACATCATCCGTCGCGAGATGCAGTGTGGCTGGGGCCGGACGACGAGGTCGAAAGTCTCAAGCCATGGCTCAAGCTGTTACCGGTGATCGCGCTGGATTTTCCGAGTTTTCGCGATGGCCGGGCCTACAGCCAGGCTTACCTGTTGCGCACGCGTTTGGGCTGGGCGGGGGAGTTGCGGGCGATTGGCGATGTACTGCGCGACCAGCTCAGCCATATGCGCCAATGTGGTTTCGATGCTTTTGCAGTGCGTGAAGACAAATGCGCTGAAGATGCCCTCAAGGGGCTGGTGGGGATGAGCGTGCATTACGGTCGCTCGGTGATCGAGCCTCGACCGTTGTTTCGCCGACGCTGATCATGATGTCTGACAGCCCCGGTTGACGTGTGCGCCCACGGTTGCGTGGGTGCACACGGTTTGCGTATCACTTCAACGCCGGGTTTCCGGGTTTACGGGTTGATCGGCGTCAACGGTGGCAGTTTCCATTGACCGTTACCGACTTGAGGCTGTGGCAGGTACAGGCGCAGCACGGCGTAGAACGGACCATGCGGTGCCGGCAACCAATTGCTGCGCTGATCCTTGAGCGGTTCGGAGTGCTGCAGGTAAAGAGTCAGGCCGCCGTCCGGGTCGCGCTTGAAGGTGGACAGCATGCGCGAGTTGAGCAGGTAGCGTTTCTTGTGGTTGGGCACCAGCAGCTTGGTCTTTCCGTCGTACATGGTCAGCGACCAGAACGCGTCGGCCGGAGGCAGTTGATCCTTGTCAAAGTGCACGGTGTAGCTGTGTCTCGCGCCGTTGGCCGGTTTGCCCAGGCTGTCGACGAGATAACTGAATTTGGCTGCTTCATCGGCGGAGTTGCCAAAGATCCCCATGTTGGCGCCGGCGTAGCGGTACAGATAATTGTTGTTCAAGTGGTCGCGGGTACCGAACAAGTCACCGTTGCTGACCTGATGGGTATCGATCTTGTCTTTCTTGAACGCCGCGTACTCGGCCTTGGCATCGGCGATACCGTCTTCGAGAGCCTTGCGTTGTTCGGCGGTGAGGGTCTTGAGGTCGTACGGCTGGCCGCCAACAATGCCGATTTTCGCGAAGCGTGCCAGCAGGTCTTTTTCAACGTCTTGCGCCGGGGCGAAGCCGAGCATGAAGTTCAGGTAGCGGAACAGCTCCGGGCTGTCACTCATGGTCGGAGTCGGCTTGGGCCAGTCGATTTTTGGCGCCGCGGCCGGAGCCGGTTGCCCCAGGTACTGGCTCAGCGTCTGAACCTTGTAGCCGTGCTGGATTTTCTTGACCTTCTCCAGGTCCTTTTCATCAAACAGCTGGGTACGGTACAGCGCATAGGCAATATTGCTTTCGCTACGTACCAGGCGATCGATCTTCAGCGGTTGCTGACCTTGCCAATTGGGACCGGCAATCATGAAGGTCCCGCCCTTGTTACCCGTGCTGCGGGTGCCCAGGTAAGCAAAGTTCTGGGTGTAGAGGTCGACCAGTTGTACCGAGTAGTAACGCTCTTCGGCGATCTGCGGCAGGGTCACAACCACAGGCTCCGCGCGCAGGTCCATCCAGAGCAATGAACTGGGAGTGTCGGGGTTGGGGCTGACGAGCGCGGTGTCCTTGGGGGTGAACGCCCTTGCCGTATTGCCGATATGGTTGAGCGGTGCCTTGAAGTTCGGGCCGTTCTTGTCCACCGCCTGGGTGTACAGGGTCTTATACATTTCCACTACCGGGAAGCCATAGAGGTAAGCCTCTTTGGCGATCCCCCGGGCTTCTTCGGGGCTGGCGCTGAAATCTGCCCAGGCGCTTGCGCTCAATAATAGAGAGAGGCCGGCGAGCAGCAGGCGGGACGGTTTTTCGATGGTCATTGCACAGTCCTATGGATGAGCGCGATTCAGGTGTTATTGCAGGGCCGTAATGTCGTCGAGTTTCCAGCTTTTGTCGAAAAAAGTTTTGGTTACTGCACAAAGGCGCACGTCACTCGGGGTCGTTACCCGGTCATGTTGTGTATCGAGGCTCTGCGCCTGAGCGCCAACACCGCAACTGGCAGACAATGCCATCACACTGAAACCGATCACGCGAATCAAAGTACGCATAACAATCTCCTTACTTTCCGAAGGTAACGTTGATCCCGGCGAACACAGTGAACTGCGGCAGGCCATTGCCTTTGCGTTCGACTGTCCATTGTAAGACTTCAAGTGGCGAATGCTAATCTACCGGCATTCGCGCTCAAAGGAAGGTCGCCGCCAATGCCTGTTCTGGAACTCACCACACTGATCAAAGGGCGTACGCCCACGCAAGTTCTCGATTTTTGCCTTGAGGGCAGCAACTTCCCGAAAATCTTCCCTGAACGGGTGACACCATTGGGCAACATCGACGTGAACGACTTGCGTATTGCTGCCGGTCGCCAGTTCAGTTTCCGTCACTGGATGTTCGGCTGCATTCCGGCGACCTGGACCGTGGCGATTCGCGAGGTCAGCGACAGCCATTTCATCGATGAAATGCTCAAGGGGCCGATGGCTGCATTTCGCCATGAACACCGGGTCGCGGCGGTGGAGGGCGGGACGCTGTACACCGACCGGGTGACCTACGCGGCCATTGGCGGTGCACTTTTGGAGTGGTTGATGGTCAATGCCTACATGCAGCGGATTTTCCGCGCCCGGCACCGCAATATGCTTCGGTTGCTGGGTTGAAGTAGCCTGTATGCGGTCCTGTGGGAGCGAGCCTGCTCGCGATGTGGCTTAACATTCAGCAATGATGTTGACTGACAGTCCGCTTTCGCGAGCAGGCTCGCTCCCACAGGGTGTTGTGTTGGTTGTTAGAGTTGTATCCAGTTTGGGCGACGACATATCACAATTTGTATCTGGCCATAGGTCGTTGCGCAATTTCGTGGTTAACTTCGGCCTCTTCAACATTTTCCACCACAACGTCAGAAGGACTCCGTTCATGGCTCAAGTCACTCTCAAAGGCAATCCGGTTCAAGTCAACGGCCAACTGCCACAAGCCGGTTCCAAGGCGCCAGCCTTTTCCCTGGTTGCCGGCAATCTGTCCGACGTGACCCTGGCAAGCTTCGCCGGCAAGCGCAAAGTGCTGAACATCTTCCCAAGCATCGACACTCCGACCTGCGCTACTTCGGTACGCAAGTTCAATGCCCAGGCCAACGACGTGGCCAACACCGTTGTCCTGTGCATCTCGGCTGACCTGCCGTTTGCCCAGGCACGTTTCTGCGGCGCTGAAGGTCTGGAAAACGTCCAGAACCTGTCGACCCTGCGCGGTGCCGAGTTCATCGAAAACTACGGCGTTGCCATCGCCGACGGCCCACTCAAAGGTCTGACCGCCCGTGCAGTGGTCGTACTCGACGAAAACGACAACGTGTTGCACAGCGAACTGGTTAAAGAAATCGCAGAAGAGCCAAACTACGAAGCTGCGTTGGCCGTTCTGAAGTAACAGGTTTTACAATTGTTAACGGCCTGGCTCTGTCCAGGCCGTTTTCATTTGTGCTTCAGTGGTTTAGCAAATACTCGCAAAACAGGCTGAAGGTAAATTGCCGGTAAAGGCGCTTTGCTTAAACTCCGTCAGTGCTTATCTTTCAGCCTTCCGTATAAAGATGCCCACACGCGCCCAATGGTTGATCATTCAATGCAATCCTCTGCTTCCCGTCATCCCCGTCGCTGGCTATTCGGCCTGCTGGTCCTGTTGGTCATTGCCGGCCTGTGCTGGAAGTTCTGGCCAGGCGGTACGGCTCACAAAGACGCCCCTGCAGCAAAAGCAGCGGCGGGGCATGTCGGCAAGTCTGGCGGGATGCGTCCGGGTTTCGGTGGTGCCACAGGACCGGTCCCGGTTCGGGTCGCGCCAGCCGTCGTGGGTGATTTCCCGCTGTACTACAAAGCGCTGGGCACGGTCACTGCACTGAACACCATTAATGTGCGCAGCCGCGTGGGCGGCGAATTGGTGAAGATTGCGTTCGAAGAAGGGCAGATGGTCAAGGCCGGCGACCTGCTCGCCGAGATTGACCCGCGTCCTTACCAGAATGCCTTGCTCCAGGCCGAAGGCACGTTGTTGCAGAACCAGGCACAGTTGAAAAACGCACTGGTGGATGTAGAGCGCTATCGCGGCTTGTATGCGCAAGACAGCATCGCCAAGCAGACCCTCGACACCGCGGCAGCACTGGTCGGCCAGTACCAGGGCACGGTCAAGACCAATCAGGCGGCGGTCAATGACGCCAAACTCAATCTGGAATTCACCAAAATCCGCGCCCCGATTACCGGGCGCGTCGGTCTGCGGCAGCTGGACGTCGGCAACCTGGTGGCCGCCAATGACACCACGTTCCTGGCGGTCATCACCCAGACCCAGCCGATCAGCGTGGTCTTCACCTTGCCGGAAAACAGTCTCGAGACCGTACTGGCCCGCTACCACTCAGGTGCCAAACTACCGGTTGAGGCCTGGGATCGGGGCGATACCCAATTGCAGGCCAGCGGTGTCTTGCAGAGCCTGGACAACCAGATCGACACCACCACCGGCACGCTGAAGTTCAAGGCACGCTACGACAACCGCGATCTGGCGCTGTTTCCGAATCAGTTCGTCAACGTCCGACTGCTGGCCGACACCCTCAAAGGGGTGGTGCTGGCGCCTTCGGCGGCTATTCAGTTCGGCACTAACGGCACCTTCGCCTATGCCCTGGACGGTGACAAAAAAGTCACCATTCGCCCGTTGAAAATCGGCGCCAGCGATGGCGACAACACGGTGATCAAGGAAGGCTTGAAAGCGGGTGATCGGGTGGTTCTGGAAGGCACCGATCGCCTCAAGGAGGGCAGTGAAGTCGAGGTGGTCAACGACAGCAACGCCGTGCCAGCGACCCCGACCGAAAGCCAGGGCCCATCGGCAAACGCCGCGACTGATCCGAAAGCCACTGGCAAGGCGCACAAGGGCCGCGCATGAACATCTCGCGTCTGTTCATCCTTCGCCCGGTAGCCACTACCCTGAGCATGCTGGCCATCGTTTTGGCCGGCCTGATTGCCTACAAGTTGCTGCCGGTATCGGCACTGCCTCAGGTCGATTACCCGACCATTCGGGTCATGACCCTGTACCCGGGCGCCAGTCCAGATGTGATGACCAGTGCGGTCACCGCGCCACTTGAGCGTCAGTTCGGGCAAATGCCCGGCCTGACCCAAATGGCCTCGACCAGTTCCGGCGGTGCCTCGGTGCTGACCCTGCGCTTCAGCCTCGACATCAACATGGACGTCGCCGAGCAGCAGGTGCAGGCGGCGATCAACGCGGCGACCAATCTGCTGCCCAAGGACTTGCCGGCACCGCCGGTGTACAACAAGGTCAACCCGGCGGACACCCCGGTGCTGACCTTGGCGATCACCTCCAAAACCATGTTGCTGCCCAAGCTCAATGACCTGGTCGACACGCGCATGGCGCAGAAAATCGCCCAGATCAGTGGCGTCGGCATGGTCAGCATTGCCGGCGGCCAACGTCAGGCCGTGCGAATCAAGGTCAATCCTGAAGCCCTGGCGGCCAACGGCTTGAACCTCTCGGACGTGCGCACCTTGATCGGCGCGTCCAACGTCAACCAGCCCAAAGGTAACTTCGACGGTCCGACCCGGGTCTCGATGCTCGATGCCAACGATCAGTTGACCTCGCCCAAGGACTACGCCGAACTGATCCTGGCCTATAAGAACGGCGCGCCGTTGCGGCTCAAGGATGTCGCGCAGATCGTCGACGGTGCCGAGAACGATCGTCTCGCCGCGTGGGCCAACGAAAACCAGGCTGTGCTGCTGAACATCCAGCGCCAACCGGGTGCCAACGTGATCGAGGTGGTCGACCGGATCAAGGCTTTATTGCCGAGCATCACCGATAACCTGCCGGCCGGCCTCGACGTTACCGTGTTGACCGACCGTACCCAGACCATCCGTGCGTCGGTGACCGACGTGCAGCACGAACTGCTGATCGCCATCGCCCTGGTGGTGATGGTGACGTTCCTGTTCTTGCGCCGTGCCAGCGCGACCCTCATTCCGTCGATTGCGGTGCCCTTGTCGCTGATCGGTACTTTTGGCGTGATGTACCTGGCCGGTTTCTCGGTCAATAACCTGACGTTAATGGCGCTGACCATCGCCACCGGTTTTGTGGTGGACGACGCGATCGTCATGCTGGAAAACATTTCGCGCTTCATCGAGGAGGGCGACAGCCCGTTGCAGGCGGCGCTCAAGGGCGCCAAACAGATCGGTTTCACCTTGATCTCGCTGACGCTGTCGCTGATTGCGGTTCTGATTCCGCTGTTGTTCATGGCCGACGTCGTTGGGCGGCTGTTCCGCGAGTTTGCGATTACCCTGGCGGTGGCGATCCTGATTTCCCTGGTGGTTTCCCTGACCTTGACGCCAATGATGTGCGCGCGGTTGCTCAAGCGTGAACCCAAACCAGAAGAGCAGGGCCGCTTCTACCGGGCCAGCGGTGCGTGGATCGACTGGCTGATCGCCGCCTACGGGCGCAAGTTGCAGTGGGTGCTCAAGCATCAGCCGCTGACCCTGCTGGTGGCCATCGCCACTCTGGGCCTGACGGTGTTCCTGTATATCGTGGTGCCGAAGGGCTTTTTTCCAGTGCAGGACACCGGGGTGATCCAGGGCATTTCCGAGGCGCCGCAGTCGGTTTCCTTTGCCGCCATGAGCCAGCGTCAGCAGGAACTGGCCAAGGTCATTCTGGCCGACCCGGCGGTGCAAAGCCTTTCGTCCTACATTGGCGTCGACGGCGACAACGCGACCCTGAACAGCGGGCGATTGCTGATCAACCTCAAGCCGCACAAAGACCGCGATCTGAGCGCGGCCCAGGTGATCACCCGGTTGCAACCGCAGCTGGACAAACTGGTGGGCATTCGCCTGTTCATGCAGCCGGTGCAGGACTTGACCATCGAAGACCGGGTCAGCCGTACGCAGTATCAATTCAGCATGTCGTCACCGGATGTCGAGCTGCTCAGCCTGTGGAGCGGACGACTGGTCGAGGCGCTGGCCAAGCAGCCAGAGCTGACCGACGTTGCCAGTGATTTGCAGGACAAGGGCTTGCAGGTCTACCTGGTGATCGACCGCGATGCGGCTTCGCGGATCGGGGTTTCGGTGTCGAACATCACCGACGCACTGTACGACGCTTTCGGCCAGCGCCAGATCTCGACCATTTACACCCAGGCCAGCCAGTACCGCGTGGTGCTGCAGGCACAGGATGGCCAGAAGATCGGCCCGCAGGCGCTGGAGCAGATTCACGTCAAGACTACCAGCGGTGGTCAGGTGCGGTTGTCCAGTCTGGCCCATGTCGAAGAGCGCCAGGCGCAATTGGCGATTGCGCACATCGGCCAGTTCCCGGCGGTGATGATGTCCTTCAACCTTGCGCCCGGCGTGGCGTTGGGCCAGGCCGTCGAGCTGATCAACAAGGTGCAGGCGGATATCGGCATGCCGCTCGGCGTGCAGACGCAGTTTCAGGGTGCGGCTCAGGCGTTCGAGGCCTCGCTGTCGAGCACCTTGCTGCTGATTCTGGCGGCGGTGGTGACCATGTACATCGTGCTCGGCGTGCTTTACGAGAGCTACATTCACCCGATCACCATTCTCTCGACCTTGCCGTCGGCGGCTGTCGGCGCCTTGCTGGCGTTGATCCTCAGTGGCAATGACCTGGGCATGATCGCGATCATCGGCATCATCTTGCTGATCGGTATCGTCAAGAAGAACGCGATCATGATGATCGACTTCGCCCTCGATGCCGAACGCAATCAGGGCATGGACCCTGCCACGGCGATTTACCAGGCCGCGCTGCTGCGTTTCCGGCCGATTCTGATGACCACGCTGGCCGCGTTGTTCGGCGCTGTGCCGTTGATGCTCGCCACAGGCTCCGGTGCTGAACTGCGTCAGCCATTGGGTCTGGTGATGGTTGGCGGTTTGTTGGTGAGCCAGGTGCTGACGCTGTTTACCACGCCGGTTATCTACCTGTATTTCGACCGCCTCGGTCGGCGCTGGCGGCGTGCGCCTGAGCGTCTGGAGCCGGTAGAACAGCCATGAACCTGTCCGGACCTTTCATCCGTCGGCCGGTAGCGACCATGTTGCTGAGCCTGGCGATCATGCTGCTGGGCGGTGTGAGTTTCGGCTTGCTGCCAGTGTCGCCGCTGCCGCAAATGGACTTCCCGGTGATCGTGGTGTCGGCAAGCCTGCCGGGTGCGAGCCCCGAGGTCATGGCGTCCACCGTGGCGACGCCGTTGGAACGATCCTTCGGCGCCATCGCCGGGGTCAACACCATGAGCAGCCGTTCCAGCCAGGGTTCGACCCGGGTGATCCTGCAATTTGACATGGACCGCGACATCAATGGCGCGGCGCGTGAAGTGCAAGCGGCGATCAACGCCTCGCGCAACCTGCTGCCCAGCGGGATGCGCAGCATGCCGACCTATAAGAAGGTCAACCCGTCCCAGGCGCCGATCATGGTGCTGTCGCTGACCTCGGATGTGCTGGAAAAAGGTCAGCTTTACGACCTGGCCTCGACCATCCTTTCGCAAAGCCTGTCTCAGGTGCCGGGTGTCGGCGAAGTGCAAATCGGTGGTAGCTCGTTGCCAGCGGTACGTATCGAACTTGAGCCACAACTGCTGAACCAGTACGGCGTAGCGCTGGATGACGTGCGCAACACCATCGCCAACGCCAACGTGCGCCGGCCCAAAGGCTCGATCGGAGACGATCAGCGGATGTGGCAGGTACAGGCCAACGACCAGTTGGAGAAGGCCAAGGATTATGAACCGCTGATCATTCGCTACCAGAATGGCTCGGCGTTGCGCCTGAGTGATGTGGCCAAGGTCCGCGACAGCGTTGAAGACCGCTACAACAGCGGTTTCTTCAACGATGACGCGGCGGTGCTGTTGGTGATCAACCGTCAGGCTGGCGCCAACATCATTAAAACGGTCAACGATATCAAGGCACAGCTGCCGGCCTTGCAGGCGGTGTTGCCGGCCAGCGTCAAGCTGAACCTGGCGATGGACCGTTCACCAGTGATCAAGGCGACCCTGCACGAAGCGGAAATGACCCTGCTGATTGCCGTGGCGCTGGTGATTCTGGTGGTATTCCTGTTCCTCGGTAACTTCCGCGCGTCGTTGATCCCGACGCTGGCAGTGCCGGTGTCGCTGGTCGGTACGTTCGCGGTGATGTACCTCTATGGATTTTCGCTGAACAACCTGTCGCTGATGGCGCTGATTCTGGCCACCGGGCTGGTGGTGGACGATGCCATCGTGGTGTTGGAAAACATCTCGCGGCACATCGACGAAGGCATTGCGCCGATGAAGGCGGCGTACCTGGGCGCCAAGGAAGTCGGTTTTACCTTGCTGTCGATGAACGTCTCGCTGGTGGCGGTGTTCCTGTCGATTCTGTTCATGGGCGGGATCATCGAGAGCCTGTTTCGTGAGTTCTCGATCACCTTGGCGGCATCGATCGTCGTGTCGCTGGTGGTCTCGCTGACCCTGACGCCGATGCTCTGTGCCCGCTGGCTGAAGCCCCACACGCCAGGCGAGGAAAACCGTTTGCAACGCGCCAGCCGGCGCGCCAACGACTGGATGGTCAAACACTATGCCAGCAGTCTGGATTGGGTGTTGCGTCATCGGCGGCTAACGCTGCTCAGCCTGTTTATCACTATTGGCGTGAACGTCGCCTTGTATGTGGTGGTGCCCAAGACCTTTCTGCCGCAGCAGGACACCGGCCAACTGATCGGTTTTGTCCGTGGTGACAACGGCCTGTCGTTCAACGTCATGCAGCCGAAAATGGAGGTCTTCCGCCGTGCGGTGTTGAAAGACGATGCCGTGGAAAGTGTCGCCGGTTTCATTGGTGGTACCAACGGCACCAACAACGCCTTCATGCTGGTGCGTCTGAAGCCGATCAAGGAACGCAACATTTCTGCGCAGAAAGTCATTGAACGCATGCGCAAGGAAATGCCCAAGGTCCCGGGTGCCCAATTGATGCTGATGGCCGACCAGGACTTGCAGTTTGGTGGTGGCCGCGAACAGACCACCTCGCAATACACCTACATCCTGCAAAGCGGTGATCTATCGGCGTTGCGCGAGTGGTACCCGAAAGTCGTCGCGGCGCTCAAGGCGCTGCCCGAACTGACCGCCATCGACGCCCGCGAAGGGCGAGGTGCCGCGCAGGTGACGCTGGTGGTCGACCGCGATCAGGCCAAACGCTTGGGGATAGATATGTCCATGGTCACGGCGGTGTTGAACAACGCTTATAGCCAACGGCAGATATCGACCATTTACGACAGCCTGAACCAGTATCAGGTGGTGATGGAGGTCAATCCGAAATACGCCCAGGACCCGATCACCCGCAATCAGGTTCAGGTGATCACCGCTGCCGGCGCGCGTATTCCGCTGTCGGCGATTGCCCACTATGAAAACAGCCTGGAAAACGACCGGGTCAGCCATGAAGGGCAGTTCGCTTCCGAAAGCGTCTCGTTTGATATGGCCGAAGGCGTCACCGTTGAACAAGGCTCGGCCGCCATCGAACGGGCGATTGCCAAGTTGGGGCTGCCGGAAGAAGTGATCGCCAAGATGGCCGGTACCGCCGACGCCTTTGCCGCAACCCAGAAGAGTCAGCCGTGGATGATCCTCGGCGCACTGGTGGCGGTGTATCTGGTGTTGGGCGTGCTGTACGAAAGTTACGTGCACCCGTTGACCATCCTTTCGACATTGCCTTCGGCGGGCGTCGGTGCGTTGTTGTCGATCTATGTGCTGGGCGGCGAGTTCAGCCTGATTTCGCTGCTCGGGCTGTTTCTGTTGATCGGTGTGGTGAAGAAAAACGCCATTCTGATGATCGACCTCGCGCTACAGCTTGAACGCCATCAGGGCATGGAACCGCTGGAGTCGATTCGCAGTGCGTGCCTGTTGCGTCTGCGGCCGATTCTGATGACCACCCTGGCGGCGATTCTGGGTGCCTTGCCCTTGTTGCTCAGCACCGCCGAAGGCGCGGAAATGCGCCAGCCATTGGGTCTGACCATTATTGGCGGGCTGATTTTCAGCCAGGTGCTGACGCTTTTCACCACCCCGGTGGTTTACCTTTATCTCGACCGTTTGCGCCATCGGGTCAACCGCTGGCGTGGGGTTCGTACCGATGCTTCTCTGGAAACTCCGCTATGACTGACCGTTGCCTGTTCAACCTCGACGCACCGATGGCCCGGCGCCTGGTTTCGGCCCGCGGCTCGCGCTTGCTGAGTCTTTCGCTCAGCGTCTTGATGCTCAGTGCCTGCGCTATTGGTCCGGATTATCAGCGTCCGCCAGTGGCCGAGCCGGCACAGTACAAGCAGGCAGAAGGCTGGCGTCAGGCGACGCCGAGTGACTCATTGGCCCGTGGCGCCTGGTGGGAACTGTACGGTGATCAACAGCTCAACGGGCTGGTCGAGAAACTCAACAGTGCCAACCAGACCGTTGCCCAGTCCGAAGCCCAATACCGTCAGGCTCAGGCGTTGGTCCGCAGTGCCCGAGGTGCGTTTTTTCCAACGGTTGATCTGAGCGCCGGGAAAACCCGTTCGAGTCAGGGCACCGGTAGCAGCAGTTCAAGCCTGAGCAGTACCAGCAGCGGCATCCGCGACACCTATAACACCCAGCTTGGGGTGAGTTGGGAAGCGGACGTCTGGGGCAAGTTGCGTCGCGGTCTGGAAGCCGATAAGGCCAGCGCCGAAGCGAGTTTTGCCGACCTGGCCGCGATGCGCCTGAGTCAACAATCGGAGCTGGTGCAGAACTACCTGCAATTGCGGGTGATCGACCAGCAAAAGCGCCTGCTGCAAGCCACGGTCGAGAATTATCAGCGTTCGCTGCAAATGACCGAAAACCAGTACCGCGCCGGCGTGTCCGGCAAGGACGCGGTGGCCCAGGCGCAAACCCAGCTGAAAAGTACTCAGGCCGACATGGTCGATCTGATCTGGCAGCGTGCGCAGTTCGAGAACGCGATTGCGGTGCTGATCGGTTTGCCACCGGCTGAATTCAATCTGGCCGAAGCCCAGACCATTCCAGCATTGCCGCAGGTTCCGCTGAGCCTGCCTTCGCAACTGCTGGAACGGCGCCCGGACATCGCCTCGGCCGAGCGTTCGGTGATCGCCGCCAACGCCAACATCGGCGTGGCCAAAGCCGCTTACTACCCGGACCTCACTTTGAGTATGGCCGGCGGTTACAGCAGCAGTACCTACTCCAACCTGATCAGCTTGCCGAACCGTTTCTGGTCGGTGGGCCCCAAGCTTGCCATGACCTTGTTCGATGGCGGCCAGCGCTCGGCGGAAGTCGACCGCAGCGAGGCGGTATACGACCAGACCGTGGCCAAGTATCGGCAAACCGTGCTCGACGGGTTCCGCGAAGTCGAAAACTACCTGGTGCAGCTCAAGGTGATGGAAGACGAGGCAGCGGTGCGTCAGCAAGCACTGGACTCGGCTCGCGAGTCGTTGCGCCTGACCCTGAACCAATACAAGGCCGGGTTGATCGCCTACCTCGACGTAGTGGTGGTCCAGGCCACGGCCCTGAGCAACGAGCGTAGCGTACTGACCTTGCAGCAAAGCCGGTTGATTGCCAGCGTGAATTTGATCGCCGCGTTGGGTGGTGGCTGGGATGGCCATACCCAGCCGTAGGCGTTTTGAAAAGATCGCAGACCCCCCGGGATACATGGATACACGTCGCCCCCCATAGGAGCTGCCGAAGGCTGCGATCTTTTGACGTCAGCCTCTAAAAGAAAATTTCAGACTGTCCGTCGCGCTAATGGCCTATTGGTTACTTTGTGAGTGCGTTCGTTGATGGAATCAGTACAATCGCGCACTTTGCCCCCACCAGCATGGATGCAGATCGACGGGGCGACCACGAGAAGTTCTGATGCTCATCGGTAGCTATTCCCCCGCCCTGGTTCTGATCTCCCTCTGTGTGGCGATTCTTGCCTCCTATACCGCCCTGGACCTGACCGGACGCATCGCAACGGCCAAAGGTCGGGCGGTTCATCTATGGACGGCGGGTGGTGCGTTGGCCATGGGGGTGGGCGTATGGTCGATGCATTTCATTGGCATGCTGGCGTTCAGGCTGCCGCTGATCCTCGGGTACGATATCGGCATCACCTTTTTGTCGCTGGTGATCGCTATTCTGTCCTGCGGGTTCGCGCTGTGGCTGGTCAGTCAGCCGCGTTTGCCGGGCTGGCAACTGGCGTTTGGCGCATTGATCATGGGCGCGGGCATCAGCGGTATGCACTACACCGGCATGGCCGCCATGCGCATGCAGCCAGGCATTGATTACGACCCGACATTGTTTGGCGCCTCGTTGGTGATTGCGGTCGGCGCTTCTGCCGCGGCGTTGTGGATCGCCTTTCGTTTGCGCCAGAACACCCCGTATGTGCGCTTCGCTCGTGGCGGCGCAGCCGTCGTCATGGGCTTCGCCATTGTTGGCATGCACTACACCGGGATGGCAGCAGCGCAATTTCCCGAGGGCAGCTTTTGTGGTGCCGCACTCGACGGTTTGAGCGGTAAGGGCCTGGACAACCTGGTACTGATCACTACCCTGGCGGTGTTGAGCATCGCGTTGTTGACTTCGATCCTCGATGCACGTCTTGAAGCACGCACTGCCGCGTTGGCCTACTCACTGACCCTGGCCAACCGCGAACTCACCCAACTGGCGTTGCACGACACCCTGACCGGGTTGCCGAATCGTGTATTGCTGGCCGATCGCATCGACCAGGCTATGCATGTGGTGCAGGAGCAGGGCGGTTGTTTCGCGTTGATGTTCATCGACCTGGACGGTTTTAAACCGGTCAACGATGCTTTTGGTCACCACATGGGCGACCAGTTGCTGCGCGAAGTCGGCGTACGTTTGCGCGAGGACCTGCGCAGCCAGGACACGCTGGCGCGAATTGGCGGTGATGAATTCGTCTTGCTGGTGCAACTCGCCGAACCCGACGATGCCTTGCGTCTGGCGGCGCGTCAGGTTGCCTTGATCTCGCGCGCCTTCCGGGTCGCTGAGCACGACTTGCAGATCTCTGCGAGCGTTGGCATTGCCGTTTACCCTGGCAACGGACAGACTCCGCAAGAACTGCTGATGAACGCCGACGCGGCGATGTATCACGCCAAGGGCGCGGGCAAGAACGGCTACAGCTTCTTCGATGCCTCGATGAACACCAACGCCCGCAAGCAACTGCAAATGCTTCAGGATTTGCGTAATGCGCTCGAGCAACAGCAATTCAGCTTGCACTACCAACCCAAGTTTGACGCCAGCAATGGCCTGCCAATCGGTGCCGAGGCCTTGTTGCGTTGGGAGCATCCAACCCAGGGCATGCTGCTGCCGGACAAGTTCATCGAGCTTGCGGAGAAAACCGGGCTGATCATCCCGATCGGCGATTGGGTGCTCAATGAGGCGTGCCGGCAAATGCGCATCTGGCACGTCCAGGGTTACACCAACTGGCGCATTGCGGTGAATCTCTCGGCGTTGCAGTTCTGTCATGTCGGGCTGGTCCAAAGCGTCGCCAACGCCCTGGCCACCCACGGTTTACCGGCCAACAGCCTGACTCTGGAAATCACCGAAACCACCGCAATGAGCGATGCCGATGCGAGCATGACAGTGCTCCAGCAGCTCTCGGAAATGGGCGTTGACCTGTCCATTGACGACTTTGGCACCGGTTATTCGAGTTTGATGTACCTCAAGCGCCTGCCGGCCAATGAGCTGAAGATCGACCGTGGTTTTGTCCGCGACCTGGAGCGCGACAGTGATGATGCGGCGATTGTCTCGGCCATCGTCGCTCTAGGTCAGGCATTGGGTTTACGCATCGTCGCCGAAGGCGTGGAAACCGATGTGCAACAGGACTTCCTGACTCAGCTCGGCTGTGATTCGTTGCAGGGCTACCTGCTCGGCCACCCGTTGCCGGCCGACAGGTTCATGGTCGACATTCACCGGGCCGAGCAATTGGCAACAGGCTGAACTCCACCCGTAGCAGCTGCCGAGCCTGCGAGGCTGCGTTCGGCTGCGAAGCAGTCGTAAAGCCTGTATGCACGGTCACCCTGAAACACCGCAGCGTCTGAATTCACGGCCGCTTCGCTGCCGAACGCAGCCTTCGGCAGCTGCTACGGGAGTTGTGTTGCTCGTCCCACTCGATGAGCGCCCATGCAAAACCCGACGCTGGCAGGTATCCTTTCGGCGCAAGGCTTCGGGTTTGAATGGGGGAATCAGCATGGACAAAGTCATCGTCATCACCGGCGGCGGTCGTGGTATTGGTGCGGCCACGGCGCTCCTGGCCGCTGAGCAGGGCTATCGAATCTGCATCAACTACCAGGCCGACGAACAGGCTGCGCAACACGTGCTCGAACAAGTCCGCGCGCTTGGCGCCCAGGCGATTGCGGTACGCGCTGACGTCAGTATCGAAGACGAAGTGATCAGCCTGTTCCATCGCGTCGACACCGAGTTAGGTCGAGTCACTGCGCTGGTGAACAATGCCGGTACCGTTGGGCAAAAGTCGCGGGTCGACGAAATGTCCGAGTTCCGCATTCTGAAAATATTGAAAACCAACGTCCTGGCGCCGATCCTCTGCGCCAAGCATGCGCTGCTGCGCATGTCACCCAAACATGGCGGGCAGGGCGGTAGCATCGTCAACGTGTCCTCGGTCGCCTCGCGCCTCGGCTCACCGGGTGAATACGTCGATTACGCAGCCTCCAAGGGCGCGCTGGATACGTTCACCATTGGCTTGTCCAAAGAAGTCGCCGGCGAAGGCATCCGGGTCAACGCCGTACGTCCCGGCTATATCTACACCGACTTCCACGCCCTGAGCGGCGACCCGGATCGGGTCAGCAAGCTTGAGTCAGGCATTCCCATGGCCCGCGGCGGCCGCCCGGATGAAGTGGCCGAGGCGATTATCTGGTTGCTGTCGGATAAAGCGTCGTATGCGACAGGGACGTTTGTGGACCTGGGTGGCGGGCGCTGAGGTTTTAGATTTTCGTTGTCAGGCCTGGCCTCTTCGCGAGCAAGCTCGCTCCCACATTGGTTTTGTGTACGTATCGATCCAGTGTGGGAGCGAGCTTGCTCGCGATGGCAATCCATCAAACGACATAGAGCTATCAGAAGGATCTAACAATCCGCCCCAACGTCTCCATCGCCTTCTCGGCATCCTCGGTCCATGGGCTGCCGTAATTCAACCGAATACAGTTCCTGAACCGCTGGGTCGGTGAAAAGATCGGTCCCGGCGCAATGCTGATCCCTTGGGCCAGCGCCATCTGGAACAGCTTCAACGAATCCATTTGCGCTGGCAGTTCCAGCCACAGGAAGTAGCCGCCGGCCGGTTGGCTGACGCGGGTCTGTGTCGGGAAGTAGCGGGCGATGGCGGCCAGCATGGCGCTTTGCTGTTCTTCGAGGGCGTAGCGCAGTTTGCGCAGGTGACGGTCGTAGCCGCCGTGTTGCAGGTAATCGGCGATAGCCGCCTGGGCCGGCATCGAGGCGCAGAGCGAGGTCATCAGCTTCAGGCGTTCGATTTTCTGCGCATAGCGCCCGGCGGCAACCCAGCCGATGCGGTAACCGGGGGCGAGGCTTTTGGCGAACGAGCCGCAGTGCATCACCAATCCCTCGGTGTCGAAGGCTTTGGCCGGTTTCGGCGCTTGCTGGCCGTAATAGAGTTCGGCGTAGACGTCGTCTTCGATCAGCGGCACCTGATGGCTGCGCAACAATTCCACCAGTTCCTGTTTCTTGGCCTCGGGCATGGTCGCGCCCATTGGGTTCTGGAAACTGGTCATGCACCAACAGGCTTTGATCGGGTGGCGTTCAAGGGTTTGCGCCAGCACACCGAGGTCGATGCCGTCACGCGGGTGCACAGGGATTTCCACCGCTTTGAGCTTGAGTCGCTCAAGCACTTGCAGGCTGGCGTAGAACGCCGGTGCTTCAATGGCCACCAGGTCGCCGGGTTCGGTCACCGCTTGCAGGCACAGGTTCAATGCTTCGAGGGCGCCGTTGGTGATCAGCAATTCTTCCATGGGCAACATCAGGCCGCCGACCATGTAGCGCAGGGCGATTTGCCGGCGCAATTGCGGATTGCCCGGCGACATGTCGGTCACCACCATCCGCGGGTCCATTTCCCGGGCGGCACTGGCCAACGAGCGAGAGAGTCGTTGCAACGGGAACAGCGTCGGGCTCGGGAAGGCCGAGCCAAAGGGTACGGTGTTCGGGTCCTTGATCGAGTCGAGCACCGAGAACACCAGTTCGCTGACGTCGACTTCGGTGGACTCGCTGACCTGGCTGCTGATCACCGGCTCCGAGAACGGACTCGGTGCGTGGGTGTTGACGAAGTAGCCGGAGCGCGGCCGGGCGCGGATCAGCCCGCGACGTTCCAGCAGGTAGTAGGCCTGAAACACGGTGGACGGGCTGACCCCGTATGTCTGGCTGGCGTAACGTACCGAGGGTACGCGCTGGCCAGGGCCGAGCACCCCGGAGCGGATCAGTTCAGCAATGTCGTCAGCGAATTTTTCGTAGCGTTTCATCAAGTGCCCGGGTTGGTGTCATTCAGAAAACAATGTAGGAGCTGCCGAAGGTTCGGGCCGCGTTCGGACGATCTTTTAGGCTCGGCATCTTAAAGGCTCAACGATTCAACGGTGCAACAAAACGGCTTTGCGCCACGCTGTTCACCGAAGGTTCATCGCTGTCGGTGATCTTGAAGCTGATCTTCTGCGAACTGCTGCTTGGCTTGTCAGTGGTCATGGCCACCGACACCGGCACATCAACAATCTCTCCCGGTGCCAGGCTCAGCTCGGTCCTGCCCTGCAACTGGAAGCCATCGCCGTCCACCAGGGACAAACGATAGTCCTGCCGCAGCTGGGTTTTGTTGATGACTTTGAGGCTGTAGATGTTTTCGATCTGCCCCTGGCTGTTTTCGCGAAACAGGCCACGGTCCTTGCTGACGTCCAGCGAAACCATCGGTCGCTCCATCAGCGCCAGTACCAACGCACCGATCATCACCACCAGCACCGCGCTGTAGCCGATCAACCGAGGCCTGAGCAGGTGGGTCTTGCCACCTTGCAATTCATGCTCGGAGGTATAGCTGATCAGGCCACGGGCGTAGCCCATTTTGTCCATGATCGAATCGCAGGCATCGATACACGCCGCGCAGCCGATACATTCCATCTGCAAACCGTCGCGGATGTCGATGCCGGTCGGGCAGACCTGCACGCACACATGACAGTCGATGCAATCGCCCAGCCCCACGTCGGCCGGCTTCACCTCGCGCTTGCGCGGGCCACGGCTTTCGCCACGGGCGGCGTCGTAGGAGATGGTCAAGGTGTCTTTGTCGAACATCACGCTCTGAAACCGCGCATACGGGCACATGTGCATGCACACGGCTTCGCGCAGCCAACCCGCATTGATGTAGGTCGCGCCAGTGAAGAACAGCACCCAGAACAGACTGACCCCACCCATTTGCAGGGTCAGCAGTTCATTGGCCAGTGGGCGAATGGGGGTGAAGTAGCCGACAAAGGTCAGGCCGGTCAGCACGCTGATGGCCAGCCACATCGTGTGTTTGGCCGAGCGACGCAGCAGTTTGTTCAGGCCCCAGGGTGCGGCTTGCAGCTTGATCCGCTGGTTGCGCTCGCCCTCGGTGACTTTTTCGCACCACATGAACAGCCAGGTGAAGGAACTCTGCGGGCAGGTATAGCCGCACCAGACTCGCCCGGCGAACACGGTGATCGCGAACAGGCCGAACGCGCAGATGATCAGCAGCGCCGAGAGCAGGATGAAATCCTGTGGCCAGAAGGTCGCGCCGAAGATGTGGAATTTGCTTTCCGACAAGTCCCAGAGCACCGCCTGTCGGCCACCCCAGTTCAGCCATACGGTGCCGAAAAATGCCAGAAACAGAAAACCCGCACCGCTCAGACGCAAGGTGCGGAACAAACCGGTGAAGCTGCGGGTGTGAATCTGGTTGTCGCTGGACTTGGCCTTCATCTTTGGACGCGAAGGCTCGAATGTTTCTACTAATCGGACGGGGATTCTATCGCTCATGGTCTTTCGCTCATCAGCCTCCATCAGGCAGATGAACTATGACCACTGAACTGTTTGCATAACAGACTCAGCTATTGGATTAAAAAGCGGATCAGATGGTTTTTTTATCCGGCGCTGCGACAACTTGATGCACCCCGGCAGGCGCGGCAATCGTGCCTATATCAGGCGTCTGCGGTGGTCTGTGATCTGCGTCAGTCAAATCACCGAATCACTGTTGGCGAGCTTCAGGTGCCGGCGACCATCGGTGGCACCTGCTACGGTTAATGCGTCGGCTTCTGCTTCGGTGATGTACACGCGCAGACCGTCGAGGTCCACCGCCGACATGGCTTTGTCCGCGTCGGTGATGATGGTGACATCGGCAGCAAGGCGAATCTCTTCGCGGTTCTCGGTAATGAAGAAGCAGACCTGGTTTTCTATACGCACGGTCATGGGGGTCACCCTTTTCTGCGGGATCTAAAAGGTTAGGGCACAGGTCTTGCTCATCGTTCTGCGTAACCGATTAGCGGTCATAGACCATGACTAAGGTGTAACGATCTGAACTTTTAGCAAGGCCAGGCGCTCGGAACCTAAGAGACGTCATGCTGAAAGACCAAACGCAGCTGAACACGATCAAGCACAAGCGCGTCCATGGGGCGTAAGGGGCGATGCTCGATGACGACTGAAAAACCGACTGAACTGCAGTACAACCCGCAACTGCCACTGTCGCAGGCCTTGCTGCTGCCGCGGATTATTATTGAAAACACGATGCCGGTGATTGATGGCGGCCAGTTTGCGGCCAAGGCCATCGAAGGGCAGGCGGTGACAGTCACCAGCAAGGTTTTTGCCGACGGCCACGACACGCTGGCGGTGCGCGTGCGCTGGCGCGCCGAGGCTGATTCGATCTGGCAATGCGAAGTGATGACCGATCTGGGCAATAACGCCTGGCAAGGCCAGTTCAATGTGGCACTGCCTGGGCAGTACCGGTTTTGCATCGAGGCCTGGATCGATCAGTTCGCCAGCTTCTGTCATGAGCTGGAGAAAAAGCATGTTGCGGGCGTGCCGGTCAGTCTGGAGCTGCAAGAAGGGCGCACCCAAGTGCTGCAAGCGGTGGAGCGCAGTGACGGTCAGTTGAGTGAGAAGCTCGCGGCGTTGCACCATGAGCTGGTCGGTCTGCTCGAAATCGAGCAGGTTGCGCTGTTTCTGCACCCGCGCAGTGCCGGGTTGATGGCCGAGGCCGATAACCGTCCCTATCTCAGTCTGAGTCCGGAGTACCCGCTGGACGTCGAGCGCGAACGTGCGCAGTTCGCCAGTTGGTACGAGCTGTTTCCTCGCTCGATCACCGACGATCCGGCGCGTCACGGTACATTCAACGATGTGCATTCACGTCTGGCGATGATCCAGGACATGGGCTTTGACGTGCTGTACTTCCCGCCGATCCACCCGATTGGTCGCAGCTATCGCAAAGGCCCCAACAACTCCCTGACCGCCGGCCCTGATGATCACGGCAGCCCGTATGCCATTGGCGGTGTCGAGGGCGGGCACGAGGCGATTCATCCGCAGTTGGGCAGTCGCGAGGACTTCCGTCGTCTGGTTGCGGCGGCCGCCGCGCATGGGCTGGAGATCGCCCTGGATTTCGCCATTCAATGTTCCCAGGATCACCCGTGGCTGAAGCAGCACCCGGGCTGGTTCAACTGGCGGCCGGACGGCACCATCAAATACGCCGAGAATCCACCGAAGAAATACCAGGACATCGTTAACGTCGACTTCTACGCCAGCGAGGCGATCCCCAGTCTGTGGCTGGAGTTGCGGGACATTGTGGTCGGCTGGGTCAAGGAGGGGGTGACGATGTTCCGCGTCGACAATCCCCACACCAAACCTCTGCCGTTCTGGCAGTGGTTGATCGCTGATGTGCGGGCGCTGTATCCCGAGGTGATTTTCCTCGCCGAAGCGTTCACCACCCCGGCGATGATGGCGCGTCTGGGCAAGGTCGGTTACTCCCAGAGCTACACCTACTTCACTTGGCGCAACACCAAGCACGAGCTGGCGACTTATTTCACCGAGCTGAACCAGTCTCCTTGGCGTGAGTGTTTCCGACCAAACTTTTTCGTCAATACACCCGACATCAATCCGGGTTTTCTCCACGACTCGGGCCGCGCCGGTTTCTTGATTCGGGCGGCGCTGGCGACCATGGGTTCGGGCCTGTGGGGTATGTATTCGGGGTTTGAGCTGTGCGAGTCGGCGCCAGTGCCGGGCAAGGAGGAGTACCTCGATTCCGAGAAGTATGAAATCCGCGTCCGGGACTTCAACGCGCCAGGCAACATCATCGCCGAGATTGCCCAGCTCAACCGCATTCGCCGACAGAATCCGGCGCTGCACAGCCATTTGGGTTTGCAGGTCTACACGGTGTGGAACGACAACATTCTGTACTTCGGTAAGCGCACTGCCGATGGCAGTAACTTCATTCTGGTGGCGGTCAGCCTCGACCCGTTCAACGCCCAGGAGGCACATTTCGAATTGCCGCTGTGGGAGATGGGCTTGCCCGACGACGCCGTGACTCAGGGGGAAGACCTGATGAACGGCCACCGCTGGACCTGGTATGGCAAAACCCAATGGATGCGTATCGAACCGTGGAACCAGCCGTTCGGGATATGGCGGATATCGGTTTAGCCGCACCCACAGGTCCTCACTGTACTCAGGAGTTTCCAATGGCGAAGAAACCCAGGTCAGCCACCTTCAGCAACGACCCGCTCTGGTACAAGGATGCGGTGATCTATCAGGTTCACGTAAAGTCTTATTTCGACTCCAATAACGACGGGATTGGCGACTTTCCCGGTTTGATCGCCAAGCTGGACTACATCGCCGATCTGGGCGTCAACACCATCTGGCTGCTGCCGTTCTACCCCTCGCCACGTCGCGATGACGGCTACGACATTGCCGAATACCGTGGCGTGCACCGCGATTACGGGACCCTGGCCGACGTCAGGCGCTTTATTTCCGAGGCCCATCAACGCGGTTTGCGGGTGATCACCGAGTTGGTCATCAACCACACCTCGGATCAACACCCCTGGTTTCAGCGGGCGCGCAAGGCCAAGCCAGGATCAAAGGCGCGGGACTTTTATGTCTGGTCCGATGACGATCAAAAGTACGACGGCACACGGATCATTTTTCTCGACACCGAGAAGTCCAACTGGACCTGGGACCCGGTGGCCGGCCAGTACTTCTGGCACCGTTTTTATTCGCATCAACCGGACCTGAACTTCGACAACCCGCAGGTCATGAAAGCCGTGCTCTCGGTGATGCGCTACTGGCTGGACCTGGGCATCGACGGCCTGCGCCTGGATGCAATCCCCTACCTGATCGAGCGCGACGGCACCAACAACGAAAACCTGCCCGAAACCCACGACGTGCTCAAGCGGATTCGTGCCGAGATCGACGCCCACTACCCGGACCGCATGCTGCTGGCCGAAGCCAACCAGTGGCCGGAAGACACTCAGTTGTATTTCGGAGATACCAAGGGTGATGACGGCGACGAATGCCACATGGCCTTCCACTTCCCGTTGATGCCACGCATGTACATGGCGCTGGCCCAGGAAGACCGTTTTCCGATCACCGATATCCTGCGCCAGACGCCGGAGATCCCGGCCAACTGCCAATGGGCGATTTTCCTGCGCAACCATGATGAGCTGACCCTGGAGATGGTCACCGACAAGGAGCGCGATTACCTGTGGAACTACTACGCGGCCGACCGCCGCGCGCGGATCAACCTCGGCATTCGCCGGCGCCTGGCACCGCTGATGGAACGTGATCGGCGCCGCGTCGAGTTGCTCAACAGCCTGCTGCTGTCGATGCCGGGGACACCGACTCTGTACTACGGCGACGAAATCGGCATGGGCGATAACATCTACTTGGGTGACCGCGATGGGGTGCGCACGCCGATGCAGTGGTCGATCGACCGTAATGGCGGATTCTCCCGCGCCGACCCGGCGAGTCTGGTGCTGCCGCCGATCATGGACCCGCTCTACGGTTACCTGTCGGTGAACGTCGAAACCCAGGCTGTCGACCCGCATTCACTGCTGAACTGGACCCGGCGCATGCTGGCGATCCGCAAACAGTCCAAGGCGTTTGGCCGAGGCAGCTTGAAAATGCTCTCGCCGAGCAACCGGCGAATTCTTGCCTATACACGGGAATACACCGGTGATGATGGCAAACACGAAATCATCCTCTGCGTGGCCAATGTTTCGCGCAGTGCCCAGGCGGCCGAGCTGGACCTTTCGGCCTTCGCTGGCATGGTTCCCGTGGAAATGCTCGGCGGTAACGCTTTCCCGCCGATTGGCCAGCTCAACTTTCTGCTGACCCTGGCGCCGTATGGTTTTTACTGGTTTGTGCTGGCGGCGGAAAACCAGATGCCGAGCTGGCACGTCGAACCTGCGCAAAGCCTGCCGGACTTCACCACCCTGGTACTGAAAAAGCGCATGGAAGAGCTGCTCGAAGCACCGTCACGCACCATTCTGGAGCAAAGTGCGTTGCCAAGCTGGTTGCACAATCGACGTTGGTTCGACGGCAAGGACTCCAGTATCGAAACAGTGCACATCGTCTACGGTGTGCGTTTTGGTGATCCGCAGCATCCGGTGCTGTTCAGCGAAATCGATGTCACCAGCGATGGTCAGACCAATCGTTATCAGTTGCCGTTCGGATTTCTGGCTGAAGACCAGGTCGGCGCTGCATTGCCGCAGCAGCTTGCCTTGGCGCGGGTGCGGCGCGGACGGCAGGTCGGCCTGGTGACGGACGCTTTCAGTCTCGACACGTTCATTCGCGCGGTGTTGCAGGCGATGCAGGGGCACACGGTGCTGGCCGCAAGTGACGGCGAGATTCGTTTCGAGCCGACCGCCGAGCTGGCGGAACTCGGTCTGGGGGCTGACTCTGACGTGCGCTACCTGTCGGCCGAGCAATCCAACAGCTCCGTGGTGATTGGTGGCAGTCTAGTGCTCAAGCTGATCCGCAAAGTGGCCAGCGGCGTGCACCCGGAACTGGAGATGGGCGCGTACCTGAGCGCTGCCGGGTTCAAGCACATTTCACCGTTGCTCGGCTCGGTAACCCGTCGCGATCTGCAAGGCGAAGACACTCTGTTGATGATCGCCCAAGGTTATCTGAGCAATCAGGGCGATGCCTGGGAATGGACCCAGAACAACCTTGAACGGGCGATTCGCGATGAGTTGGCCGAGGCGATGTCCGAGCAGGAACAGCACTACAACGCGCTCGGTGAATTGAAAGATTTCGCTGGCATGCTCGGTCAGCGCCTTGGGGAAATGCACGTGCTATTGGCGGCACCCAGTGACGACTCGGCGTTCAATTCGCGGGTCACCACACACAAGGATCAGCAGGCATTGGCGAAAGCGATCGGTGCGCAGCTGGAGCATGCCTTGCAGTTGCTTAAGCAGCATCAGGCCGGGCTGAGTCCGGGGGATCAGGTGTTGGTGGTGCGTTTACTGGAGCAGAAAAAAACCATCCTCAAGCACATTCAGGAATTGGCGGCGAAAGCGGTGGGTGGTTTGCAGATGCGCGTCCACGGTGATTTACACCTGGGTCAGGTACTGGTGATCAAGGGCGATGCCTACCTGATCGATTTCGAAGGCGAACCGGCGCGGCCGTTGCATGAGCGAAGGGCTAAACACAGTCCTTACAAGGATGTGGGCGGCGTACTGCGCTCGTTCGATTATGCGGCGGCAATGGCGCTGAACGGGCAGGGCGTCGACGGCACCGCGCAGACGCTGGCGGCACGTCAGCGGGTAACGGAACGTTATTTGCGTGAGTCCACGCTAGCGTTTGTTCAGGCATATCGGCAGGCAGCAGCTAGTCTTGCTCATGCATGGCAAGACCCTGAGGCCGAAGACGCCGCACTGGCGTTGTTCAGTCTGGAGAAGGCGGCCTATGAAGTGGTGTATGAAGCCGAAAATCGTCCCGCCTGGTTGCCCGTGCCATTGCACGGTCTGTACGGGTTGTTGAGTGGACTCAAACCCTTTTCCTATAGCGGTGGAGAGCAGTTATGAAGGAGCCATCATGATGGAGCGGGGACATGTGAAAGAAGCGCTGCTGCCTCTAGCGCGAGACATCGAGGCGCTGGTGCGTGCCGAGCACCAGGATCCCTTTGCGATACTCGGACCACACGCTGACGGGGCCGGCGGTCAGTTCATTCGCGCTTACCTGCCGGAGGCTTTGAGCGTGCAGGTGATTGCCCGTGACTCCGGCGAAGAGCTCGGCAGCTTGAACGCTACCGAAGTGCCGGGGTTGTTCGTCGCGCATTTCGACCGGACCCAGGCTTACCTGTTGCGCACCCGTTGGGCTGGCGGTGAGCAAACCGCAGAGGATCCTTACAGCTTCGGCCCGTTGTTGGGCGAGATGGACTTGTATCTGTTCGCCGAGGGCAATCACCGGGATCTCAGTGCCTGCCTGGGAGCGCAGTTGAAGAACGTCGACGGCGTCGATGGTGTGCGTTTTGCGGTGTGGGCGCCGAATGCCCGGCGGGTCTCGGTGGTCGGCGATTTCAACGTCTGGGATGGTCGCCGTCACCCGATGCGGCTGCGTCATCCGTCCGGGGTCTGGGAGTTGTTTGTTCCGCGCTTGCAGGCGGGTGAGGGGTACAAGTACGAAATTCTCGGTGCCCAGGGGATTCTGCCGCTCAAGGCTGACCCCATGGCATTGGCGACACAGCTACCGCCGGACACGGCCTCGAAAGTCGCCTCGCCGTTGCGCATCGATTGGCAGGATCAGGACTGGATGCAGTCACGCGGCGAGCGCCACCGCACGAGCGCGCCGCTGTCGATTTACGAACTGCATGCGGGTTCCTGGCAGTGCGAAGTGGACGACGTCGGTGAAGTGGCGCGCCAATACAACTGGGGCGAGTTGGCCGAGCATCTGATCCCTTACGTGCAGAAACTCGGTTTCACCCACATCGAACTGATGCCGATCATGGAACACCCGTTCGGCGGTTCCTGGGGTTATCAGCCGTTATCGCAATTTGCCCCGAGTGCCCGCTACGGTTCACCGGATGACTTCGCCGCGTTCGTCAACGCCTGCCACGTGGCCAACATCGGGGTGATCCTCGATTGGGTGCCGGCGCATTTTCCCACCGATACCCATGGCCTGGCGCAGTTCGATGGCACCGCGCTGTACGAGTATGGCAACCCGCAGGAAGGCTTTCACCAGGACTGGGACACGCTGATTTACAACCTCGGACGCACCGAAGTGCATGGCTTCATGCTGGCGTCGGCGTTGCACTGGCTCAAGCATTTCCACGTCGATGGGCTGCGGGTCGATGCGGTGGCCTCGATGCTCTATCGCGACTATTCACGCAAGGCTGGCGAGTGGGTACCCAATCGCCATGGTGGTCGGGAGAACCTCGAAGCCATCGACTTTGTCCGCCACCTCAACGATGTGATCGACCTCGAAGCCCCCGGTGCGCTGGTGATTGCCGAGGAGTCCACGGCCTGGCCGGGTGTCAGCCAAGGCACGCAGCAAGGCGGATTGGGCTTCGACTACAAATGGAACATGGGCTGGATGCACGATTCGCTGCATTACATTCAGCAGGACCCGGTCTACCGTGCCCATCATCACAACGAGCTGAGCTTTGGCCTGGTTTACGCCTGGTCCGAGCGCTTCATCCTGCCGATTTCCCACGACGAAGTGGTACATGGCAAGCATTCGCTGATCGACAAGATGCCCGGAGATCGCTGGCAGAAGTTCGCCAACCTGCGCGCTTACCTGAGTTTCATGTGGGCGCATCCAGGCAAGAAACTGCTGTTCATGGGCTGTGAGTTCGGCCAGTGGCGCGAATGGAATCACGATCAGCAACTGGACTGGTACTTGCTGCAATACCCGGAACACCGTGGCGTGCAGAAACTGGTGACCGACCTCAATCAGCTCTACCGCGAAGAACCGGCACTGCACGATCAGGACGATGTGCCACAGGGCTTCCAATGGCTGATCGGTGACGATGCAATGAATAGCGTCTATGCCTGGCTGCGCTGGAGCAAGGAAGGGCGGCCAGTGTTGGTGGTTGCCAACTTCACGCCGGTGCCGCGTGCCGCCTATCGGGTGGGTGTACCGTTTGCCGGGCGCTGGAGCGAGGTGATAAACAGCGACGCAGGGATCTATGCCGGCTCCAATTACGGTAATGGCGGCGGTGTGTCTACCGAAGAGGAGGGCAGCCATGGCCAGGCGTTGTCGCTGGTGCTGAATCTGCCGCCGTTGGGGGTGTTGATTCTGCGTCCGGAAGGTTGATTGCGAGGGGTCGTTCCCGCGCGCAAGCGCGGGAACGCTCGGGGGAGTCACCAGAGCATCCGCACACCAATACTGCCTATCAATCCATTCAAGTCGTTGTTGACAGTCGCACTGTTGTAATCGCCGCTGACATACAGGCTGACGGCGGGCGTGACTCTGGCTACCAATCCCAGGCCCAGTTCGACCGACGAGGTGTTTCGGCTGCTGCTGAGCTTGTCGACCTGACCGAGGGTCACGGTGTCGCTGGTATTGACCGTGTGCCAGAAGTTGGTACGAACATAGGGTTCGATCGGCAGGCCCTTGATGTCATAACTCCCTTTCAAGCTTGCACCGACCCTGCCGCTCCAGGACGTCAAGTCGCTGGATGAGGCATTACCGCTACCTGCATACGGGGTGTCCAGGGAAATACGCTGGTTGATCAACTCCGCCTGGGGTTCAATTACCCAGTTTTCGCTGATGCCGATGGGAAATCCACCTTGCACCGAGAGGGTCATTGCGCTGCCTTCGGCGATTTGGCGCTGACCCTGATCATTGAGGCTGTAGCCATTGACCCGACCGCCGCTGGCGGTCATGTCCACGTGCCAGCCGTTTGCGCCGGTCAGGCTCCAATAAGCGCCAAGGCTGGGACCTTGCACGTTGAGGGTATTGTTCGGATCGATGATGGCAGAACTGATCAACTGGCCATTGCTGCTGCTCTGAAACTGGCTTGTTCCGCCCACCAGACCCACGCGCTGAGTGCTGCCGCCGCTACTTTGCAGGGTAAGCACCGCCGGGCCTTTGACTTCGGCGCCGGTCATACCGGAAAACTGTGAGCTGAGGACATCGCGTTCTGCGTTCCTGGCGGGTTGGCCGTAAACCCGATCCCAGGCTGAAGGAGCGACTTGCTCGACTGTCAGCAGCTGGTTATCACGGCCGGGATCTCGGGTGAAACGGATGTTGTTACTCACATCAGGCGCCGGCAGGGTGAACGCCGGGACATCTTGCTGATACCAGGGCATCGCCTCGTCCTCGACAGACGACGCCTGAACCTCCATGGATGTGCACAGCAGCAGCGAGGTGGAAACGGTGTATAGAGTGAATTTGATCTCGTGTTGGATGAAGGCGGTGTTCATGGAGGTCTACCTTGCAATCGCATGCCATATCTCTTGGCGTCTCTCCTACCCCGAATGAGGGGCGACCGATTTCATTGAGGCAAAACCCGGCGGCCCGCTGCAGCGGGTTTCCGAGGCTTGCCCCAGAAGGTAATTCCGGGGGTAGTACGATTTAGCTAAGAAGACCGCTGGCTCCGCGTCAAGAAATTGAACGATGAGCGGTATGACTAAATTAGGCTTTGCAACCGACTGATTATTGGCAATTATCTAAGTTGTTGTTTATCCGGAAAATCATTTTCTGACGTCAAATTAGAGGCTTTTTTTACGTCCGGAAGACCTTAGAAATGCACTTCAACCGCCAGTGGCAAATGGTCGGAGAGGTGGGTCCACGGCTTGTTCCCTAGAATCTTCGGTTCGTGACTGCTGGCGTTGCGCAGGTAGATGCGGTCCAGTCGCAGCAGTGGAAAGCGCGCCGGATAGGTCTTGGCCGGGCGTCCGTGATGGAGCTCGAAGGCTTCGTGCAGATCGTCGCGTTGCGCGAGCGTGGCGTTGCCTTGAAGTTGCCAGTCATTGAAGTCGCCGGCGATGATCACCGGGGCATCGTCGGGCAGTGACTCGATCAGCTGACAGAGCAGGGCCAGTTGCAATTGGCGATGGCTTTCCAGCAGGCTCAGGTGGACACAGATCGCGTGTACTTCGGCGTGCCCCGGTACATCGAGCACGCAGTGCAGCAGCCCGCGGCGCTCGGGTCCGGTGATGGAGACATCGAGGTTGCGATAGTGGCGGATCGGGTATTTGGACAGCAGCGCATTGCCGTGATGGCCGTCGGGATACACCGCGTTGCGGCCGTAGGCGAAGTCGCTCCACATGCTGTCGGCGAGGAACTCGTACTGCGAGATCTGCGGCCAATGGTCATGGCGCGTGGCATGGCGATCATGTTCGCCGAGCACTTCCTGTAAAAACACCAGGTCGGCAGAGGTGCTGCGCACGGCTTCACGCAGTTCCGGAAGAATGAAGCGCCGGTTGAGGGCCGTGAAGCCCTTGTGGGTATTGATCGTCAGAACCCTGAGGCGATGAATGGTCGGCGGCCTGTTCATCGAATCTGGATTGGCGGTGTGCCGGTCTGAATCGGGGCTCACGTGCTCTCCACTGAATCGGGCGGGTTATCTATGCGACTGATGCATTGGCCGGCAGTTCAGAATTTTGGACAGGGCCAAGGCATCACGCCTTTCACGATCACACAAAAACGATTTCATAGGGTTGACGCATCCGTTCCAGAATAACCCTGGGCAGCTTCGGTGCGATGCCGATCTCCGGTTCACCATTCAGCTGGCTGGCGTATGCATGGGTGGCGTGGCACTTGCGCGCGACGGTCCAGGTGTCGAGACGGACTTTGCGGGCGCGGTGCCAGGGAATCAGTCCCTGATCGCGTGCGGGCCAGTGCCAGGACCAGACCGGCACTTCATTGAAGCTTGCCCCGACCATGAGGGCGGCTTTGGCGGCGGCCCGACCCACCGTGTCATGGTCGATGATGCCGTCCTCGCTCCAGGTGGTGAACACCACGTCACCCGGTCGCAGGTAGCGCGCGATGAATTGAGTCAATTGCAGTTCACGTTCGGCCAGCCCGTTGTCGGTAAAACCGCCGCGAATCCATTTCAGGCTATGCATGGGCAAACCGAGACGGCGCAGGGCTTCGACGCTTTCCTGAGGGCGGAACACACTCAGGCGTTTCTCCGA
This sequence comes from Pseudomonas sp. GW822-FHT06B12, assembly GCF_058799675.1. Lineage (NCBI taxonomy): Bacteria > Pseudomonadati > Pseudomonadota > Gammaproteobacteria > Pseudomonadales > Pseudomonadaceae > Pseudomonas > Pseudomonas sp. GW822-FHT06B12. Next base: position 597,030 of record NZ_JBXALR010000001.1, read on the forward strand.
CCACAGGTTCGAGCCCGGATGACTGGCGCTGCCATCGGTAATCGAGATCAATTGCAAGGGATGGCCGAGAGTAGAGAGCAGCTGCAACAGGCCGCCGCAGGTTACCACTTCGTCGCCTGGGTGCGGCGCGATCACCACGGCGCGAGCGCCTGCCGGGACCAGAGTGGTGGTGTTGATGACTGGAACGTTGTCCAGCTGTCGGGCAGTGTTCCAGATCTGCGCAGGTAAACTGCTGTCGAGCAGGGTGGTGGATTTCATGGTGATACGTCCTTGTTCTGATTTGCCGGCAGTCGTGCATTGTGGCTGGCGGAACACGCCGTCGCAGACCCCTCGCGACCAGATAATCGCGGGGCACAGCGCTCCAAACCCTGGATTGCTGTGAGCAGAGTATTGCTCATACATCACCATTCGTCGCCCCTGTCCCCCTTCAAAGAGCATTTTTTTCGTCACGTAGCTTACTCAAGCGCCGACGATCGTTGCCCGTGACGATGGGAAGCGGTATCAGTCTTCGTCCTCATGTTGTAACTCGAACAACAGCAACGAGCGTCCGGTCACGGAGTATTCGTGACTGAAATCGAACCGTTCCTGGCCCCGAATCGATGGCTGGTTGGTGTCGACCAAACAGGTCCAGAAACCGCCGTCAGGCACTTCTGGCAGAAGAAAATTGACGATGTCGTGATGGCCGTTGACCACCAGCAGCAAAGTGGCGTCAGCGCCTTTACGGCGGATTCCGGTTTCCTGGGCGCGACCATCGAGCAACATGCCCAGGCATCGTCCGTGGCTGTCGTGCCATTGCTCGGTGGACATTTCGCTGCCGTCCGGTGCCAGCCAGGTGACGTCCTTGACGCCAATGTCCTCGTTGTAATTACCCACCAGAAAGCGTCCACGACGCAGAACCGGATAGGTCAGGCGCAGCTTGATCAGACGTTTGACAAACTTGAGCAAGGCTTTGCCGTCTTCGCTCAAGTCCCAGTTGACCCAGCCGATTTCGCTGTCCTGACAGTAGGCGTTGTTGTTGCCGTGCTGGGTTCGAGCAAACTCGTCGCCGGCCACCAGCATCGGCGTACCCTGGGCCAGCAGCAGGGTGGCGAAGAAGTTGCGCATCTGCCGCTGGCGCAGTTCATTGATTTCGGGATCGTCGGTGGGGCCTTCGACGCCGTGGTTCCAGGACAGGTTGTGATTGCTGCCGTCCTGATTGTTCTCGTCGTTGGCTTCGTTGTGCTTGTCGTTGTAGGAGACCAGGTCGTTCAAGGTAAAACCGTCATGGGCGGTGACGAAATTCATCGAGGCGTAGGGTCGGCGACCGCGTTGATTGAACATCTCACCGGAGGCGGTCATACGCGCGGCAAAGTCGGCGAGCTGGCCGTCATCGCCTTTCCAGAACGCGCGAACCGTGTCGCGGAAGCGGTCGTTCCATTCGACCCAGCCCGGCGGAAAACCGCCCACCTGATAGCCGCCAGGGCCAATATCCCAGGGCTCGGCGATCAATTTCACCTGACGCAGAATCGGGTCCTGGCGGCAGGCGACGAGGAAACTGTGACGCTCATCGAAACCGTCGTGATAACGCCCGAGGATAGTTGCCAGGTCAAAGCGGAAACCGTCGACGTGCATTTCCGAGGCCCAGTAACGCAGTGAATCGGTGACCATTTGCAGCACGCAGGGGTGGCTCAGGTCCAGCGTGTTGCCGGTGCCGGAATCGTTGATATAGAAGCGCTTGTCGTCCGGCATCACGCGGTAGTAGGAAACATTGTCGATGCCGCGCATCGACAGGGTCGGGCCTTGTTCATTGCCCTCGGCGGTGTGGTTGTAGACCACGTCGAGAATCACTTCCAGGTTGGCTTCGTGCAGGTGCGCAACCATTTCCTTGAACTCGGCGATCTTGCCACTGGCCAGGTAGCGCGGGTCGGGGGCGAAGAAGGCGATGCTGTTGTAGCCCCAGTAATTGGTCATGCCCTTGTGCAGCAGATGCTGGTCATTAACGAAGGCGTGAATCGGCATGAGCTCCACCGAGGACACACCAAGCTTGCGGATGTGTTCCAGCAGGTCATCGACCATCAACCCGGCGAAGGTTCCGCGCACCGCCTCCGGAACGGACGGGTGACGCATGCTGATGCCGCGTACGTGAGTCTCATAAATGATCGTTCGATCCCACGGCACGCTGACCCGATGGTCGTGACCCCAGGTGTGCGCCGGGTCGATGACCTTGCACTTGGGCACGAAGGGCGCACTGTCGCGCGTATCGAAACTGAGGTCGGCGTCGGGGTGGCCGATGGTGTAGCCAAACAAGGCTTCGGACCACTTCAATTGCCCCACCAACTGCTTGGCGTAGGGGTCGATCAATAATTTGTGGTGGTTGAAGCGGTGACCGTTTTGCGGGTCGTAAGGCCCATAAACCCGGTAGCCATAGATCAGCCCCGGATGGGCGTCCGGCAAGTAACCGTGAAAGATTTCGTCAGTGTATTCCGGCAACTCTATACGTTCGAGCTCGACGTCACCGGCATCGTCGAACAGGCACAGTTCGACCTTGGTCGCGTTGGCGGAAAATATCGCGAAGTTGACCCCCAGGCCATCCCAGGTCGCACCGAGCGGGAAGGGCAAGCCTTCACGGATTCGCGAGGCCTCGACGTGAGGTTCTGGCGCGGCTTTCTTTGGCGTGGTCATAATTGCTCCTGCAATTGGGCTTGGGTGTTGGCGACGGCATTGCTGGTTTCTCAAGGCCGAGCCACCCCGAAGTGGCGAGCCTGCTCGCCACGCGGTCAATCAGGATGAGTGTGTGGGCGCCCTCAACTGGCCGGCTTGCGCGGTGCTCGAGGCTTTTTCGCGGCCGCGGACTTCTCACCCGGCGGCGTCGCGACCTTGGCTGCGGCGGTTTTGGCTTTGGGCTTGGCCGCCGGGGGCTTGCTGGCTGCTGTTTTGCCGCTATTGGTTTTGCCGCTGTTGGTTTTGGCGGTCTTGGCAGGCTTGCTCGGGGCCAGGGCTTCAGCCTCTGCCAGCTTGCAGGCCATCTCCCAGTGGCGCGCCTCCTGGCCTTCGGGTTTCCCTTCGGACTCCCAGATCTGATAGGCAAATTCACGAACGCGTTTGTCATCGGTACTCATCGCAATGCTCCTGAGTTGAACTCAAGTCTGGATAAACAGATTGACCGGGAAGTCTCCCAGCGCGGCGCTAATCAGCAACTCCTTGTGGTGTGTGACTGCACCTGTTGTAAAAAGTCCCTTCAGCTTTTCGCCAGGGGCGGTGAACGGCAGTTTGACTCGGGTGTCGCCCCAGAGCAGGGCAGGCACCTGGGGTGTGGCACTGCTTTCCAGCAGCGGTGCGACCCGTACCGGCACCAGCACAATCGCCCGTTGGCCGTTGAGTTCGCGGGCGAAAGCCAACACCCGTTCAGCCTCGCTGCCCACCACCTGCAACGCTTGATAACGGCCCCGCCGAAACAGCTGCGGGTACTGCGCGCGGACCGCCAGCGTGCGAGCAATCAGAGCCTGTTTGATGTGCCCGTCACGCCAGTTGTGCAGTAACTGTTCAGCGTCCACCGGAGTTTGCAATGCTTGCTGGCGGACAGTGAAATCAACCGCACGCCGATTGTCCGGGTCCACCAGGCTGAAGTCCCAAAACTCATTGCCCTGATACAGATCCGGAACCCCCGGCACCGTCATGTGCAGCAAGGTTTGCGCCAATCCATTGAGCGCGCCACCGCACGCAATCGCTTGCGCAGCACCGGCGATGGCGCCGCGTAATGGAAGGCCTTCGGGACTGAGCATAAGACGTTCGAGGAATGCTCGCGCGGCCTGTTCATAAGGCTCATTCGGTGCGCTCCAACTGCTCTGGAGTTTGGCTTCGCGCAGGGCTTTTTGCTGCCACTGCCACAGTCGTTCGGTGTAGGCCGTCAGTGACTGTTGGTCATCGCAATGCAGCTCCAGCGGCCAACTGCCGAGCAAGGTCTGGTAGAGAATCAGCTCATCAGCGGCCGAGGGCGTCGACGGGTCACTGCGCAGGGCGGTGGCCTGTATCCGCCAGTCTTCGACCTGTTCGGCATACCAGGCACTGCGCTCGCTGAGCAGCGCCAAACGTGCCCGGCTGTCTTCGCCGCGTTTGTGGTCATGAGTGGCGGTGGCCAGCAGCGTGTCCGGAAACTCTGCGAGGCGTTGGCTGCAAGCCGTATGGAAGTCGGCGAGCGGGGCGCTGAACTGCTCGGCATTGAAGCCGACATCATTACGCGACAACAGTACGCCTGAGCGATAGAACGCGGTGTCTTCCACGGCTTTGGCGGCGGCCGGCGAGGTCAGCTGCTGAAAGCGCACGCAGGCGTGCTTGAGGATCTTGCGTTGACGGCCTACCGGGCGCTCGCGCCAGGGCTGCCCGCCGAGCCAGCGCGCCAGATTGTCGAGCACCGGCCAGTCGGCTTCGCTCAAGGTTTGGCGCGCGCCGATCATGGCTTGCTGAAAAAACACCTCGTCTTGTGCCGAGCGCCCTCGCGGGCTGATGTAAGTCCGGTACACCGGGAAATGCACGATCAGCTCCTGCAATGCCCGACGGATTGCACCGAGGGTCAAATCCCGGCTCATCAGGTCATCGCGAGCCACTTGCAGCAAGGCCTGTGCGACACTTTCGAAGTCGCCGGCCAGCGAGCCGTTGAGAATCTGCTGCCGCGCCAACTGTGCTTCTTCGATGAACGCGGCGGGCCGTTCGGTGTGCTGGTTCCACACATCACCAAGGACCTGCGCACCTTGCGGGTCGTGTTGCAACAACGACAACTGATTCATGAACTCATAACCGGTGCTGCCATCGACCTGCCAGTCGCGGTGCAGCGTTTCACCGTCGCCGAGGATCTTCTCGACGTAGATCGGTACGTGTCGCGCCGGCGACAAGGCGTTCACCCGGCGCCTGAGTTTGCGGCAGTAACTACGCGGGTCGGCGAGTCCATCAATGTGGTCGATGCGCAAACCATCCACCAGACCTTCAGCGATCAGCTCGAAAATCTTTGCGTGGGTGGCCTCGAACACAGCCGGGCGTTCAACCCGCAGCCCAGCGAGTTCATTGATGTCGAAGAAGCGCCGCCAGTTGATGTCGTCGGCGGCCGTGCGCCAACTGGCCAAGCGATAGCTCTGGCGTTCGAGCAGGTCGTGCAGTCGGCTGAAACCTTCGGGCTGGCGGGAGTCGTGGAGGCTGAGGTTGTGCTCGATGCAACGCCGGATCGGCGGATCAGTCGCCAGTATTGTCAGCGCTTGCTGCAAGGGACGCGCATGGGAATGGGCGTCGGTCTGGTAGCGCAGGGTGGTGAATTGATCGGCCAGGGTTTTTAGTTGCAGTGCCCGTTCGGCGTCGAGCGAGTCGTCAGGCTTGAGCAGTTCAGCGTAATCGGTAGGGCAGATCGGGAAGTGGTGCTCATAGTGTTCGACATGGAAGCTGCCCCGTCCTGGATCGAAGCGCAGCGAGAGTGTGCCGTCCTGTAGGGCGATGCCGTAGTCGCTGCCCAGAAACGGCAGTAACAACTGACCTTCGAGCAGCGGGTCTGGCGAGTGCCATTGAATGTCGAAAAACTCGCCGTAGGGACTCAGTCGACCCCATTCCAGCAAGTCCAGCCACCAGGGATTGTCGGCGCCACCCACGGCCATGTGGTTGGACACGATGTCCAGAATCAGCCCCATGTTCTGTGCCCGCAGTGCACTGACCAGTCGCCGCAGGGCTGCCTCGCCACCCAGCTCGGGATTGACCCGGCTCGGGTCGACCACGTCGTAGCCATGCATCGACCCGGCCCGCGCGCTCAGCAGCGGCGAGGCATACAGGTGGCTGATCCCCAGACTGGCGAAATACGGCACCAGCGGCACGGCGTCATCCAGGGTGAACCGGTGATGAAACTGCACGCGTAGCGTCGCCCGGACCGGCGGGGTTTGCGCGTCGCTCACTGATCACGCTCGGCCGCCTGAAGGCGTGCGCAGGCGAGCAACTCCAGGCGTCGTGCGGCATCGGCATCGTCCAGCAGCGCTTCACTTTCATTGGCGAAGCGCCGACGCCAGTTCGGGTGACTGTCGGTGGTGCCGGGGAGGTTGGCCTGTTCATCGATACCCAGCGCATCTTCCAGCGGCAGCAACACCAACGGTGCGCGGGTATGGCCAAGGAAGCGCACGCTGGCATCGAGCACCTGGTCGGTCTCGTGGCTTTCCTCGCGGAAGTTTTGCGGGTCCTGACTCAAGGCCCGGCGCAGGCCTTCGCGCTCACGCTGACGGTGTTCGCGCCATTGCTGTTCGCCGTCGCTGTCGATCAGCTTCAGCCGGGCATTCCATTCGATGTCACGGCCATGCCACCAACCGTTGAGCGTTGGCAGGTCATGGGTGCTGGTGGTGGCCAGCGCGTTGTCGGGCCAATCGAGAATCGGCTTGAAGTGTGCACCGTGATCCTGTTCGAACAGCAACACACGCATGCCGAGAATCGAGCGGGCGATGAGTTTTTCCCGCAGGCCATCGGGCACGGTGCCGAGGTCTTCGCCGAGCACGATCGCTTGATGCCGATGGGACTCCAGGGTCAGCAACCGCAGCAGGTCGTCCACCGGGTAATACAGGTACGCGCCGTCGCTGGGTGGTGCGCCGAGGGGGATCACCCACAGTCGTTGCAGCCCCATGACATGGTCGATGCGCAGGCCGCCTGCATGGGCAAAATTGGCCCGCAGCATTTCGATGAACGCGCGAAAGCCGTTACGGATCAGCCCTTCAGGGGAAAACGCAGAAATTCCCCAGCCTTGCCCCGTACGGTTGAGAATGTCTGGCGGTGCGCCGACGGTGAGGGCCGCGAGTAATTCGTCCTGACGACTCCAGGCCTGGCTGCCGCCGCCATCCGCGCCGACGGCCAGGTCGGCGATCAGACCGATACCCATGCCACTGCTGCGCGCAACGGTTTGCGCACGTTGCAAACTGCGGGCGATCAGCCATTGGCAAAAGGCGTAGAAGCCGATGCGCCCGGCATTTTGCTCGGCAAAGGTGGTCAGCTCGGCACTGCGCGGGTTACGCCAGTGTTCAGGCCACAGGCGCCAGTCAAGACTTTCGCCCAGAGCGACACAGGCTTCCTGGAGGGCCTCGAAGCGGCAATGGTTTTCCAGGGCTTCGCCACCGCAGTGGCGAAAGCTGCTGAAGTCCTCGTGCAATGGATGATCACCCCGGGAAAACCCCTCATACAGCGCTTCCAGCAATTGCTGTTTGGCCTTGGCGGCGGTTGGCCAGTCAATCAACGGTTGACCTTCCAGGCGTTTGAGTTCGTCGGCCAGTTCGGTGGCATCGATAGCCAGACGCAAGGCGCGCTCGCCGAGAATTTCCCCCGGTGAGGCGTACAGACTGTTGAGAAACAAACGGCTGGAGGGCGAGTAGGGACTGTAGCGTTGCGTGTCGTTGCTGAACATCGCGTGCAGCGGGCTGATCGCTAACGCGTCGGCGCCGCGCTCACCGGCCACGCGGGCGAGGTTTTCCAGTGCCTGCATGTCGCCGAAGCCACCGTCACCAGGGCGCCGCAACGAATACAGTTGCACGCTCAGGCCCCAGGCCCGGGGTGTCTGGTTGTCAACGGCGGTGGCCACGCTATGACACTGCAAGGGGGCCACGGCGAGCGTGAAGCATTGGCCGGCGATGCGAACGTCCTGGTAGCCGACCGGGATCAATCCCGGCAGCATCGCGTTGGCATCAAGTTTCAGATTGAGGATCGCGCCATCTTCCAGATGAATCTCACAGGGCGTTTCAGGGGCAAAGTAATGCGCAAGGGCGAGCCCGGCTCCGACGTCGACGGTCATCAAGGGCGGCAAGTGTTTGTTCTGTTGGTTCTGTTGCAGTTCCAGCAGGCTGGCGTCGATTTCCCGAGCGCTATCGGCCGGGTGGCCGAGCCCGTTGAGGACCGCTCGCAGCGCCGCCGGAGCGACTTTCTGTGGGCGGCCGTTGGCGTCGATCCAGTCGACTGCCAGACCTGCTCGGCTGGCGAGGATTTCCAGTTGCGCATCGCTCATGGACGCTCTCCAGTGGGGGGTAGCAAGGGCGCAGCTGCCGTCAGGCTGACAAGCGCGCAGTACGGGGCGAGGGTGCCTTGTTGCAGGTATTCGAAGGACTGCAGCGGGCAGTCGAAAAGTAGTTGGGCGTGGGGTTGTGGCGAATGGGGCACAGGCTCCGCGCTGAGGTTCAGGTCGATGCACAACAGGCTGCCGTCGCCCATGTGCCAGCGCGCGCTCACCGCGCCTGTTGCCAGCACCGTGGCGCCCAGGGCATGAGCGCCGGGCAGGCGCGGGATGATGTGTTGATGACGGATCAGCAGTAGTTGTCGATAGAGTGTCTGGGTCGCTTGCCTGGTCACCGCTCCAGCTGCCGTCAGTGTCGGACGCGAAGCGTTGAAGGTGTGTGATGCGTTCGGATCGGGAATCTGCTCGCGGATGTGCGGATCGGCAAAGGCACTGAAGGCCGCGAATTCGTTGCGCCGACCTTCTCGCACCAACCTGGCCAGTTCGCCGTGGTGGCTGGTGAAAAACAGAAACGGCTGCTCAGCGGCACATTCGTCGCCCATGAACAGCAACGGGATCATCGGCGACAACAGCAAAAGCACCGTCGCCGCGTGCAGTGCCTGAGGCGCGGTCAACTGATGGAGGCGCTCGCCAAAGGCACGGTTGCCGATCTGGTCGTGATTCTGCAGGAACAGCACGAAGGCACTGGGCGGCAAATGCCCGCTGGGTTCGCCTCGGGCATGCCCGTGGCGATTGGTGTGGCCCTGATAGGCGAAACCCTGGCTCAGGCAGCGGGCCAGTTGCTCGGTGGGTTGCTCGGCGAAGTCAGCGTAATAGGCCTCGGTTTCTCCGGTCAGCAGCACGTGCAGCGCATTGTGCCCATCGTCGTTCCACTGTGCGTCGAAGCCCTGTTCCAGCAGGCTGGCCTGGTTGTGCTCGTTTTCCATGGTGAGCCAGACATGACGTGGCGGATCGATGTGCTGACGTACCCGGGCTGCCAGTTCCTGAAGGAAATCAGGATCCTCGATGGCGTGTACCGCATCCAGGCGCAAACCGTCGAAACGGTACTCAAGCAGCCACATCAACGCATTGTCGATGAAGAAGTCGCGCACCTCGCGACGCCGGAAATCAATGGCTGCGCCCCAAGGTGTGTGCAGGTCTTCGCGGAAAAAGCCCTTGGCATAGTGATGCAGGTAATTGCCGTCCGGGCCGAAGTGGTTGTAAACCACGTCAATGATCACCGCCAGACCCAGGCCATGGGCGGTATCAATCAGATGCTTGAGCGCTTCGGGCGTGCCATATGAAGACTGCGGTGCGTAGGGCAGCACGCCGTCGTAGCCCCAGTTGCGCTCACCGGGAAACTGCGCCAAGGGCATCAGTTCGATTGCTGTAACGCCCAGCTCGGCCAGTCGTGGCAGGTGTTTTTCGACCTCGGCAAAACCGCCCAGCACACCCACATGCAGTTCGTAGATCACCGCTTCATGCCAGGGCCGGCCGTGCCAGAGGAGGTGCTGCCAACGGTAAGCGTGCGGATCGACCACCACGCTCGGTGACTTCAGACCGCCGGCTTGTGCCCGGGAAGCGGGATCCGGCACGTCCCGTTCGCCATCGATGTTGTAGCGATAGCAAGTGCCAGCTGGGCAACGGGTCTCGATCACGAACCAGCCGTCCTCCTGGGGCAGCATCGGCAGTGATTGCCCGTCTTCGAGCTCGACACTCACATAAAACGCATCCGGCGCCCACAGGGCGAAACGGGTGTGTTGGGCATCCAGCATGACGGCGCCGTGAGGCCAGGTTTCCGGAGTCCGTAACGGCATTCAAGAACCCCTCTTACTGCTTGACCGACTTACCCAATGCCTTTGCGACAAGTTGTTCATAAAGTTCAGCGTAGGGTTCGACCGCCTTGCACCAGTTGAACGGCGCGGCCATGGCCCGGCAGCGCATGGCGTTCAACAGGGCCGGGAAGGCGAACACCTTGAACGCCCGGCGCAAGGCTTCCTCGTAGCTGGCAACGGTGGACTCATCGAAGAGAAAACCGGTGACGCCATTTTCGATGGTGTCGGCCAGGCCGCCGGTGTTGCGCGCTACCGGCAACGAGCCGAAACGCTGCGCATACATCTGGCTCAAGCCGCAGGGTTCGTAGCGTGAAGGCATCAACAGGAAGTCACTGCCGGCGAACATCCGCCGCGCATCGGTTTCGTTAAAGCCGATGCGCACACCGATTTGCCCCGGAAAACGCAGGGCCAGGGCGCGCATGGCTTGCTCTTCTTCCGGCTCGCCACGGCCGATGATCGCGATTTGCCCTCCTGAAGACACGATGAACTCGGACACGGCTTCGGTCAGGTCCAGACCTTTTTGGTAGACCAGTCGCGAGACCACGGCGAACAGCGGGCCCTTGGAGTCCTTCAGACCGAACAGCTCGCGTACGTGGGCGGCATTCACCGCTTTACCGTCCCAGTCGCCGATGCTGAACGGGCAAAACAGGTGGGGATCGGTCGCTGCATCCCAACTTTCGTCGATGCCATTCGGGATGCCGCTGAGCAGACCTTGCTGGGTCTTGCTGGCGAGGAAGCCATCGAGACCGCAGCCGAAGGCCGGGGTGGTGATTTCCTGGGCGTAGGTCGCGCTGACGGTGGTGATATGGCTCGAATAGGCCATACCAGCCTTGAGGAACGACAGTTTGCCGTAGAACTCCATGCCTTCCTGTTGCAGGGCATGTTCGGGAATACCCAGTTCGGGGCAGGACGCCAGGCTCACTACACCTTGGTACGCGAGGTTATGAATGGTGAACAGGGTTGGTGTGCGCTGACCACGCCAGTGCATGTAGGCCGGAGCCAAGCCTGCGGGCCAATCGTGGGCGTGCACCAGGTCCGGGCACCAGTGAATGTGTGCCAGGTTGGCGGCGATGTCAGCGGCGGCCAGACCCAGGCGGGCGAAACGAATATGGTTATCCGGCCAGTCGCGGCCATTGTTGGCGCCGTAAGGCGAGCCTTCACGTTCGTACAGTTCGGGGCAGATCAACACGTAGATGACCAGCCCGTCCGGCATGTCCATGCGGCCAATCTTGCAGGGTGGCAAGGCGGCATGACCACCCAACTCGCCGATGATATGGATCGGGTTTTCGCTGTGCATCACTTGCGGATAACCGGGGATCAACACCCGAACATCATGCAAATGAGCCATGGCGCGCGGCAATGCCGCAGACACGTCACCCAGGCCGCCGGTTTTCACCAGATCGGCGATTTCCGAGGTGACAAACAGCACTTTCTTTTTGTTCGGATTCTGGCGTGGAGCGGGCAGTACCGTTTTCGCACCCGGGGCAAGAACCGACATCGAGGTCGGCTCGCCGATTTGCTGGTGAGAACGCTCTCCGTGGATTTCTAAAGCGGCACTGTTCATGTGTTTCTCCCGTTTTATTGATCTGTTTCAGGCATCTCACCCCATGATGCAGGTGGCCAGTTCCTGTGGCCGGGCGCAAAAGCGCTACGCAATGAACAGCAATCGCTGGTCGATGCGCTGAATCTCGAAGGCTGTAGTGGTCGTTGCAAGGATTGCACCAGTGCTGCGGCCCCACCTTTAACCTGACCCGTTACTTCGGCAGAAAGTTTCGAGTTTTTCCCCACAAAATGACCGGCCGGTTTCCAGTCACGAAATGGAGTCTAGGTCAGAACTTAGAGCGGAGTGTGTGACGTTTTGAAATTGTTCGACAATCGGTTCTGACCTAGTGATTTCCGGGCTTACGAGGTTGATCCGCACCGACGAAGTGCAGGTTTTTCGCAGCCATGGCACGAAAAGAGGGAGAGGGTTGCCAGAGAGTGGGGCGCAGCAAAGGAATCTTGTGCACCATATCGGTGCGGTAAGCTGGCTTATATCAAAGCACCGGTACCACTCTCAGACATGGCAGATCCGGTAGTGACGGTATGGCCAGCGTTGCTGCGCAGGTACTGTGTTGAATCAGAACTGATTCATCGGGATCTTCAGGTAGACAATGCCGTTGTCTTCCGCCGGCGGGAAGTTTCCGGCTCGCACATTCACTTGAATCGCCGGCAGCATCAGCGTCGGCATGCATAAGCCCCCATCGCGCCGGGTGCGCATTTCGACGAAGGCTGCTTCGTCGATACCGTCATGCACATGGATATTGCTTTTGCGTTGCTCGCCGACGGTGGTCATGCACTGGGAAGTGCGGCCAGCTGGCGGGTAGTCGTGACAGACGTAGAGGCGGGTGTCGGCGGGGAAGGCCAGCAGTTTGTGCATCGAGGCGAACAGCTGATTGGCGTTACCGCCGGGGAAGTCGCAGCGGGCGGTGCCGACGTCGGGCATGAACAGCGTATCGCCTACCAGAATCAATTCTTCGTCGATCAGATAGGCCATGTCTGCCGGGGTGTGCCCTGGCACATGCAGCGCCTTGGCCTTGAGGTTGCCGATGGAAAACTCTTCGTCCGGTGCAAACAAGTGGTCGAACTGCGAACCGTCGCTGCGGAACTCCGGCTCAAGGTTGAACAGACGCTTGAAGACATTTTGTACCTTGCTGATGGATTGGCCGATGGCGATCTTGCCACCCAGCTCGCGGCGCAGATACGGCGCGGCGGACAGATGATCGGCGTGGGCGTGGGTTTCCAGCAGCCATTGGGTTTGCAACTGGTGTTCACGGACGAAAGTGATCACCCGGTCAGCCTGAGTGGTGGCGGTCCGACCGGACGTCGGGTGGTAATCGAGCACCGAATCGACAATCGCGCACGGGCCGCCGTCGTGTTCATAGATCACATAGGTGTAAGTCGACGAGGCGTCGTCAAGGAAGGCTTGGATCAACGCTGGCATGGTGGCGGGCCTCGGCTGGATGACAGAAAGACACAAAGGGTTGCAACACTTTATGTTTAAACATAATGTCTGCAGCTTAAGTGACGACTAAGGTTATCTGCAAATGCAATCCAGTCTTAGCGAAGGTGAAGTGGCGCAACTGCGTGCCTCGGCCTCCAAGGCCTGTGCGCTGCTCAAGGCCTTGGCCAATGAGGACCGCCTGCTGATTCTCTGCCAGTTGACCCAGGGCGAGCGCAACGTCGGCGAGTTGGAAACCATGACCGGCGTGCGTCAGCCGACGCTGTCCCAGCAGTTGGGTATTTTACGCGACGAAGGGTTGGTGAGCACTCGGCGTGAAGGCAAATACATTTTCTACGGCCTGGCCAGTCACGAAGTGATTCAGGTGATGAAAACACTCTCCGGGCTGTATTGCGGCGCGGTGATAAAAAGCTGGGCGTGACGCCTGACCGGGCAACGACCCTTGCGTGTAGCCATAGAGGCAATAACTTATGAAGGATCAACACTGGGGCCAGACCATCAGTGCCGACATCGTGGTGATAGGCGGCGGTACCGCGGGTATCGGCTTCGTCGCCAGCCTGCTCAAGCGCGATCCGGGCTTGAGCGTCACCGTCATCGAGCCCTGCGACCAGCACTATTACCAACCCGCCTGGACTTTGGTCGGCGGTGGCGCCCATGATTTGAAAAACACCGTACGGCCGATGTCCGCAGTGATGCCGCGTCAGGCCCAATGGTTGCAGGCTGCGGTCAGCAACATCGCCCCCGAGAGCCGTCTGCTGACCCTCGATGACGGGCGCAGCGTCACCTATCAGAACCTGATCGTCTGTCCTGGCTTGCGCCTGGCCTGGGAGAAAATCGAAGGCCTGCAAGAAACCCTTGGGCAGCACGGTGTCACGTCCAACTACAGCTACCGGCACGCGGCCTATACCTGGCAACTGGTTAAAGGTCTGCGCGGTGGCAAGGCGATCTTTACCCAGCCGGCGATCCCGATCAAATGCGCCGGGGCGCCGCAAAAGGCGCTGTACCTGTCGTGTGATCACTGGCTCCGACAAGGTGTGCTGAAGAACCTCGACGTCGAGTTCAACCTCGCCGGTGCCGCGTTGTTCGGCGTGGCGACTTTCGTTCCGCCGCTGATGAAGTACATCGAGAAATACCGTGCTCGACTGGCGTTCAATTCGAATCTGGTGAAGGTAGACGGGCCGGCGCAAACCGCCTGGTTCGAGGTCAAGGACGCGGCCGGAGCGGTAACGCTGCAAGCGAAAAAATTCGATCTGCTGCACGTGGTGCCACCGCAGGTGTCGCCGGACTTCATCCGTCAAAGTTCGCTGGCCGATGCCGCTGGCTGGTGCGAAGTGGACGTTCACAGTTTGCAGCACGTGCGTTATCCGGACGTGTTCGCCCTCGGCGATGTCTGCTCCACCAGCAATGCCAAGACCGCCGCTGCAGTGCGCAAGCAAATCGTCGTGGTTGCGCAGAATCTGTTGGCTTTGCGCCAGCAGCAACCCTTGCCGCTGAAATACGACGGTTACGGTTCCTGCCCGCTGACGGTGGAGAAGGGCAAGGTGATACTCGCCGAGTTCGGCTATGCCGGTAAGCTGCTGCCGACGTTTCCTCTCGAGCCGACCGTGGCACGGCGTTCGGCGTGGTTTCTCAAGGCGACGTTGCTGCCGTGGTTTTACTGGAACGGCATGCTCAAAGGTCGCGAGTGGCTGACCCGTGTGTCCAAGGTCGATTGAGAGAACCCTATGCTGCTGGCAACGTTGTTTGGTGTGGTAATGGGCCTGATCCTGGGGCTGACTGGCGCGGGCGGGGGCATTCTTGCGGTACCGGCCCTGGTGCTCGGGCTGGGCTGGAGCATGACCCACGCGGCGCCGGTGGCGTTGTTTGCAGTGGGCAGTGCGGCGGCGGTTGGTGCCATCGACGGCTTGCGCCATGGGCTGGTGCGTTACCGCGCGGCGCTGTTGATAGCGTTACTGGGTGCGGTGTTTTCCCCGGTGGGCATCTACTTCGCCCATCAGTTGCCGGAAAAAGTCCTGATGATCCTCTTCAGCCAGCTGATGGTCATGGTGGCCTGGCGGATGCTGCGGCGAGAAAAGCAGGAAGCTGGTCCGAGCGATCATGGCCACGCCAACTGGGGCCAGAAGAACTGCATGCTCGACCAACAGACCGGGCGCTTTTCCTGGACCGCCAAATGCACCGCGACCCTGGCAGCGCTGGGCGCGGTGACCGGAGTGGTTTCAGGCTTGCTCGGGGTCGGCGGCGGCTTCCTGATCGTCCCGGCGTTCAAGCAACTGACTGACGTACAGATGCGCGGCATTGTCGCCACGTCCCTGATGGTCATCAGTTTGATCTCGGCGATCGGAGTGATCGGGGCCTTTCATGCCGGTGTGACCATTGATGCCCTGGGCGCGGCTTTTATCGTCGCCAGCATTGTCGGGATGGTAGTGGGGCGGCGATTGTGCGCTCGGGTTCCGGCCCGGGCACTTCAAGTGGGGTTTGCCAGCGTGTGCCTGATTGTGGCCGGTTACATGTTGCTCAAAGCTTGAAATCAGTGGTGGCTGTGCAGCGAACTGGCAAGAAATCTCTGGCTCAGGTTTACTGCCTTCCATATCGATGACAAGGCC
This sequence comes from Pseudomonas sp. GW822-FHT06B12, assembly GCF_058799675.1. Taxonomy (NCBI): domain Bacteria; kingdom Pseudomonadati; phylum Pseudomonadota; class Gammaproteobacteria; order Pseudomonadales; family Pseudomonadaceae; genus Pseudomonas; species Pseudomonas sp. GW822-FHT06B12. Next base: position 612,438 of record NZ_JBXALR010000001.1, read on the forward strand.
ACTGAATGGACCACTACGCCCCGCGCAACTGGCAGCCCCACGAACGGCCAAGCCTGCCCGGTTCCCCCTCGACCCCTTTGCACCCGACACCAAAGCGGCTGGCCTATGCGTTGGTCGGGTTGCTGGTGGCGTTGACCGGTGGTTTGGGCAACGCGCTGGTGGTCGCCAATCTGCCTTACCTGCAAGGGGCGTTGGGAGCGACGACCGCCGAGATGGCCTGGCTGCCGGCGGCGTACGTGATGACCAACGTCTCGATGAACCTGCTGCTGGTGAAGTTTCGTCAGCAGTTCGGCTTGCGGGCGTTCACCGAAGTATTCCTGGTGCTGTATGCGCTGGTGACCTTCGGCCATTTGTTCGTCAATGACCTGAGTTCGGCGATTGCGGTGCGCGCCGCCCACGGCATGGTCGGTGCGGCGCTGAGTTCGCTGGGTTTGTATTACATGGTTCAGGCTTTTCCGGCGAAGTGGCGCATGAAGGCGCTGGTGCTGGGCCTTGGCACCTCGCAACTGGCCTTGCCACTGGCTCGGCTGTTCTCCGAAGACTTGTTGCAGATCGCCGAATGGCGCGGGCTCTATCTGTTTGAACTGGGCCTGGCGCTGGCCTCATTGGGCTGCGTGTTCATGCTCAAGTTGCCGCCGGGCGACCGTTTCAAAACCTTCGAAAAACTCGACTTCCTGACCTTCACTTTGTTGGCGGGCGGGGTGGCGCTGCTTTGCGCGGTATTGTCGTTGGGTCGTATCGACTGGTGGCTCGAAGCCCCATGGATCGGCGTTGCCTCGGCCGCCTCGATCGTGTTGATCATGGCCGGTCTGGCCATCGAACATAACCGCAGCAACCCGATGCTGATGACCCGCTGGCTGGGCAGCGGGGTGATGATTCGCCTGGCATTGGCGGTGATCCTCATTCGTATGGTGCTTACCGAACAGTCCACCGGGGCCGTGGGTTTGCTGCAAACCCTGAACCTGGGCAGCCAGCAGATGCACAGCCTTTACGTGGTCATGTTGTTGGGCAGCGTCGCCGGCCTTGCCACCAGCGCGCTGACGATCAATCCCTCGCACCTGTTGATGCCATTGATCATTTCCCTGGCGCTGATGGCCACCGGTTCGGTGATGGACAGTTTCTCGAGCAACCTGACACGCCCGGAAAACATGTACCTCAGCCAGTTTCTGCTGGCCTTTGGCGGGACGTTTTTCCTCGGGCCGACGATGGTACTCGGTACCCGCAATGTGTTGACCAACCCGCGCAATCTGGTGAGTTTTTCAGTGCTGTTCGGGATTTGCCAGAACCTCGGCGGCTTGATTGGCGCTGCGCTGTTGGGGACGTTCCAGATCGCCCGGGAAAAATTTCATTCCAGCCATATCGTCGAGCGCCTGACCCTGATCGACCCGCAAGTGCTCAGCCGTCTGCAAGGCACTAGCGCAAGTTACGCGTCGAGCATCGCCGACCCGTCGGCCCGCACCACCCAGGGCATGCGCACCCTGGCAGCGGCCGCGACCCGGGAGGCGTATGTCATGGCCTACAACGATGTGTTCATGCTGATCGCGGTGATCGCGATGCTGACCATGCTCTGGATCTTCATTCGCAGCCTGTGGCTGCTGAGCACGACCAAAGCTGTCGCTCCCGCGCCGGCCAGTCCGACTTCCGTTCCCTCCAGCGGTGCCTCTTCTTCATGACCGATCCGATCACCACAACCACCAACGCCATCGCCTCGACGCCCGAGGGCGTGGCACCCCCTAAAACACCCGGCACCGAGCCGCGTTCGCTGCCGGTGCGGATCATTTCGTCACTGGGCTTTGCCGCGATTGCCATCGTCGGGGTGCTGATCGTGCTGTATGCCTGGCAGTTGCCGCCGTTCGGCAGCGCTATTGAAAGCACCGAAAATGCGCTGGTTCGCGGCCAGGTGACGATCATCGGTCCGCAACTCAGTGGCTATGTGTTTGAAGTGCCGGTGCAGGACTTCCAGTTCGTCAAGACCGGGGACCTGCTGGTGCGGCTGGATGACCGGATCTACAAGCAACGTCTGGACCAGTCGCTGGCGCAACTGGCGGTGCAGAAAGCCGCGCTGGTCAATGCGGTGCAGCAACGCAACAGCGCCGAGGCGACCATCAAACTGCGTCAGGCGGCGCTGACCGACAGCCAGGCTCAGGTGCAGAAAAGTGCTGCGGATCTGCGGCGTAACGAAGCGTTGATCAGCGACGGCTCGGTGTCAAAGCGTGAGCTGGACGTTACCCGCGCCGCTAATGCGCAAACCATCGCAGCGGTGGCTCAGGCCCAGGCGAGTCTGGAAATCGCCCGGCAGGATCTGCAAACGGTGATCGTCAATCGAGGTTCGCTGGAGGCCGCGGTGGCCAGTGCCGAAGCGGCGGTTGAGCTGGCACGGATCGATCTGTCCAATACCCGCGTGATCGCTCCGCAGGACGGCCAGCTTGGCCAGATTGGCGTGCGTCTCGGCGCTTACGTCAATTCTGGCGCGCAGTTGATGGCATTGGTGCCGAGTCAGTTGTGGGTGATCGCCAACATGAAAGAAACCCAGATGAACAACATCCACATCGGCCAGCCGGTTACCTTCACCGTCGATGCCCTGAACCACCAGAAGTTTCACGGTCGGGTACAACGCATTTCACCGGCTACCGGTTCTGAGTTCAGCCTGTTACAGGCCGACAACGCCACCGGCAACTTCGTCAAAATCGCCCAGCGCGTGCCGGTGCGCATCACCGTCGATGCGGATCAGGCGCAGAGCGAACGCCTGCGGCCGGGGATGTCGGTGGTGGTGAGTATCGATACTTCCGGGCAAGGCGATGCCGTCGCCGACAATCCGTAAATGTAGGAGCTGCCGAAGGCTGCGATCTTTTGATCTTCTAAAAAGATCGCAGCCTGCGGCAGCTCCTACGAGGCGGTCACCATTGGCGGTAAGGTGCCGAGCAGGGAAACCGCCGCCACGGCCGCTACCCCCAGCAACCATTCCAGCATCACGCTGGTGCGCAGCGTCGACAGGCGTTGTTCGCAGTCCTTGATTTTCAAGCGATTGAACAGCGCCAGGCCAAGCATCGCGCTGACCAACAGCACCTTGACCAGCAAAATCAGTGCGAACCCGGACAGCAGCGGCGTAGGCCAAAACGCCCCGGTCAACACCCGGACGTTGATCAGACCGGTTACCAGCAAGCCCGCCACCAGTCCAAAACCGACCCCGCTGAAGCGTTGCAGTATCGGCCCGACAGCATAAGTGGCCGGGCGCAGCAGAATCATCACCAGCAGCATCAACCCGCCCAGCCAGGCGCCAACGCAGGTCAGGTGAATCACTTGATTGAGGATCAGCAATTGGCCACTCAAGCCATCGAGCATAGCGCCGTGACCGACCGGAGCCAGAGTGATCAGCAACAGGCTGCACAAGCTCAGGCGCAGCACAAACGAGTTTTTCAGCGGGCTCAGCAGACAGGCCACCAGCAGTCCGTTGAACAGCAGGTGCCAGCTCCAGACCTGCCCGAAGAAAGTGTTGCTCAGCACCAGTTGCACTGTCGGCCAATCGAACGCCGCCGGCAGCGAACCGGCCATGCTGGCGGTGATCAGCAGCAGCCAGCAAACCCCGGTGAGCAAGGCAAATCCGGCGAGCAATCGGCTCAGCCCGGCGAGGCGTTGATCGAGTGTCGCGAGCGCTTGGGTCAGCGGTTCATGGCGTAACAACAGGGGCCTGAAAATACAGGCCCCGAACAGCATCAGCACGACGGCGAAATGCAGGAAGCGGCACAGGACCAGCGCGCTCGACATCGATTACGGACTCACCTTGAAGCTGTACTTGCCATCGCTTTTATGGGTGTCGACCGACACTGCATGCCATTCGACCTTGTAGGTGCCGGCGGTCAGAGGCGCGGCGGGGGTGACGACCAGGGTCTTTTTATCGGCGCTTTCGGTGGCGATGCTTTTCACGGCAACGGCTGCGCCATCCTTGCTGATATCGACTTTGGTGAAACTGGCTTCAACCCCTTCGGAGAACACCAGGCGCAATTCGGCAGGTGCGGCAACGCTGCTGTCGGCGGCCGGCGTCGCGCTTTTCAAGTGGGCGTGGGCAAATACCGAGGAGGCGGCGAACAGCGAGCCGAGCAGGGCGACGGTGGTCAGGGTTTTCTTCAATTGCATCGTTAAGTCCCTTTCAGGCAGATTGGAAGAGGCGCCAGTTTACCTTCGCCTCGCGCGCTGTACGACGTTTCGTTTCGCAGGTGGTGAATGCTAGTCTTGGTCAATGCTGTTGTCAGGGAGCCCTTATGGGCAATCACAAGATCGAGATCCGCCGCAGTAACGTCGAGAAAATCCTGCTGGCCGCCGAGAAGGTCTTCGCCGAGAAAGGTTTTGGCAGCACCGCGATGGCCGACATCGCTAAAGAAGTGCAGCTGCCGCGCTCCAATCTGCATTACTACTTCAGCACCAAAGCTGAGCTGTACAGCGCGGTGCTGTTCGATTTGCTCGAAGTCTGGAAGCAGGACGCTTTGTGCTTCGAGATGTTCGATGACCCACGGGTGGTGCTCAGCAGCTATATCCGCGCCAAGATGAACCATTCCCGCAGCCGGCCGTATGGCTCCAAGGTCTGGGCCAATGAAATCATCCACGGAGCGCCGACCCTGGGTGAGGCGCTGGACGCCAGCCTGTACGACTGGGCCAAGATGAAGGAAGCGAAAATTCGCCAATGGGTGGAAGACAAACGCATCCTGCCGGTTGAGCCTTCAAGCCTGCTGTACATGATCTGGGCCTCGACCCAGCATTACGCCGACTTTGATCATCAGATCAACATCCTCAACGATCACCAGGCGCTGTCGGACATGCAGTTCGAGCGCGCTGTGCAGACGGTGACGAGCGTGATTCTGCGGGGGATCGGGTTGGAGCCGTAAGATTTGCGATGTAGCTGCCGACCTCATCGCGAGCAAGCTCGCTCCCACATGGATCTGGTGAACGCTGGAGATCCAATGTGGGAGCGAGCTTGCTCGCGATGGCGTCTGATCAGGCGACGCGGATCTCAACCGGCGACGTGATAGGGATTCCTCGGATCATGGTCCCAGTCCAGAAACGCTTTCCCGTTATCGACCGGCACCATCTCGATGCAGTCCTGCACCGGGCAGGTGATCTGGCACAGGTTGCAGCCCACGCATTCGTCGTCGATCACTTCATATTTATGGGTGCCGTCCGGTTGTTTCAGGCTGGCGATGGCCTGGTGTGAGGTGTCTTCGCAGGCGATGTGACAACGGCCGCAGCCGATGCAGGCTTGCTGGTCGATCCTGGCGATTACCTGATAGTTGATGTCCAGGTACTTCCAGTCCGTGGTATTGCCCACTGCACGCCCGGAAAAATCCTGAACGCTGGAATAGCCTTGGCTGTCCATCCAGCGCGATAGCCCGTCCTTCATTTCGTCAACGATCCGAAAGCCATGCAGCATCGCCGCCGTGCACACCTGCACCGCGCCACTGCCCAGGGCCATGAATTCCGCCGCGTCACGCCAACTGCCAATACCGCCGATCCCGCAGATGGGCAGGCCTTGGGTCTGCGGGTCGCGGGCGATTTCGGCGACCATGTTCAACGCAATCGGTTTGACCGCTGAACCGCAGTAGCCGCCGTGGGTGCTTTGGCTGCCAACCATCGGATGCGCAACCATGCGATCCAGGTCAATGCTGGTGATCGAGTTGATGGTGTTGATCAGCGACACTGCATCGGCACCGCCACGGTAGGCCGCTCGAGCAGCGACGCGGATGTCGGTGATGTTCGGTGTCAGTTTGACGATCACCGGCAGTGAGCAATAGGTCTTGCACCAGCGGGTGACCTGCTCGACGTATTCCGGCACCTGACCGACAGCGGCACCCATGCCACGTTCCGGCATGCCGTGGGGACAACCGAAGTTCAGCTCGATGCCATCGGCGCCGGTGGCTTCTACCAGCGGCAGAATGTTTTTCCAGGACTCTTCGACGCAGGGCACCATCAGCGAGACGATCATTGCGCGATCCGGCCAGTCCTTTTTGACCTGAGTGATTTCCCGCAGGTTGATTTCCAGCGAGCGGTCGGTGATCAGCTCGATGTTGTTGAAGCCCATGACTTCACGGTTAGCGCCAAAATGCGCGGAGTAACGCGACGACACGTTGACCGCCGCCGGGTCCTCGCCGAGGGTTTTCCAGACCACACCACCCCAACCGGCCTCGAAGGCGCGGACCACGTTGTAGGCCTTGTCGGTGGGCGGCGCGGAGGCCAGCCAGAATGGATTGGGGGCTTTTATACCGGCAAAGACAATCGAGAGATCGGCCATTTACGCAGCCTCCACGTTGAGCATGAGTTGGGCATGGATCGCTTGCGCCGCGAGTTTGCCGTGCTGCACGGCCTGCACGGTGAGGTCCTGATCGAGGCTGGTGCAATCGCCTCCGGCATACACGCCGGGGATGCTGGTACGCATCTGCTCATCCACCTGAATCCGTTCGCCCTGGCGTTTCAACTCGCGAGCCAGCGGATCACTCAGCGCGCTGTCGTCGAAGCGCTGACCGATGGCTTTGAAGATTGCATCGGCGATCAGTTCGAAAGTTTCCCCGGTGTTGATCAGTCGGCCGTTTTCCATGCACGTGCGGGCGAAACGCATACCGCGCACCTGGCCTTTGTCGTCGAGCAAAACTTCCTGCGGTTGCGCCCAGGTCATCAGCCGTACCTGATTGGCCTTGGCGATGTCCTGCTCATGAGCGGTCGCGCCCATGTCCTCAACGCCACGGCGATACACCAGGTTCACATCGTGTGCCCCGAGGCGGGCCATTTGCACAGCCATGTCGATCGCCGTGTTGCCGGCACCGAGGACGATGCAATGGTCGGCCAGCGGCAGTTGCGTCAGGTCGTCGGCCTGGCGCAGTTCGCGGATGTAATCGGTAGCGGCCAGCAGCCCTGGGGCGTCCTCGTCCGTCAACCCGAGATGTTTGCTGGCGGCCAGGCCGAGGCCCAGGAACACCGCATCGAACTGCTGATGCAGTTCGCTGAGGCTCAGGTTTTCGCCGAGTTTTTGCCCATGGCGGATTTCGATTCCGCCGATTTCCAGCAGGAAATCCAGCTCATGCTGAGCAAAGTCATCCACCAGTTTGTACTTGGCGATCCCGTATTCATTAAGGCCGCCAGCCTTTTCCCGAGCTTCGAAAATCACCACCTCGTGACCCTGCATGGCACTGCGGTGCGCGCAGGACAAACCGGCAGGCCCGGCGCCGACCACGGCAATCCGTTTACCGGTGGCCGCTGCGCGTTTGAACGGGTGCTCGCTGAAGTGCGCGTTGTCGATGGCGTAGCGCTGCAACAGACCGATCAGCACTGGCGCGCATTCCTCGGCGTTGTTGCGTACACAGGCGTGCTGGCAAAGGATTTCTGTCGGACAGACCCGGGCGCAACTGCCACCCAGGATGTTCGCCGAGAGGATTTTTTGTGCGGCGCCCTGGACGTTCTCTTGATGGATGTTGCGAATGAACGAGGGGATGTCGATCTCGCTCGGACATGCGTTGACGCACGGCGCGTCGTAGCAATACAGACAGCGCGAGGCTTCCAGATGCGCCTGACGGTCGTTGAGCGGTGGCGCCAGATCGGTGAAATGGCCGGCGAGGGTGGCCGCATCCTCAACGGGATGGGGCAAGTGGTTCAGAGTCTTGATCACGGTGTTGGCCTCACGGTTATTTGAGGTGCTGCCTCTGATGGGCATTGGTTTTTTGTTGTCAGTGATGACGCCATCGCGAGCAAGCTCGCTCCCACACTGGATCTCTAGCGCTCACAAAACCCTGTGGGAGCGAGCCTGCTCGCGATAGGCCGAAGGCCGCTTTCAGCGTTTCACAGCTATCGGCCTGTGCAACTCAGCCCGCTTGCTCAGCAAATCGAACACCGCCGGGTAGGCCGGGCGTTCGATATAGCGTCCGGCACCGCGTTCGGCGCGCAGGTCGCCGTCGGCCCAGACCAGCCGACCCTGGCTGATGGTGTGGCTAGGCACGCCGCGCACGGTCTTGCCTTCAAAGATGTTGAAGTCGACATTTTGGTGATGGGTCTTGGCAGAAATGGTGCGCGTACCTTGTGGGTCCCACAGCACCAGATCAGCATCGGCGCCGACGCGGATCGCACCTTTGCGCGGGTAGAGGTTGAAGATTTTTGCGGTATTGGTGGAGGTCAGCGCGACAAAATCCTGCATCGACAGGCGCCCGCTGTTGACCCCTTCATCCCAGAGCACTGCCATGCGGTCTTCGATGCCGGCGGTGCCGTTGGGGATCTTGCTGAAATCGTCACGGCCCGCGGCTTTCTGTTCGGCACAGAAACAGCAGTGGTCGGTGGCGGTGGTGTGCAGGTTGCCCGATTGCAGACCATGCCAAAGTGCTTCCTGATGGCCGCGCGGACGGAAGGGCGGGCTCATCACGTAACCGGCAGCGGTTTGCCAGTCCGGATGCTGGTAGACGCTGTCATCCAGCAGCAAATGCCCGGCCAATACTTCGCCGTAGACCGGTTGACCCTTGCTGCGGGCGTAAGTGATTTCGTCGAGTGCTTCCTTGGTCGAGACGTGCACCAGGTACAGCGGTGTGCCGAGAGTTTCCGCGATACGGATCGCCCGGCTCGCGGCTTCGCCTTCCACCTGGGAGGGCCGCGACAGCGGGTGCGCTTCAGGGCCGGTGATGCCCTGGGCCATCAGCTTGCGTTGCAGGTGATAAACCAGCTCGCCGTTTTCTGCATGCACGGTCGGCACTGCGCCGAGCTCCAGGCAGCGCTCGAAACTCGCGACCAGCGTGTCGTCAGCCGCCATGATCGCATTCTTGTACGCCATGAAATGTTTGAAGCTGTTGACCCCGTGCAGGCGTACCAGCTCGGCCATTTCTTCGCGAACCTGTTCGCTCCACCAGGTGATGGCGACGTGAAAGCCGTAGTCGGACGCTGATTTTTCAGCCCAGCCACGCCACTGATGGAAGGCTTCCAGCAGCGACTGCTGCGGATTGGGAATGACGAAGTCGATGATCGAAGTGGTGCCACCGGCCAAGCCTGCCGCCGTGCCGCTGAAAAAGTCTTCGCTGGCGACGGTGCCCATGAAGGGCAGTTGCATGTGCGTATGCGGGTCGATGCCGCCTGGCATCAGGTATTGGCCACTGCCGTCGAGCACTTCGCAGCCTGCGGGAGTATCAAGATTATTACCGATGGCTTTGATCACGCCGTCGGCGCACAAGACATCGGCGCGATAACTTTCATCATGGGTAATAACGGTGGCGCCACGGATCAACAGAGACATTCCGAGTTCCTCGCAGGCTTGACCGGCTGGTGCCGGTTCTAAGTGTTTTATATGTAGCAGGCTAAGGAAGTTGTATTCCTGTCAGCGCTGTCAGGAATAAACGCTAGCTGGAGATATCGGATTGGGCAAGAATATTTTTTATAAGCTTATAACTGTATTAACGTATTGATATTTAACGGATAAATGTACAAATCACCAAAATGGTGAGGCCTCTCACCATTTTGACGCACTTGACAGGATCGAAATATGGTCAAGATTTCCTATGTGAAATCAGCTATTTGAGGTGTGCCTGTGGTTGATAGAAAAAATACAAAATAAATGTAGCGCACCAGATTGAGTCCTGACGGTTCGGACAACTTGCCTGGCATTTTGCCTGAGTGCCCAAGCAAGTATTCGCGGGCTTGATTGTTGTTTAAATAAAACTGATACACATCAGTTGTTTACATGGATTTTACCGACGTACCCAGGTCGGCGGCAGAGTGTCCGGCATGCTTATTGATTAGTGCCGCTGACACCTTGGCCGGTCGGTAAAAGTCGTCAGTTCTCCGGCCATCGTCCGGCTCGCGGTCCAACCGCTGGCCAGCCCGATGAGCAAAATAATCAAAAGAACAGTGGAGCGGCCATGCAACAGAACAGATCGCAAGTCACCGAGCGCGAAGGTTTGTACGAACTGGACGCCGGCAGCGACGTCCTCGACAGTCCCCGGTACAACCACGACATTGCGCCGACCAAGGTGCACGAACGAACCTGGAACAAATGGCACATCACCGCACTATGGATCGGCATGTCGGTTTGCGTGCCGACCTACACCCTCGGCGGGGTGCTCACCGCGTATTTCGGTCTGACGGTTGGCGAGGCGTTGCTGGCGATTCTGCTGGCCAACGTCATTGTGCTGATTCCGCTGACCCTCAACGCTTTCGCCGGCACCAAATACGGCATTCCGTTTCCAGTGTTGCTGCGTTCATCCTTTGGGGTGATCGGCTCCAACATACCGTGCCTGATCCGTGCGCTGGTGGCCTGCGGCTGGTTCGGCATCCAGACGATGTTTGGCGGGCTGGCGATTCACCTGTTTCTCGGTTCGATTTTCGAGGGCTGGAAATCCCTCGGGGGCACCGGCGAAGTGATCGGCTTCATGATGTTCTGGACGCTGAACCTGTGGGTGGTACTGCGCGGCGCCGAGTCGATCAAATGGCTGGAAACGCTCTCGGCACCGCTGTTGGTAGCGGTGGGGCTGGGCCTGCTGGTTTGGGCCATGCCGAATGTGTCGCTGACCGAGTTACTGGCCCAGCCACCGAAACGTCCTGAAGGTGCCAGCGTGACCAGTTACTTCCTTGCCGGGCTGACCGCGATGGTCGGGTTCTGGGCGACCTTGTCGCTGAACATCCCGGACTTCAGCCGCTACGCCAAAAGCCAGAAAGACCAAATCCTTGGACAGATTTTCGGTTTGCCGCTGACCATGTTCCTGTTTGCCTCGCTCGGCGTGGTGATGACTGCCGCGTCGGCGAAACTGGTGGGCGTGACCGTCTCTGATCCGGTCAGCCTGATCGGGCATATCCAGAGTCCGGTCTGGGTGGCGGTCGCCATGGCGCTGATCATCATCGCCACACTGTCGACCAACACCGCGGCCAACATCGTTTCGCCGACCAACGACTTCCAGAACCTGGCGCCCAAAGTCATCAATCGCACCAAAGCGGTGATGCTGACCGGCCTGGTTGGGCTGGCGCTGATGGGGCATGAACTGCTGAAGAAGCTTGGGTTGATCGTCTCCGATGTCAGCCTGGAGACGGTCTATTCCAACTGGTTGCTCGGCTACTCGAGCCTGCTTGGGCCGATTGCCGGGATCATGGTGGTGGACTACTTTCTGATCAAGAAGCAGCAACTGGATCTGGCGGGTCTGTACCGTGATGACGTGTACCCGGCGTGGAACTTGAATGGCTTTATCGCCTTCGGCGTGCCGGTGGTGTTGACCTTGCTGTCGCTGGGCAGCGATGCCTTCAGCTGGTTCTACAGTTACGGCTGGTTCACCGGCTCGGCTCTTGGCGGTTTGATGTACTACGGTTTGTGTTCGATGCGAACAAGTCCGTCTGTTGCGAAATCTGCGGTGTGAGGGATGGCCTCATCGCGAGCAAGCTCGCTCCCACATGGGTTTTGTAAACACTGGAGATCCACTGTGGGAGCGAGCCTGCTCGCGATGACGGCCTCAAATACACCAAGGAAATGCCTGAAGAAACCCATAAAAATTAGTCTGAAGGAGATCACCATGAACGCAGCCGTAGACGTTCTGCAGTCCAGCCATCAGCACATCAACCGCGACCGCCTCTGGCAGTCGCTCATGGAACTGGCCAAACTCGGCGCCACGGTCAAGGGCGGTGTCTGTCGCCTGGCCCTGACCGACCTCGACCGCCAGGCCCGCGACATTTTTGTCAGATGGTGCGAGGAGGCGGGCTGCACGGTAAGCATCGATGCGGTCGGCAACATCTTCGCCCACCGCGCCGGGCGCAATCCGCAACTGCCACCGGTGATGACCGGCAGCCACATCGATACCCAGCCCACTGGCGGCAAGTTCGACGGCTGCTTCGGCGTGCTGGCCGGCGTTGAAGTACTGCGCACCCTCAATGATCTGGGCGTGGAAACCGAAGCGCCGCTGGAAGTGGTGGTCTGGACCAACGAAGAAGGCTCGCGTTTCGCTCCGTGCATGATGGGCTCCGGGGTATTTGCCGAGAAGTTCACCCTCGAAGAAACCCTGGCCAAGACCGACGCCAGCGGCGTGACCGTGGGCGAGGCGCTGAACGCTATCGGCTATGCCGGTCCGCGCAAGGTCAGTGGTCATGCAGTCGGTGCCTATTTTGAGGCGCACATCGAGCAAGGGCCGATTCTTGAGGACGAGCGCAAAACCATTGGCGTGGTGATGGGCGCGTTGGGGCAAAAGTGGTTCGACCTCAAGCTACGTGGTGTCGAGGCCCACGCCGGACCAACGCCGATGCATTTGCGCAAGGATGCACTGGTCGGGGCAGCCGCCATTGTCGCTGCTGTGAACCGCACCGCCCTCGGCCATCAACCTCACGCCTGTGGCACCGTCGGTTGCCTGCAAGCCTATCCAGGCTCGCGCAATGTGATACCCGGTGAGGTGCGCATGACCCTGGACTTCCGGCATCTGGAACCGGCGCGGCTCGACTCGATGATCGCCGAGGTGCGGCAGGTGATCGATACCACGTGCGACGAACACGGTCTGAGCTATGAACTGACTCCAACTGCCGACTTCCCGCCGCTGTATTTCGACAAGGGCTGCGTCGAGGCGGTGCGCGGCGCAGCGCAAGGTCTTGGGCTGTCGCACATGGATATTGTCAGCGGAGCAGGGCACGACGCGATCTTCCTCGCCGAGCTGGGGCCGGCCGGGATGATCTTCGTCCCGTGCGAGGGCGGCATCAGCCACAACGAAATCGAAAACGCCGCACCGGATGATCTGGCAGCCGGTTGTGCGGTGTTGTTACGGGCGATGCTGGCGGCCTCGGCGGCGATTGCCAGTGGTGAGTTGGGGGCCTGAGTCGCCTTACCAGAATGCCCGGACATAATTGAACGGCGCATGGTCAGCCAGGCGCCGGTTCATGACGCCGAAGCCGGCACCGTCGGTTGGGACGTCGACAAAGTGCTCGAGTCCATGACTGAACCCCGCCGGCGCGGGCTGCGAACGTTCAGTCCCGCTTTTGGCCGATGCACAGCCTTACGGCCACGCGCGATGGCTTGTTATAGTTCGGGCCTCATTTTCAGCGCCTGCAAGGATCACTGCCATGTCCGAATACCAAGCCTTTCGCGTCGAACTGACGGACAACATCGCCCATGTGCAGATAAATCGCCCGGAAAAGATCAACGCGATGAACGCGGTGTTCTGGACTGAAATCATCGAGATCTTCCAGTGGATCGACGACACGGATGAAGTCCGTGCAGTGGTGATCAGCGGCGCCGGCAAGCATTTCTCTTCGGGCATCGACTTGATGATGCTGGCTTCGGTGGCCAATGAAATGGGCAAAGACGTCGGTCGCAATGCGCGCCTGCTACGGCGCAAGATCCTGGCGTTGCAAGCCTCGTTCAATGCTGTCGATAACTGCCGTAAACCGGTGCTGGCAGCAATTCAGGGCTATTGCCTGGGCGGTGCCATCGATCTGATTTCTGCCTGTGACATGCGTTATGCGGCAGAGGATGCGCAGTTCTCGATCAAGGAAATCAATATGGGCATGGCCGCCGACGTTGGCACTTTGCAACGCTTGCCGCGGATCATCGGTGACGGCATGCTGCGAGAACTGGCATACACTGGTCGCACCTTTGGCGCGGAAGAGGCGCGCAGCATTGGCTTGGTCAACCGGGTCTACCCGGACACGGCCAGCCTGCTGGATGGGGTGATGGGCATTGCCCGTGAAATTGCTGCAAAATCGCCGATTGCGATTGCCGGGACCAAAGAGATGATCAGCTACATGCGTGATCACAGCATCAACGATGGCCTGGAATACATCGCTACCTGGAACGCCGCGATGCTGCAATCCACAGACCTGCGGGTCGCCATGGCGGCGTCGATGAGCAAGCAGAAACCCGAATTTCTGGACTGAGCACACATGACTTCACGCTGGACCACTGCAGTACTTGACACCGACTTACCCGGCGGCTGGGCCGTGGCCCGCAGCCCCGAAGGCTTTTTGTTCGACGACAACGGCGCGCTGTTTCCGCGGGAATGGCTCAAGCGTCAGGACCTGTCGATTCTCGCCGAGCATGGCATCGGTCATCTCGACGGTGAGCCGGTGTATTTGCTGGAACTCAAGGCTCACAGCGAGGTGCCGGGCTGCAACTGGAAAGGCTTGCGAGCGTTCATGCTCGATGGCGATCACACGGTTTACAAAGTGCTGGGCTACGCCGCGCAAATCGGCACCTGGGCGCGTGAGCATCGGTTCTGCGGCAATTGCGGTCAGCGTATGACACAACTGCCGCGTGAGCGGGCGATGTACTGCGAGCCCTGTGATTTGCGTAGCTATCCGCGGATTTCACCGAGCATGATCGTGTTGATCACCCGAGGTGACGAAATTCTGCTGGCGCGCTCGCCGCGCTTTGTTCCGGGGGTCTACAGTACCTTGGCGGGTTTTGCCGAGCCCGGCGAATCGGCTGAAGATTGTCTGATCCGTGAAGTGCGCGAAGAGGTGCAGATCGAGGTCAGGAACATCCAGTACCTGGGCAGCCAGTGCTGGCCGTTCCCGCATTCGATGATGCTCGGTTTTCATGCCGAGTACGCCGGTGGCGAGATCGTGCCGCAAGCTGATGAGATCGAAGACGCTCAGTGGTTCAACATTCACGCGCTACCGCCGTTGCCGGCGGGACGCTCGATTGCCCGCTACCTGATCGACATTTATGTAGCTCGGCGCTTAGGCCATGCTGAACCAGTGCTGCCAGGCTAGACGCACGGTCAGACTCAGCACCACGGTGATGAATACAGGGCGAATGAACTTCGCCCCACCGCTGATGGCGGTGCGTGCACCAAAGAACGCGCCGACCATCACCGACAGGCCCATACTCAGGCCGATGATCCAGTCCACTTGCCCGGAAAAGACGAACACCGACAGCGCCGCGATGTTGCTGACGAAGTTCATGCTGCGCGCCACGCCGCTGGCCTTGACCAGATCGATCGGGTAAAGCAGCAGGCTGCTGACGGTCCAGAAGGCGCCAGTGCCGGGGCCGGCCACGCCGTCGTAGAAACCGAGGCTGAAACCCTGGCTCGATTGCCACTTCTTCTTGATCGGTGCGTCGCTGTCCAGCGGCGCTTTCGGTGTGCCGCCAAACAGCAGATACACACCGCAGGCGAAGACGATCACCGGGAGCATCTTGTTCAGCCATTCAGCTGGCAGGTAGTGCGCAACGATCGCGCCCGTCAGTGCGCCCACCAGGGTTCCGATGATCGCGTGCAGCCACTGCCGTGGGTGGAACAGCTTGCGTCGGTAAAAGGTGAAACTGGCGGTGGCCGAGCCGAAGGTCGAGCTGAGTTTGTTGGTGCCCAGCACCAGGTGCGGCGGCAAACCAGCGGTGAGCAGCGCCGGGGTGGTCAGCAGACCGCCACCGCCGGCAATGGCATCGATGAAACCGGCAATGAACGCGACGATGGCCAAAATGGCCAGAGTGGTGAGGTCTACGCTGAGTTCGAAAGGCATGAGGTCGACTTATTCGGCGGGGTGCAGGAGCGGGCTGCGGGGAAGGGCCGGTATCTTACCTATATCCAGACTTTGCGGCGACCGATCTGGCCTCATCGCAAGCAAGCAAGCAAGCAAGCGAACGTCGAACATCGAACGGCGCGTAGGAGCTGGCGTAGCCTGCGATCTTTTCAAGATCAAAAGATCGCAGCCTGCGGCAGCTCCTACGCGTACGCGCGCGGGGGTGTTACAAGCCCAGATCCGACAGACCCGGATGGTCATCCGGGCGACGGCCCAGCGGCCAGTGGAACTTGCGTTCGCTTTCCTTGATCGGCAGGTCATTGATGCAGGCGTGACGGTTGGACATCAGGCCGTGCTCATCGAACTCCCAGTTTTCATTGCCGTAAGAGCGATACCAGTTGCCAGAATCGTCATGCCATTCATAGGCGTAACGCACGGCGATACGGTTATCGGTGAAGGCCCACAGCTCTTTGATCAACCGGTAATCGAGTTCCTTGGCCCATTTGCGGGTCAGAAAGCCCTTGGCTTCTTCGCGGTTGCTGGCGAATTCGGCGCGGTTACGCCATTTTGTGTCCAGGGTGTAGGCCAGGGATACCCGTTGCGGATCGCGGGAGTTCCAGCCGTCTTCGGCCAGACGAATCTTTTCAATGGCCGACTCACGGGTGAACGGCGGAAGTGGCGGACGAACTTCGGCATCAGATGACATTTAAAGTCTCCAGGGAAAGTGTGTGTTCAAACAGCGGGTTGGTCTTGTTTAAACAGTGACAGGTCCAATAACTTTCGCGCCATGCATTGCGCATTATCGGCGGCACTGTGATCGCCCATGACAAGAGCAACGGTAATGGCGCCATCGATCAGGATCAGCAACTGTTTGGCCAGCGCCTCCGGATCGTGTACGCCATGTTCGGTGCAGAGCTCGCACACGTAGTCGAGCAGCTTCTGTTTATGTTCCTTCGCCACCAGGCGCACCGGGTCTTGCGGGTCGCCGGTTTCACCGCTGGTGTTGATAAAGGCGCAGCCGCGAAAGCCTTCGCTGGCGAACCAGTCCTTGAGCACGGTGAACAGGTTGAGCAATCGCTCGGCCGGGGTCGGGGCCTTGTTCACTTCGGTTTTGAACCAGTTCATCCAGCGTACGTCGCGACGTTGCAGGGCCGCGACGGTCAGCTCCTCCTTGCTGGCGAAGTAGCGGTAAATACTTTTTCTGGAGACGCCGGCAGTTTTCACCAGGAGATCCATGCCCGTGGCAGCAATGCCACTTTTGTAGATCAACTTTTCGGTGACATCCAGAATAATGTCGCGTGTGTCGTTGCTAATGATTTCGTTCATGTTGCAGAGAGTAGAACGAGCGTTCTCCTTGGTCAAGCAGGTATTCCAGGTGCCTGTTGAGTTGCCTTCGCGAGCACGTTCGCTCTCACAGTTGAAATGCAGCCCCCTGTGGGAGCGGGCTTGCTCGCGAAGAGGCCATTACAGACAGTAACAAGACCCGAGCGGATCCATGGTGTAAGCTCTCGGGTTCTTTGGATTCGACCCTTTTGCGAGCCCTATGCCGTCGCTTTTCAAACGCTCTCTACTGCCCAAGCTGCGCAGTTTTCCGCTGACCGCCGATGCGGTCTCCGTCCTTTCTGGCGCTGCCGAGTTTCGTCGTTGCCTGCTGGAGAAAATTGCCCAGGCGACCCAGCGCATTTACATCGTCGCGCTCTACCTGCAACACGACGAAGCTGGCCAGGAAATCCTGGATGCCTTGCATGCCGCCAAAGCTGCGCGTCCGGAACTGGACGTGGTGGTGGTGGTTGACTGGCTGCGGGCGCAGCGCGGATTGATCGGCGCCGGCAAACAGCCGGGCAACTCGGCGTGGTATCAGCAGCAGACTCGCGAGCATGCCAGCGAAGTGCCGGTGTATGGCGTGCCGGTGCAAACCCGTGAGCTGTTCGGCGTGTTGCACCTCAAAGGCTTCGTGATCGATGACTGTGTGATTTACAGCGGCGCCAGCCTGAACAACGTCTATCTGCACAAATTCGACAAATACCGATTCGACCGTTATCACCTGCTGCGCAACCGCGCGCTGGCCGATTCCATGCAGCATCTGGTTCAGCACGGGTTGATCGCTTCCAAGGCCGTGCACCGTCTCGATCTGCCGAACCTGCCAACCACCCGCAGCCTGCGCAATGACATCGGCGACCTGCGCAGCCGCCTCAAGCATGCGACGTACGACACCACGGTGGGCACGCTGGCCAAGGACGGTCTGTCAGTCAGCCCACTGCTCGGGGTTGGTAAAAACAATCCGTTGAGCCGGGTGATCTGTGAACTGATCGCCAGCACTCACCATCAGCTGACCATCTGCACGCCGTATTTCAACTTACCGTTGCCGGTAACCCGTGAAATCAACCGGGCCCTGGCACGCGGGGTGAAGATCGACATCATTGTCGGTGACAAGACCGCCAACGACTTCTACATCCCGCCGAGCGAGCCGTTCAAGGTGATCGCGGCGTTACCTTATCTCTATGAAATCAGCCTGCGACGCTTTGCCAAGCGTCACCAGCGAGTGATCGACAGCGGTCAGTTGAACCTGCATCTGTGGTGCGACGGTGATAACACCTATCACCTCAAAGGCATGTGGATCGATCAACGCTACACCTTGCTGACCGGCAACAACCTCAATCCGCGAGCGTTTCGCCTGGACCTGGAAAATGCTTTGCTGATCGATGATCCCAAAGGTGAATTGCAGGAACCCCGTCGCAGTGAGCTGGCGGAGATTTTCCGTAATACCAGCCGCATCGAGCGCTATCAGCAACTGGAAACCTTGCTGGAATACCCACCAGCAGTGAGCAAGTTTCTGCGTCGGGTCAGCCGGGTGCGGATCGAGCGCTTGCTTTATCGCATCCTGTAAGCGAAAAAAAGCCCCGTCACATGGACAGGGCTTTGCTTGCTGCTTGAAGCTTGTCGCTAAAAGCTGCTCTTAAAACACTACGCCCTGGCTACGCAGGTAGTCGTCGTAGGTGCCGCTGAAGTCGATCACGCCGCTTGGGCTCAGCTCGATGATTCGAGTGGCCAGGGACGATACGAACTCACGGTCGTGGCTGACGAAAATCAGCGTGCCCGGGTAGTTTTCCAGCGCCAGGTTCAGCGCTTCGATGGATTCCATGTCCAGGTGGTTGGTCGGTTCGTCCATGATCAGCACGTTCGGCTTTTGCAGGATCAGCTTGCCGAACAACATACGGCCTTGCTCACCACCGGAAATCACCTTGACCGACTTGAGGATCTCGTCGTTGGAGAACAGCATGCGGCCCAGGGTGCCGCGAACTACTTGCTCGCCTTCCTTGGTCCAGCGGCCCATCCAGTCGAACAGGTTGGATTCGTCTTCGAAGTCCGACGCGTGATCCTGGGCGTAGTAGCCCAGTTCGGCCGCTTCGGTCCACTTGACGGTACCTGCGTCCGGAGTCAGTTCGTTGACCAAGGTGCGCAACAGGGTGGTCTTGCCGATCCCGTTCGGACCGATGATCGCCACGCGCTCGCCGGCTTCAACGGTGAAGCTGAAGTCCTTGAACAGGGCCTTGCCGTCAAAGCCCTTGGCCATACGCTCGACAATCACTGCCTGGCGATGGAGCTTTTTGGTCTGGTCGAAGCGGATGAACGGGCTGACGCGGCTCGAAGGCTTGACCTCGGCCAGCTGGATCTTGTCGATCTGCTTGGCGCGGGAGGTGGCCTGCTTGGCTTTCGAGGCGTTGGCCGAGAAGCGGCTGACAAACGATTGCAGTTCCGAGATCTGCGCTTTCTTCTTGGCGTTGTCCGAAAGCAGTTGCTCGCGGGACTGGGTCGCCACGGTCATGTACTCGTCATAGTTACCCGGGAACAGGCGCAGTTCGCCGTAGTCCAGGTCAGCCATGTGGGTGCAGACACTGTTCAGGAAGTGTCTATCGTGGGAGATGATGATCATCAGGCTGCTGCGCTGGGTCAGAATGTTTTCCAGCCAGCGGATGGTGTTGATGTCCAAGTGGTTCGTCGGTTCGTCGAGCAGCAGCACTTCCGGATCGGAAAACAGCGCCTGAGCCAGCAGAACGCGGAGTTTCCAGCCGGGCGAAACTTCGCTCATCGGGCCATTGTGTTGCTCGATGCCGATACCCAGGCCCAGCAGCAATTCACCAGCGCGCGATTCGGCGGTGTAACCGTCCATCTCGGCGAAATCGGTTTCCAGCTCGGCGACGGCCATGCCGTCTTCTTCGGTCATTTCCGGTAGCGAGTAGATGCGGTCACGCTCGGCCTTGACCTTCCACAGCTCTTCGTGACCCATGATCACGGTGTCGAGCACGCTGAATTCTTCGTAGGCGAACTGGTCCTGGCGCAGCTTGCCCAGACGCACGTTCGGCTCGAGCATGACCTGTCCGCCGGACGGATCGAGGTCGCTGCCGAGGATTTTCATGAAGGTCGACTTGCCGCAACCGTTGGCGCCGATCAGGCCATAGCGGTTACCCGCACCAAATTTGACCGAAACGTTCTCGAACAACGGCTTGGCGCCGAACTGCATCGTGATATTAGCTGTAGAGATCAATTACCTTACCTTTCAATAGCTTAGGTTGCGCTTTTTTGAGCTGGGACCAATTTGGGACCAATTTGGAGTTTTTCCAGTTCACTCCAATCTGAGCTTGAGTTGATCCAACGCGCATAAGTAGACAGCAACATCTGCACGCTATGGCCGAGTTGCTGGGAAATGAATGCGGGGTTCATGCCAGACATAATGCATATTGTCGCATAGGTGTGACGACAGTTGTATGGCGGCCTGTGTCGCAATCCCAAGGCTTTCAGGGTCGGTTTCCACTGCTTGTGTAGGTCAGACGTCTGTCTCACATACTCGCTGTTCTTTGATGGCGGAAAGATGAAGGGGGTTTCCAGGATCTTTCCTGCCCCTTTTTTCCGACGTTCTGCATACTTTTTGGCGAACTCCAAGGCGTGCAATGCTCGTTCGTTGAGCAGAACAAAGCGATCGCCACCAGTTTTTGTGCGCTCCACCACTTCCCCCAAGGCAATCCCGCGACAGACGTGGGCAGTCCTTTTCTCCATACTCACTGCATCCCATCGCAAGGCTAGGGCCTCAGATAGGCGCAGCCCCGTGAAAAAAACAAACTCGAAAAACGCCGCGTAGATAGTGCTGGGCCAGTGTTCGTGCTGGTACATCTTCGCGATGATCGCGTTGGCTTCCTCTAGGCTGAAGGGGTCAATCTCTTTTCTGCTTCGCTTTGGAAACTCAAGTGGGGCCGCTGGGTTTTTGGCCAAGAGTTCTTCTGACACCGCTGATTTGAGGATTGTCGAAAGCTTGACCAGGGCATTGCGCTTTACCGCCGGCGACGACCACTTGATGCTGGCCATCGTGCGGCGTAGGAGGGTGGTGGTTATCAGATCGATCCGGACCAGCGCGAGGGTCGGCATCCAGTACAAGTTCAGGGCGCCCTTGTACCCGAGCTTTGTCCCTCCGACAATCTCGCGGCTGTCCAGCCAGAGCTGGGCATACTCACCAAAATTGATTTTCCCTCCGGCGACGTTGATAGAGCCAGGGAATAGCTCGGCGTACTTATCGTCGTCGAGCAACCCCAGCTTGATCAGGCTATTTACCTGATCACTAATCTGTGCGGCTGATTTGATGCTTTTCTGTGTCGGGGGATAGGGGAGCGTTTCACTGCGCCTGGTGCCGTTCCACATAAAGCGGATGCGGATTGAGCCGTGGTGGATGTCCATTCCTGCGGGCAAACCCACTGACTTTCGAGCCATTCGTGATATCTCCTGATGCTGTAGAGGATCCTGCTTCCGTGCTTGTTCCAAACTCCGAGGGGGATTTGGTTTCGTGCACGCTTCTAGCGCAAGGCTGCGATGGTGGTGCCGAGAATTTCGGCCATCTTTGCTTCGGGCACCTTGTCGCCCATGATGCTGTCGTCCAGCTGTTCTGCCGCTGCCATGGTGATGCTCCATGCCGCGCGTGGCGGCAGAAGGTGGTTATTTGGTGGTGGGTTCTTTGTAGACGGGGCTGTCGAGGTTGCGGTAGGGGGCGTAACTTTTGAGAAATGGCACGTCCCTAACTTGGCGATATCCCTCTATGTGCTTTCGAAGCCGGAGGTTCTCAGTCGTCAGCCTGTTGATTTCGTCTGCTGACTGCTGGTGCAGCGCCATATCTGTGGCGATTGGCTTCGTGGTGCAGCCCTGGTACTTTTGAGTGCGTGCATTGAGCCGGACCAGTAGAGGCCGGTCGTAGAGTGCGTGAGGCATGAGTGTTCCTCGCCCGCCGTTCACCGGCAGGCTGGTAGGTGGGTTATGGGTATCTGATGAAGGGGGTGAGGAAAGTTCGATAGGTGAGCTAGCCTCTAATCGTTCGCCTCACCAACTGCAAACCAATCAGCCCCCTTCCTGAAGCAGCTTGGCGGGGCGAGCCTCACCGTGGCCCCGTGTAGATGAGCCAGGCCATGTCGTCGAGTGCGATCATGGCGTCTCCTTGATGTCGACATCGTCATGAATCCATTCGATATCAAGCAGGTCATCGCCGTCGATCTGCGCCTCTCGCAGATCGTTGCTAGCCAACAGCTCCGCGACCTCATCGTCATCTATGTCCTCAATAACCTTTCGAAAATTCACGACTGCCTTGCCGGTAAGTACGACAGTTCTGCTCATGGCGTCACTCTGTCCCGGCAAGCCAGGTTGGTTCGGTTGCGGCGGCCAGCCACTCACGAAGGGTGCCGACGATCTTGGTTCGGTCATCTTCATCGCACCATGGCTTATCGAGCTCTTCCTCGCTGACCAGCTCTACGTCCCAAGCTGCATAGTTGATCGGTTCATCACCGTTCGTGTTGGCCAGCACAGCAATGGCGCCGTCTTCGTCGTAGGCAGCGACAAAATCGCAATCGCCGACTGCATAGCACTTCAGTACGTTTTCTTCAGGCATGACTGTTCCTTTGCCGCTATAACGGCTGATGACAGAGTGGGTTTTTTAGGGTGGTATGCGAACATCGCCGCATTTCTAAGGAGTGGATATGAAGTGGTCTGAGGTTTTGAGTGTTGTTAGCTCGGTTGCATCGATTACCGGCATGTCAATTTTGACAGCCGGATCGATGCTCGGAGATACGAACCCGAGGCAGGTTGCGTGGGCAATTGCCACCACCTTGATAACCGTCTTGATTGGACTAGGGTGCGTTTTTGGATCGGTGCAGTTAGCTTTGCTTATAGATCGAAATTACGACTTTGGTGAGCTTCGGTTTGTTTACTGGTGCTTCGGTGGAGCGGTTCTGATTTTTATAGCTGCCATCTTGATTATTGGAGGCTCCTATGTCGTCAGTGACATGATGGCTATTCGTTTAATTTGATAAAGCTGTGACTTCCTTCCTAGGCTCTGTACGAAAAGTCGGTGCGGGTAGAATCGCCGCCAAGATTGGCTGGAGGCCCGCATGGCAAGGCGCTACGAACTCCCCGATACGGCATAGGAGATGATCAAGGATCTGGCTTCCCCTGAGCAGAAGATGGGGCGACCGCGCGGTGATGAATCGCCAAGCGCCTGATCCAGGAATCCATCGACTCCTCCTCGGGCAACTGTCCCGGCCGCTACAACCTGGCCCGCAATGGCAGCTGCTGCGGCAAACGCAGCGCCTACAACCGCACCGGCGGGTATGCCCCTCTCTGTTTCGAGGAAGACGTCTCGCCCGAGATGACCATGCAAGTCCGCCAACAAACCGAAGCGAAGCAGACGGCTCAGGAGGTACCCCGACGCAAACGGTAAAGGTAATCGCCGTTCGAGGAGCCTCCAACTGAGTGTCGGCAGACCAAACTGACTGCCCCTCGCTGCATCTCTTACCCTTCGTCAAAGTTGCATGCGGAAGACTCTGGCATTCAGTGGATTTCCATATTTCGCGGACAATCGATCAAGGAAGCGTTGAGCGGACGCGGCATCCGTTGCCTTGTACTCGCCAAAGTTGGGATCGAAGATATGGTAGTCATAATTAAAAAGACCATCCGACATATAGACGCCAATAGCATGTTGGCCTGTTGATTGTCCTGATTTGGTGAGGAAGGTGATGGCGTAGCAATGCTTGGCCTCAAAGCCCGTGGCGAGGTTGCTCCAGGTGACGGTGGTGGGTTGGCTGACGTTGGTGCAGCCGAACTTTGATAGCACCTGCCGGGGAATCGTATCGCCCCGCGCCTCCAACTCTGCAGATGTTTCTATGGCCGTATCGATCAACGGTTGGCGCTCTTTGCCATACCCTCGGGCCCCCATGATTTTTGCCACCTTGAGCATCTTCTCGAGGCCTTGGGTGGCGGTGCTCATCCGCGCCAGTCGAGCGTTGGAAACACGTTGTTCTTGGGCAATGGATTGATAGGTTTCCTTCAGGAAGAAGTTTTCGAAGCGCTTTTCGGCAGAGCTGTTCGGATTGCTCCACTTGTCCTTGGAGTCAGATAGCATCAGATGACACCACTTACCCACTAGGGACACGCACAGTCCCTCGAGGTCGTGGATCCCGAGTTTCAACCGGTAATCACGCTGCTGAAATAGATAGGACCTGCTAAATGGCATTTCTGCGCTCCCTGCTTTACCAATGGTGTATAGCCCACCGGAGCAAGCGTAGCAGTGAACACGCAGGGCAAGCGCGTGATTGCGTCAGAGGTACTTCTTGAACGTCGCCGCCGTAATCGCCACGGCGATTCCAAGCATGGCCGCGCAAGGAAGCAGGACGAGGGACGGATTGACGGCAATCGGCAGGCCGAACGAGAGAAAGTGTTAGAGGCCATGTTGATGCGAACGACCGGAAGTCAGATGCCTGCCACCGACTGCGGGCGATCCAACTTAAGCAGTGGCGGCGAGGGCCGACGATCTATCGGGAGCTGCGAGCGCTGCCGGCGTGTGCCTGAAGTCCTACCAGTTCAGTTGCTGGAACAAGAACGATCCGAACTTTGCCTACCTTAGTGGCGCGAAGCCGATCCCGGTCGGGCAGTTCGCCCAGGCGCAAAAGGCCGCTGACCAGGTGATCGCCGGTACCGCGCCAGATCCCACCGGCGGGGCCACGCATTACTACGCGACCACCATGCCGAAGGCACCGGTCTGGGCCGCGAAGGCCAAGCAGACGCTGAAGCTCGGGCACCACGTCTTCTTCAAGGATGTGCCATGAGTCCCGCCGGGCTGAAGCTGGCGGTGGTCGGCGTGCTTACGTTGGTGCTGCTGGCCGCCGGCGGGGCGTGGAAGGTGCAGGACTGGCGCTACGGCTGGCAGCTGGCCGAGCAGTCGAAACTTCACGGCGAGACCCTGAACGAGCTGACCCGGGCGGCCGCTACCCAGCAGCGCACCGAACAGGACAAGCGCCTCGCGCTTGAGCAGCGCCTGGCGACGAGCGACCAAACCCACCACGAGGCTTTGACCAATGCTCAAAAAGACCAGGCTCGTCTGCGCGATCGCCTTGCTACTTCCGATCTACGGCTGTCAGTTCTTATCGACGCAGCGGATTCAGCCGGTGGCTGTTCATTGCCAGCCGGTACCGAAGCCGGCAGCGTGGTTCATGGAGGAGCGCGTGCCCGACTTGACTCAGCGCATGCTCAACGAATTATCGGCATCACCG
The DNA here is from genome assembly GCF_058799675.1 of Pseudomonas sp. GW822-FHT06B12. NCBI lineage: Bacteria > Pseudomonadati > Pseudomonadota > Gammaproteobacteria > Pseudomonadales > Pseudomonadaceae > Pseudomonas > Pseudomonas sp. GW822-FHT06B12. Next base: position 637,451 of record NZ_JBXALR010000001.1, read on the forward strand.
ACGACGGAGACCGGGGGAATGATCGCGCTGGCTGCGTGTCAAGCGTATGCAATGGATGTTTCTGCAAATTGGGTTTTTTACAAGTATTGAATTCTTTAAATGTCAGCGCTTAGGGTGGTCGACTTAGTGCTGCGAGTGTGGCGTATGTATTAAATAGACTTTCGTAATAGGTGAACAGTACTAGGACTCTCGCCCAATTTATGTTGGGCGAGAGTCTTGCTGCCTAATAGTCGTCCAGTTTATTCGATGTTGAGTGTTGGATCCCACATGCAGCATCCAACGACTTTGTTAAATCTGTCGACGATAATAAAGGACCATGTGTATATTACGGTACCTCTGGCTCCTGCAGTAGCCTCCCATGCATTGATAGTGATCATCTGTGGGATTGGTGGTCCGTCTGGGTTATTGGGATTAAGCGATGATACGTTGTCAGTGATTGGCGTTAGTCTAGGCTGGTCAATAATTCCAGGGGGGTTGGAACTAAGAATTTTGAATTTATCTAGTATCACCGCGGTGCCGAGGCTCCTTGAGATGTCTGTTGCGCGCCATCGAATGACATCGCCAACTCCTACTGGGAGATATAGGTTGCCTGTTCCTTGATGTTGAAGTCCGTTGCTAAACTTGGCAGTCATGTGGATTGTTTTTTGGGCTAAATCGTAGCTCAGCATAGTTGGTTGGTTGCGGTTAGTGCTGATGTCCGGGTGTCCCTTTTCGTTGTAGTATTGAATAATGGTGTCTACATCTATCACGGTTAGTACATCAACAATAATTCCCATTATGACTTTCCTTTGTCTGGGTTAGAGGGGCGCGATGAATTAAATGTTCAGCGGATTGGCTTTTGTTAAGCAGTTTTCGAGTTGACTATAGGCCCAAGGTTTGGGGAGTCAAATAATTATCTTAAATATTTGTAGGCAAGAGATGAACGGTAGCCCAGTATGGGTTGAATAGGTGTTTTTGTTATTGCAAAGGGTTATATTTTATTATTTCAATATTCAGTTTTGGCTTAAAGGTACGGTGCGGAGTTTTGGACTTTGTCAGTTCTGATATTGCTATCAATACACATAAACACGCTAATGGTGCACTTACCCACGGGGTGATCAATTCAGCATACAGCCCTGAATATTCCAATATCCTCGAACGGCCTGCCTTGCTACGTCACCATTTGTTCACATTCGCGCGCCTCGACAAAGCTGATGGGGGTTCTGGACTAGATCAATCAACGATGGGGCAGGGGAACGCTTCGTTCGGCCAGCGTGCCGAGCAATCCGGACTGGGGGATGCGGCGCGAAATGATGAGTCAGAGCGACACGACCAGGCTCGATCAGTTGTGGAAGGTGTCTTGTGTTTGAAGGGGATGTGTTCGGTCGGCAGGACGCCAGGGGGAAGGGGGTTATGCGTGTTCGGCATGAGGTTTTTAATACCCGCTGGGACCATTTCAGGAACCAACGGGTGCATTTTCGTGCATTACTGATGATTACTCATGCCGACTTGGCCTAGCAAACACTGATCACAAGCCATCACCAGAATGCATTTCATACCGCATCGTAATGTTAGCTGTGGAGATCAATTACTTTACCTATCAATAGGTTGCGGGCTGCACATTTGGCGTTTGGGCCATTCCTGGGGCATTTTGGAGTTTCTCCATCTCTCCCCAGTCGCCGCTAGCGTTCAACCAACACGCATAAGTCGAGAGCAGCATCTGGACGCGGTGTCCAAGCTGTTGAGCAATAAAGGCGGGATTCATGCCAGACATTATGCATATTGTCGCATAAGTGTGACGGCAGTTGTACGGCGGGGCGATAACGTGTCGCCAGCTTCTCCAGTGTCGACCCCCACTCTTACGCAGGTCTGAGGTCTGTTTGACATACTTGCTGTTCTTGGACGGTGGGGAAATGACGGGGGGGTTCCAGTATCTTGCCGGCTTCTTTTTTCCGACGTCCTGCATATTTTCTTGCAAATCCCTGCGTGGGCAGTCCTTTTCTCCATGCTCACTGCATCCCACCGCAAGACCAGGGCCTCAGATAGACGTAGGCCCGCGAAAAAAACAAACTCGAAAATGCCGCGTAGATGGTGCTGGGCCAATGTTCGTGCTGGTACATCTTCGCGATGATGGTGTTGGCTTCCTCCAGGCTGAAGGGGTCAATCTCTTTTCTGCTTCGCTTTGGAAGCTCAAGTGGGGCTGCTGGGTTCTTCCATGAGTGTTCCTCGCCCGCCGTTCACCGACAGGCTGTTCAGTTGTGATTAATTCAGAATTGCGGAGGGGACGCGGTGTTGCGGAGCGCGTAAGGTTTCCCCGTTCGCCCTGCCAGATGCTTCAGGAAACATGCTGAGTGGCCAGCGGCTGGTCAGGGCGAACTCTTTTTCTTGTGCAAACCTTTGGTTTGCTCATCACCTTGGCCCCGTTTAGATGAGCCAGGCCATGAAGGCGAGGGCTGGGAGGATCATGGCTTTGATCTCCCCATTTCTGCGGCAACACTGACGATCGCGCGCAGTTAGAGAGGGGCTACTGAGATTTCGTATAGGCGAATGCCTCGGTGCTAAAGTCTCGCCAAATCTCAACGAGGGAACGACATGAAGTTGTTTGCAGGCGCTTTGGCGGTGGCGATGTTGGCGGGGTGCTCGACTTTTTCCGAAACCTTTGGTGATCGCCCAGGCTGCGGAGCTCATCCCTATTGCGGAACTTCCACTGATATTGAGCTGATCAAGGCCGTAACGGACGAAAGCGCTGGAGCCTTGCGCGCCCTGGTACCGCTGGCAGTGATCGACCTACCATTCAGCATGGTCGCCGACACGTTATTTCTGCCATATACCGCCTTTCATACAGAGCCTGCTCAGAAGTAGCTGACTCGACCAGATGTGAAAAAGCCCAGTCTAGTGCTGGGCTTTGTTGTTTATGACTCCACGTATCGCTTACTTGAAGTTACGTCTCATACAGACGCTGGTAGCACCGCTTGGAGATGCTTAGAAAAAACAAGCCGCTCAACGCACGTCCACCTAAAATGCCCGAGCGTCGATGACGTTGTCAGGGCACCTTGGCAGCGAAAACATTGGGTGTCGTGCGATGCGTCATCAAATTCCTTTCGTGCGACATGGCTGTTGTTCAGGTATGTGCGCGGTGCTACGTTGCCTCCGCAAACAAGATTTGCATCGACAACTTGCTTAAGTGACTACGTTGCATGTAGCGGTTTTCGACTCCATAAAATCAATAATATAAGGGGTAACAAATGTTCAAGAAACTTCGCTTTGCAGCCATGGCTGGCGTACTGTGCGTGATGGGTCTATCTGGCCACGCACTAGCCGAGGAGCCTAAAAAGCTTGCCTTCGTAGACACCGGAAATACTGGCCGAAGTGTGATGGCGGAAGCAATCGCCAACGCAGCTATCAGCAAAGACAATGCAAATATTGCGGTAATCTCGCGCGCAGTCGACGGGGACCCTTATGACGCCAAACCGGAAGTCCACGCAGCCAGCTTGATGCTGGAACGCGGCATTGATGTCACTGCACATCGATCGGCGCAGTTGACCGCGAACGACATCAAACACTCCGACGCATTGCTGACGATGACCGAAAAACACAAGAACAAATTGATCGAGCAGTTCCCCGAAGCAAAAGACAAGACTTTCACCTTGGCAGAATATGCGACGGGCAAGAATGTCGATGTGCCGGATGCCTGGGGCAAGCCGATGGAGGCTTATGTCGAGGTGGTGAAGCAGCTGGATACCTTCGTTCCGGCCGCGCTGAAAAAGGTCGTCGCCTCCAAATAAGTCACAAGATTGCTCGGCGCATTTACACGGCGTCTTATCTGACGATCTCCGCAATCGCTTAGCTGTACTTCCGGAACAGCGCTCAAATACTGTGCAACGGGCATAAAAAGTCCGGAGTCCTTATCAGACTCCGGATCTGCCACTACCAAGGTCTTGGATTACAACCTTAAATTCAGTTCCGACGTTTCCATCGACTTCGAAATGATGGTCAGGGCAGAGGTTGGAGACTGGTTTTGATGGTGGTGACCACACGGTTACGGCCTTGGTGTTTAGCGTGATACAGGCGTTGGTCGGCTACGCGCAAAATTGCCTCGATGGTGTCGCCGTCGCGGCTGGATTGCGATATGCCGATGCTCACTGTGACCACGCTTATCCGCTGCAGGCCGCTATTGAAAGAAGTATTTTCGACGCTGGTTCGGAGGCGCTCAGCGATTACGCGCGCGCCTTCGAGTGAAGTCTGAGGCAGCAGTATCATGAATTCTTCCCCGCCCACTCGGGCTACGCCGTCATACGGCCGGATCGAATCGAGGCATTTCTGCACGAACCCTTTCAGGATGTCATCGCCAATCTGATGCCCGAAACGATCATTGATGGACTTGAAATTGTCCAGATCAAGTGCCAGCACGGAGAACGGCGCACCACCGCGGTTGGTCCGGCCAATTTCGGCTTCGACCCGCTCCATGAACCGACGCCGATTATCAGCTCCTGTCAGAGGATCGGTCGCCGCAAGATGCCCGAGTTCCTGATTGGCGCGCTGGAGTTCCTGCAGGGCGTTCTCGGTGTACGCCATCGCCTCGGCAAGACGCACCATCAGCTCCTCTTGGCTGTAAATCGTCGAGAACGACCGCGTGGTAAGGAACGCTTGCACGACCCCATAGCTCAACAGGAAGAATCCAGCGGCAAAGATCGCATGAGCCAGCCACCACATGTGGTTCCATGGACGTGCAAGGATGAATGCGAGAGATGACAACGCGAACGCAGTGACCGAGATGATAAAAATCACCATCAGCGGCGAGCGGGTACGGCGCAGCAGGAGCATTACCACGTTCAAAGTGGAAAAAACCAGGGCACCACCTTCCAGCGAGAGGCGCACCGCGAGTTCGCCGGCGATCGACGAATTCGCGACGTACGCCACTGCCAGGTCAACCAGCAGGAACAGTCCTATCCAGGTCAACCACGGGCGGGGTTTCATTCGTTGGTCCGCAGCATCGGGCGGGCGGTGGTACGACAGCATTCCGACTAACAGCAGTATCGACATGACCAGTCGAGAGGCCGGTCCATACAGCAGGAACAGCCAGAGATTGTGGTGTGCGAGCCCAGTGAACGCACCATGCAACGAGTAGATCAGTACAAAACCGAGAAAGCCAAGCGTCATCCATCGCAGCAGCGGTTCTCCCGATGACTGATAGCAGCGCCACGTCACGTAAGTAACAAACAAGCCTTCCAGGGTGGCTGCCGTGATCGCAATGATATGGAACGCGTGGTTCTCGAATATAAGGGTGGGGTCCTGGAAGAAAAATAAGTAACCAATCAGATAGGCCGGAATAAACGCAAATCCTGCGAGCAGCAAGCTGGCATAAACCTTGATGATGAGACGGATGGCTTCAGGTGGCTCGCCGGTGGCGATGATATTGCTCATGGTTCCCTCCAATGTTGAACCTGTTTTGCCAACACCGGGCCGGTATTGGCTCCGAAGTCGCATAGGTGCTGCGTCTGATTTAGATAAGCAGAGCGAAATAAACCGGATTTTTGTCTTCCATGGCTTTGGCTCCTGTGGAGATGTATAGCCTAGTCGAGCAATGGCCGAGCTGCAGATTCCTCACGTGGGCAGTCCTTATTTCTAAAGGACTTTTGCCGAGACCGAATCCTTTGGTCAGGAAATGCTGAACATCTCTTTGTAGACAGAGCTCTAAATAGGTATGGGAGCTCAATAGGAGAAGCATCATGGTTCAGCGCCGCCGACACCATATCTCACAGATATCTCTTCGATTAGAGGGCTTGCGCGCCAACCTGTCGCAGTTCAAGCGGGACGAGCTTGAAATACAGGAGACATTACGTGGTGCTCCTGTACTCGAGATCGAAAAAGCTCTGGATGAGGCGTTTGATGAGATACGTGATTCGATAGACCATACCGAAGAACTCTTGAACGCGCTGGTTCAAAAAGCTGAAAGGGGTCGTGAAATGCAGGCGACCCAAGAGGCTGGTTAATGAGGTGGTGAGCACTCTGATTGAGTGCCTGTCTATTGCGATTGAACCACGAGGGCTGCTTCCAGAGCGAGCTGGGGAGGGCAGACAACAGAACGCCCGCAAGGGGCGGGCTTTCTGCATCGCACGAGATCAGGAAATGCCCGCACGTCAGCAAGGGGTGGGTTTACTGATCTTGTTTGGTGCTCGAATCAGTAGCGTTACTCAGGCCTTTTGAATTGTGATCTCCGGGGGTGGTAGTTGAGATCGCAGTGGCTTTTGTAACTCCGTGTGTGGTTTTGGAGTGTGCAATCCCGGAGGTAGTCGAGCCATGGCCTTTGCTGTCGTTGCGAGCACTCCCTTTGTGTTTGCCATTGAGTCCGTGGTCCCTGACCGCTTGACCGTCATGATCACTTTCCTGGCCTTCGCTACGGCCATTGCTGTCAGCGTCGGCAGAATGACCTACTCCCTGTCCGCTAGCGCCGCTACTGCTACCGTGACCCGAGCTGTTACCGCCACCAGCACTTTTTGCATAGGCAGAGGACATTGGGAGTAAAGGCGCTGCAGCCAGCATCATTACGCATGTCATCACAGCTACGAAATTCGTCTTCTTTAAAAGCATGATTGCTTCCGCCGATCAGAGTGGGTTTGCATGAATTAGGACGCATAGCATTTTCTATAGTTCTCAGACTTCCGACAGAAGGCGCCACGGTATGGGGTCATGGCAGCGGGCGAGTGAAATCGATCAGTTGCTGCCGCATAAGTGGATGCCCGTTTAACCACGCGAAGTCGATAGAGCAGAATCGTATGGGCCAGGAGAAATGCTGTCTAAACCAGCGACTTTTGAATTTGATGATCAAATGTATCTAGAAAATCGCGCATGCTGATGTCTCCGAGATCTACAGCTTTAGCGCCGCCGGCCGCGATAAAGGTGACATCAGTGATACCTAGGACGTTCAGGATCAGTTTCAAATATTGGGTCGCAATGTCACGGTCTCTAATCGGGGAGTCGTTGGTGTATACACCTCCCGAGGCGAGCAGCACCGTTGCCTTTTTACCGGTCACCAGCCCTTTACCATCAAAGCCCAAGGTCAGGCCTTTACGTACCACGTGATCCACCCACGCCTTGAGCGCCGCAGGGACGTTATAGTTGTAGACCGGCGTTGAAATAACCACGTGATCGGTTTCCAGCAACTCGGCCACAAGCTCATCGGATAGCTGCAACACGGCTTTCATTTCAGGCGAATGTTGGGTTTGCGGGGTGAAGTAAGCCTGTAACCAAGGGGCCGTCACGAACGTAAGCGAAGTGTCCGTTAGATCCCGTATTTTGATGGCGCCCCTAGGGTGTGCAGCTTCCCACGCGGCCACAAATCGGCGAGTGAGCTGCCGGGAGATTGAAGCATCCCCACGTGCGCTGGTTTCAATGGAGAGAAGCCTGGACATGTAAGTAACTCCTGCGCAGTGACGCGGCGGTATGTTTTGCGTTGTCGCTCTAGGCGATGTGCGACACACTCTACCCAATACGATCTATACGCAGGAGTGATGTAAATATGATTGAGTCCATCTGTTTAAGTGATGGGTCATGATCGGAAATCTCAGCTTGGATCAGTTGCGAATCCTTGTAACCATTGCTGATACAGGCAGTTTCTCGGCAACGGGACGTCACCTGCGGCGTGCTCAATCTGCCATTAGCCAGTCGATTGCCACACTTGAGTCAGTTCAAGGTGTGAGGCTGTTTGATCGGAGCGGCCATCGTCCAACGCTCACTGAGGTCGGTAGAGTGCTAGTGATTCAAGCGCGCGCAGTGCTGGCAAGCGCTGCCCAGTTTGAAGCAATGGCCTCAAGTACGGCAGCAGGGGTTGAGCCGGAGTTGGCTCTCGCCATAGACCCTTTAGTCCCTAGCGCACCGCTCATCGAAAGCCTGCGCGCTATCCGTGAGGCTTTTCCGCATCTGGCAGTGAGTTTTTCTACAGAAGGCTTAGGCGGCGCAGAACGCCGATTGCGCAACGGCGATGCGGCACTGGCGCTTTGCACATTGATTCCGACAGTGCCCGACGATGTCACCGCACTGCCGCTGCTCAGCGTCGATTTGAGACCAGTAGTAGCCAGCGGGCATCCCCTGGCTATGTTAGGCCGTCGGGCAACAAGTGCAGACCTCAAGCCTTATGTGCAACTGGTACTTTCCGACCCGGTTTCTCCCGACGGCCCTAGCTATGGGGTGACGGGCAGTCACCAGTGGCGGTTTGTAGATTTGGCACGGAGGCTGGACTTTTTGCTCGCCGGGTTCGGCTGGTGCCGAATGCCAGAGCATCTGATTGCGGATCATCTGGCTTCAGGACGCCTCCTACCGCTTGAGTTAGCCGCCGAACTTCAGCGCACACCAGACACACTGACGATCTACGCAGCGCACATGCAAAATCGCTCTTTAGGGAAAGCAGGCCGATGGCTTCTGAATGATCTGACCCGTCGTCTGTGCATGTGATGATACGAAGACGACTAACGTCAGCGGTTTGGTTATCCCGTTGGCCAAAGGGCTGATGCGGTTAATCGAACCGGTTGTGCAGGGACTGCCCGGGCCGTGATCGTCTGTACGTATTTCGTAAGCCAAGGTGTGATGCCTGCCCGCTTACGATTCGGAGAATGGGTGCTGTTCGGGCTAGGCTGCCGCGTTCTTTTGCAGAACCATCTAGAGTTGATATGAGATGGATTGGGGGATCAGCTTTCAGTCAATCGTGGGAGCTGCATGGTCATGGTCCACACTCGGCGTAGATTGCTCTGGCATGGCATGTTTTTGTTCTTCCTGGGCCTCTGTACAGGTCTCATCGAACAGCAGTTCAGCAATCCGCGCATGGCCCTGGCTGCACACCTTGAAGGGGTAATGAATGGAATTTTGCTCGTGGCGATTGGCGCCGTCTGGATGGAGATACATCTCGCTCCACGCAGTAAGGCAATTGCCTACTGGACCCTTCTTTATGGCACTTATGCAAACTGGGCGGTTACGGCACTTGCTGCCGTCCTGGGGACGGCGGCCATGTCGCCTTTCACTGGCGCAGGACACACAGCTGAACTATGGCAGGAGAGCTTGGTGACTGCAGGTTTTGCGAGTGTCGGGGTCGCAATCATTGTTGCTGCGCTGCTCATACTCTGGGGCTTGCGCCAAACACTGCCCGCTCAGTGAATGGATAGAGGTGATTCTTTTAATGTGGCTCACAGGCTTGCCACTGGCGACCTTCAGACTTGTGCGCCTCCCAGGTTTTGAGGCGGGAGGCGGAGCGAGGGAAGGGATGTGAAAGTTTTCATCATGGAATCTTGGGGATTACTGGAGTAAAAAATACCTTACCTGCCTCAATCCAGAGGATGTGCAAATGGTCATTACTATCAAAGAACGCGATGAGCACCATATGTCTCATGACTCAAGTAGCGCGGGAGTCAGAATGTGGGATGTGTATCAAGGGGATGTTCTTGTAGGTGTCTATCACAGTGAAGCCGACGCGTTGAAGTACAAGGCTTTGCTGGAGAGCGGTCGATTGGATAGCCTCAAGGCACCTCCGAAAAGCTAAGGTCAACCGGGGGAGGGGCGCTTCGCGACGATGCTGAGGCGAGGGGTGTCTGGGCCGGTTTGAACGCCGGCCTGAGGCTCTTGCTGATCCCGCATGGGGAAAAACAGCTCGAAACAGGTCACGCCATTCTCGCTGGTGACGCTGTAGCGGCCACAATGCAGCTGCATGATAGTGGCTACGATCGAAAGCCCCAGGCCATTGGACAGGGCGGAGCGCTCGCGTGATTGGTCAACACGGTAGAAACGCTCGAATAATCTTGGAAGGTGTTCCGCCGGGATGGTTGTTCCGTAGTTGCGCACGCGCAGATGGATGCCATCCTCGGACGGCGTGGCCTGGATCAACAGTTCGGAATGAGGTGCACCATATTTTATCGCATTGGCACACAGGTTAGCCAAGGCGCGGCGTAGCAGTGTTGGCTCGGCCCAGATAAGGCCGTCGCCCTCCGTGCGGATGGTGATATCGACGTCCGCGGCCAGACCTTCAAAGTAATCGGCTACGCGTTCCAGCTCGTCGGCGGCGTCCAGTTCCTGGCGCTGATCACGAGCGCTACCGGGGTCAGTTCGAGCGAGGAACAGCATGTTGTCGAGCATGCGTGTCAGGCGTTCGAGTTCTTCGACGTTGGAGGCGAGCAACTGCTGGTAATGTTCCACGCTGCGGTTTTGCTGCATGGCGACCTGGGTCTCACCCAGCAAGTTGTTGATGGGCGTGCGTAGTTCGTGGGCCATGTCAGTCGAGACCTGGCTCAGTTGCGCAAAGCCCTTGGCGAGTCGCTCAAGCATGGTGTTGAAAGAGTCGATCATCGGGAGCAACTCCTTCGGGGCGCCTCGGCCGTCGAGTCGCTCTGTCAGATTGCCAATACCGATACCGTGGGCTTGATGCGTCAGGCGTCTGAGGGGCAACAAACCGCGGTGAACCATTAGATATCCAGCCAGCGCCAGGACAATGGCCGCGAGAACGGCGAGGACGTATACGCTGAGACGATAGCTGGCGAGCACTGCAGTTCGCTCGGTCATCAGGCAGCCAATGGTCATTTTCAGCTTGCCCGAGTCGATACTCGCGGAGATGGCAGCGAAGGGGGTACCGTTCACGGCGGGTAGATGCTGTACATCCGTCAGTGCCAGGGAGTGGTCCATTGCCACGGGAGTGAGGTCGGGAATATCGATATCTCTGGGATTGACCTGTAGTAAAGGGGCTTCCCCTGAAACGCCAACAGTGAGTACGTACTCGCGATTGCCCAGTATGTTTTGAAACAGCACAGGTTTGTTCCTGATCAGTTCCAGCGTATTGCTGCCATTGAGAAAATTACGCAGCTGATCTACGCGGTAGACCAGGGTGGACTCGTCGCGTTGTATCAGTTCGCGTTCAAGATCGCGGTACAGTGCGACGCCGGTGGTTGCCAGCAGGGCGAAGGCCAGCAAGGCAAACACCACAGCCAGGCGCAGTGTCAGGGAGTAATGGCGAGGGTTCATGGTTGCGTATCAAAGCGGTAGCCAATGCCCCGCACACTGTGGATCAGCTTCAGCTGGAAAGGGTCGTCGATTTTCAAGCGCAGGCGTCGCACAGCCACGTCCACCACATTGGTGTCGCTGTCAAAGTTCATGTCCCAGACCCGGGAGGCGATCAGTGAACGAGACAGCACCTGATCCTGATGCGTGGCGAGCAGGTGCAACAATGCAAACTCCTTGTTTGTCAGCGTCACTCGCACGCCGGCGCGGGTGACGCGGCGTTTGAGTACATCAATCTGCAGGTCAGCAATCTGCAGTTGCTCTTCTTCCCGGGTCGGACCCCGGCGGGTCAGGGTGCGCAGGCGTGCGACCAGCTCGGCGAAAGAAAAGGGTTTGATCAGGTAGTCGTCGGCCCCCAGCTCCAGGCCTTTGATTCGGTCGGCGATGTCATCCCGCGCGGTCAGGAACAGTACCGGCGTGTCGGCTTCCTTGCGCAGGCGGCGCAGCACTTCCCAGCCGTCCATCTTCGGCATCATCACATCCAGCACGATGACGTCGTAAGACGTTTCCAGGGCCTGGTGTAAACCATCAACGCCATCGCGGGCCAGGCTGACGGAGTATCCCTGTTCCTGCAGACCATTGAGTAAGTAATTGCCCGCTTTGGGTTCGTCTTCCACTACAAGGATGTTCATGAGAATTACCCTGGTTCAGTTTCGGTATTCGATCCACAAAAAACGGACCTGAAAGCCGCGAGCAGGTAGCGCAAGTGTAACCCAATCGTCAGGTTGTGTTGCGTATTGCCTGCTCGCGGACAGTCATATGTATAAAGCATCTCATCAGTTTTCGTTCGTGCAGCGTCCTTGAACCCGATAGTCCAGCACATGTTCCCGACCCTGATGATCCAGGTAATCGAGACGGGCCGGAATTACGCCGCATTGGTCCGAGATGTCAGTCATGGATATGACTTTCGCAATGTCCATGTGGACGAAGAATCCGGTCTCGTCGTGGATCACCGCCGAGGTGTCGGTGGTGCCGGTAGTGCCGGTGGTATCGGTGGTGTCGGTGGTATCGGCGAAGGCTGAACCGGCGGCGAGGAGGGTGGCGAACCCGAGGATGAACAGTTTCATGGCAGTAACTCCTTATCTAAGTTGGGCTGCCTGTTATCTGGCAGTGAGTTCACAGTAACAAGGCAACTCAAACAGCCGACGAACAGAACAATTACAAAGTTGTAATGCAATCTTGTCCGAGGCTGATGTGCTCCGGCGGCATGTTGCTGAGGTGATCAACTCTGCTTTGCAGCGCTGGATTAATGCGGTAGGAGCGAAATGGCGTTACCTCGTCGAGCAACGCGCTGATATAGGCCATGCGAGCGGTTGTTCATGCGCTGCGTTCAAGTAAACATTCAGCGTGCGCGGAAACTGCGACGGCAACGGTAAGCGCCTGGGTGGACACCAGGATCAGGAAGGTGTGCTGGCCGAACGCCTACAGTAATACTTCGTCCTTACCGCTATAGCGGCTGACTTTGATGGGGGGGAGAGTGGCGTTGCTTGAGGGGGGAGGCAGAAATTTTTGAGTAGGTGTCGCTATCGGTTGTGGCAAGAAGGCAGCGGCCATCCTTGAACTTTGCGTAGAAAGTCACCTCCCGCTCTTTATCACATAGCAACCAGCCTGCAACTAGCCCAATGGGTCCTAGAAGCAATGCTCCAGCCAGACCCCATCGAATAGCGCTTCCTTTCTTGTTGACGACTTCTTCGGTTGCTGTTTCCAGGGACTCTAGTTTTGAAATGGGAATCTTTAATTCCAGAGAGGGCTTCAATGCGGATTTCAGGGTGAAAAGTCCAGATTGAAATTCGGCATCACCTGCCAGAAAGTCACCGGATATCACTGTTATTTTCGACATGGTTTTTCTTCTTCTGATCTGGTCTGGCCCGCTGAGTACTGGGCTCCAAAGGTCCCCGTCAGTCAATCGACTTGCGACAAAAGGTGAGGCCGACGGTCACTCCGTCGATAGCCGTTCGAGGGTATTCACAGCCATCTGACCGGGACTGGAGTTGTTGGGTTTTCTGTGGGCATGAAGAATGCCTCGTTGAGGTAGCGTGACGGTTGGAAATGGTCTATTAATTGACAACCAGCACCAAGCCGGAGGCCCGCATGGACTCAGCCACCGAAAGGCCATATCCCGTGGATTACGTTCATCCGAACGGTAGGAAAGCAACGATCGACTTCATTTGGGGCGAGCCAGACAGTTCGACGCCGCGGGTCATTATCGTCTGGCTCAATGAGTGCGGACGCTACGTAAGGGTTGGCGGGGAGTCAGGCACCTGGAAGACGTTCGGCGATGCTCGGCGGTGCGGTATTGAGTTGGCAGCTCGATTACTTGGCCGTGGAAACTGACAAGTACTTGGGAGTGGCTCATGTGGTGTTTGAACTGCTCGGAAGACGCGCGATGTATTGAATCCGGAATGGATGGCGTTGAACTGATTTGTCCTGAGTGCGGGCATTTCAGTGTATCTGGCATCGTAATGAGGGAGAGGAAGGAGCGAAAATTTGATGTTGAGCAAACTAAGCTCTGGCTTCATCGCGAGCGCGAGATCAACCCTGACCGGTGTCCCGTTATCAATAGCTCGAACGTTATCTGGGCGTCAGAGCTCTAACGGTATTCCTACCAACGCAACGTGAAGGCATTTTTCGCGCCTGGCTGGATGCTGCTGCTGCCCAAGCGTGCGCACTCGCGAGAAAGGGTGTCGTGCAGCCATTGACGGTCATCCCCTTCGGCGCGACAGATGCGAAAGCGTCGGAGGCGGGTAGGTATCAGGTCCAGCGACTGCAGGTGCCCGCCGGGGTCCAGCGAGGCAAAGTATAGAAGCCCCAGGTCGCCGCGAAAGGCTGTGTGGTCCTCGATGCCTTCGTAATCGTTCAGAAGATCACCGCAGCCATAGAGAATCAGGCGATCGCGGTATACCTCGATGCCCTTGACGTGGTGCGAGGAATGCCCGTGCACCACGTCAACTCCGGCCTCGTCGATCAAGGCGTGAGCGAACCGGACCTGCTCCTGCGGGATATCGAACCCCCAGTTGCCGCCCCAGTGAATGGAGGCGACCACCAGATCCCGCGGATTTTTGCCCTCGAGAATCCGTTTGGCCACAGGGCGCAGGCTTTGCATCGACAGATCCTTCAGCCGCGCGACGCCCGCGCGCCTATCCGTGGCAGCCCAATCCGGCGGAATACCGCTGTCAGGTGCGCCGAGGCCAAACACCAGCAAGCGCCGCCCGCCAGGCTGCGGCAGCACGGCGGGCGCTTCGGCAGATTGCCGGTTGTGCCCGGCGCCGGCACTGCACATGCTGTTGCTCGATAGGGTATCCAGCGTATCGGCCAGGCCGGCTGCTCCCCAGTCCAGCACATGGTTGTTGGCCAGCATGCAGCAGTCGATGCCGGCTGCGCTGATGACCGGGAAGTTCTCCGGGCTCATGCGGTAATTGATGCCCTTTTGCTCCGGTCGTCCGCGGCGTGACACCGCAGTTTCCAGATTGATGATGCGTGCGTGTGGCTGGCGAAGTTCGAACTCATCCAGCGCAGCGCCCCAGACATAGGTGAAATCGACTGGACGGGGAATCGAGCCATTGAGTCTTTCTGCCAGCCGGACGTAATCGCCGGCATTCCTGGCGTAAGCTTCGTAAAGCCGTGGATCGCCAGGATGCGGCAGTACTGAGTCAATCCCGCGGGCGGTCATGACGTCGCCGGCGAGAAACAGCTTCAGCGTATCGGAAACAGCTGCCATGGCACCCTCCCGAATATCCCGATCAGCTCACAGCAAGTTTTGCTCGCACATAGTTCAAAATATCAATATTCGCCCTTGACGGGGATAGTCTCTACCGCACGCTGAGCGGTGAGCCCTGCATGGCATGCGACAAGTCGGTGACAAACCGACTCGGTGCTGAGATCAAACGCAGTCAGAGCAAGTAGCCAGTTGCTTGTCCGAGGTGGTTGTCCTGCGCTCCGACGATCAGGTGCAGTGGAATGTGCTGTTGCTCATCGATCGATGGGATTTCGAAGCTACCCACTATTTGAAGGTGTTGCTCACTCAGTCCGGTCGACTCTGCTTCATTTGCCTTTGCCATTCTCGCGTGGTTCGCTGCGATTTCATTGAGGGTTGACACGTTACATCTCCGGTGACTGACCAAGCGTATCGCTGGAGTCCTTAAGCGTTGATTTTGATTGCCGCCGCGTCAGAATTACGTCGTTCTGGGGCCGCTACGGGCGTACTTAGCAATCCTTAAGCCAGGCATGGTCGCTTATCCTGCACCACGTTTTCATATGCGACGAATGGTGTCGCGGAGTTATCCATGAACAACGTAAACGGTGCGTCGAGCAGCGGCGAGAGCTGGCGAACCGTAGCCCCATAATCTGTTCGGCCTTTCGTTCGACCATGACCAGTCGCTGATCCGAAGCTAAACAACTGAAATTAAAAAGAAACAATGTTGTTATAGGGTACAGGCCTGAATCATGAGGGCTATTGAAGTGAACCGATCAGCACGAAATCTGCGTAAAGCACTCGACTCCGCAGCAGCCAATAACGAGGCTGCTGCAGTTGATGTCATGCGGGCTATTGATCAGCTCAGCGACGAGCTGCTGCGCCAGCGGCTGCTGGGTGTCGTTCATCGCCTGAATCAGGATGCAAGTGAGTTGCGGCAAGCCAGAGATGATGTCTCTGGAGTATTGATCAAGCTGGCCTGACACCGCCATCCGCGACCGGATGCGACGGTTGGCTCTAGCGCTTCAAGGCTGCTTGATCAGGTACTGGGCCAGCGCATCGAAGGCCGGCAGCGGTGAGCCGATCATTCAGTCCAGTTTCGTCGGGTCGCTGGCGCTTGCGTCGGCAGCTACCCAGGGTGCCCTGTGTCTGTTGAGCTGAACAGGCGTTTTTCTGGCACAACTTCCCCCACAGATTTTCACAAATCCAGGTTAACCGTTGGTTACAAACTACGGCTAGAATACGAATCAGTGGCCATGAGCTAGCTTTTTGTTCAAACTCCATGTGTTACCGATTCATTCGATAGATAAATCTTGGACGCTGCGTTCATATCAGCCTTGTGGCGCGCGGCATTTATTCTTCTGACCTGTGACGATTTCCCGTGAAGCTCATCATTGCCTCCCTCTACATTTTATCCATTGCGTATGTGCATCTGCGTGGCCGCGTTCGACACAAACTGAATCGCCAGTTGAGTGATCACTCGACCTTTCTGGCACCGATCAACTGCTTCCTTTACCTGTTTTCGAAAATCCCCAACAAGCCCTACCTTGATCCGGCCGACTTCCCGGATCTGAGCCCGTTGCAGGCCAATTGGCAGGAGATTCGTGCCGAAGGCCAGAACCTGCTGAGGGCGGGGGAGATCAAGCGCTCGGACCAATACGACGATGTGGGCTTCAACTCGTTCTTCAAAACCGGCTGGAAGCGCTTTTATCTGAAGTGGTATGGCGACAGCCATCCGTCGGCTACCAAGCTCTGCCCGCGTACCACAGAGCTGGTGCAAAGCATCGGTTCGATCAAGGCGGCGATGTTCGCCGAATTACCACCGGGTTCGAAGCTGGTCCGTCATCGCGACCCGTATGCCGGTTCGTACCGTTACCACCTGGGCCTGGAAACGCCTAACGATGAGGGTTGCTACATCGACGTCGACGGCGAGCGTTACCACTGGCGTGACGGCGAGGCGGTGATGTTCGACGAGACTTACATTCACTACGCCGAGAACACCACCCAGCAGAACCGCATCATCCTGTTCTGCGATATCGAGCGCCCGATGAAGTACCGCTGGGCAACAGCATTCAATCGCTGGTTCAGCCGCAACGTGATGTCCGCTGCAGGCGCGCCAAACGATGCAGGCGATAAAACCGGTGGTTTGAACCGTTTTTTCGGCAAGATCTACAAAGTCCGTCTGCGCGGCAAAGAACTGAAAAAGCGCAACCGGACGCGCTACTACCTCGAAAAGTGGGCGATTTTCGGCGGCTTGCTGGCCATTATTGTTTTGATCTGAGCACGATCAACGCGTCAGCAGTCTTTGCTGGCGCTACGTTGTTGAGGTTTTCCGGCCGGTCTGTGGTGTGGTCAATCGGTGTTACATCTGCGCTGGAGTATTCTCTTCACAGAGGAGAGCGCTGCGCGTAGCGTGTTATCGAAGACTGTATCTGCATGTATGGGAGAAATTCCACCATGAACAGGTTTGTGCTCGGGACCACCGCACTGGCGTTGAGTGGCTTGCTTGGCACGCTGGCCCAGGCCGGCGCAGACATTGGCATGCTGACTGCAGTGGTGGGGCATCCGGTCGTTCTCGCCCAGAATCTCCCTGACAACAGCGATAACCCCTACAACAACCCGATTCGCCGGGCCAACCCCAACAGTATGCAGGGCACCCAGCCCAGTGTGCCGGTCATTCGCGGGCCGAACACCGTGCCGGTTCCCCGTCCACCGACTCTCGAAAACGGCGGGATAGGCAATGGCTATCCGCGCAGCGGCACTGCGCCGGGTTCGGTCAAACCGTATGTCCCGCCCAAGCCAGCCCCCCGAGATCCGGATACCAGCAGTTATTGAGCGTATTGCAGGCGCAGGCTTAGCGGATGCATTTTTCCAGGCGCAAGGCATCGGCATGGTCCTGGTAATAGTCGTGAATCAACGCAAAACGCCGGTAGCCGTTACGTTCATACAGAGCAATCGCTGCCGGGTTGTCGGTACGCACCTCCAGTCGCAGACAGGCGCAGTCGCGTTCCAGCGCACAGGCCTCGATTCGCTCCAGCAGCTGTTTGCCCAGGCCTGTACCTCGGGCCTGAACCGCGATGGCAATCGAGTACAGCCGCGCCAGCGAGGTGCCTCGGTGAAACAGCACCAGAGCATAACCGAGCAATTGGTTTGCCCGTTCGGCGACGATCAACTGCCCGTGGGCGCGGTTGATCATCCATTGAAAATTGCGGCTGTTGAGCCGGTCAGTGGTGAAACATTGCTGCTCAAGTTCCAGGAGTGCCGCCAGGTCATCCAGTACCGCAAGGCGAAAGACAAGATTCATATGACCACCGTAAAAGTTGCGTAACGAAACGGGACTTTCGAAAAAGTTCGTGCTTAATAGGAAAGGTCTTGTTCTCCAACGGATCAATCACTATGTCAGCGCTACAAGGTCATTGGCGTGAAGTATCGGAGCAATGTTTGCCGGCAGCAATAACTAAAACCACTTATTTATCAGAGGCTGCAAGAGCTTCCAGTCAGTTGGTTATTATTGTCGAGCGCAAGGAAGACTGGGCATCTTACTTTCCCAGTGAAGACATCGTCAGTGCCCAGGAATATCTTGAGCAAACCCGTGGCAGCGAGCAGGGCAAGCGGGTTCAGGTGATCAACCTGTGCCGCAGCTACAAGTACCTGGGGCACGGCTACTATTGCTCATTGCTGGCCGAAGCCCGTGGGCACAAGGTAATTCCCTCGGTGCGAACCATCAGTGAGCTGACGCGCAAATCCCTGTATGGCCTGTCTCTGGACGATTTGGATAAAGCCTTGGATAAGGCACTCAATAACCACCTTTACAGCGACACTGAAGGATTTACGCTGACGCTGTACTTCGGAAAGACCAATATCGAGCCGTTGCAGGATTTAGCGCGTCAATTATTTGAAGTGTTTCCCTGTCCGATATTACTGGTGGAGTTTCGTCGAAGTAACGGCTGGCACATCGAAGGCGTTAAGTCTGGCGCGTTACATAAGTTGCGAGAAGATCAGGAAGATCACTTTGCCAACTCCCTGGACAGTTTCAGTCGCAAGATCTGGCGCATGCCGCGTTCACGACGGCTGGCCCGTTATGACCTGGCAATCCTTCACGATCCGCAGGAAGCGTTGCCGCCATCCAACGCCAGGGCTTTGGAGAATTTCGTCCGGGTGGGCAAGGGGCTGGGCATCGACGTCGAGTTGATCGAGCGTAAGGACTACGCGCGTATCGCCGAATACGACGGGTTGCTGATCCGCGAGACGACCAGCGTCGACAACCACACCTACCGTTTCGCGAAAAAAGCCGAAAGCGAAGGTCTGGTGGTGATGGACGACCCGGCGTCAATTCTGCGTTGTACCAACAAGGTCTACCTGACGGACTTGCTCAACAGTCATCAACTGGGCATGCCGGCCACGGAAATTCTCTACAAGGAACGACCGGAAGATTTCGAACGGGTGGGCGAGCGCCTGGGTTTTCCATTGGTGCTGAAAATTCCTGACGGTTGCTTCTCGCGAGGGGTGATCAAGGTCGAAAGTCAGCAAGCCTTGCTCGAAGCCACTGCCGAGCTGTTCGAGCATTCAGTGTTGCTGCTGGCGCAGGAGTTCTTCTACACCGAGTACGACTGGCGCATTGGCGTACTCAACCGCAAACCGATCTTCGCCTGCCAGTACTTCATGTCCAAGGGCCATTGGCAGATTTACAACCACAAGGCCAAGGGCCAGGACATCAATGGCGAGTGCCGCACCCTGGCGGTTCACGAAGCGCCCAAGGCCGTGGTGGACCTTGCAGTGAAAACCGCCAACCTCATCGGCGACGGTCTGTACGGCGTCGATCTCAAGCAGTCCGGCGACAAAGTGGTGGTGATCGAGGTCAACGACAACCCGAACATCGACGCCGGCATCGAAGACGCCTATTTGCAGGACGATCTGTATTCGCTGGTACTCGAAGAGTTCGTGCGCAGGCTCGAACTCAAGCGTCGCGGGCAGGTTTGGTGAGCTGTTGTCGCAGTCTTCTACCGTGGCGATAACATTGAAAACGACCTATTGGCCATTGACTTGCCTTTCACGCGCAGCTAATTTCGAGCCATGACTTCCACCGTATTGCGCCACCAGCCAAGCATTATTACCGCCATTCCTTATTTGGCGGGCTAGCTGACGACTGCACCCAACCCGCCCTAGAGGCGGGTTTTCATTTTCTGTCTCCGGGGCTCCGAACAAAGCCAGGAGACGTTGATGGACACCAGCACTGCCACCGCCAAGCAGGCCCTGCTTGAGCACTACGTGAAAAAAATCCTCGCCGCACCGGTTTATGAACTGGCAGTGCGCACGCCTCTGCAAGTGGCACCGGCGCTATCCGAGGTGTTGGGCAATCAGATCCTGCTCAAGCGCGAAGACCTGCAACCGACCTTTTCCTTCAAGATTCGCGGCGCCTACAACAAACTGGCCCAACTGAGCGACGCGCAAAAGGCTTGTGGCGTGGTCACTGCGTCGGCCGGCAATCACGCCCAAGGCGTCGCACTGGCGGCGCGGGAGTTGGGGATCGAGGCGAGTATCGTCATGCCCATATCAACACCGGAGCTGAAGGTCATCGGCGTGCGTAGTCGCGGCGCGAATGCGGTGTTGCATGGCGAGAGTTTTCCGTTCGCCCTGGAGTACGCATTGAACCTGGCCCGGCAAACCGGTCGTACTTTCGTTTCGCCGTTCGACGACCCGGACGTGATCGCCGGGCAGGGCACGGTGGCCATGGAGATCCTGCGACAGCATCAAGGCCCCTTGGACGCGATCTTCGTCCCGGTGGGTGGCGGCGGTTTGATCGCTGGCATCGCCGCGTACGTCAAATACCTGCGACCGGATATCCGCATCATCGGCGTCGAGTCGGAGCACTCCGCGTGCCTGCAAGCGGCAATGCTGGCGGGAGAACGAGTAGTGTTGCCGAGCGTGGGCACCTTCGCCGATGGCGTGGCGGTCGCGCAGATCGGCGCT
Source organism: Pseudomonas sp. GW822-FHT06B12 (assembly GCF_058799675.1). Lineage (NCBI taxonomy): Bacteria > Pseudomonadati > Pseudomonadota > Gammaproteobacteria > Pseudomonadales > Pseudomonadaceae > Pseudomonas > Pseudomonas sp. GW822-FHT06B12. Next base: position 658,125 of record NZ_JBXALR010000001.1, read on the forward strand.
TATGGCTTTGAGATCTGCCGCCATCACGTCGATGAAGTGCTGACAGTCAGCAACGACGAGCTCTGCGCGGCGATCAAGAACATCTATGACGACACCCGCTCGATCACCGAGCCTTCCGGCGCGTTGGCTGTTGCCGGGATCAAGAAATACGTAGCGCAAACCGGTGTCCGGGGTCAGACCCTGGTGGCGATCGACTCAGGGGCCAATATCAATTTTGATAGCTTGCGACATGTGGCCGAGCGCGCCGCATTAAGCGGCGCCCTGGTGTAAGTCGCTAGAAGGGATTCAGGCGAGCAGCGGGCGCAGAAACGTCCGCTCGTAACCTTTATTCTTGACGGGCCTTCTCGACCTTGTCCGACGCCGACCAGATCCGGTAGCGCACTTCGACGTCCTTCGGCACGTAAACCACAATCGGCAGCTTGCTGTTGTAGCGCAGCCGGAAACCATCGCCGACGACCGGCACGAAGTCTTGTTTGCTCTTGCCGCCAGGACACGCCATCAAGGTGCTCATCGGGCCGATGACTTTCTCCAGCCGATAGAACGGATAACCCCAGCCTTCAAGATTTTTCTCTTCCAGCGCTCCACCCAGACGCTGGTGATTGCAGTCTACGGTCAGGGTTTTGCCGGCGAGAATCTCGACCTGGTAGTTGTCTTCCCGGGTTTGCGGCGCCAGGTGAATCACCTGGCGGGTAAAGCCGTTTTCAGCCTTGGGGTAGGGCGCAACGTCTTCGAGTTTCGCAGCACTGGCCAGGGTGGACAGACCGGACAGCAGCACCGCTGCGGCGGTGAGGGTAGATGAGCGCATGATGCCTCCTTGCTCTGGGTTGAGTCAGTGAACGCGAGCATTCTTACTGCGCTGGTCGTTCAATGCAAACCACGATGGCGAAGCTGGCTAATTGCAGGATCATTTGTGTCGGTTGTTGCGTTTTGCATGAGGCCATTGGCCGGTTCGTCGCAAATCCCCGATTTACCGACGGCCCGTCGTGCGAATTCCCGGGCATGTTTTATGCTTAGTCCAGTTCATGAAAAACACTCCAGGAAAAACCGCGAGATAAGGATTGGCAAGACTGACGGCGGTTAACCCGGCGATTGATCGACGGCCTTATAAGAACGGAGGGTTGTAATGTTTCTTTCTGCCTTGGAACTTCGCAGCATCATTGAAAGCAGTTTTTTGCCCAAGCGTTGCCAGTGCACCTTGTCACCGGATCTGTCGATGACCGTCAAGGTCTATGGCGACAACCAGACGGACAAACTGGATCTGGTCGTGAGCGGCATCGACGCGAACGCTCTTAATAGTTGTCGTGAAATCAGCGAACTGATCACCGAGTTGCGCAACGATCTCGCGCACAAACCCGGCAGCCACCTGACGGAGTTAAAGGCCCGCACGCATTAATCCACGGTTTCTGCGAGTTCGACGGGTATACGCTGGGTCTGGAGAAATGCCAGGCCCAGCGCGATTTCCACCGCAACTGCCAGCAAGATGCCGGGGCCGGCATGGCCGTTGAGCCATTCGCCGACACCCAGCGCCGCCAGCCCGAATACCCCCACCATCAAACCACTGCTCAGTGCACTGCGCGAAGCGGACGGCGGCGTATTTCGAGCCAGGTAAAACATCACGCCTAACGCCACAAACAACACCGCGCCGCGTCTGGCGACCAGACCTGTTGCGTCTGAGTACCCGACACTCCAGATCGACAGCATCACATCGGGCATAAAGCCCCAGACCAGCGCCAGAGTAAAACTCAGGCCAGCGGTGAACGTAGACAGAGTGCGAAACGATAACTGCATGGCGAATCCTTGCGGCAGTGAGGGAGAAGGCCAAAGCATAACCTTTGGCCTGGCTCCCGCCCACCCACTGTAGCGATCACTCAGTTCTGATAGTTACAGGCATCCGACAGCTTGAGGTAGCTGATGTCCTCTTGCTTGCCTGTGTTGTCGATAAACTTCATTTCCGCCGTCACCACTTTGCAGTCCAGCGTCGTGGGTTCGGTCATCGAAATCACTTTCTTGACGTGCAGTGGCATTCCGTAGTGATACGGCACAGGCTGGGAAGGCGCGGAGTCGGCAAGCGCCAGCCCGGCAAACCCGGTGCAGGCGAGGGCAGAGGCCACCAGCAAAATACGCATGTTCATGAGAAATCTCCGGTGCAGACTTGAAGTCAGCGCGACACCTGACGATGTCGGCCCTGCCGCGGAGGGCGTCAGAAGGTTCTGCGCGAACGCGGTCCAGTTACTTTTAGACCACAGGATTAACCAAGGGTTAAGTTTGGTGGGTGTTCAGGCGGTCAAGATGGATGAAGCGGTTTTTGGTCTCTATCGCCTGCGGCGGCGGGGCTGAGGGGGTGGTCGACTATTTCACGCGTATGTTCGCGGCTCAAGCGCTGCAAGCCGTCGACTGTTGCGCCCTGACCACCACGGGTCAGGAACTCGCCGGTGGGCATTTTACCAACCAGGATCCTCACGATAAAAACCTGAGCGAGCTTCGGCTCCTTCCTACAACGTCATAGGCATCGTCGTCTTTCGCCAGTCAGCGGCAAGGGTTTACTGTTGGCCGTCGCTGCAAAATCAGCGAACGGGTTTGGTCACCCGAGAGCAATGCACACATGTGTGCCATTATTTGCCCTGCGGACGTCTTCGTCCTCGTAGTTGTTATGGCGGCTGTGTGCAGGACGCCTTCGGGCGAGCTGAGTTGTTGCTCTCGGTTGACCAAGCCTGTGCACAGTCCGCCTCCATCGTTTGGTCACGGTGCCTGCGGTTACTTAAAAGCTAACGAGTAATCCTAATGCCTAAGCTAAATCCATTACCCGATCGTTATCGCGCCATCAAAAGCAGTGTTACCGACTCAAACCCAATGGTCATCGATACCGAGGCCAATCCCCAAGACATACTTGAAGCCGCTCTACAGCGAATCCGTGCCTCCAGCGATCTGCTGGAGACGCTGCACTGCCAGTGCTTCAAACACGGCGATGTGCAGGACATTCCACACATTACTCATGCATTGTATTTGCTGACTCAGGATGGTTGCGACCTGTTGAAGGTGGCTCAGCAGCGGATGTTGGGGTGGACAGCGCCGGTCTGACTTAACCATTGCACAACAAGCCCATCTCCCGAAAAAGCCGGGCTTGTTTGTGCAAATGCCAGCCTCGCAAGAGGCTGGCGAGAAGGCTGCGGGTTGAAATGCCCTGATCAGGCCTTGGTACTGCTCAACAACACGGCGCTCATGCCGAGGGCACTCTTTCCCTGACTACCCAGCGTGGGGGCAGAGGTGGATGTTTTGATGTGGAGGATGGAGGCTCACCAACTACTGGGCCAAACCTTTCTTGACGCTTTTGACGTAACACCCGCCATTCTCTTGCAGTGCCAGGCAGCCAGGACGAACGAGGAGTATCAGGCCATCGAACAACTGCCCGATGTCGTCCTTCGAAACGGGGCCGGCAGGGTCGCGATGAAGCGTCAGGCTCTGTCCCTTCAGCGTCCAGTCGCCTTTGGCATAACCTTCGGCACTGCCGTACACCATGTTCGCTTCAAACCGACCGTTGTCGCGCAGCAACAACTCCGAACCCATTTCCATCGCACCTTGCAGATAGTAATGCCCCGCCAACTCTTTCTGTTCTGATGCCTGCACGCTGGCAAAGCTGATCAGTACGAGGCTGTAGGCCAGTTGTATGATTCCTTTCATTGGATCTCCGTTATTTTTCAGTTACCAAGAGTCGTAAGGCACACCAAATTTTTCGACATAGGCTTTGGACTCATCGGAGAGCGTGTCGTACTTACCGTTAGACTTACCTTCATACGGGCCACGCGGATCAATCACAGCTTTTACCTTGGTCACTTCGATCGGTGTCATGCAAGGACCGCCTACCCAGACTTTGGCGATACCTCCGGGGACCAGCCTTATACCGATTGACTGACGATATCCCGTGATCCATTTCCCATCAGCCGCGCAGAAAACCTTTTCACCCTTACGCATGATCTCCCGAGTTGCCTCCGGTATGTTAATCACCATTTGGTAAGTTTGTGGTTCGACCAGCGACTGCCAGCGGACATAAATCTGTTTGGGTAAATCTGCCCCAGTCACGTACTTACCGCTGCCCATGGCGGCTCTTTTCGGCCAGCCTCGGGGATCGCCGGAGTTGTTGGGAGGCGTTAGCAATGACGCAACGCCACTCATTGCACGTGGATATACCTGTTCCTGAATATCGACCACATCCGCCGACTCGATCCAGACCTCCATGTAGGCGGGGGCCGAGAACCCCAGGTACCAAGATTTGTAAGGCAGTGACTGGCTGTTAGCAAATGTGCAGCCACTGAGTAGAAAAGCGGCAATAGCGACACGTATAAAATTACTCATTGGGATGCACCGTGCGCACAGAGTTTTCGTCTGGTCGATTGATGAAAACGATGTTCAGGTCGCTATTATTTCGATTTTTAACGGCGTTCCAGTTGTCGGATAAATGAACGTAACGCTGAAACAATAGCTCCTCTTCTTGCGGATTCAGCCCTAGTGTTTTGCTTTTTCTCTGAGCGTATGCCATCAATTTTTCGGAGATGGGAACGAGCTCTGCAGGTAGCGCCAACCTTGGATTATTTTCGGGAATATGTCGAAAAGGCACTCCATTTTCCACGGCCAGTTCGCGCATGATCCGAAAGTAAATCAAGGACAGATCACTGCGGACTTCGCGCTGACTGCTGACTGCTGACGGCGGCATAAACGTATTTCATGTTTTTTTTCGATTGTCTTTGTCAGTGCTACGAAACGGCACTTCCCAGGTCCGGACCTCCAACGAAACGTGATATTGAGACAGTTGGTCTTGAAGCCGCCTCAAGTCCTGCTGGGCTAGCTTGTAGCTGTTGGCTTCAGCGAAAGACGTCCTTTCTTCGACCTCACTTTGACGCGGCTTGCTGAGCAGTATCCTTTCCATCGCCTTGGGCAAATAGCCGCCCCCCAGGTCCGAATGCACGCCTGGCAAGACAATATCAGCCGCGCCAAGACTATTGAGGGCAAAGTTGTAACGTCGCTCATTTCGGGCGACCAGATGGACGACTTTCTTAGCCGCGTCTGGTGCCAAATGGATATCAATCCCTGGGTTATAAGCGTTATTACCGCTCCAGTCTCCTAACAATGGGTTGGCAATGGCTGCGGCGGTGTCGTAAACGCCAATGAAATTTATGGAAACATCGGAGTGCGGTGTCCATGAGAAACTATCCGATAATATCGGGGCACCCATCGGCAACGCTTTTGCGAGGATACTTTGGTTACCCTTTAATACCTCATTGGCAAAGTCCCTTGCCGCCGCCGAGCCGCGACTGAATCCGAAAATATCGAACTCGATTTTCTCCACGCGCTTATCGGGATTGTTCTCTTGAAAGATTTGGATGGCCGTGAGAATAAGTTGCGGTGTTTCTTCGACTCGCGCTCTGACGCCCTGTGCCCCTAGGCCAGTACTTTGCGAAAAAGTGGAGTCAGCTCCGGTACTACTGGTACCGATCCCATCCACATAAATTCGCAGGCTTGCCGTCTTAGCATCAATGGGCAGGGTTTCATCCGTCTGGTTCATGTAAAGCTCATACAGCCTGGCCACGTTGCTGACATCGTTCCCGTAGCTGTTGTCCGGCGAACTCCCTTTACCGTCATAGCCGTAAGAAGCGCAGAGCTGACGGATATCCTCTGCCATGCCTTCTAGGTTTACATCCGGCGCAAAGCAGCCAAAGACGCGCTCGCTGTTGTTACGGTTGTTGCCCGTACCATCGAAAAACATCCCGCCCCGCAGGGTGATGTCCTCCAGTTCGACTTCTTCTTCCTCTTCCTCCAGTTCCTCTGCCTCTGGAGGCGGTGCCAGTGGAGAGGGCTCGGCGTTGAATTTGCCGATTGGCGGCGCCTTGAGCAGGTTCCCCGCGATAGCTGCAGCGGCGGCACCGGGAATCAAAGGTGTGAGAATCTGAATGCCGGTCCCCGCACCTGGAGCGCCGCCGGAGTTGACCTTGACGTTGGCACCGCTGATAGTCACACCCCCCGCATCAACCTTGACAAAACTCCCCCCAGCCTTGGCCGTCAGTTCCATCCCGCCTTCAACCACCACCTTTTCACCGGCGTGGTAATGAATTTCCTGACTTGCCTCGACAAACTGCGCCGTACCGACCTTCACATGCTGCGTCACCCCGACCGTCAGGTGATCATCAGCCCGCGCTTCGGTCTTTCGATCCAGATGGGTAATGCGGTGTTCTTCGGCCTTGAGTTCGGTGAGGGTGTTGGCTTCGACGGTGTCATGACGTTCGTTGCCGACGCGGATTTTCTGGTCGTGCTCGACGTTTTCGTCCCAGTCGCGTTGGGCGTGCAGATAGATCTGTTCGGCACCTTTTTTGTCTTCGATGCGGAATTCGTTGTAGCCCTTGCCGCCCGGTGAGCTGAGGGTTTTGAAAGTGCTGCGGGTTTTGTTCGCCGGCAGGTCGTAGGGGACGACGTTTTCCTTGTGGTACAGGCAACCGGTGACCAGCGGTTGGTCGGGATCACCTTCGAGGAAGGTCACCAGCACTTCCATGCCGATGCGCGGGATGGCGATGCCGCCGTAAGCGCTACCGGCCCAGCCGCTGGCGACGCGAACCCAGCAACTGGTCTTGTCGTCGGACTGGCCTTCACGGTCCCAGAAAAACTGTACCTTGATGCGGCCGTATTGATCGCAGTGAATTTCTTCGCCTTTGGGGCCGGTGACCACCGCGGTCTGGCTGCCCAGTACTTTCGGTTTCGGGTGTTCGAGGGCAGGGCGGTAGTGCGCGTCCCACGGGGTCGCGAGGAAGCGGTTGCGGTAACCACCCTGAAAGTCAGCCACGGTCAGACTGAAATGGGTTTCGTTAGAAGGGTTGAACATTGCTTGCTCCCTGTTCGGTAGTCATCCGTTGCGCCCCCTCGGAAATTTCCTTCAACCTGTAGCGGTGTTCGGTAACTTGTCCGGCCGGTGGGCCGTGGCTAGTCTGGTCTTGTCACCGAAAAAACGATGACACGGACGTGCAAGTCCGACGAAACTGTTTAGGGCGCAAACGCCCATGCCAATCGCGAGCGTTTTAACGTTCGCTGCATTATGGCGGCTGCGCGCAGGAGATCTCCGGATCTGCTGGGTGTCCTAAACAGGCCCGGTCTTGCACACCTGCGCACGGCTGCCACCCTCATTCGCGTGCAAGCGAACGGTGACGGTTCCTCACTAACTGTTTAGGAATTACACCAATGTTCAAACAATCACCGAATCCGCCAGAAGACCCAACCACCTCTCCTTACGAATCCTTCGATTCGAAAAAGCTCCACGACGCCGCCGAACGCGCCCTAGACCACCACCTGGGCAAACCCCAGCACAAGATTCATCTGGCCGATGCCCGCAAAGGCCAACTCTTCATCGTCGCCCCAGACGTCGACACCGACACCCTCCTGGCCAACGCCTCCGAAGACATCGCCTCTATCAAAGCCATCGCTGGCGACCTCGCCTTCGAAATCGAAGGCTCCCGCCGCAACGTCGCCCTGGCCATCTACCGCATGGCCGAAGGCGCACAACTGCTGATCGACCGCGCCATGGACAACCTCGACCCACCGAGTCCGGTGGAGTATCGGGTTAAGGTGTAGGGTTAGTCGCTGGTTGAGAAGACAGGGGATAGGTTTGTTTAAGAGCCAATTTCATCAGAAAGGGCATTTAAATAAATCGGTCCTCTTTCCCTGACTGCCCAGCGTGGGGGCAGAGGTGGATGTTTTGATGCGGAGGATGGAGGCTCACCAACTACTGGACCAAACCTTTCTTGACGCTTTTGACGTAACACCCGCCATTCTCTTGCAGTGCCAGGCAGCCAGGACGAACGAGGAGTATCAGGCCATCGAACAACTGCCCGATGTCGTCCTTCGAAACGGGGCCGGCAGGGTCGCGATGAAGCGTCAGGCTCTGTCCCTTCAGCGTCCAGTCGCCTTTGGCATAACCTTCGGCACTGCCGTACACCATGTTCGCTTCAAACCGACCGTTGTCGCGCAGCAACAACTCCGAACCCATTTCCATCGCACCTTGCAGATAGTAATGCCCCGCCAACTCTTTCTGTTCTGATGCCTGCACGCTGGCAAAGCTGATCAGCGCGAGGCTGTAGGCTAGCTGTACGATTCCTTTCATTGGATCTCCATTTTTTTCAGTTACCAAGAGCCGTAAGGCACACCAAACTTCTCGACATAGGCTTTCGACTCGTCGGAGGGCGGGTCGTATTTTCCACCCGATTGCCCTTCATATGGTCCACGCGGATCAACCTCGGCTTGTACCCGGGTGACTTCGATGGGTGTCAGGCAGGGACCGAGTACCCAGACTTTGGCAATACCGCCAGGGGCCAAGCCAACGACAAGCGCTTCCCGGTAGCCGGTAATCCATTTCCCATCGGCAGCACAGAAGGTCTTTTCGCCCTTTCGCATGATCGCCCTGGTTGACTCGGGAATGTCGACAGCCATTTTGTACGTTTGGGGTTCTACCAGTGACTGCCAGCGGACATAGATTTTTTTCGGCAGGTCCGCCCGCATTACGTACTTACCTTTACCCCAACCGGGTCTTGCAGGCCAGCCTTTAGGATCTCCAGAGTTGTTGGGAGGCGTCTGCATAGCAGCGATACCACTCATGGCACGTCTATAGACGTTACCCTGCATATCTATCACGTCAGCTGTTTCGATCCAGACCTCCATATAGTCAGGTGCGGAGAAGCCCAGTCGCCAGGCGTCGTAGGGTAAGGACCCGCTATTGGCAGATGTGCAGCCGCTGAGCAGGACCGCGGTGGTAGCGATACGTAGAATTTTACTCATTAGGATGTTGGATTCTATCGCTACCAAGAACCATACGGCACACCAAACTTCTCGACATAGGCTTTTGAAACAGCTGACAGAGGACGGTGCTTACCTCCAGATTCCCCTTCATATGGCCCTCGCGGATCAACCTCGGCTTGTACCCGGGTTACTTCGATTGGTGGCAGGCAGGGACCGAGCACCCACACTTTGGCAATGCCACCGGGAGCTAGCCCCACGACGATTGCCTTGCGATAGTCCGTTATCCATTTGCCATCAAACTTACAAAAAGCTTTTTCACCCTTACGCATTAACTCTCTGGTCGACTCTGGTATTTCGATAGCCACTTTGTAGGTTTGAGGTTCGACCAGAGATTGCCAGCGAACAAAGATTTTTTTCGGTAGGTCCGCACCCATTACATATTTGCCCTTACCCCAACCTGGTCTTGCAGGCCAGCCTTTGGGATTGCCAGTGTTGTTCGAAGGCTTCAGAATTTCAGCGTTTCCACTCATGGCACGCCTATAGACATCCCCTTGAATATCCACCACATCAGCTGTTTCGATCCAGACCTCCATATAACTAGGTGCCGAAAAGCCCAAGCGCCAAGCGTCATAAGGTAATGATTCGCTATTGGCAAGTGTGCAGCCGCTGAGCAAGAGCGCGACGATGGCGATACGTACAAGTTTACTCATTAGGGTGCACCGTGCGTAAAACGTCGTCGTTGGGGCGATTGATGAAGACCACGCTTAGATCACTATTATTGAGGTTCTTAGCAGCATTCCAATTGTCGGACAGGTGAACATAACGTCGAAAAAGTAGCTCTTCTTCTTGCGAGCTCAGCCCGGTCGTCGGGCTTTTACCCAATGCGTAGTTCATCAGTTTTTCAGAAATTGGAACGAGTTCGGCAGGTAGTGCGAGTCTTGGCTCTTCCTCGTCAATCTCGTCAAATGGCACGCCATTTTCTACGGCCAGTTCACGCATTATCCGCAAGTAGATCAATGCCAGATCGCTCCTGACTTCGCGCTGGCTGCTAACCGCAGCATAAACGTGTTTCATATTGGTTCGATTGTCCTTGCCTGTGGTGCGATACGGCACTTCCCACGTTCGCACCTCCAAAGGAAGGTTGTACTGGGCCAATTGGTCCTGAAGCCTTCTCAAGTCCTGTTGGGCAAGCTTGTAACTATTGGCTTCAGTAAATAAGGCTTTTTCTTCGACATTGCTTCTCCGTGGTTTACTAACCAGTACGCGCTCCGTGGCTTTTGGCAGATACCCACCACCGAGGTCCGAGTGCACGCCGGGCAAGACAATGTCCGCCGCACCGGCACTGTTTAGGGAGAAGTTATAGCGCCGCTCATTTCGGGCGACCAGGTGAACGACCTTCTTGGCTACATCTGGAGCCAAAACGATATTGATACCTGGGTTATCCGCGTTATGGCCATTGAAGTCCAATAACAGCGGGTTGGCAATGGCCGCTACGGTGTCGTAGATACCGATAAAGTTTATTGAGACATCGGTGTGCTTTTTCCATGCGAAGCTATCTGCTAAGCCAGGTGTACCAACGAGAATAGCTTTAGCCAAGATGCTGTTTTCACCATTGAGTACTTCATTAGCAAAGTCCCGTGCGGCAGCAGCCCCGCGACTGAACCCGAAAATATCGAATTCGATCTGTTGAATAAGTTTTTCCGGATTGTTTTCTCTAAATGTTCTGAGAGCTTCAAGTAGCAGCGCAGGGCTTTGTTCTACCCGTGCCCTAACGCCCTGCGATCCTAAGCCAGTGCCCTGCGAGTACAGGGAGTCCTCTCCGGTGCTACTGGTGCCAATACCCTCCACATAGATGGCTAAATTCGCTGTCGTCGCATCGATTGGTAGAGCGAGAGTTGCTTGTTGGTCATACAAGTCATACAGCTTCGCCACATTACTGGTGTCATTCCCGTAGCTGTTATCCGGTGAACTCCCTTTACCGTCATAACCATGAGCTGCACAGTACTTGCGAATATCTTCAGCTGCTTCTTCGAGATTCACATCTGGCGCAAAACAGCCAAAGACGCGCTCACTGTTGGTTCGGTTGTTGCCCGTGCCGTCGAAGAACACGCCAACTCGTAGGGTGATGTCCTCCAGTTCGACTTCTTCTTCCTCCTCTTCCAGTTCCTCGTCTTTCGGAGGTGGCGCCAACGGGTCAGGCTCGGCGTTGAATTTGCCGATTGGCGGCGCCTTGAGCAGGCTCCCCGCGATAGCTGCAGCGGCGGCACCGGGAATCAAAGGTGTGAGAATCTGAATACCAGAGCCCGAACCCGGCCCACCCCCCGAATTCACCTTCACCTCAGCACCGCTGATAGTCACACCACCCGCATCAACCTTGACGAAACTCCCCCCAGCCTTGGCTGTCAGTTCCATCCCGCCTTCCACCACCACCTTTTCACCGGCGTGGTAATGAATTTCCTGACTTGCCTCGACAAACTGCGCCGTGCCGACTTTCACATGCTGCGTCACACCAACAGTCAGGTGATCATCTGCCCGCGCTTCGGTCTTGCGATCCAGATGGGTGATGCGATGTTCTTCGGCCTTGAGTTCGGTGAGGGTGTTGGCTTCGACGGTGTCGTGGCGTTCGTTGCCGACGCGGATTTTCTGGTCGTGCTCGACGTTTTCGTCCCAGTCGCGTTGGGCGTGCAGGTAGATCTGTTCGGCACCTTTTTTGTCTTCGATGCGGAATTCGTTGTAGCCCTTGCCGCCCGGTGAGCTGAGGGTTTTGAAGGTGCTGCGGGTTTTGTTCGCCGGCAGGTCGTAGGGGACGACGTTTTCCTTGTGGTACAGGCAACCGGTGACCAGCGGTTGGTCGGGATCACCTTCGAGGAAGGTCACCAGCACTTCCATGCCGATGCGCGGGATGGTGATGCCGCCGTAAGCGCTACCGGCCCAGCCGCTGGCGACGCGAACCCAGCAACTGGTCTTGTCGTCGGACTGGCCATCGCGGTCCCAATGGAACTGCACCTTGATGCGGCCGTATTGATCGCAATGAATTTCTTCGCCTTTGGGACCGGTGACCACCGCGGTCTGGCTGCCCAGGACTTTCGGTTTCGGGTGTTCGAGGGCCGGGCGGTAGTGCGCGTCCCACGGCGTGGCGAGGAAGCGGTTGCGGTAACCCTGGTGGAAGTCATCCTTGTTCTGAGTGACGTCACTGGTGATGGACTCGCCCAGCACTTGCGGCTGTTTGCCTTCGTGAATGACTTCCAGCAGCAGCCAGAGGTCATTCCATTCGGCACGCGGGTGTTCGCTCAAGGCGAGGAAGTGGCCACTGACCAGGATCGGTTGATCGCTTTTGCCTTCGGCCAGTTGGTAGTCGCTGCGATGACGCTCCAGGGCGCGGGTCGCCAGTTGCTTGCCACGTTCGCGGTCGGTGAAACGGCCGGGATAGTCGTAGTCTTCCAGGTCTGGCAGGAACGCACTGCTGGCCGCGCCTTCAGGCAGGATGCGCGGTTTTTCGAAGTCGTAATCGCGGCGGCTGACGCGGCTGGTGCGGGTTTCGAGGCGCAGGTTGAAGCGCTTGATCACTGGTTTGTCGGCGCTCATGCCGGAGTCTTGCTGATAGCTCACCGGCGCCAGTTTGCGGAACACCGTCTGGTCATCGCCGAACACCAGCTTGTGGCCGTTGGCACTGTGCTGGAAGTGAAAGTGAATGCCTTCTTCTTCGCACAGTCGCTGGATGAAATGCAGGTCGGACTCGTCGTACTGCACGCAGTACACGCGCTCGGGGTAGATCGCGCCAAGCTGGAAATGGTAGGCATCGGACAGAATGCCGCGGGCTTCGAGGACCTGGGCGATGATCTTCGGCACGCTCAGTTGCTGGAAGATTTGCTGGTCATGGTTGTGGCGCAGGTAGTTGAGCTGCGGGGTCAGACTGATGCTGTAGCGCGTCAGGCTCTTACCCGAATCGCCCTGAGCGATGCGGTAGACCAGGCCATGAATGATGCCTTCGCCGGTAGCGCCGAAAGTCAGGCACGCGGGTTTGTGCAGCAGCTCTTCAAGCTTCAGGTCGGGACGGGAACTGACCAGTTCGATATCAAAACAGAACGGCTGATTGAGGGCTTCGCGGCCGACGAAACTGAGCACCTGAAGGTCAGTGGAAACACCTTCGAGGGTAAGAGAAATATGGGTAGCGTTAGCATCCAGCATGCCTTTGATTCCGTCCTTTGAATAACCAGGGCGCGATGGTGCAGGATTAAATCCATCGGTTCAAGGCGCAAATGGCCTAGGCGATGGCAGTGATGGGCATCGGGAAAACCCCTATTTACAAGGTTTAGGTCAATGAAATCGGGACGTTTGGCAATCAATGTAATGCCGTTAAGGAGCATCGGCTACCTACCGCGAGTAGAAACAGACAGTCATTTTCAGACTAAAGTTGTCTGTCTTGGCTAGCAGCCATATGCCACCATTGGCAATTACCCTCCGTAACCGCGGTTGCGCAACGCGACGTACCGGACCAACTACGAGAAGTTCGCCCGGGATGTGGATGAGACCCGGTTGATTGTGAGTTACAACTTTTCGATCCTGTAGCGCCTGACAGAATGCCATCGCGAGCAAGCTCGCTCCCACAGGGGGATCTGAGTCGTATGCAGAATTTGCATCACACAAAAATCCATTGTGGGAGCGAGCTTGCTCGCGATGAGGCCCTCAGATTCAGCGCATTTCCAACTGCTGCCGATACGGCAAATCCGGCCCGGTCTTGCTGCAGGTCAGGGCTGCAGCGCTGATGGCGAACCTGAGCATTGCGTCGATCTGTTCGCGGCTCAAGCGCTGCAAACCGTCGACCGAATCGAGCTGCTGTTCGGTCAGCCAGGTAATCAGCGCGGCCTGGAAGGTATCGCCGGCACCGACGGTGTCGGCAATCACCACCGGGATCGCCGGCGCGGACCAGCTGCCGTGGCGGCGGCTGAACACCGTCGCGCCTTGGCCGCCACGGGTCAGGAACACCAGTTGGCAGCGATGCTCCAGCCAGCCGTCGATCACGCTCTGCGGGTCGCGATCCGGATACAGCAGGCTCAAGTCTTCATCGCTGACCTTGATCAGATCGGCAAGTTTTATCAGCTCTGCGATACGTGAACGCCACAACTCGATGTTCGGCTCGGGATTGAGCCGCACGTTCGGGTCGAGGCTGATCAGGCGTTTGCCGCTTTCCCGGCGCACCAGCGCCAGCAGCGTGTCGGCAATCGGTTGCACCACCAGCGAGAACGAGCCGATGTGCAGACCGCGTACTTGCTCGTTCAACTCTGGCAGATGGGCCAGCGTGAGCTGACGATCAGCGCAGCCTTCACCGCGAAAGCTGTAATGTGGCGAGCCGTTGGCACCGACCGCGACCATCGCCAGGGTGGTCGGTGCGTCGACGTCCAGCAGGTAATCCGGGCATACCCCTTCATCCGCCAGCACTTGTAGCAAGCGACGGCCGAGGTAGTCGGTGGAAAGCCCTGCGAACAGCGCCGCGTCCACACCCAAGCGGCGCAAGCCGACTGCCACATTGAAGGGTGATCCGCCGGCAATCGCCTTGTAATTCACTTTTGAAGCCTGACCGCTGGCCTCGTTTTCGCTGAAGAAATCGAACAGCGCTTCGCCACACACCAGATACATAGTTGTTCACTCTTTAAAGGGTTGCGACCTGTTGTCGATAGCGCTCATAGGCCTGTTGGTAGGCCGCCACGTTCGCCACGATGGGTTGGGTTTCGCTGCTGGGGTCGAGGCTGACACAGCGTTCGCACAAGGCCAACAGACTTTGCCGGGTCCCGGCCCCGGATTCGCACCACGCGGCCTGAATCGCTGCGCCGAGTGCCGCGGCTTCGCTGTGTTCGGTGCAAACCACCGGAGTGTTCATGATGTCCGCGACCATCTGCCGCCACACCGGGCTTTTCGAGCCGCCACCGGTGAGGCGAATGCTGCGGCTCTGCAAACCGCTGCTGCGCAGCAGGTCCAGACCATAACGCAAACCGAAGGTGGTGCCTTCGACTACTGCGCGGCAGAGGTTAGCCTGGGTCAGGTTTCTCAGGTTCAGCCCCATCAAACTGCCGGTGGCATGGGGCAGGGCGGGAACGCGCTCGCCGTTGAGAAACGGCAGCATGCTCACGCCTTCGGCGCCAATCGGGGCCTGTTCGACCCGCGCATTGAACTGTGAGAGGTCCAGATTGAACAGCTCACGAACCGCGCTGGTCGCATTGGTCAGATTCATCGTGCAAATCAACGGCAACCAGCCACCGCTGGAGGAACAGAAGGTCGCGACTGACGCATCCGGGCTGACCTTGGGCTTCTCGGCGTAGGCATACACGGTGCCCGAAGACCCCAGGCTCATGGTGATTGCGCCGGGCTGAATATTGCCGGTGCCGAGGGCGCCCATCATGTTGTCACCGCCACCGCTGGCGACCAGCGCCTTTGGGTTAATGCCCAACCGTTCGGCGATGCTTGGCAAAATCGTGCCGACCGCTTGATGCGCCTCCAGCAACTCAGGCAGCGCCGCTTGCAGGCGTCCGCTGGGGTCGATGTCGCGCAGCAGTTGTACGTCCCATTGGCGGGTGCGCACATTGAAATAACCGGTGCCGGAAGCGTCGCCGAACTCGCTGCAGTAGCGCCCGGTCAGCCAATAGTTGAGGTAGTCGTGGGGCAACAGAATGTGCGCGATGCGGGCGAAAATCTGCGGATGCTGCTCTTGGGTCCACAACAGTTTGGACACGGTATAGCCCGGTGCGATGGCCACGCCGAGGCGTTCCAACGAGCCGCTTTCGCCACCCAGGTGGGCCAGCAACCGCTGGTTTTCTGCGCTGGTTTCGGTGTCGCACCAGAGCTTGGCCGGGCGCAGGACCTGGCCTTGTTCATCGAGCAGGACCAGGCCATGTTGCTGGCCCGAGACGCCGATGCCGAGAATCTCCTGACCGCTGATGTTGGCGGCCAGCAAGGCCTGGCGCGTGGCGAGCGTTAACGCCTCGAGCCATTGGGCGGGGTCTTGTTCACGACAGCCGTTGGCGCCGCTGATCAGGCTGTGGGCGGCGGCGCCCTGACCGAGGACTTTACCGCTGCGCGCATCGAGGATCAGCGCTTTGGTGCCTTGGGTGCCGCAGTCGATGCCGAGGAATAATTGTTGGTTTGCCATGGAGAGTCCTTCGATCAGTCTGCCAACACCCGCTCCAGAGTTCGCGTCACGCCATGCTCACGCAGGCTGTTACAGCACCACTCGAACGCTGCAACAAACTCCGCTGAGTGGGGGATCGCCGTGCCGAAGATCTCCTCAACTTCCAGCAGTCGCTGAGTGATCAACGGATCATCGGTGACCAGCGCCTGACAGAATTCCGCTCGTGGGTCGGGAATCGAATAGGCATTGCCGTTTTCATCCACGCCCTTCAAGTAGATCGCCCACGCCGCCACCACCAACGCCGCACGCCTGGTCTCGCGTCCATCGGCAATCAAGCGGTTGATGGTCGGCACGATGAACTTGGGAAACTTCGACGAGCCATCGGAGCAAACGCGCTCCAGCTGATCGGCAATCGCCTGATTGGAGAAACGCTCCACCAGCGTATGTTTGTACTGCGTCAGGTCGATGCCCGGTACGGGGGCCAATTGTGGCGTTACGTCGAGGTCCATATAGGCACGCATGTAACGCACGAACAGCGGATCGTTCATGGCCTCGTGGACGAAGCGATAGCCCTTGAGGAAACCCAGATAAGTCAGGGCCAGGTGGCTGCCGTTGAGCAGTTTGATTTTCATTTCTTCATAGGGCGTGACGTCATCGGTGAACTGCACGCCGACCTTTTCCCAGGCCGGGCGGCCGTTGACGAAGTTGTCTTCCAGCACCCATTGCACAAAGGGTTCACAGACCACTGGCCAGGCATCGTCAATGCCGTGCTCGTCGTGCAGTTGCAAGCGGTGAGCCGAGCTGGTCATCGGGGTAATGCGGTCGACCATGGCGTTGGGGAAACTGACGTTCGCGGCGATCCAGTCCCGCAAGTCAGCATCGCGCAGCGCGGCGAAGGCCAGCAGAGCCTTGCGGGTGACCGCGCCGTTGTGCGGCAGGTTATCGCAGGACATCAAGGTGAACGCTGGAGTACCGGTGGCGCGGCGTTTGGCCAGGGCTGCGCAGAGGAAGCCGAACACGGTTTTCGGACTGTTTGGGTGCGCCAGGTCATGCTGGATCTGTGGCAGTTGGGCCATGAACTCGCCGCTGCTGTCGTCAATGCAGTAACCACCCTCGGTGATGGTCAGCGAGACGATACGTATGTCCGGACTGGCGAGTTTATCGATCAGCGCCTGAGTGCCGTCTTCGGCCAGCAACATGTCGCTGATGGCGCCGATGACCCGGACCTGAGTGTCATCGGTATCGCCCAGTTCAAACAGGGTGAACAGGTAGTCCTGGCCGGCCAGGTCGTCCCGGGCGCGACGGTCCTCGGCGCGCAGGCCAACGCCGCATATGCTCCAGTCCAGACCTTCGCCCAAGTTCATCAAGGCATCGGTGTAATAGGCCTGATGGGCGCGATGGAAACCGCCGACGCCGATGTGGGCGATGCCGTGGCGGGTAGCGCTCAGGGCGTAGGCGGGCAGCGCCACTTCAGGTGCCAGGCGGGTGAGATTGGGTTTGTTCAATTTCATGTCGGGTCTCGGCAATCAGGCAGCGGCGCGCAGCGGTCTGGCCACGGCCACCCCGTTGGCATCGAATAAGTGGCAGTGTTCGGCGTCCAGATGCAGGCTCAGTTGCTCGCCATAACGGCTCGTCAGATCACCGCGAATCCGCATGGTCAGGGCTTCACCGGAGGCGGTCAGAACGTGGCAGAAAGTGTCGCTGCCCAAGCGCTCGCTGACGTCGGCGGTGACCTGCAACGTGCAGTCTCCGGGTTGTGCCAGTTCCAGATGTTCCGGGCGAATACCCAGGGTCACTGCGTCACCGACGTTGAGGTTGGCGCCACTCAGCGGCAGACTGATGCGCGTCCCGGCATCGAGCCGGACTTCACAGCCCTGGCGATCGAGGCGGCTGACCTTGCCCTTGAGAAAGCCCATTTTCGGGGTGCCGAGGAAGCCTGCGACAAACAGGTTGGCCGGCTGGTGATAGAGCTCCAGCGGCGAGCCGACCTGTTCGATCCGGCCACCGTTGAGCACCACCACTTTGTCGGCCAGTGTCATGGCTTCAACCTGGTCGTGGGTCACGTAGATCATCGTCGCTTGCAGCTCTTTGTGCAGCCGCGCCAGTTCCAGGCGCATCTGTACCCGCAGGGCGGCGTCGAGGTTGGACAGTGGTTCGTCGAACAGGAAGATCTTCGGGTTACGCACAATCGCCCGGCCGATCGCTACGCGCTGACGCTGGCCACCGGAGAGCTGTTTCGGCTTGCGTTCGAGCATCGGCCCGAGTTCGAGAATACGCGCGGCTTCGTTGACCTTTTTCTCCACCTCAGCCTTGTTCACGCCGGCCAGGTCGAGGGCGAAAGACATGTTTTTGCGCACGCTCATGTGCGGATACAAGGCGTAAGTCTGGAACACCATCGCCAGGTCACGCTTGGCCGGGCTGACTTCGGTGATGTCGCGCCCGTCCAGTTCGATGGTGCCAGCGGTGACTTCTTCCAGACCGGCGATCAGCCGCAGCAGGGTCGACTTACCGCAGCCGGACGGACCGACGAAGACCACGAACTCGCGGTCGTTCACTTCAAGGTCGATGCCTTTGATGATGGAAAAGCCTTCGAAACCTTTTTGCAGATTCTTGATTTTCAGGTGGGCCATGACGGGCCTCCGCTTTTAATTGTTAAGGTTCAAGATCAAAAGATCGCGTGAGCCCTCGTAGGAGCTGCCGAAGGTTCGGGCCGCGTTCGGACGATCTTTTGATTCATTTCACGGCGCCAAAAGACAGGCCGCGGACCAGTTGTTTCTGGCTGATCCAGCCAAAGATCAGAATCGGTGCGCAAGCCAGTGTCGAGACCGCCGACAACTTGGCCCAGAACAACCCTTCAGGACTTGAGTACGAGGCGATCAACGCGGTCAGCGGCGCAGCTTTCGACGAGGTCAGGTTCAGCGACCAGAAGGCCTCATTCCAGCACAGGATCAGTGACAGCAACACGGTCGACGCCAGGCCGCCCTTGGCAATCGGCAGCAGTACCCGGACCATTTCCTGCCACAGGGTGGCGCCATCGAGACGGGCGGCTTCGAGGATGTCCTTGGGGATGTCCTTGAAGTAGGTGTAAATCATCCAGACCACAATCGGCAGGTTGATCAGCGTGTAGATGATGATCAGCGCGATCCGGGTGTCGAGCAGGCCGAAGCTCTTGGCCAGCAGGTAGATCGGCATCAGCACGCCCACGGGTGGCAGCATTTTGGTCGAGAGCATCCACAGCAGCGTGCCTTTGGTGCGCTGGGTTTCGTAGAAGGCCATGGAATACGCCGCCGGCACCGCGATCAGCAGGCACAGGGCCGTAGCGCTGAACGAAATCACCACCGAGTTCCAGGCGAAGCTGAAGTAGCCGCTGCGCTCCTCGATGTGCAGGTAGTTTTCCAGCGTCGGTGTGAAGATGAACTGCGGCGGCGTGGCGAACGCATCGATTTCGGTTTTGAAACTGGTCAGCACCATCCAGAAGATCGGGAAGAAAATCAGGATCGCGATGGCCCAGGCCAGGGTGCCGAGCAACAGGCTGTGCAAACGACGGGATTGTTGAAGAGTCATGGCAGGCCTCAGGCTTTGTCAGTCAGGTTTTTGCCGAGCATCCGCACCAGGATGATCGCCGCGATGTTGGCAATCACCACCGCGATCAAGCCACCGGCCGAGGCCATGCCGACGTCGAACTGCACCAGTGCCTGGTTGTAGATCAGGTAGGCGAGGTTGGTCGAGGCGTAGCCGGGGCCACCGTTGGTGGTGGTGAAGATTTCGGCGAATACCGAGAGCAGGAAGATGGTTTCGATCATTACCACCACGGCAATCGGCCGTGCCAGGTGCGGCAAGGTCAGGTGCCAGAAGATCGCGATCGGCCCGGCGCCATCCAGGCGTGCCGCCTCTTTCTGTTCCTGGTCGAGCGACTGCATGGCGGTCATCAGGATCAGGATCGCGAAGGGCAGCCATTGCCACGAGACAATGATGATGATCGACAGCAGCGGGTAGTGGGCGAGCCAGTCCACGGGTTGAGCGCCGAAGAGCTTCCACACGGCAGCGAGAATCCCCGAGACCGGATGGAAGATCAGGTTCTTCCAGATCAGCGCACCGACGGTGGGCATGATGAAGAACGGCGAGATCAACATCACCCGCACGATACCGCGGCCGAGAAACTCACTGGCTTCCAGCAGGGCGCTGATCAGTACCCCGAACACCACGCTGATCAACAGCACGCTGCCGACCAGTAATAAGGTGTTGGTGGCACCCGGCAGGAAGCCCGAGTCGGTCAGGAAGTAGCTGAAGTTCTCCAGCCCCACGAACGCATTGTCGCCGGGGTAAAGCAGGTTGTAGCGGATCAGCGAAAAGTACAGGGTCATGCCCAGCGGCACGATCATCCATAGCAGCAATAAGGTCACCGAAGGGCTGACCAGAAACCAGCCAGGGTTGGCCAGCCGGCTTTTACGCAGCGGTTGGGGAATGACCATGTGAGCTTTAGCAGTTGAAATATTCATGGCGATCAAAACCGTTTCAAGTAGATCTATGACGATCTAATGTGGGAGCGAGCTTGCTCGCGATGGCGATGTATCAGTCACCCACAATGTTGAATGGGAGGCCGTCATCGCGAGCAAGCTCGCTCCCACAGAAGGCAGGAGCGGGTTGCGTGGTTATTTGGGATAACCCGCGCGCTTCATTTCACGTTCGGTGGTCTGCTGGGCGGCGGCCAGCGCCTGGTCGACAGTGGTCTGGCCGATCAGCGCAGCAGAGAACAGCTTGCCGACCTGGGTGCCAACCGCCTGGAACTCAGGAATGGTCACCAATTGGATGCCGATGTAGGGCACCGGCTTCAGGGTTGGCTTGCTCGGGTCGGCAACTTTCAGTGACTCCAGCGTGACTTTGGCGAACGGCGCGGCGCTCATGTAGGCCTCGCTGTAAGTCGAGGCGCGGGTGCCAGGCGGTACGTTGGCGATGCCGTCCTTCTCGGCCACCAGTGCGCCGTACTCTTTGGAGGTGGCCCAGGCGCTGAAGGTTTTCGCCGCGTCCTTGGCTTTGGAGCTGGCGGGGATCGCCAGCGCCCAGGAGTACAACCAGGCCGAGCCTTTGTCGGTCACTTGATGGGGCGCGTAGGTGAAGCCGACATGGTCGCTGACCTTGCTTTGGGTTTTGTCGGTGACGAACGAGCCAGCGACGCTGGCGTCGACCCAGATCGCGCACTTGCCGCTATTGAACAGTGCCAGGTTCTCGTTGAAACCGTTGCTGGAAGCACCGGGCGGGCCGGATTTTTTCATGGTGTCGGCGTAGAAGTTCAGCGCATTCTTCCACTCCGGACCGCTGAATTCCGGCTGCCACTTCTCATCGAACCAGCGTGCGCCATAGGCATTGGCGATGGTGGTGATCAATGCCATGTTCTCCCCCCAACCGGCCTTGCCGCGCAGGCAGATACCGTACTGCTCCTGATCGGGTTTGTTGAGTTTGCCGGCGAATTCACCGATCTGCTCCCAGGTGGGATGCTCGGGCATGGCAAGGCCTGCGTCCTTGAACAGGTCGGTGCGGTAATAGGTCATGGAGCTTTCGGCGTAGAACGGCAGGGCGTAGAGCGTGCCCTTGACCGACAGACCTTCACGCACCGAGGGGAATACGTCGTCGAGGGCGTAACTGGCAGGTAGATCTTTCATCGGTTCGAGCCAACCCTTGGCGCCCCAGAGTGCGGCTTCGTACATGCCGATAGTCAGCACATCGAACTGGCCACCCTGGGTGGCGATGTCAGTGGTCAGGCGTTGACGCAGGACGTTTTCTTCCAGTACCACCCAATTGAGCTTGATCTCCGGGTGCTCGGCCTCGAAGGTTTTCGAGAGCTTTTGCATGCGGATCATGTCGCTGTTGTTGACGGTGGCAATGGTCAGGGTTTGTGCGCCAAGGCTGACGCTGCTGAGGGTCATGCAGGTGCAGGCAAGCAGAGCTTTTACAGAGGGTTTCATCGCGCACTCCTCTTCTGAACCCAGGGGGCAGCAGAAGGACAGTTGTTGTTTTTGTGTCTTCCGGAGGTAGGAAGAATCTGAGGCTGATTACAGCCTTCAAAACACGCAATGACAAATCGTTGGTAGCACGGGTACTGATACTATTTTGCACATAAAAGATCGCAGCCTTCGGCAGCTCCTACGCGGGTAGTCCTCTGTAGGAGCTGCCGAAGGTTCGGGCCGCGTTCGGACGATCTTTTAGGCTAGCCCCGATTTTGCTCAGTCAAACGCTGCACCGCCAGCCGACGGTAATGGGAAGGGGTCATGCCTTTGAGTTGCTGAAAGCGCCGGTTGAAGTTGGAAATATTGTTGAAGCCAGACTCGAAACACACATCGGTCACCGGTTTATTGCCATCGGCCAGCAACTCGCAGGATTTGCTGATGCGCAAGCGATTGACGAACTCGACAAAACAACGCCCGGTGGCCTGCTTGAAAACCCGGGAGAAATAGGTCGGTTTCATGCCCAGATACTCGGCGACTTCTTCCAGCGGCAGTTCGCGAGCGTAGTGGGCAAAGATGTAATCCACTGCCCGGTTGGTGCGGTCGATGTTATGTTCGTCGGCCAGCTGTGGCGTGGTGGCCCCGGACAGCAGCTGGTAGTCGTCGCAGGCAACCAACAGCTCCAGCAGAATGAAAAAGTACCCGAGGCGGGTGACGCCTTTGGAGTCGGCAATCCGCTGCATCAAGTCCATGGCCTGGCGGATTGTGTGTTTACAGCGAAATTCGATGCCGTACTGCGCGCGCTCCAGCAGTGGCGTCAGGCTCTTGAGTTCGGCAAACACCTGATGGCCGCTGTCGAACAGCTCGTCGGCGAAGTTCACCAGCATGTCTCGCTTGGGCACCACTTCGTCTTCGGCGACCTGGCTGATCCAGTTGTGGGGCAGGTTGGGGCCGGTCAGAAACAGGGTTTCGGGATAGAAATTGCCAATGTAGTCGCCAATGAACACCTTGCCCGAGCTTGCGACGATCAGGTGCAGTTCGTATTCCTTGTGGAAATGCCAGCGCACCAGCGGGCAAGGAAAACCGTGCTGGCGATAGATGATGGACAACCCGTTGTGGTCATCCATCAATTCGTAGGAAGGGTCGGTGACTCTGGCTGCTCGGGTCATCTCTGGGCACTTTTATTGTTATTGCGCCCTGATCATGCCTCTTTAGCGTGGTGCAGCACCAGCCTTTGGGCGCCGATCCATCAGCCTCTGATGTCGGCTTCTGGTGCCTTCGTAGCATAACGGCGAGCGGTAATTATCGGCGCAGGGCTTGATTTTCGGCAACGCGATCGGTCGCCATGGCGCAGTATCCTACGATCTTGCTTTCATCGAAAAAATCAACATTGATAATACTCGCGTACTCAATAAGTCCTCCGCCAGGAAAGAACCAATCATTAAGTTCTTTCGTCAGTTTTGTTGGGCCTTTGAACGGGCTGTAGCTCGTGGCGGACAACGACCATGGCATCTTCGTTGGGGGGGTCTTCAATACGTTTCCAATATGCCGACTGATGTCAGCGGTATTAACGATTGCCTCACCCGCCCACTCATGGTGTATGCCGGCCCAGAAATAACGCCCATCAAGATCAGGGTGATAAGAGGCGGCAACAACCACGCGTCGCCGCTTGTTTGTTTTCAGCTGTTGCACCGTGTGGTGTCGATTCTCCCAAGGGACAAGTCTGGACTCTAACCCTGACAGTAACGCTTGATTGAAGCTTTTGTAGTCGAAGTTGACGTCCCCGGTTCCTTCGAGTTGATGAAGGTCAAGAATAATGAATTCATCCGGATTTTCATTCAGAAAGGCATTCACGGCTGAGACAAGCTCCTTAAGGGACCGGCCAAGAACGTGTCCATGGAATGTCCTGAAGCCTGATTGAGCGTTGACAAACCTGAGGTCCAGGGCCCTGGCGCCGTTTCTCAATTGCCAGAGGAAATCCTGGTTCTGGCACAAGATCCAGTTCGATATCACGGAGTCGTATAAAGGTTGAGGAAGGCCCCAGTCCATCCCCGAATTATGAGCGCCTGGCCAGATGATTTGGTCAATGGTCAATGTATTGATGCCGGGGGAGGAACTCATCCAGTTACGGGTGGCGCGATAACGCACGTTAGTAATGTCCATCAGGAATCCAGATTATAAATAGGTTGAGTGGTCAATCGCGTGGCGGTGCAGTGCGCGCACGCAAGTCGCGGGTATTTATAAGGTGAGATCTTTAAATAGACAATGACTGGACATGCCGAGAAAGAGTTGTTCTCGGTGTCGGAAAATTATCGTGATGTATGGGTGTCGTTATGCATTCCTGGTATTAACGGTTTTTCGCTTCAATCCACTGCGCCATGTATTGAGTGCTTTTATGATGATGGTGACGCAACATACTTCCGATAAAATTATCGCGCCGTAGTTGCTCCAGATTCAGACGACAACTATTGAGTCGATCCACCAGTGCAGGACCATGGGTGTTCCGTTGATAATGGGTGGTCAGTAATTGTGTACCGGCCTGCTGAGCCTGTTCCCAACAGGTTTTGTCTGAATAAAGCTCAACAGCGGCGTGTGCCATGGCGCTGGCCGACATGGCTATCGCGCCAGCCCAAGGTAAACCGCCGTGCATACCTTCGGCACCCACAGGCGTGGTGACGTTTGGCGTGCCGCAGAGCATCGCGTCGATAATTTTACCTTTGATGCCCGCGCCAAAGCGCAAGGGTGCCAGGCAGATCCGTGCTGCGGACATGACCTGTAACGCGTCTTCGGCCCAGTTCATCACATGAAAGCCTTGCGCTGGATTGTGCAAGGCGGTGGCCTTGGGCGGTGTGTAGGCGCCGTATATATGCAACTGCGCTCCCGGGAGTTGCTGACGAATCAGTGGCCAGAGCGTGGTTTTCATCCAGAGCACCGCATCCCAGTTAGGGGCGTGGCGGAAATTGCCGATGCTGAGGAAGTGCGCGCGGTCTTCGAACGGTGTGAACGGCTGAGTGATCGGGTCGATCATCAGCGGACACCAGTGCAGCAACTGGCGTGGCAGTTTGAACTGTTCCACCAGCAATTCGATTTCCACCTGCGAAATCATCAAGTTCAGGTCACAGCGGTACAACGCGGCAATTTCGCGCTTGGCCAGATCGGTATCGGTCATGAGTTCGAACTCTTCACGCAACGCCGGGGCGAACAACGTGCTGAAGTCATTAACGTCGTCACTGGCCTTCAAGCGCTCCTTGAGCCGTTGGTGCCGGGCATGTCGCAAACTTTGCAGATCAGATGTTTCAAGTACGCGTAATGCGCCAGGGCAGTGTTTCTCGACACGCCAACCGAACTGCTCTTCCATCATGAACTGATCGAACAGCACGATATCGGGGGCAAGCTCACTGATGAATGCATCGAAACTGCTGTTGTTCAGCTCGATGGAGACCTCACGAATACCCAGCTCAGCCAGGTCTGCCTTGTGTTCACCGACACCGGCCGGGCTGCTGAACGTGATGTCCCAGCCTTCCTGCAAAAACGTTTCAAGGATTTGCATCACGTGTCCGCTGGCGGCAGAAGAGCGCGGTTCGGGCCAGACGTAACCAATGACCAGGACTTTGGTTGCGCGGGGCTGACTCATGAACGGGGTTTCCTTGATGCAGGCAGAAGACAGGGGAGAAACGAGGGGCGCAATTAAACCACAGCTGGCGGTGTCGATTGTGCCCGGCAATCGCCCCAGGGTACGTTATGCGCTTGTATTGACTGGAAGTTTCCCGGTTCATGAGTTAGCGTCTGGCAGCTGATCCATGGACGTTTTTCAATGACCCAACCCACCGCACTTCAGACTAAAGTCGCCTCGCAGATTCTCATGGCGATCCGGTCTGGCGAGTTAACACCCGGTAGTCACCTCAAAGAGGTCGAACTGGCCGAGCGCTTTGGCGTGTCTCGCTCGCCGATTCGGGGGGCGCTGGTCTACCTGGCACAAGAGCAAGTGATCGGACGGTTGCCCCATCAGGGTTACTGCGTACTGGATACACCGCTCAGCGATGAGTTGGCCAAGGTCAGTCTGCCGGTTGGGGAGGATGAGGAGCTGTATCAGCGACTGATCGATGATCGCCTGGCGCAGGCGATACCCGATCAGGTGATGGAGAGTGATCTGCTGCGTCGTTATGGTGCAAGCAAGGCGGTATTGCGCCGTTGCTTGCTGCGTTTGTCTGACGAAGGTGTGATGCAGCGCAAGCACGGGCACGGCTGGATGTTCATGCCCACCTTGAGCACGGCCGAAAAGCGCTTCGAAAGTTATCGCTTTCGCATGCTTCTGGAACCTGCCGGTCTGCTCGAGCCGACCTTCAATCTGCCCCGCGAGCGCTTGCAGCGCTGCCGTGAAAAACAGCAGGCGCTGCTCGAAGGAACCCCCGATAGCCTGGGCTTTTTCGAAGCCAACGCCGAGTTCCACGAGTTACTCGCCGCCGCCTCGGGCAACAGCTTCATTCTACAAACCGTGCAGCAGCAAAATCGCCTGCGCAGGCTTACCGAGTTTCATACCGTGTCGAACCTGGAGCGGGTTCGTACCTCCTGCCGTGAACACCTGGAAATTATCGACGCGCTGGAGCAGGGCGATCGGGAATGGGCATCGACCTTGCTGTACCGGCACTTGAAAGTGGCCAGTACGTTGAATGAAGTGCGCAAGAAAGGCTGAGCTCAAACCGCTAACATGCTCTGGATCTTGTCGCGTAATTGATCAATCGAGAACGGCTTGCCAATCACCGACATGCCTTCAGGCACCTCGATGCTTTCGGCATAACCACTGGCAAACAGGATCGGCAACGCCGGGCGCAGCACGCGCGTCTGAGCGGCGAGCTCTCGGCCATCCATTTCCGGCAATCCCACATCGGTCATCAGCAGATCGATGATTTGCGCGCTATCGTTGATCAGGGCGAGGGCTGCTTTGCCACTGTCGGCCTCAAGCACCTTGAACTCCAGTTCTTCCAGCACGTCGACAATCAGCATGCGCACGATGGCGTCGTCTTCGACTACAAGGATGGTGGGCGCTGTGGCGGACATAGGCGTGGCTCTCAACGGTAGGTGTTCGGTCACCGGTCGTTCGAAAATACCGGCCTCTTGCATCAGTAAGTGGCGGATCCCGACAAGCTCCCTACTCTGTACAAAAAAGAACCACTGTACAGGAGTCGACAGCAGAACCGTTCTTCTAGAGTCAGTGTAGAGCGCTGCCGGATATCGTCGGCGCAGGCGCCAGAAAAATAGATCCCTGACGCGTTTATGGGGCAAACTCCTTCATCTACAACCGTTCACCAAGGCCACCTAATGACTTCTTCGTCTTCGGCTGATGAGCAACGTTTTCGCAACGTCCTGAGCCGCAACATCAGTTTGCCGCTGGGTGTGGGCGTGCTTAGCGCGGTGTTTTTCGTCTCCTTGATCAGCTATCTGTTCTCGGTAATCCAGTGGGTCGAGCACACGGACCGGGTGATCAATAACGCCAACGAAGCGGTAAGGCTGACGGTCGACCTGGAAACCGGAATGCGTGGTTTTTTGCTGTCCGGTGACGAGCATTTTCTCGATCCCTATGAAACGGCCAAACCGAGAATCCTTGCCGCGCTCAAGACCTTGCAGGAGCTGACGGCCGATAACCCGCCACAGGTCGATCGCCTGCACAGGCTCGAGGCTTTGCAGGTCGAGTGGAACGATTACGCGCAAAGAATGATCGATTTGCAGCGCAGCGGCGGTGATTACCGGGCTGCCGTGAAGTCTGGCCGGGGTAAGCGACTGACCGATGAAATCCGCAAGCAGTACGAAGATGTCATCGACATAGAACAACAGCTACGCACCACTCGCAACGAAGACGTTCGCCGCACGACGATCTGGACCATCGCCCTGTATTTGCTGTTTGTTGTCGGTGTCAGTGGTTTATTGGCCTATGTCGGTCGGCGCGATCTGCTCAGCCTGTCGAAAAGCCACAGTGTCAACCTCGCCGAGCAGCACAAGAGCGCACAACGTCTGGAGCAGCAAGCCTGGCTGCGCAATGGCCAGACCGAGTTGGCGGAACAGGTGCTGGGGCAACTGACGCTGAACCTGCTGGGTCGCAATATTCTGCAATTCTGCGCGCAGTACCTGGGCACCGCCGTCGGCGCGATGTATGTGAAAGAAGAACACGGCGGCCTCACGCGCATAGCTTCTTATGGCTTCTCCCGTGAGCAGGAAGAGCGCGAGCAAGCGATCTACAGCGGTGAGGGCATTACCGGCCAGGCGGCACAACAGGGTCGGTTGATTCGTCTGGATGAAGTGCCGGTCGACTACTTCAAAGTCAGCTCCGGGTTGGGTGAAGGAGCGCCACGCAGCGTACTGGTGGTGCCGGTCAGTGATGACGGCCGGGTCAACGGCGTGATCGAACTGGGTTTCCTGCGGGCCCTGACCGAGCGTGATATCGAACTGCTGGAGTTGATTGCCGGGAACATCGGCACCTCCATCGAAGCGGCGCGCTATCGTCAGCGGTTGCAGGAAGTGCTGGCCGAAACCCAGCAACTCAATGAAGAGTTGCAGGTGCAACAAGAAGAACTGAAGAGCGCCAACGAAGAGCTGGAAGAGCAGTCGCGGATTCTCAAAGAATCCCAGGCGAACCTGGAGACCCAGCAGTTCGAGCTTGAGCGGACCAACGAACAGCTTGCCGAGCAAGCACAAATCCTGGCCGAGCAGCGCGATACGATGGATCGCAAGAACGGGGAGTTGAACCTGGCCCAGGTACAACTTGAGGAGCGGAGCAAGTACAAGTCCGAATTCCTCGCCAATATGTCCCACGAACTGCGCACACCACTGAACAGTTCGTTGATTCTCGCGAAGTTGCTGGCAGAGAACCCACACGAAAATCTCAGTGCCGAGCAGGTAAAGTTCGCCGAGTCGATTTACTCGGCTGGCAACGATCTGCTCAACCTGATCAACGACATTCTCGACATTTCCAAGGTCGAAGCCGGCAAGCTTGAAATACGCCCCGAAAACACCAGCGTCGCGCGCCTGGTGGACGGCTTGCGCGACATGATTGAACCACTGGCAGCGGACAAACACCTGGCGTTCAATGTCGAACTGCAGTCGGATGCGCCGTTGATGCTGTTCACCGATCGTCAGCGTCTGGAGCAAGTGCTCAAGAACCTGCTGTCGAATGCCGTCAAATTTACCGAGAAGGGCTCTGTCAGCCTGACCGTCACCCGGCATCCGGACGCGGGCATTGCCTTTATAGTCGGTGACTCGGGTATCGGCATCGCCCGCGATCAGCAGGAAAGTATTTTCGAGGCCTTCCGTCAGGCCGATGGCACCACCAACCGTCGTTACGGGGGCTCGGGGCTGGGCTTGTCGATCTCGCGTGACCTGGCGGCGTTGCTCGGAGGTTCGATCAGCGTCATCAGCGAACCGGGGCAGGGCAGTTCATTCACGCTGGTGATGCCCGAGCAGTACGTCGAACCTGGCGATGAGCCTGTTGAGCCGATGAAGATCGCGTCAGTCGTCGCTGCACCCAAGGTTTGCGCCGCGCCCGTACCGTCCATTGCCGAAGTGGGCATTGCGCGCTTTGCCGATGACCGTGACAATGCGCCATTTACCACTCGCTGCATCCTGGTGGTGGAAGATGAAGTGAACTTTGCGCATATCCTCTTCGATCTGGCCCACGAACTGGGCTATCAATGCCTGGTGGCTCACGGTGCCGATGAAGGTTACGACCTGGCGACACAATTCATGCCGGATGCGATCCTGTTGGACATGCGCTTGCCGGACCATTCCGGGCTGACGGTATTGCAGCGTCTCAAGGAACATGCCGAAACCCGTCATATTCCGGTCCATGTGATTTCCGTCGAGGACCGTGTCGAAGCCGCCATGCATATGGGCGCCATCGGTTATGCGCTCAAGCCGACGACTCGCGAAGAGCTCAAGGATGTGTTCGCGCGACTGGAAGCCAAGTTGACCCAAAAGGTCAAACGCGTGCTGCTGGTGGAAGACGATGACCTGCAACGCGACAGCATTGCCCGGCTGATCGGTGACGATGATATCGAGATCACCGCCGTCGGCCTGGCCCAGGAGGCGCTGGACCTGCTGCGCGATACTATTTATGACTGCATGATCATCGACCTGAAACTGCCGGACATGCTCGGCAATGACTTGCTCAAGCGCATGTCCACCGAAGACATCTGCTCGTTCCCGCCAGTGATCGTCTACACCGGGCGCAACCTGACCCGTGATGAAGAAGCGGATCTGCGCAAGTATTCACGCTCGATCATCATCAAGGGCGCGCGTTCGCCAGAGCGCTTGCTCGATGAAGTGACACTCTTTCTGCACAAAGTCGAATCGCGGTTGTCCCATGAACGGCAAAGGATGCTCAAGACTGCTCGCAGCCGCGACAAGGTCTTCGAAGGTCGCAAGGTGCTGTTGGTGGACGACGATGTGCGCAACATCTTCGCGCTGACCAGTGCACTGGAGCACAAGGGCGCCATCGTGGTGATTGGCCGTAACGGCCGTGAAGCGATCGAGAAACTCAATGAAGTGGATGACATCGACCTGGTGCTGATGGACGTGATGATGCCGGAGATGGATGGTTTTGAAGCCACCACCTTGATCCGCAAGGACCCGCGCTGGCGCAAACTGCCGATCATCGCGGTGACGGCCAAGGCCATGAAGGACGATCAGGAACGCTGCCTGCAAGCGGGCTCCAACGATTATCTGGCCAAGCCCATCGACCTGGATCGGCTCTTCTCGCTGATTCGCGTGTGGTTACCGAAGATGGAAAGAATCTAGTGGAACGCAGGGCCGGCGCAGCACAGGAAATAACTGATGACAGACCCTGACATCGAGCTAAGGCTGCTGATCGAAGCGATCTACCTCAAATACAGCTATGACTTTCGTGACTACTCCGGCGCTTCGATTAAGCGTCGGGTCAATCACGCCTTGCATCAGTTCGAGTGCAAGACCATTTCCGCGCTACAGGAGCGGGTATTGCACAACCCGACGGCGTTCATGCAGTTGCTGCAGCTGCTGACGATTCCGGTCAGCGAGATGTTTCGCGACCCTGCACACTTCCAGGCGATCCGTCAGGAAGTGGTGCCGCTGCTCAAGACCTACCCCTCGATCAAGATCTGGATCGCCGGTTGCAGCACGGGCGAAGAGGTCTATTCGATGGCGATTCTGCTGCGCGAAGAGGGCTTGCTGGAGCGCACCATTATCTACGCCACTGATATCAACCCGCGTTCGCTGGAAAAGGCCAAACAAGGGATTTTCTCGCTGGCAAACATCCGTGCCTACACCCATAACTACCAGCAGGCCGGTGGCCAGTGCTCGTTCGCCGACTACTATACGGCAGCGTATGACCACGCGATTTTCGACAAGACCCTACGTGAGAACGTGACCTTCGCCGATCACAGCCTGGCGACAGACAGTGTTTTTTCAGAAACTCAATTAATTTCATGTCGCAATGTATTGATCTATTTCAATAAAAAGCTGCAGGATCGCGCCTTCGGGCTGTTTCATGAGTCGCTTTGTCACCGTGGTTTCCTGGTGCTGGGAAGCAAGGAAACCCTGGAGTTCTCAACCTACGGTAAGCAATTCGAACCTTTGGTCAAACAAGAACGGATCTACCGCAAGCATGCTGAGTAATATCCAGGCCAAATTGCTGATCGTCGACGATCTGCCGGAGAAC
Organism: Pseudomonas sp. GW822-FHT06B12; assembly: GCF_058799675.1. NCBI lineage: Bacteria > Pseudomonadati > Pseudomonadota > Gammaproteobacteria > Pseudomonadales > Pseudomonadaceae > Pseudomonas > Pseudomonas sp. GW822-FHT06B12. Next base: position 689,644 of record NZ_JBXALR010000001.1, read on the forward strand.
CTGCTGGCTCTCGAAGCGCTGATCAAGCGTGAAGACCGTACGGTGTACAAGGCGCTGTCGGCAGACGAAGCCTTGTCATTGCTGCTGCAGCACGAGTTCGCCATTGCCATTCTCGATGTGCAGATGCCCGGCATGAATGGCTTCGAACTGGCCGAATTGATGCGCGGTACCGAGAAAACCCGGAACATTCCGATAATCTTCGTCAGTGCTGCTGGACGAGAGCGCAATTACGCCTTCAAGGGTTACGAAAGCGGTGCCGTGGACTTTCTGCAGAAACCGCTGGATATTCACGCAGTGAAAAGCAAGGTGAATGTGTTTGTCGACCTGTACCGACAACGCAAGGCGATGAAACTGCAGGTCGAAGCCCTGGAGAAAAGCCGCCGTGAGCAGGAGGCGTTACTCAAGCAATTGCAGGCCACCCAGAACGAATTGGAGCAGGCCGTGCGCATGCGCGATGACTTCATGTCGATCGTCGCTCATGAGGTGCGTACGCCGTTGAACGGGCTGATCCTCGAAACCCAACTGCGCAAGATGCACTTGGCCCGGGACAATGCTGCGGCGTTTACCCTGGACAAGATGCACGCGATGGTCGATCGCGATGAGCGGCAGATCAAGAGCCTGATTCGTTTGATCGAGGACATGCTCGATGTGTCGCGGATTCGCACGGGCAAGTTGTCCATCCGCCCCAGCCGGTTTGACCTGGCGCAATTGGTGGGCAACCTGTTGCAGAATTTTGCGCCGCAGCTGGAGTCCGCCGAATCGTCGGTGACGTTGGTCGCGCCGCAACCGGTGGAAGGCCATTGGGATGAGTTCCGCATCGAGCAGGTGGTGTGCAATCTGCTGACCAACGCCCTGCGTTATGGCGCCAGGAACCCGATTGAAGTGTACGTGTATAGCCAGGACGGCGAAGCGCGAGTGGAGGTCCGGGACCAGGGGATTGGCATCAGCGAGGAAAACCAGCAGCGAATTTTCCAGCAGTTCGAGCGTGTATCGGCGAAAACCGCAGTGGCCGGGCTTGGCTTGGGGCTGTTTATTTCCGAGCAGATCGTCGCTGCCCATGGCGGATACATCACGGTTGAGAGCAAGATTAATCAAGGCTCGTTATTTCGTGTTTGCCTACCGCTGTAGGAAAACTGCCCAAGTAACGCAACCTCTGCAAGACCGCAGGGTCGTATCTGCAGCTATTGACCGAACAAAGGCTTCCCATGAGTGAAGATGCACAAGACGTCGTATTGATCGTTGAAGATGACCCCTCGATCCTGATGGTACTGGTCGCCTATCTGTCGGGTGAAGGCTATCGGGTTTTGCAGGCTGTCGATGGTGAACAGGCCTTTGAAATTCTGGCCAGCAAACCGCACCTGGACATGATGATCACCGATTACCGTCTGCCCGGCGGCATCTCCGGGGTACAGATCGCCGAACCCGCCGTGAAATTGCGACCGGAGCTCAAGGTGATTTTCATCAGCGGTTACCCGCAGGAAATTCGTGAGTCTGGCAGCCCGATCGCGCAAAAAGCACCGATCCTGGCCAAGCCGTTCGACCTTGATGAGTTGCAGGCACTGATGCAGGACATGCTTTCGTAAGCCCACGGTGTGTCTGTCGAAAACCGTGGTCTTCTACAGTCCCTGCTGTAACGCCGGATCATCCGGATTCATCTGCTCAAGCTGCGCTAGCAGCACCTGAACGTTCTGCAACTGGCCGCTTTCCTTCCAGTAGTTGATCAGCAGCACCCGTGCCTTGCGATCGGCCGGGTGACGCTGAACAATCTCTTGCAGTTGCTTTTGCGCCGCATCGAGTTCTTCCTGACCGTGCAAGGTAGTCGCCAGGTCGTAGCGGTATTCCTTGTTGTCGGGTTCCAGTTCCACTGCTTTTGAAAGGCCGAGCAGGGCGAACTCGCTTTGTCCGTGATGCAGCAACCACAACCCCAGCGCATGCTGCAGATAGGCAGAATCAGGTTGGGTTTTCAGCTGTTTGGCCAGCATTTGCTGGGCAGCATCGACCTGGCCCTGTTTATCCAGCACCTCGATCTGCATCACCAGTGCCGGCAGGTTGCCCGGATCCAGGCGTAATGTCTGATCGAGCGCTTGCTGTGCTTCTTTCAGTTCGGCGTTGTGCAGGTACAGGCGAGCCAGTTGATAGTGGGTCCCGGCGCTTTCGGGCTGACCTTTGAGCGAGTGCTCATACTCATCGATGACCTGCTGCAAAGGGCCGAAGTACAACCCCAGATCATCCGGTGAAAGCCCCAATAATGCATTCGCTGTGGCAAAACGCACGGCTTGCTCGCTGTCATCGAGCAAGGGCCCGAGCAACAGGCTGCGCTGGCCATTGGGCACCAGCCCGACAATGCTTTTGATTGCGGCCAGGCGAACTTCGACCACCGGGTTTTGCAGGTCGGCGTCTGCCAGTTTCAGCGCCTGCGGGCTCGGGTAGTTCGGCAGTTCGGCATGCAACAAGACACGACGCGTGTCTGATAAGTCCGGACGCGCCAGTTGCTGATAAAGCACTCGCGCCGCGCCAGGTTGGCCATTGCGGGCTTTTTCCATGGCGTCGTGATAGCCCTGCTTGATTGCAGGCGGTACCACGGGCGTCGTGCTGCGCAACGAAAACCAGGCAATACCGACGGCAATCAGGACAAGCAGGCTGATGAACAGGTGACGGCGAGGCTTGGGCATGCAGGAATCCGGAATTTGACAGCGTTTGCAAAGCCGTCAGCTTCGGTCAGCCGGCGCTGCGAGTCAAACCCCGAACTCGGTTCAACGCATACTCGATGGGCTCAAGCTGACCTGAAGGCTCTGAAACCTCCCAACGTAGCGTCGCAGTGATACGCTTGCTGGAGATGACTGATCGAGCTAACCCATGCAGCCGCTGATCCACTATTTCAAAATGGTCATGAACCCTGGTCAGGCAACGTTGCTGTTTGCGTTGAGGACCATCGCGGCTGGCCTGTTGACCCTTTATCTGGCGTTTCTCTTCGACCTGGATCAGCCCAAATGGTCGATCATGACCGTGGTGATTGTCAGCCAGCCGTTGGGCGGCATGGCGTTGGCACGGAGTTTTGGTCAGATCATCGGCACCACTCTCGGTGCCGCTGTGGCGGTACTGATCATGGCGATTTTTCCGCAAGCGCCGCTGCCGTTCATTGTCACACTGGCGATATGGCTGGGGTTTTGCACCGCCGGCGGCACATTGCTGCGTTACACCAGTTCCCAGGCGTTTGTGTTGAGCGGCTACACCGCGGTGGTCGTCGCGCTGCTGGCTCAGCCCGATCAAGACAACACCTTGATGCTGGCCATCACCCGGGTGACTGAAAACCTGCTGGCGGTGGCGTGTGTCTGTGTCGTGAGTTTGCTGACAGCACGGCCGGAAGCCGTGGCGCGCGGTTACTTCGCCAAGGTCGACCAATTGATCAAACTAACGGCGACTCACGCGGCGGCGGTGATTCGTACCGAAGAAAGCGAGGCCGATTTTCATCAACGGCAAATGAAACTCCTGGGCGAGATCAGCGCGCTGGAGGGCTTGCGTCGGCATTTGTATTTCGATGCGCCACGCTTGCGCGAGGCCAATGGCCTGGTGCAGTTGCTGGGTAACCAATTGGTGTTACTGAGTTCGCGGCTGACCGTCCTGCGCCATCAGCGGCTGCTGCTCAGTGAGCGCTGGAAAGGCGAGCTTCCTGAGGATATCCAGCGCTTGCGGGCAGAAGAACTGACATTTCTTGATGAGTTGGCCGTTCACGGGCGTGCGCTTTCGGCCGAGTCTCGCCAGCACTTTACCGCACTGCAGCAACGCTTCGACCGTCAGGCGCAAAAAGCCGAACAACGGGTCGAGGCGATGCCGGCGACCTTGCGCTCACTGGCTTGGGCGCTACGGTGGGAGCAGGCCCGGATGCTGCAGCAACTGGAGCAGATTCTTGAGCTCAGCGAGGCGATACAGGAAGGGCGCGCGGCCAGTTGTATTTACCGGGAGGGCCAGATCAATCCATTGCACCTGGATTTCACCCTGGCGACGATGAACGCTATTCGAGCGTTCACGGCATTGCTGGTTGGCGGAATGATCTGGATCGAAACCGGTTGGGACGGCGCCCGTGCCGGGATGGTCCTGATAGGCATCCTCTGCTCGCTGATGGCGACGTTGCCACGTCCGTTGCTGGCCAGCCTGAACTACGCCAGGGGGCTAGTGCTGGGATTGGTGGTATCGGCGTTCTACCAGTTCATGCTGGTGCCGGCGATTAACAGCTTCGAGTTGCTGGCGCTGATATTTACGCCACTGCTCTATGTGGTTGCCGTGGGATTGTCGAGCCCTGCGACCGCCGGCATCGGCATGGGGCTGGGGCTTTCGGGATTTCTGATGATCGCTCCGCAGAACATCGGTATCGGGCAGAACACGGCAAGCCAGTGGTTCGAGTTTGCGGGCGCTTATAGCAGTGCGTGTGTGCTTGCAGTAATGGTTTACGCGTTGATTTTCCCCTTCAATCCGGCGTTGCGGATCCGTCGACTGTTCAAGGAAAACCGCGAGCAGGTGTATGCCTTGCAGAAAGCCTCGGCCACCGATGAACAGCAATTCGCTTTTGAAAGTCGCATGGTCGACCGCTTGACCATGATGTTGGGGGTATTGCCGGCCGCCAATAATCCGCGCTCGAACGAGCTTTTTGAAGCCAGCCTCGGGTGTATGGCATTCGGTGTGGCCTTGAACCAATTGAAACAGCAAAGCCTGAACCTCAGCAATGTCTTGCTGAACCAGCCAATGCGAGTCCGTCTACTGACCGCGGTACGCGAGGCGGGAAGACTGGTTGCCGGCCGGCGCGGTGTCGAGCTGGCGCCGTTGCTTAATGACTTGCGGATACTCGGTGATGAGCTCGACGACCTGCATGCCGATGGATCGCCGACCGCCCACGACACTTTGTGGTCGATATTCCGGATGCGCGTTTCGTTGTTGATTGTCGCAGCGTTTCTGGAGCGTTATCGCTCACTGCTGGTGCCATCAGAAGAAGGAGTACCGGTTCTTGCCCATTGATTTCGAAATAGGCGGTGTCTACTTGCCTCCGATCGCCCAGGCTTTGTTACTGGCGCTGCCGATCTTTTTGTTGCTGGACTGGGCCTTGCGCCGTGTCGGCCTGCTGCGTTTGGTCTGGCATGAGGCGCTGTTCGAGGGGGCGCTGTACGCGTGCGTCTGCGCGACCGTAGTTCTGCTGATGGGAGCTTGATGACGTTGAAGAAAATCCTCGCTCAAAGCTTGACCCTGATAGTGGTAGTGCTGGCCATCGTGCTTGGCTGGTTTGCCTGGGAGCATTACACCCGCGCGCCCTGGACTCGCGATGCACGGGTTCGCGCCGACGTGGTGACACTCTCCGCTGATGTGTCCGGGCGCATCGTCGGTCTGCATGTCCAAGACAATCAGCATGTAACGAAGGGCGACCTGCTACTGGAAATCGACCCGGCCCGCTATACGCTGGCGGTCGAACGTGCCAAGCGTTCGGTGGAGGTCGCCAAGGCCGCTTTGGGTCAGTCACACGCCGCGATTGTTGCCAGTGATGCGTTGCTTAAGCAGCGCCAGAGCGAAGAGCAGCGGCGGCGCACCCTCAAGCAGAAGTTTGCGGTTTCGGGGGAAGAGTGGGAGAAGTCCAGTACTGAAGTGGCGGTGGCACAGGCAGACCTGCTGCGCAATCAAGCCAATCTGGGGTTGGCTCAAGCCAATGTGCAGCTGGCGATTGCCGCGTTGACCCAGGCTGAACTGGACTTGCAGCGCACACGGGTCGAGGCGCCGGTCAGTGGTTACGTCACCAACCTGCTGACTCGCCAGGGCGACTATGCCGCTGCGGGCAGCGCGCTGTTGGCACTGGTCGACAGCGATTCGTTTTATGTCAGTGGCTATTTTGAAGAAACCAAGTTGCCAAGAATTGAGGAGGGGGATCGAGTCAGGATTCAACTGATGAGTGGCGAAACCTTTGGTGGCAAGGTGCAAAGCATCGCGTTCGCCATTGCTGACCGGGAGAACTCGCCGGGCAGCCGACTGTTGGCCAGCATCAATCCCAGCTACACCTGGGTCAAACTGGCACAACGGGTGCCGGTACGGATCGATATCGACGCCGACTATGCGGGCAAAAACCGCCTGCGCGCTGGCACCACGGCAACGGTGACGGTCCTGGCGACCAAAAAAAGCCCCGCGACCGAATGAGGCGCGGGGCAAAAAAATTGGTTGGTTGCGGCCAACCAAAGGAGCTCTTGAAGGGTTACTTGCTGGCGACCGTCTCGGGTTGCCAGCCACCGCCGAGCGCCTTGTAAATGGCGACGATGCCACGGTAAAGGTCAACCTCGGCCTGGGCCTGGGAGTCCTCGGCCGCCAGGCGTTCACGTTGCGCGTCGAGCAGCACCAGGAAATCCGCGGTGCCTTCACGGTAGCGAATTTGTGCCAGGTCAGCTGCGGCACGGCTCGACTCACTCTGACGAATCAGCGAGATCAGGCGTTGCTGACGTTTACCGTAATCGGAGAAAGCGTTCTCCGACTCTTCCAACGCTAACAAGACTTGCTGTTCGTAGGTCGCCAGGGCGCCTTCGGCGTTAGCATCGGCTGCCCGCAAACGAGCGCGCACGCTGCCCAGGTCAAACGCTGCCCAGGTAATGCTTGGGCCGAGCGCCCAGGCGCTGGCTGCCGACGAGCCGATCTGCGAACCACGCCCGGCGGTGAAGCCGAGGAAACCGCTGAGGCTGACCCGTGGGAACAGATCGGCCTTGGCCACGCCGATGCGGGCGGTGGCGGCGGCCAGCTTGCGTTCGGCACTACGGATATCCGGACGGCGTTGCAGCAGCTCACCCGGATCACCAATCGGCAAGGCCTTGGCAATCGCCGGCAAGTTAGCCGGGCTGAGATCGACCGTCAGTTTGTCCGGCCGTTCACCCAGCAGGGTGGCGATGCGGTTGCGTTGGCGTGCCTGCACCTCTTGCAGTTGCGGCACACTGGCTTCGACGGCAGCGAGGCGGGCATCAGCGCGAACCACATCGAGCTGATCACCGACGCCGGCATCACGCAGGCTCACGGTGATCTTGCTCGACTCTTGCTGGTTCTTCAGGTTGGCCAGCGCGATTTTTTCCCGCAGTTGCGCACCGCGCAGTTGACCGTAAGCGTCCACCAGTTCGGCAATCATGCTGACTTGCAGTTGGTACAGATCGGCTTCGGCCACTTGCTGATCGGCATCGGCTGCTTCCAGATTGCGCTGGATACGGCCGAACAGGTCGACTTCCCAGGCCATGTCCAGGCCCAGGTCATAGCGCTCGCTGTTGACGCGGTCAGTGGTCTGGCCGGGAATCTGGCCCTTGGCCAAGTCGCTGCTGGCGCGGGCGGTGACGTTGGGTGTGGTCTGGGTGGCCGCGTCATCACGAAACGCACGAGACGCCTTCAAGCGGGCATATGCCACTCGCAGATCACGGTTGCCCTGCAACGACTGGGTCACCAACTGATTGAGGACCGGGTCGTCGAACTGCTTCCACCAGATACCTTCGAAGCGTGCGCGGTCGAAGTTCTTCTGACCGTTTGCGCCGTCGGTGGCGGCCGTGATGTTGGCCGCCGCAGTAAGCGGCGTCTTGTAGTCCGGGCCTACGGCACAGGCGCTCAGGGCCAGTACCAGCAAACTCGGCAGGAAGACTTTCAGACTCATTGTTGCGCCTCCAGTTTCAGGGCCTTGGCCGCTTTGCGTGCTTCGCCGCGCTCCACAAAACGACGGATCAATATGTAGAACACTGGCGTCAGCAACAGACCGAAGAAGGTCACCCCGAGCATCCCGGAGAACACCGCCACACCCATGGCATGACGCATTTCTGCACCGGCACCGCTGGAGAACACTAGAGGCACCACACCCATGATGAAGGCGAAGGAGGTCATCAGGATCGGCCGCAGACGCAGACGGCAGGCTTCCAGTACCGCGCTGAGCGAGTCCATACCTTCCTCTTGCTTGTCCTTGGCGAACTCGACGATCAGGATCGCGTTCTTACAGGCCAGCCCCACCAGTACGATCAAGCCGATCTGGGTGAAGATGTTGTTGTCGCTACCGGACAGAATCACCCCGGTAATCGCTGACAGCAGCGTCATCGGTACGATCAGGATCACCGCCAGTGGCAGGCTCCAGCTCTCGTATTGCGCGGCCAGTACCAGGAACGCCAGCAGTACGCAGAGCGGGAACACGAACAACGCAGTGTTGCCGGACAGAATCTGCTGGTAGGTCAGGTCGGTCCACTCGTAGGTCATGCCGTTAGGCAGTTCGTCCTTGAGCAGTTTCTCGATGGCCTGTTGCGCTTGGCCGGAGCTGTAGCCTGGGGCTGCGGCACCGTTGATTTCAGCAGTGATAAAGCCGTTGTAGTGCATCACGCGGTCCGGACCCGAGGTGTCGCTGACCTTGATGAAGGTCGCCAGCGGGATCATCTCGCCTTTGTTGTTGCGCACTTTCAGCTGACCGATCTGATCCGGTTCAAGGCGGAACTGCTGCTCGGCCTGAACGTTGACCTGATAGGTGCGACCGAAGCGGTTGAAGTCGTTGGCATACAACGAACCCAGATAGATCTGCAGGGTGTCGAAGATGTCGCTGACGGCCACGCCGTGGGTCTTGGCTTTTTCACGGTCGATGGCGGCATCGACCTGTGGCACGTTCACGGTATAGCTGGTGAACAGCCCGGCCAGTTCCGGCACGCTGCGGCTCTTGGTGATGATGTTCATGGTTTCTTTATACAGCTCGTCATAGCCCAGGTTGCCCCGGTCTTCGATCTGCAGGCGGAAACCACCGATGGTGCCCAGGCCCTGTACTGGCGGCGGTGGGAAGATCGCCATGTAGGCTTCCTGAATCCCGGCGTATTGGCCATTCAAGGCACCGGCAATCGCACCGGCCGACTGGCTTGGGTCCTTGCGTTGGTCGAACGGTTTCAGGGTCACGAACACGATGCCGGCATTCGGGCTGTTGGTGAAGCCGTTGATCGACAGGCCCGGGAAGGCCACTGCGCTTTCCACGCCAGGCTGTTTCAGGGCCAGGTCGGACATGCGCTTGATCACATCTTCAGTACGGTCCAGGCTCGCCGCGTCCGGCAGTTGGGCGAAGGCCACCAGGTATTGCTTGTCCTGGCCCGGCACGAAACCGGTCGGTGTGTTGGAGAAACCGAGGAACGTCAACGCCATCAGGCCGGCGTACAGCAGCAGGGCGATGCCGCTGCTGCGGATCACACGACCCACGGTGCCTACGTAGCTATGACTGGCACGATCAAAGAAGCGGTTGAACGGACGGAACAACCAGCCACCGAAGATCCCGTCGAGGACTTTCGAGAAGCGGTCCTTGGGCGCGTCATGGCTTTTGAGCAGGACGGCAGCCAGGGCTGGCGACAGGGTCAGCGAGTTGAAGGCCGAGATCACCGTGGAAATCGCAATGGTCAAGGCGAACTGCTTGTAGAACTGCCCGGTCAACCCGGAGATGAAGGCCGCCGGGATAAACACCGCACACAGTACCAGCGCGGTGGCGATGATCGGGCCGGTTACTTCACGCATGGCGCGCTTGGTCGCTTCGACTGGCGTGAGCCCCAGACCGATGTTTCGTTCGACGTTTTCCACCACCACGATGGCGTCGTCGACCACGATACCGATGGCCAGTACCAATCCGAACAACGACAGCGCGTTAAGCGAGAAGCCGAACAGGTGCATCACTGCGAACGTACCGATCAGCGATACCGGTACCGCCACCAACGGAATGATCGAGGCGCGCCAGGTTTGCAGGAACAGGATCACCACCAGCACCACCAGAATCAGTGCTTCGAACAGCGTGTGCACCACAGCCTCGATGGAACCGCGAACGAAAATCGTCGGGTCATACACGATGCTGAAGTCCATGCCTTCGGGGAAGTTCTTCTTCAGCTCGGCCATTTTGGCGCGCACTTCGTTGGAGATCTCGATAGCGTTGGAGCCCGGACGCTGGAAGATCGGGATCGCTACGGCCGGTTGGTTGTTCAGCAGGGAGCGCAAGGCGTACTGACTGGAACCCAGTTCGACGCGAGCAATGTCTTTGAGGCGAGTGATTTCACCGTTTTCGCCGGAGCGAATAATGATGTTCTCGAACTCTTCCTCGGAGACCAGGCGACCTTGAGTGTTGACCGAGAGCTGGAACGCGGTGGCGTTCGGCGCAGGCGGAGCACCCAGGGCACCGGCGGCAACCTGACGGTTCTGCTCGCGAATCGCGTTGACCACATCGGTCGCGGTCAGGTTACGTGAAGCGGTCTTGTTCGGATCGAGCCAGACCCGCAGCGAGTAGTCGCCCATACCGAACAGTTGCACGTCACCGACACCGCCCAACCGCGCCAGCTCATCCTTGATGTTGAGCAGGGCATAGTTGGACAGGTAGAGCATGTCGTAGCGTTTGTCCGGCGAGGTCAAGTGCACAACCATGGTCAGGTCGGGCGAGGCCTTGTCCACCGTGATACCGATCCGGGTCACTTCTGCGGGCAGCTTGGGCTCGGAGCGGGTGACGCGGTTCTGCACCTGCACCTGAGCGTTGTCCAGGTCGGTGCCCAGCGCAAAGGTGATGGTCAGGGTGATCTTGCCGTCAGCGGTGGACTGCGAGGACATGTACAGCATGTTCTCGACGCCGGTGATGGCTTGCTCCAGCGGAGCGGCCACGGTTTCACCGATGACTTTGGGGTTGGCACCCGGGAAGTTGGCGCGAACCACCACGGTCGGTGGCACGACTTCCGGGTATTCGCTGATCGGTAGCTGGAACAGCGAGATGCTGCCGGCGATCAGGATCAGCAGCGAGAGCACCGCTGCGAAGATCGGCCGTGAAATGAAGAATTGGGAAAAATTCATCGGAGTTGTCGTCCCTTAACCGCGTGGAGTCGCAGCGGCGAGTTTCACAGCCGTACCCGGCGCAACCTTGGCAGGTGCGACTTGGGGCAGGTTGCTGGCTTCAAGCGCTTGACGTTGTTGAGCAAGGGCCGCGAGGGTTTCCTGGCTGGCCATCGGAATCACTTCAGGCGTCACCGGTGAGCCCGGACGCACCCGTTGCAGACCCTTGACGATGATCGTGTCGTCCTTGCTCAGGCCGCTGCGCACAATGCGCAATCCTTCGATCTTCGGCCCCAGTTCGACGGCGCGATAAGCCGATTTGTTGTCGGCGTCCATCACCAGTACGAACTTTTTACCAAGATCGGTACCGACGGCTTCGTCGTTGATCAGCACGGCGGAATAGGTCCCGCTACCCACCAGCTTCAGGCGAGCGTAGAGGCCGGGGGTGTATTCGCCCTTGCTGTTATCAAACACCGCGCGACCACGAATGGTGCCGGTTTTCGGGTTGACCTGGTTGTCGACGAAGTTCATCTGGCCCAGGTGTGGGTTGCCTTCTTCATTGGACAGGCCAAGGTAAACCGGAGTGGTTTGACCGCGTTGGCCCTGGCGGGCGAGCTGGGTGTACTTGAGGTACACACGCTCATCGGCGTCGAAGTAGGCGTAAATCTTGTCGGTGGAGACCACGCTGGTCAGCGCGGTGACGTCGGCGGTGACCAGGTTGCCGGCGGTGATTTCGGCACGGCTGACGCGGCCGCTGATCGGTGCGGTGACGCGGGTGAAACTGAGGTTCAGTTTGGCCAGGTCCAGTTGCGCCTGGATCGCGCCGACAGCGGCTCGAGCTTCTTGGGCGGCGCTGCTGCGCGAGTCGGCCAGTTCTGCAGAAATCGCGTTGCTGGTGCGCAGGCGTTCACCGCGTTGGGCTTCATTTTCGCTGCGGGTAGCATTGGCGCGGCCCTGGGCAACCAGGGCTTCAAGGCGGCGGACCTCAGCCTGGAACGGTCGAGGATCGATCTGGAACAGCAGGTCGCCTTTTTTCACCAGTGCACCTTCGGTGAAAGCGACTTCATCGATCTGGCCAGACACCCGAGGACGAATCTCGACGGTTTCCGGTGCTTCGAGGCGGCCGGTGAAGTCGTCCCATTCGTTGACCGGTTGTTCCAGCACCTTGGCCACGCTGACTTTGGCCGCAGGCATGGCGGCAGCGGTGCCCGGGGTCTTGCCGCAGGCGCTCATCACCAGCAAGGCCAGAACGGCCAAGGGGAAGCGCAAATGTTTGAGTGACTGTTCCATGGATGCATCCGCCAATTGTATTGAGATGGACGGATGATGCTCGGCGGGCTTGTATCTCACGAATCGAATGAAGCAAAGGTAACTATCATTCGGAATGATATAAGTGCGAAGTGAGCCCTCTAGCATGGGGCTTTCGTTAGGTGGCTATCAATCTGCGCACTGACAATTCAGTGTTGCACGGAATGCAAAGGTCAGGCTGAAAACCGGGTCGCGGCCATCGCGAGCAAGCTCGCTCCCACACTGGATCTATGCCGGACGCCAAACCGGTGTGCACTGAAGATTAACTGTGGGAGCGAGCTTGCTCGCGAAGAGGCTATCAGCCCCGATACAAAACCCAGACCTTAACGTGTTTTCATTGGCTAATATTAATACGCTAGCAGTGTAAAGGCAGAGTAACAACTGATAGTTATTAACTAAGCACTGGAATGGATATTGATGGGCTGTTATACCCACTGAAATCATGAGCTCATTGATTGATAAGCGGTATGGCATGTTAAATTTTTTACCGAAAAGCATTGAGTGTTTGTTTTATGGCGCTTTGGTAGTGCGATTGACGGATGGCTAAATAATGGCTGTTAGCTAATGACTGCCTTGAGTTTATATACTCAAGGTAAAACGTTAAATCGTAACTATATGAATATTAAGTGATTTGTATAATTAAGTGGCTCTTATCACATAATGTTATTAATGGTTGCTAGTTTGAGTCTGTAGCGGTGGCGATATTTTGGCGTTTTAGTGTCAGAAAAAACTCCTCAATAAGTCAGGCGCTTTTCTGGCGGGGTGCTAGTGTTGATAGTCTTCTGTTAATCACATTTCGCCTACCTGTAAGGGGGAGTGCGACATGCCGGTTCCAAATCCTCGGATTGCGATTCTTGGCAATAGGGTTTCCAGCTCTAATGTTCTCGAATTTGAGCACTTTACTGATATAAGCAGCTTGCTGGCCGCTCCCGTATTTGATGTTCTGCTGCTGGACATGCCGGCGACTTACGCTGGGCGAGTGCTTCGCAAGTTACGCTCGGCTCCCCCTTATCGCTACACCCTCATTTACTGTTGTCGAGACCAGGACGACTGGTGTGAAGCGTTAGGAGATGGAGCGTGTCCTGCCGAAACCAGCGAAATAAAGACGTTGTGGAATGTGTGGCAAGAACGCTTCGCGTTATTCACGCAGGGTTCGGCTCCCGAACGATTTGAAAGTCGGGTGCTGTCATGGTTGTGGTTACGCGCCAACGCCCATGTGTTTGCTCTGCGAGATCCGGAAGTCCCCCAGCATTATCGCTATCCCTTGCTCGAAGCACTGGCCGATAACGAGCAGGTCAATCCTTTCGTCTGGCTCAGTTTAATGGTGCAACAGGATTGGCTCGAAGAGGGCGTTCTGGTCGATCGCATCCGGCTCTGTTCAGGTTGTGGCTCGGGCCGGCTTAATTACATTGACGTGTGTGCCGAATGCCAGGCTTTGGACATTTCAAGGCAGCCCTCCTTGCACTGTTTTACCTGTGGGCATGTCGGGCCTCAGGAATCCTTTCTCAAAGATAACGTTTTGCTGTGTCCCAATTGCCTGAACCGTTTGCGACATATCGGCAGCGACTATGATCGTCCGCTGGAGAATTATCGCTGCAGGTCATGCCAGGCATTCTTTGTCGACGCCGATGTGCTGGCGCGGTGTCTGGACTGCGGCCTTTCGCACGCACCCGATAAGTTGCGGGTACGGGAAGTCAGAGACTTCCGGCTGGCAGAAGCAGGGCGTTTGCGCTGTCGCCAGGACTTCAACGACCGATCAGTCGATCACTTCGGCCGCCTCAATTTGTTGGGCGGCAAAGACTTTTATGAGTTTCTGACCTGGCAGCTCCAGGTCGTGCGCCGTTATCAACTTCCGGCTTTCTCAGTGATCGGTCTGCGCTTCGTCAATCTGACCAGTACATTGTCTCGTCTGGGTGAGCACCGCGGGCATGCCTTTATCGATAGCCTTGCCGATCGGCTGAAGGAAACCGTCCGGGAAACAGACCGTTGCTCCCGGAGTACGGAAGAGTTTTTCTGGATCATGCTTCCCCATACCGACAAGGCCGGTCTGGTCAGTGTCAAACAGCGCTTGAGCCGGGTCGCTGAGTTGTTTTCCGCGCCAGAAGTCAGTGACATCGCCCTGCGTGTCGTCAGTTTCACTGCGCCTGAGGATTTGCTTGAGCAAGAAGATGGCGAACTACTGCTGGCCCGTCTGGCCAGCGAGCTGGTGTGACCATGAGCCCATTACTGGAGCAACTCTATAACGCGCTCGGCGCGCTCGCGGGACCGGATGGATTGAGTCGGTTGTTCTACATGCTCTTTCCAATGTTTCTGCTTTTTGAACTGCCACTGACGTTCATGGTGATGCTGGGCGTTTTGCGCTGGTTTGCCCGCAAGCGCAGCAGTGTTGTGCCGCTCAGTCTGTACCGACCCAAAGTGTCCTGCATCATCACCTGCTACAGCGAAGGGATGGATGTTCAGACGACGCTGTTAAGCCTGTGCGAGCAAACGTACCCCGGGCACATCGAAATGATTCCGGTGGTCGATGGGGCCACGATGAACCAGCCGACCCTCAGTGCCGTTCGCCAGTTTCGGGTTGACCCGCAGTTGTACCCCCGCCGCCATTTGCGGCCCATTGCCAAATGGCAAAGGGGCGGGCGGGTGTCTTCATTGAACGCCGGCCTGGCCCATGCCAGCGGAGAAATCGTGATGGCGCTCGATGGTGACACCTCCTTTGATAACACGATGGTCAGCGCCATCGTGCGGCATTTCGAGGACCCTTCGGTGCCGGCGGTCGCCGGTAGTTTGCGCGTACGTAATGTATGGGGCTCCTGGGTCACCGCGATGCAGGCGCTGGAATACCTGCTCTCGATCCATATGTCGAAAATCGGTTTGGCCGAGTGGAATCTGGTCAACAACGTCTCCGGTGCTTTCGGCGCTTTCCGCCGCAGTTTCCTGGTGAAGATCGGCGGCTGGAATACCCATACAGCGGAGGATCTCGATCTGACGCTGCGGATCAAAAGCTACTTCAAGCGTCACGGCTTGAGGATCCCGTTCGAGCCGGAGGCGATTGGGCATACCGACGCACCGGCAACTCTCAGGCAGTTTCTGATGCAACGACTGCGCTGGGACGGAGACCTGTTTTTTCTGTACGTCAGAAAGCACAACCACAACATCAACCCGGCTTTGCTGGGCTGGCCGACTTTCCTGATGATTTTGGTCAGCGGCTTTTTCTTTCAGTTGGTGCTGCCGTTCATTATTTTCGGCTACACCTTGCTGGCGCTGTTTGTGCTCCCCGGCAAGACGCTGTTGTTTCTGTTTGCGCTGATTTATCTCTTGTACTTGATGATCACCGCGATGATGTTCGGCGCCATGTTGTTGATGGTGTCCGACCGACCTCGACAGGACATGACACTGGCGCTGCTGGTACCGGTATTCCCGTTGTTCATGATGCTTATACGGTGCTGGAGTGCAGTGGCCATGCTCAACGAGATATTTCGTCGTGGCCATGAAGAAACCGCGATGGCGCCCTGGTGGGTTCTCAAACGAGCCACGAGGTTTTGATATGCGATCGATATTTCTGGCCCTGACGTTGTCGTTGCCCCCTGCGGCGCTGGTCGCGCAACCCCTGACCCTTCAGGCGTTGATCGACAGGCAACAATCCGATCCTTTGTTTCTTGCTGGCCAGGCTGACCTGCACGCGCTTGAAGCAGAGTCCAAACTTTCTGAAGACGAGGCCGGATGGCATGCTTTTGCCGGCGCTAGCGTCGGTCGCTACCGAGAACTGGTGACACAAGATATCCGCAATGATTACTACGGTCGCAATGTCAGCCTGGGCATTCGTCACCCATTGTTGGGGAGTCTCAAGCGCCAACTGGATCTGGTGCAAGCCAATCAATACGAACGTCAACGACAGCAGTTGCGCATTGCGTTGGAACAGGCCAGCCAGCGGCTGGCCCTGCGCAGTGCGTACGCCGATTGGTGGCGCGTGCAACAGGAAGTCGCATTGTGCAGCAAACTCATTCCTGTTGCCGAACGGGCCGGCACGACCCTTCGTTCGCGGTTGCAGTCTCAGCTGATGCGGGGTTCCGAGGCTGAGTTGCAAATGAGCGAGTGGGAGGGGGTTGCAAGCCGTTGCAACGCGTTGCGCCAGGTCGAGGCTGACATTCGCGAGGATCTGGCCCGCGTCAGCATGAGCGACATTCCTCCGACCGCGGAGGCCGTCGCGGAACCTTTGGCGACAAGACCACAACCTTTGGTGCAATGGCAGGCGCTGTTGAATCAGCATCCGCGGGTGACCGAAAAGCAGAACCTGCGCGACCAGGCTGATCGTGAGCGCGACACCCCCTGGTACACCTCCATCGATTCCGATGTGGTACTGGCCGACTCTCAGCAGTACAACAACAATTCTGACAAAGCGGGTAGTGGCCTGGTGGCCAGTCTGGTTTTTTCCGTGCCATTCGATCTGGTCGGCAATACTCGTGCTCGCCAACAAGTCGCCGATGCGCGCTACGAAGCGGCCACTGAGCGTGTCGTCGCTGAACAGCGTGCACTGGGGCTGGAGCTGAGCAGGGCATTGCGGGCGTACAGCGGAGCATTGGCGACGATCAATCAGTCTCGTCAGCAATCGCAAATTGCTCAAAGGGCCTTCGATGAAGAGGAACGCAGACGCCAGGCACCGGGTGGCAATCTGGAAAACTCGCTCACCACCCAACGTATTTATTTTCAGACAGCTTTCGATTCGATTGCGGCCTGGCATGCAGCCTGGTTGCGTCAGGCGGATTTGAACCTCCTCACCGATGACAACCCGCGCTTTGCGGCACTGTTGGGCGAGGAACATCAACAATGGTCATCGCCGAACACCACACTGGCCGCGTCCCCCGTTGCCGATCCCGCGCAACCGCGCCGTACCTTGCCATCACCGGGGCCGGGCAAATGGTCCCAGGCCAGTTACGTCTGGGACAGCGAGGCGTTGCTCGATCCTGCCCGACGTTCGGCGCAGCTGCAGGCGTTGCGCAAGGCCGGTATGGATAAAATCTATCTCGGACTCAAGGCCTCGCAACTCAACGATTTTGCCGTCACCCGCCCGAGAATCGAGCAACTGCTTCAGGAGGCGGCACGCCAGGGTCTACAAGTGAGCCTTCTGCTCGGCGACCCCGGCTGGATCGAGCCGCAGCAACGGCAGTCGCTGATTGATCTGCTGAAGACATTGAAGGGGCTTTCATTCGCAAGCCTTCATTTGGACCTGGAGGTCGAGCAGTTGGGGATGCCAGTGCCTGATCAGCGCCTGAAAAACTGGCTCGAGACCTTGCGTGCGGCGTCAAAAGAGAGCCCTTGGCCGGTCGAGATTTCCAGCCATCATCGCTGGTTCGCTGAGGCAAACCCGGGACAGACCTGTGTGCCGTGTGCGCTTCCTGAGGTCGGCGTGCGTCAGGTCAGCCTGATGATTTACACACGCAACCCGCAAAGCAGCGCACGAATGGCCGAGCAAATCGCCAAACGCTGGCCGGCTCTGCAATTTCGCCTGGCGCAAAGCACGGAATCGCAATTGCCCGCCACGGAGAGCTGGGCGGGTTCGTCGACGCAACAGTTGCAACATCAGGTGAGCGCCTGGCGCGAACAGTTGCAACCCTATGGGATTGCCGGCATCGACTGGCAAGACTGGCGAGACTTCCCAAAATGGTGAGCCGCTCATGAAAATTCGATTCGATAGTCGTAAAGAGCTGAACCCCACGCAGGAGCACGGGCTGAGTGTGTTGTATGCGCCCGGCAAGCGCATGGCGTTTCGCATGCGCTGGTATCTGATCCTGCTACTGGTTGCCAGTCCGTTGCTCTGGCTGGGCGGCAAACTGGTGTACGGCATGCTGATGATCGACGCACCGGCACAATTGCGCCTGCCTATTCTGGAGGTTCGCGCCCGTGAGGCCGGCCGGGTCGATCAGTTATTTGTGACGGCTGGCGAGCAGGTGCAGGCCGACCAACAGCTGATCAGTCTGGACAATCCCGAGTGGCGTGCCCGGTTGCTGCAACTGGCCGCGATGCCGGTCAATGCAGTGCCACCCGGGCAAGGTGCGCTGGGCGAGAAGGAGCGTCAGTTGCTGAGGGCCCGGGTGGGCAGGGCGGAGCAACGGGTTCGAGCGCTGGAAAACCTCGTCGAGCAGGGGGCTGCTACACGCGGGGAAGTACTGGCGGCGCAGTCCGAACGCGACGGGTATCAATCAGACCTGTTGGCGTTTGAGCGTCGAGAGCAATTGGCACGCCAGTCGCCACCCGGCTTTGAGCGGGAGGTCATTCAACAGAACTCCGAACAACAATGGCTGAAGACGCGCCTGGCCGCTTTGTCCGTCAAGGCGGTCCAGAGTGGTCGGATCGCCGAAGTACTGGTCAATCCGGGCGAAAACGTCGGTGCAGGCACGTTGCTGATGCGCCTGGAGCGACTGGAGGAACCGCTGCTGTGGATTTACCTGGAACCGCTGAATATCAGCTACGCCGTTATCGGTCAGCCCCTGCGTGTGCGCATGCCGAACGGCGATTGGTTACCGGCCCATGTGGTCCAGGCGGTAGACAGTGCCGGACGTACGCCGACGGTATTACGCGGACCGTTTGCCACCAGTGAAATGGGCTTGCAGGTCGCGGCCCGGTTTGATGAAGCGTTGCCGCCGCGCTGGCGGATCGATCAACTGCCGTTGAATGTTCGCTTCCCCACCGATTGGCAACAAATGTTCAGTGCCAGCCGTGAACTCATCGAACGATTCGAGGGCCTCATCGCAATGGATCGGACAACGACCACCCAGGAGTGAATCAATCATGTCTGCCGATCGAATTCTCGTGACGGGCGGAGCCGGGTTCATTGGGTCGCACCTTGTCGAAGCGCTGCTCGAAGACGGGCATAGCGTCAGGGTGCTGGACGATCTTTCAACCGGTAAGCTGGCCAATCTACCGGTGGATAGCATGCATTTGAGCATGGTGGTGGGGGACGTCGCAGACGCACCAACGGTGGTGCGTGCTCTGAAAAATTGCAGAGCGGTGGTTCATCTGGCCGCAGTCGCATCGGTTCAGGCCTCGGTCGAAGACCCGGTCGCCACTCACCAAAGCAATTTCGTCGGGACGCTGAATATCTGCGAAGCCATGCGCCAGGCTGGCGTGAAACGGGTGGTGTATGCCTCCAGTGCGGCGATCTATGGCAACAATGGCGAGGGCACGGCGATTACCGAGGACAGCCCTAAAGCTCCGTTGACACCCTATGCCGCCGACAAACTGGCCAGTGAGCATTTCCTGGATTTCTATCGACGCCAACACGCTCTGGACCCGGTCATTCTACGGTTCTTCAATATTTATGGACCGCGTCAGGATCCGTCGTCGCCTTACTCCGGGGTCATCAGCATTTTCAGCGAGAGAGCCCGCAATAACATCCCCATCACTATTTATGGTGACGGCGAACAAACACGGGACTTTGTCTACGTAGGGGATCTTGTAAAGGTGCTGGTACAGGCACTTGACGAGTCGCGGGCGAGCAGCGAACCGGTCAACGTCGGGTTTAACCGATCCACCAGCATCAACGACCTGGCCGCAACGTTAAGCGATGTGCTGGGCCGGCCTTTGGCGTTGAACCACGATGCGCCGCGTTCCGGCGATATCCGGCATTCACGAGCCGACAACAGTCGTCTGCTTGAGCGTTTTTCCTTGACCGCTCCAACCCGTTTTTCAGACGGCTTGAGCCTGCTGCTCAGGAGTATCGATTGTGGCGATCGGTGATTGGTAATAGCCACGATTGAACGATGTACGCCTGGCCATTCACTCGGACGATAAACCGATTGAAAGCGCAGGGCGCCCCTCTCTGGCGCCCTTTCAAAACCACACACTCGGAAACGTCTACACCGTATCCCTGGTCATACGCTCATCAATGGGCTTATGCCTTGTTTCGGTCGGGATAAGTGACTTGCCAGTGCAGAATCTGCTGTTGGATATTCCAATGAATAATGTGCTCGTAGAGCTTCTCGACGAAGGCCACTTCGAAACCGGCGACGACTGCCCACTCGCGGCGGTCTTCGAGCATTGCCGCGACCCGCTCCGGAGCGGGGATAGCCTGCTCATTGGCTTTGAATTGCACAGCGGCTTTCACATAACCCAGGCGTTGTTTCAAGGACTCAAGGATCTGGCGATCAAAAAAATCGATGCCGGCCCGAATATCATTGAGGCTTTCGCAGGCTTCAGGGGTTTTAAGTTGCGACATAGTGCTTGTCTCGATGTGTGATGAAAGTAGCCAATTTCAGATGACGTCGAATCGGGGACACGTCTCCCTGACGGAGTTTGAAGGTCGTCGCTCATTACCCCCTTGTTTGACCTGCGCCCCCCCAAATCGCCAGGCATCCGTCTCAAGCTCGGTAATGACCTCATCGATCAATGCGTCGATCATCAAGTTGTCGTGATGATGGGGTGTCGTTATCAAGTGCGCTGTATCGCCAGACGTCGCCAGGCAATATTTCTTCGCAAGCCTTTGCGACGGACAAGGGAACACTACGGTGATGGAGTTCTCGTTGCGCCAGGCATCAATGCCCGCAGCCTGGAATCGATCCACCGCATACTGTGCTTTTTCCAGGCTGTGGTGGATACGCCGGCGCCAGTCAGCGAACGAGTGGCTTCGTAGTGCCGCCCACATCATCAACGGTGTATGGCCATTGCGCGAGCCGCTGATGGTCTTGTCATGGGCCAGGATGTAGTCCACTTCCACCGAGATGCGCGCAACGTTCTTGCGTTTGGCCACGACGATCCCGCAAGGAATGGGCGAACCGATCATCTTGTGGCCGGAGACGCAGATCGAGTCGATGCCATCGGCGAACGAGAAGGGCTGTGGGTGATCGACGAAGGGCAGGATCATCCCGCTCAGCGCTGCGTCTGCGTGCAGGTAGTAGTCATGACGGGCAATGCCCGCCTGCTGCAGACGCTGTTGAATGGTGGCGATATTGTCGACCGCTCCGCGCAGGGTGGTGCCGATGTTAGCGAAGATGATGGGGTGGCGTTCCTGGTCGGCGGTTATTTTTGCCATCAGGTCGTCGTAGTCGATTTCTCCATTGGCCAGTGACTCGACTGCACGACATTTGATCCGTAGCAACTTGACGATCTTCGCCACGGAGTAATGGGTGTCTTTGGAGTAGTACAGGGTGCCGTTCGGGAACAGTTCGCGACCCAGGTAGCAGCCAAACATGTTGCCTTCGGTCCCCCCGTTGGTGACGTAGCCCCAGCTGTCGTCGAGCGCGATGTTGAACAGCTCGGAGAAGTACGTCATGACGTCCTTTTCAAAGTCGAATGAGTTCAACAGGTAGTTGCTGTACTCGTTCCAGTCCCCGCAGTTGTTGATCGAAAAACGCAGGAAGCGATGCAACTGGGAGTAATCGAAGTCCGCTGATTCGGGGTACCCGATATTGAAGTACTGATTCGTCACGCAGTGCTGCCAGAAGCGCTCAAGCCTGCTTTGGTCGGCGGTGGATAAAGTCATTTCCAACTCCTTTTAGAGGCTGCCCGGTCAGGCGGCTTTTTGCTTCGTGTCTACCAGCGACCACCAACTGGCGAGCGTGGGCGAGGCCGCCAGCTCTTCGAAGCTGACAGCGATGCCGCGTTCTTTGAGCTCCGCAGCGAGCTTCATCACCTGCAAGGAATCGAGGCCGTAGAAAATCAGGTTTTCCTCTGGGTCCAGGTCTTCACAGTCCTCGACAAGTTGCAGTACGCGGGTGTGTAACCAGGCACGGGTGGTTTCCGCCGCCAGGAGCTGGCGTAGTCGCTTTTTGTCGATCTTGCCCACGGCCGTCAGCGGCATGGTCTCGATGAGCCGGATGCGATCGGGCAGTTTGTATTCGGCGATGCCGAGTTCCATCAAGTGGCGTCTCAAGGCGGGTGGTTTGAGATTGGGGTTGCGGGAGACGACGAAGGCGCAGCTCTTTTCCCCCAGCCTGTCGTCGGGCATGGCCACCAGGCCGGCGTGGGTCACGTCCGGGTGGAGGACGATAAGGTTTTCGATTTCCTCCGAGGCGACTTTTTCGCCGCCGCGGTTGATCTGGTCCTTGACCCTGCCGACGACCCGCAAATCGCCTGTCGGTGTGAGCTGAACGAGGTCGCCGGAATAGTAATAGCCCTCATTGTCAAACGCCTGGGCATTCTGTTCGGGGCTTCGGTAATACCCGCAGAACGTGTAAGGACCGCGAGTGGCAAGCATGCCAGGCTCGCCGTGCGGGACGGGAATGCCTTGTTCGTCGACGATTTTGATTTCGTCATCCGGGCTGATCGGACGGCCTTGAGTGGTGAAGATCTGTTCGTTGGAGTCGTCCAGGCGGGTGTAGTTGATCAGGCCCTCGGCCATGCCAAACACCTGCTGCAACTTGCAGCCGAGCACGCCGGGAACCTGGCGTGCCAGCGAGTCGGCGAAACAGGCGCCGCCGACCTGGAGGAATTCCAGCGATTGCAGTTGCTCTTTGTGCTCCGGTGCGGCCTGCAACCACAAGGCGACCGCACTTGGAACCAGGGCCACGGTATTCACTTCATGGCGCGCAATGATCGAGAAGCAAGTCAACGGTTCCGGGCTGGGAGCCATGACGATAGTGCCGCCGGCATACAGGACACCCAAGGCGCCGGGCGAGCTGAGCAAGAAGTTGTGCGCCGCAGGCAGGGCGCAGAGAAAGCGCGTTTGTGCTGTGAGCTCGCATACTTGCGCACTCGCCCGAGCGTTGTAGTGATAGTCGTTATGGGTACGCGGGATGAGTTTGGGGGTGCCTGTGCTGCCACCCGACAATTGGAATAGCGCCACTTCACCCGGTTCGCTGGGGGAGAAGTCCACGTGGCTCTGACTTGGGGTTTTGATCCAGGCGGCAAGGTCGTTTTCGTGACGCGGTTCGCCCAGCAGCAGGGTGATTTCAGGGCTGGAACCGACTTCCTTGAGGTCTGCGATGTAGCTGTCGTCGCGAAAGACTTCATGCTCACGAGAGGCGATCAGCAGCCTTGGCGTGATTTGCTTGGCGTAGCTCTTGAGTTCCAGTTTTCGATGGCTGTAGAGCGCGTTGAGGGGCGCAATCCCGGCCTTGAGCAGCGCGAACAAGACAATGTAAAACTCCGCAATATTGGGCAATTGCACCAAGGCGGTGTCGCCTTTGCCAAGCCCGCTGGCCGCCAGGCGCGAAGCCAGGTTGGACGACAGCTGCTCCAGCTCGGCATAGCTGAAGCGACGATCACCGCAAATGATCGCCGATGCGTGAGGTTGCGACTGGCTGCGTGCCTGGAGAATGTGTGTGAGTGGTTTGTCGATCCAGTAGCCTTTTTCCCGATAGCTCTGTGCTCTGTCGAGGGGCCAGTGATTGAATTCTAAAGTCATGATTGTCACTACTGAAAAAGTTCGTATTAGTGGGCCAAACCGCATGCGCGCAGCATGGTGCCGAGTTTGGTCTGGACTTCTGTCCATTCGGAGTCGGGGCTCGAGGCTTCGACGATGCCAGCGCCGGCGAACAAGCGGACCCTGTTGCGCTTGATGGTGCCGCAGCGAATGGTCACCACCCACTCGCCATTGCCTTGGGCGTCGCACCAGCCAACCATGCCGGTGAACAGGCCACGCTCGAAGGGTTCGACGAAGCGGATCAGGCGCCGGGCGCGCTCGGTGGGGAACCCACAGACGGCAGGGGTTGGATGCAGGCGGCAGGCTAGCTGCAAGGCCGAGACTGTCGGATCCGCCAATGTGCCTTCGATACGCGTGGAGAGATGCCAAAGTGCGGGCGTGCTGATGAGGGTAGGGCGCTGGGGTACATTCAGCTGTGTGCACAGCTCCCCAAGTTGAGTGGCGATGTCCTCGGTCACGAGGCGGTGCTCGTAGTGATCCTTTTCCGAAGCTGACAGCCAATCTGCGTTGCGCCGGTCCGCTTGTGGATCGGTCATGCGTTTGGCCGAGCCTGCCAACGGGTTGGAAACGAAGTTCAGACCGTCCTTGTGGACGAGCAGCTCGGGGCTGACGCCGATCAGCGTAGTGCCGTCCGGCATGGGTACACGGAAGTGATAGCCGCTTTGATTCTGGGCCCGCAGATTGTTCTGCATGGCGCCCACATCCACATCCTGCGCAAACACCAACTCACGTTGCACCGAGAGCACGGCCTTGCGCACGTCACTGTGGCGGAAGTTGACGATTGCATGCTCTACCGCGCGTTTGAAGCCTTGCTCGTCCGGTATGTTTTTTTGCTCGATCAGCTCAGGCAGTGTTGCGACGCCTGTCCGCACGGTGGCGCTTCGTGCTTGCCACTCGGCGTGTTCGGGGATGTAGAGGCAAGAGGCTTCAGCAGGATCGAAGGGGATGGCGCCGACGATTATCGGGTTGCTCTGGCCGGCCTTGCGCGCCCGGTCGAGGGCTTGCATTACGGTTTTCTGGAACAGGCTATTGGCGTTATCGCCGCCAATGGCAGGTGTTTCGATTCGCTGAAGCATCCCGGCGACTATTAGTTCTCTATCGCCCGAGGTGAATGAAAAACTCTCTTTTTCATCAATGGCTTGCACCTCATCTGTGTCATTCGCTCTTAGGGTGCCCGATCTCATTTGGGGGGAAGCCTCCGTGGCCTATGGGTTAAAAATTAAGGTTTGAAATATAATCATTATCGTTTCTAATAGGGGACGCTAATCATTTAGATTTGTCAATCACATGAGTGAGCCATGAGAGAGTTAACTTCAATGCAAGCCGCCTGCTGGATCGGGCGCGCTGCTCATGCGTCTTTAGGGAGAGTTTCGGCTCATCTTTATGCCGAGTTTGATGGTCGTTCCATTGACCTTGAACGGCTTCGCAAGGCACTTGAACGGGTATGTCTGCTGCATCCCATGCTGCGGGTTCGGCTGAATGCAGATGGCCTGCAATCCATTGCTTCGATGGACCAGTCACCGCAGTTGGAAGTCGAAGATCTACGCCTGATGACTGAGCTGGAAGTGGCGCGGCATCTGCTCTGCAAGCGTGAGGAATGGACGCATCAGCAGCTTGATCTCGGCCATTGTCCGGGCGTCCGTTTCTCGGTCAGCCTGCTGGCGGGCGATGAGTTCCGCTTGCACGTCGATACGGACATGATCGCCATCGACCCGTCGAGTTTCCGCACCTTAATCGAAGACCTCGCACGGTTTTATGATGACCCCGATGGACCGGTTCCACACACGCCTTCTTTCTTCGATTGGTACGACAAGGCGCGTACCGATACCTCGCTCAAAGTCGCCCGGGAACGAGACCGCATTTGGTGGCGTGAGCGCCTGGCTGAAGTCGCTCCTGCGCCCACATTGCCGTTTCTCGAGGTTCAGCCTGATCAAGCCCGCAGCCATCGATTAAGCACATGGCTTGGCCCTGATGAGCGTCAGGCGTTACAGCGTCTGGCCCGTGAGCGAAGAATGACCCTGTCGACCTTGATGATGGGGCTTTTCGCGGCGGTACTCGGGGCGCAGACAGGAGACCGGAAATTCCGCCTCAACGTGCCCACGTTCTGGCGTCCGCCACTGGTGGATGAAGTCGAGCGGATAGTCGGCGATTTCGCCAACGTGCTGATTCTCGATGTGGATATCGAGTCGGCCCCGAGCCTCGCAGCCCTTTGCACGCAGATGGCGAAAAAGATGGTCGATTTGCTCGAACATTGCGCCTATCCCGGAGTGAATCTGATGCGCGATCTTTCTCGCCATCATGGTTCGCCGCAACTGGCGCCAGTGGTGTTTACCGCAGCGCTGGACATGCCGGGCGGCGATCTTCTTTCGGAGCGCGTCCGGCGTGTCTTCGGGCCGATGAACTGGGTGATCTCCCAAGGGCCCCAGGTTGCACTCGACGCGCAGATTGCCTGCGCCGATGGCGGCATATTGATCAATTGGGACATTCGTCTTGATGCTCTGCCGGAAGCCTGGGTGTCGGATCTATTCGATCGCTTCGTGGCGCTCGTGCGTGAGGCGTCTGTCTGCTCTGCGGTCCTGGATCAACCGTTTTCTCGGGGCACGCTGGTCGAGAAGCCACTGACCGCTCTTCAGCAGGCCTATCTGCTTGGCCGCAGCGCGCAGATGCCGCTGGGCGGCGTGGCCATGCAGGAGTTTCGCGAGTACCGCGGCTCTTTGGAGCCTGCTCTGCTGCGAAGCCGTTTGGCCGGGATGGTTCAGCGCCACGAAAGCCTGAGAACGCGGATCGATGCGCAAAAACTCGTGCAGTTTGTCAGTGATGAGGTGCAGATAAACCTGCAGGAAATCGACCTCACTGCTCTGTCGCCAGAAGATGCGCTTGGCTACGTTGAGGAGCGTCGTGAGGCTTATGCGCATGCGCTGTTCGAACTGGATCGCTCGCCGTGGAATGTCACGGTCTTCCGGCTCCCGGAAGGTCAACTGAGCGTTTTTGTGCGCCTTGATGCATTGATCCTCGATGGGCGATCGATCGCAACCCTCATGGTTGAACTGTTCGACGGTGTCGTCGGCGAGGAACCGTTCACAGAGGTTACCTCCGAGCCAGAAGACCTCGCCTGCCAACGAAAGGCGGATGCGGCTTATTGGAAAGCCAAACTCGCCTCCGTGAGCGGTGCTCCACGTTTGCCGTGGATCACCCCGCTGGACCATGTGGGCGCTTCTCGCTATGAGCGACAGAGCCTGTTGGTGCCCAAAGCGGCGTTCAGCGCGTTCTGCAAACTGGGAGCGCGGCAACGGCTGTTCAAGAACTCCACCCTGATGGCGCTGGTGCTGGAAGTGCTTTCCCACTGGGTCGATGAGGGGGGATTGTGTGTCGCGGTGCCTGTTGCTCCGCAAACGGGTGGTGCCTTTGCCAATCGCTCAAGCTTTATCGCGGTCAATTGGAACTCCGATCCGGACGGTTTCGCGCAGCGGGCTACCAAGCTGCAAGTCGATGTGCTGGAAGGTTTGCAGCATCTGGCCTTTTCAGGGGTTGATCTTGCCCGGTTGCTGTTCGAATCCCACGGTCCAGGCCCCGTCCTGCCCGTGGTGATCACCAACGGTTTTTCCTGGCCGGTCTCGCTGACGGACAGTCCCATGAGCCTGTGTGGCGGACTGACCCAGACACCACAGGTGGCGATGGATATTCGCTTTTCGGCCAACGCCGAGGGTGCCTTGGTGTTCGACATCGACTATGCACGCGAAGTACTCGATCCGGCTGTGGTCAGCGATATCTTGAGTGCCTTCGAAAGGGCGATCAGTCAGATCACGGCAAACGGAGTTTTTGCCATTGATGCCCCGGCGATTATCGACAGGTGCCACTACCGGCTGAATAGCCCGGTGACTGATGCGTGCCATGCAACGTTTCTCGGGCGGATCGCGAGCAATATCTTTGATCGTACCAACGCCAGAATCGCCCTCATCAGCGGCGACCGACAAATCAGCTATGCCGAACTTGGCGACGGCGTATGCCGGGTGATCGCGGCGTTGAAAGCGCGTGGGCTTTCTCGGCGCAATGTGGTTGCCATATGCCTGCCGCGCAGCCCGGAGCACACGATGGTGACGTTGGCCTGTGCACTGACGGGCTTGATCTGGGTCCCCATCGATGCTTCCGCGCCCGAGGAGCGACGGCTTTTCCTGCTGGAAAACTGTCGACCTGATCTGGTGGTGATCACCCAGGGTGAGCCTGTCGAGCATCCTTGCGCGACACCCGATGAGCTGCTGGCAGCGCAAGCCCAGGTTCCACCGGTAATGGAGGACCTGTCGTCAAGCGATGCGCCGGCCTATTACCTCTATACCTCGGGCACCACCGGAAAGCCCAAATGTGTGGTGCTGAGCAACCGAGCCACAGCCAATGTCATCGGCAGCACCCTTGAGCGCTGGGCAGTGACCGAGCGCGATGTGTTCATGTCCGTAACCCCGCTTCACCATGACATGTCGGTTTTCGACGTGTTGGGCTGCCTGACAGCGGGGGCGACGCTGGTACTTCCTGGCCAGGGCGAGGAAAAGGATGCGGTGCGCTGGAATCAGTTGATTGCCCGGCATCAGGTGACATTGTGGTGCTCGGTGCCCGCCATCCTGGAGATGCTCCTTTCTTGCCGCGCCACTCATGACTTGAAGAGCCTGCGCCTGATTGCGCAGGGCGGTGACTACATCAAGCCCGCCGTCATTGCCGAGCTGCGCGAGCTGCTGCCGGTTTCTCGGTTGATCTCCCTTGGGGGGCCGACGGAGACAACCATCTGGAGTATCTGGCACGAAATCACAGCCGATGACCGAGCGCTGATCCCCTACGGAAGGCCCTTGCCCGGCAACCGTTACTTCACCCTTGATTCACAGGGTGAGCATTGCCCGGCGGGCGTTGTCGGCCGAATTCACACGGCGGGTGTCAATCTCGCACTGGGGTACCTGGAAAACGGTGAGCTGACACAGAGCGAGTTCGTGACCGTCAGCGATGAACATGGCCAGGCCGTCCGTGCTTTCCGCACCGGTGACTGTGGTCGCTACCGTCGCGATGGCACCTTGATCTTCGACAGTCGGGTCAACGGCTATGTGAAAGTTCGCGGTGTACGGGTGTCGCTCCCGGATATCGAGATCGAACTGATCAATCACCCATCGGTCAGGCACGTGCTGGTCGTGGATTATGGCGAGCAGCGTCGAGGTGAGGTTTGCATCGGTGCGCTGTATGTCGGCCAGCAGGGTGCCGCAGAGCTGACGGCAACCGAGTTGCGCAACTATGCCCGCCAACATCTGCCGCATTCCCATGTACCCACGCGGTTCTTGAGAGTGGATGAGTTGCCGCTGTCGCAAAATGGCAAGCCTGATCGCCAGCGTGCCCGCAGCCTGCTCACTGCGCCGGCGAATGAAGTGGCCGAGCCTGCCGCCAGGAGCGTGTCGACCAAGAGAAACAAGGTGCTGGACATCTACCTGAGTGTACTGGGCCGCCCGTTGGAAGACGGGGTCAATGACGCGGTGGATTTCATCAGCCTGGGGTTGCGTCCCCAGCATTTGAAAGCCATTTCGGCGCGGTTCCAGGAAGACTTTTCGGTGGCGCTTTCACCCGGCCAATTGCTGCGTTGCCGCAATGCACAAGACGTCGAACGGCTGCTTGTGGCTGAAGGTTCGTGAGCGCCTCTGAATACTATTGAAATGAATGGAGAGGGGCACCACAGAGCGTGCTCCCTTCTACCCAAACAGCAGCTCTTATGGAGATGGATCGGATGACGGATATACCCACTGTAGATATTGCCGGTGTTGGCATTGGGCCCTTTAATCTCGGGCTGGCTGCATTACTGTCCAGACACTCGGGCGTGACGGGTATTTTCCTTGATCGCAAAGCGGAATTTCGCTGGCATGAAGGACTTCTCTTGCCAGGCACGACGCTTCAGGTTCCCTTCCTGGCGGACCTGGTGACGATGGCGGACCCCACGCATCCACTGAGTTATCTGAACTACCTGCATCAGCACGATCGCCTGTACCCGTTCTATTACTACGAGAACTTTCAGGTGCCGCGGCGCGAGTACGACCATTACTGCCGATGGGCGTCGCAGCAGTTGCCCGCCTGCCACTTCGGCGAAGACATCTGTGATGTGAGCTATGACGCGAGCGTTGACCGATTCCTGATTGAAAGCCAGTCCGTGTCCGGCTTCAAACGCCATTACTACAGCCGGGACCTGGCGATAGGCGTCGGCACCGTGCCGCTGTTGCCGAAATGGGCCCAGCTGAAGAGCACGGCGCCGGTCATGCATTCGGCGGAGTTCGGTAAAAGACGGGAGCAGTTGGCGCAGTGCCGGCGGGTCACGGTCATTGGCTCCGGGCAGAGTGCGGCGGAGTGCGTGCTGGCATTGTTCAACGAGTTGACCCCCGAGCGGATCGCGGCCGGTGCTTCGATTCGCTGGATCACGCGTTCGCCGGGCTTCCATCCCATGGAGTATTCAAAACTTGGGCAGGAGTGCTTTACGCCATCCTATATGGAGTACTTCCACAGTATTCCACGGGAGCGTCGCCGAAACATCGTTGCGGGGCAGGGGTTGCTGTACAAGGGCATCAGTTTTTCGACCATTGCCGAGATCTACGACCTGATCTACGAACGCTCGATTGGCGGCGCTGATACAGGTCTGACGTTGCTTTCCAACTGCGAGGTCGAGACCGTGGAGGATGTCGACGGCACGCTGCGAATTGCCTACCGGCACCGTGAACTGGATCAGACCAGTACCCTCGAGGCAGATGCCATTGTTGCGGCGACGGGATACGGGCATGCCTGGCCGCAGTGGTTTGAACGGCTCAAAGGCGCTGTGCTTGAAACCGATGAATACGGCGACTGTATCGTCCAGGAAGATTTTACAGCGCGCCGCTGCGACGAAGGCACGGGCCGTATTTTCGTGCAGAACGCGGAGATCTTCCAGCATGGTGTTGGTTCGCCGGATCTCGGGATAGCTGCCATACGCAATGCGACGATTGCCAACCAGTTACTCGGTCGAACGCACTACCGCTTGCCCAAGCGCTCATCGTTCCAGCGCTACGGGATGCATGAGGCGTAGAGCTTGATGTGCAGGGTCTTGTTAACGCTTTTGGCGTTACCAAGACCCCGATTGAGGGTTATGCGCGGATTTGATTCAGGGCGATGCCGGCTGCCTCTGGCGTTGTGAAGAGTGCGAACACGTGATCGATCATTGCGCTGAGGCGTGTCATCTGTTCGGCGCTGTAACGATCCGAGCGGTAGGTGATCACCAGGCGCAGTGAGCGTTTGCCGTCGATCAGGTTTTCCATGATCTCGAACTGAATACCGAACATCGATTGGCTCTTGTCCGGGTCAATCTGTCGGTAGCGGATCGTTCCTGCGTCTGGCGTGCTCAGGGTGCCGTTCAATGCGTTGTTGGCATGAATCTGGATGTAGACGTCGAACAGCAGGCCGTCCGCAGCCGTCATGCCCAGGGCTTGTTGAATCGACTCCATCGGCACATCGGCATAGGCCATGGAGTCATTGATCAAGTGGGTGACGCTTTCGATCAGCGTGCCCACTGCCTGCTGAGGATCGAACTGCACCCGGTGCGCCACCATGGTGGTGAAGTAACCGACCGTCTCGTAAAACCCGGGATCGGTTCGCCCGGAAGCCGATGTGCCGATCACCAGATCCTGCAAGTCACCGAGTTTATGCAGGGACAACGCAATGGCCGTATAGACCACGCCGAACAGCGACGAGTTGTTCTGTCTGGCGAAGGCATACAGATTATCGGTGAGGTCCTGGTCGGGTTTGATTTCGAACCATTGAGCTTTCGTCGAAACGGCTTTCGCAGGCGCGCTCGTCTGATGATCAGGGGAGGGCAGTGTCAAGCCGCGGGTTGCATCACGCAACAGGCTCGTCCAATAGTCGAGATGCTTCTGATTGACGCCGGTACTTTGCTCTTGCACGGCGAATTCGTGGAAAGAGCGTGCAGGCGCTTCCCAGGTCGGCGCTTTGTCGGCTGCTCGGGCGAGGTAGGCCTGGGTCAGTTCTTCCATCATGACGTTGAGCGACCATTCATCAATGGCCATGTGATGGATCAGCAAAGACAGGGTTTGGCGCTTGCGCTGCGAGTCGTACATGAAGCGAACCCTGAGGGGCAGTTCGCGGGCCAGGTCGAACTGATAGGAGGCTTCACTTTCCAGCGTTGCCCCTTGGCTCTCATGGCTAGGCCAGAACCATTTGTAGTGGGACAGTTGTGCGATTGGCACGATTTGCTGGTACGCCTCATCGTCCTGGAAGTGGAAGGTAGTCCGCAGGCTGGCATGGCGTATGAGCAGGTCGCTGAAGGCTTGCTCGAACAGCGCTTCATCCACGTTATCGAGGAAGTCCAAGGCAAAGGGCAGGTTGAAAATCGTCCCGAACTCATAGGCGACATAGGCCCGCCCGAGGGAGGCCTGGGCCAGCGCGAAAGGTGCCCGCTGCACGTCTTGCGGCAGGCCTGCGGCAGACGCTGCCGGGTTGTTTTGCGCGATGACGTGGGCCCGCGACGCCAGGGCCTCGGCCGTAGGGGCGCTGAAAAAGTCATTGAACTGGACTTCAATGCCGTGATTGCTCAACAGCTTGCCAATGATGCGGGTGGCCAGCAGGGAGTGGCCTCCGAAATCAAAGAAGTCATCCGTAAGTTGCATGTCGGGCTCGGCCAGGGCACCACGGAACTCGCCAAGGATAATCGTCGCCACTGCACTGCTGTTGGCCACTGGCCGGGCGTTGGGTGCACTGGCTGCTGGCGCTGCAACCTTGCCATCTGCCTGACGGTGCAACCAGGGGGTGTCGCTGGTCGAGTGACCGACATAGGCGTTCAGGACCCCGTGATACAGGTCGATCTCCTGGCAGGTCTGGTCGAGGATCTGATGGATCACGAACGCCAGGATAACGTTCTGCCTGGTTTGAATCATCAGCGCCTTGAACGGCGGCTGGCTTTGTGCGTCCCACGATGCCGCTTGCCGCGAGAGCAAATTCTCGGTGGCCTCGGCGTCGGAGTGTGAGCGAATAAGTTCGACGCAGGACTTCCAGTCACTGGCGTGGACTTTGTCCACTTCACCGTCGTCGTTGAATTGATAGCGTGCATTCAGATCGGGCAGTGTTTCGATGACGGCCTTGATCGCCAACTCGAGCCTTGAAAGGTCGACATCAGCGTCGAGCCGCCAGGCGCAGAGGTGTTTGAGGATGCGTTCGGGGTATTGCTGCTGCAAGAGCCAGATATGCTCTTCGTAACCGTTGACAGATAGCTTCGGTAACGAATCTGGACTGAGTTCCATCATGGAAATTTCCCGCCTTATCAAACTGAACAGTAAGAAGTAGAGGTGGCACCGAGTGCCGACAGACCGATCCTCGGTCTGGTGTAACGCCCGGAATTCCGGGCGTCAGAGGAGTTGCAACGAGGTCGCATTGCAGGGGCTCTATGAACACCGTATGATGACAAATAATAATCATACCTATTCGCATTAGTCAAAATCTGATCGCGAAAGCCATCGTCTCAGGAGAGGTGTTGTGGACAACGGAGCGTTCGCGTCCAGGGAGCAATTTGAAAAGCTGTATGTCGACCATCACCGCTGGTTGTGCAGTTTGTTGCGTCGCAAGCTGGGCAATTCGGTGGATGCCGCGGATCTCGCCCATGATGTCTATCTCAACCTCATCAGGAAGGGCCAGGTTCCCTCGACCGAGAACTCACGCAGTCATCTGACTCAAATCGCCAAAGGAATGGTGATAGATCTTTATCGCCGCCGGCATCTTGAGGCCAGCCATCTGGAAGGGCTGATGCAGCAAGCCGAGCCTCTGGTGCCATCGGAAGAGGTTCGCGCGCTGGCATCGGAGGCCCTGTCTCAGATCGATGTTGCCTTGCATAACAAGCCACTCAAGGCCCGCGAAGCGTTGCTGCTGTGCAAGTTGCATGGCATGGGTCACCGGGATATCGCGGCCGAGTTGAAGGTGTCGGTGTCCTCCGTCGAGAAATACATCGCTGCGGGCCTTCGGGCCTGTCACCCATTCGCATCGGGGGCGGGCCTGTGATCGGTCGTTCGGTTCACGGCGGCGAACGGATTAATCGGTATTTCGATTGAGGATTTTGCGTCGCCGCTCGGAATACAAGGTATGCAACGCGCAAAACGCTCGAACACAAAGGAAGTCAGGCATGCCTTCAGGCTGCCGGCAGTGGTTATTCAGGAGAGCTCATGAGTGATAAAGACAAACCCGCCGCCGGCTCGGTATCTCGGATACTGAGACCCGTACGCGGCCGGCTGATTGTCGCCGCGGTACTGGCCGCCATCGGGACCATGCTGACGATGGTGCCACTGGCCGGCATCGCCCATATCGCACAGTTCTCGTTGGGGCAGGCCGAGGTCGCTACCGGCTGGGTCCAGATGCAGAATCAGGTCTGGCGGGGTGTCAGCGTCAGCCTGGTGTGCCTGTTCCTCGGCATGACATTGATTTCGGTGGGCGAGATGGTCGCGCACCTGGCCGACAATCACATCACCGGCCATTTGCGTTTGGCGATTACTCGTCGACTGGCCAAGGTGCCGCTGGGTTGGTTTACCAGTCGGGCTTCGGGTGAAGTCAAACAGGCCATGCAGGATGACATCGGTACGCTGCACAGCTTGACTGCGCATTTCTTTACCACGCTGGGCCGTACCGTTGGTGCGATCCTCATCGCCATCCTGTACCTGTTTGCCATGGACTGGCGCATGGCGATTGTCTCCCTGCTGCCATTCCCGCTGTTTTTCCTGTTTTTCTCCAGGGCGACCAAGGCCAGTGGGGCGAACATGCAATCGTTCGGCGCCGGTATGGCACGTATCAACAACGCAGTGGTTGAGTTCGTCAACGGCATTCCCGTGGTCAAGGCCTTTGGTGTCGAGGGCAAGGCCCATGGCAGCTACCGTGAAGCGGTGGATGCCTTCGCCGAGGCGTTCACCGACTTCACGCGGCCGCTGGTCAGCGCTATGGCCAACGCCCATGCAATGATTACCCCGGTTGCGGTACTCGGGGTGGTGCTGGCCTTTGGCACTTTGTTGGTGAGCCTGGGCTGGATCACGCCGGTAGAGGTCTTGCCTTTCGCCTTGGTGGCGCCGGGCATCTGTGCGCCACTGCTGCTGTTGAGCTACATCACCCACGACCTGAACAATGCTACCGCCGCTGCCCAGCGTGTGCATACGCTGCTGGAAACGCCGGTACTGGAAACCCTGGCGGGCGAATCACGGCAGTTGCCCGAAAATGCCGAGATTCGCGTCGAGCAACTCGGCTATAGCTACGACGGCCGGAACCCGGTGCTCAAGGACATTGGCTTCACCCTCAAGCCCGGCACCGTGACGGCGATTGTCGGTGCTTCCGGCTCCGGCAAGTCGACATTGGCACGCCTGCTGCTGCGCTTCTTCGATCCGACTGAAGGGCGCATTACCCTGGGCGGCGTCGACATCAGGCAGATCGAGAGCGCGCAGTTGTACCGGCGCATCGGTTTTGTGTTGCAGGAAGTGCGTCTTATCCATGCCAGCCTGCGCGACAACATTGCCTTGGGCAGGCCATCGGCCAGCCAGCAGGAAATCGAAGACGCAGCGCGCACCGCGAATATTCACGAGCGCATCCTCGCCTTGCCGCGCGGTTATGACTCGGTGATCGGTGAGGATGTGCAGCTCTCCGGCGGCGAGTTACAGCGCGTGAGTATCGCCCGCGCCGTGTTGCTGGACCCGCCGGTGCTGGTGCTTGATGAAGCCACGGCGGCAGCCGATGCCGAGAACGAGGTGAAGCTCCAGCAAGCGCTATCGCGATTCGCCCGGGGCCGCACCTTGATGGTGATCGCTCACCGGCTCGATACGGTGATGCACGCCGACCAGATCATTCTGATCGACAACGGTACGATTTGTGAGCAGGGACGTCATCACGAGCTGCTCGCCCGCAAAGGCCGCTACGCCCGACTGTGGGCACTGGGCGGCTACGAACAGGCCAAGGAACAGGCGGTGTCGGCATGCTGAGAACCTTTATTCAACTGTTGGGTGAAGATGCCCCGGTGCTGCGGCGCTATCTCTATATGACGCTGGTCTACGGCCTGCTCTGCGGGCTGACGATTGTCACCTTGGTGCCGGTACTCACCAGCCTGCTGGGCAGTGAAACGCGCGCAGCGGGGCAATGGTTGATCGCGCTGGTGATCGGCGTGGTGATTTGCTGGGCGCTACGACGCACAGTGGAGAAAGCCGGTATCCGTGTAGGCATCGCCGTTCTCCAGCGGGGCCGCCATCGGCTCGGCGACCATGTGGCGCGTTTGCCGGTGGGTTGGTTCACTGCACAAAACACCGCGCGGCTAAGCCATGTCGCGTCCCAGGGCATGATGGAAATGGCGCAGCTTCCCGCCCATGTTTTCACGCCGCTGATTACTGGCGTGGTCACGCCGGTAGTGATCCTGATTGCACTGTTCGCCTTGCACTGGCAGATGGGCCTGATCGCGCTGGTGACGCTGCCGATCCTGTTGGGTGTCTTTGTGTTGACCGCTCGCTTGGGGCAGCGTGCAGACCAGGACTTCCAGCACAACGCGGCCCACACCAGCCAGCGCATGGTCGAGTTCGCCCAGGCGCAATCGGTGCTGCGGGCGTTCAATGGCGAGGACGGTGGCACTCAGTTTCTTGAACAGGCCATCGGGCGCCAGCAGCACTCCGCGAGACGGTTGATTCACGTCTCGGCGATGTCGGTGGTGTTCAATGCCTGGGCTGTACAGGCGAGCTTCGCCGCCTTGCTGGTGGCCGCCACGCTATGGCTGGGTGAGCTGTTGGGCGCAAGCCTGGAGGCGGGGTCGGTCATTGCCGTCATTGTTGCACTGCTGCTGGTCAGCCGCTTTATCGATCCGTTGCTGGAAGTGGCTGGCTATAGCGAGGTGCTGCGTGGCGCGCGTGGCCAGTTGGGAGCCGTGCGTGAGATCTTTGCGGTCAAGCCGCTGCCTGAGCCGCAGTCGCCACAGGCACCCGTCGATGGGTCCGTCGAATTGCGCAACGTGAGCTTTCGTTATACCGAGGACCAGGCTGATGTATTACGGGATGTCAGCCTGCGTATCGAGCCGGGCAGCATGACCGCTCTGGTCGGCGCTTCCGGCTCGGGCAAGACCACGCTGGTGAGGCTGATCGCGCGTTTCTTCGACGTGACTCAAGGCAGTGTGATCGTGGGTGGTGTGGATGTGCGCCAGATGTCCGGCGAGCAACTGGCCGGCCAGATCAGTCAGATCTTCCAGGATGCTTACCTGTTCCAGGGCAGCATCGCCGACAACATCCGCATCGGCAAACCCGGTGCCAGCGATGCCCAGGTGATGGAAGCGGCAAGACAAGCCGGCGTCGTGGAGATCATCGAACGACTGCCTCAAGGCCTGGATACACCGGTGGGCGAGGGCGGTGCCCGACTGTCCGGCGGCGAGCGTCAGCGGATTTCCATCGCCCGTGCGCTGATCAAGGATGCACCGATTCTGTTGGTCGATGAGGCCACTGCTGCGCTCGATGCCGAGAACCAGGCCGCTATTGCTGAGGCACTGGCACGCTTGCGTGGTACTCGTACGCTGATCGTCATCGCGCACCAGCTCTCGACGGTGGCCATGGCCGACCAGATTCTGGTGCTCGATAATGGCCAGATCAGCGAGCAAGGTTCCCACGCGCAATTGAGTGCCAAGCCAGGACTCTACGCGCACTTTCTCGCCCAGCGCCGGGCGGCAAAGGGCTGGCGCATTGCCGGGGCGTTTGGCAGTGAGGACGATTCTTGAGTCGTGCAGCCTTACTGATCCTGTTTGTTGTGCTCTGTTGCCTTTCGCTGATGGTGGGAGTCAAACAGGTCTCCTGGACAGCACTTTTCACATTTTCCGATGATGCCTGGCTGACACTGACCGCCAGCCGCCTTCCGCGTCTCGCGGCCCTGATACTCACCGGGGTAGGGCTGGCCGTCTGCGGCGTGATCCTGCAGCAGATTGTGCGTAACCGGTTCGTCGAGCCCGCCACGTCCGGTGGACTGGATGCTGCAAAGCTGGGCATTCTGATTTCACTGACGGTGGCCCCCGCTGTTGGTGCTGCCGGCAGGATGCTGTTTGCCCTGGCGTTCTGTTTTGCCGCGAGCCTGATCTATGTCGCGATCATCCGCCGTATCAAGTTCAAGAACACGGTGATGGTTCCGGTCATAGGCCTGATGTATGGCAGCGTATTGAGCGCCGTCGCCGAGTTCTACGCCTACCGTCACAACATCTTGCAGAGCATGCAGGGTTGGATGCTCGGTGACTTCTCCAAAATCGTGCAGGGCAATTACGAGATCATCTATCTGATCCTGCCGATCGTCGTGCTCACCTACCTTTATGCGCACCGGTTTACCGTACTGGGGATGGGTGAGGGCATGGCCAGCAGTCTGGGCTTGAACTATGCAGCCAATGCGGCGCTAGGTCTGATGCTCGTGGCGGTCACCGTTTCCGCCACGGTCATCACCGTGGGGGCGATCCCCTTTGTCGGGCTGGTGATTCCCAATCTGGTGGCGCTGCACTACGGCGAAAACCTGGAGCGAACATTGCCCATCGTCGCCTTGTGTGGCGCGTCGTTGTTATTGGCCTGCGATATCCTCGGCCGCCTGCTGATCTACCCCTTCGAAGTGCCTATCGGTCTCACCGCCGGCAGTGTGGGCGGCCTGTTATTTCTCGTGCTGCTGATCAGGAAGTACACATGAGGCGCGTGGCTACCCGTTATGGTCTCTGGCTGCTGGTTCTGGCGCTGGCGATCGCGTTCCTGTTGTTGGGGGCCGGCTTCGACTTCGATTACGTCATTCCCAAGCGACTCACCCGTTTGGCGGCGATGTGCATTGCCGGGGTGTGCATTGCCTATTCGTCGGTGATTTTCCAGACCATCGCCGGCAACCGGATACTGACGCCGGCGATCATGGGGTATGAGGCGATCTACCTGCTGTTCCAGGCGCTACTGATTCTGGTGCTGGGCACCCAGAGCCTGGTGTTGCTGGGGCGTGACGGTAACGTCCTGTTGTCGGTCCTGCTGATGCTCGGCTATTCATGGCTTATTCACCGTTGGCTGTTCCGTGACGGAAGCAACAACGTGTACCTGCTGCTCCTGTTGGGACTGGTACTGAGCATGGTGATGGGGACGTTTACCCAATTTATCCAGCTAAAGATCAGCCCCGGAGAATTCTCGATTTTCCAAGGGTTCAACTACGCCTCCTTCAACAAGGCGCAACCTGGGCAAGTGATCTATTCGGGCGTGCTGGTCGCTGTGGTGTGCGGCATCGCCCAACGAACCCTGCCGGTGCTCGATGTGCTTTCCCTGGGACGTGACCAAGCCATTTCCCTGGGGGTCGATTACCCGCGCAGCGTGCGACTTCAACTGGCACTTATTGCAATTCTGGTGGCGATCTCGACGAGCCTCGTCGGGCCGACGGCATTCATGGGAGTGTTCGTTGCGAACATCTCATATGCGCTTGCCCGAACCGCTCGGCACCGGGTCACGTTGCCCATGAGTTGCGCCATCGCCATTGGCATTTTCATTGTCGCCCAATACCTGGTCGAGCAGATATTCAACTACAACACCTCCGTCAGCATTCTCGTCAACCTGGTGTGTGGTGTGTATTTCCTCGCGCTGATGATTCGAACCCGAGGCACCCCATGATCTCTCTCAATCACGTTTACAAGGCCTATGGCACCAAGCATGTCCTTAGTGACGTCAGCGTCCGGTTTCCACCGGGGCAGGTCACGTCGCTGATCGGCCCGAACGGGGCGGGCAAGACCACGCTGCTGATGTTGATCGCACGCCTGCTGGCGCCGACCCGGGGCGACGTTCTGATTGGCGGGCGCAGCATTCTGGATGTGCCCGTTCGCGACTATGCCAAGCGCGTGGCCACCTTGCGCCAGTCCCCGGATTTCAGCCTGCGCCTGACCGTCGAGGAATTGGTAGCCTTCGGGCGCTTCCCCTACAGTCGTGGAGCGCTTACCGCCGAGGATCGCGAGGCAATCGATGAGGCCATCGAGTTCTTGTCTTTGCAGTCCCTGCGCCTCTCCTACATTGACGAGCTCAGCGGCGGACAACGGCAGATGGCGTTCCTGGCGATGACCATTGCCCAGCAAACGGATTACCTGTTGCTGGACGAGCCGCTCAACAACCTCGACATGAAGCATGGCGTACAAATCATGCGTGCCCTGCGTCGCCTGTGTGATGAGCAAGGCCGCACAGTGATCCTGGTGGTCCATGACATCAACTTCGCGGCTAACTATTCCGATCATATCGTTGCCATGAAAGGCGGGGGAATTCACTGCCACGGCCCGGTCGCGGAGGTTGTTACCGAGGCGCACCTGCGCGAACTTTTTGATCTGGATTTCGAAATCCTGCAGAGCGAACAAGGGTTCGTCTGCAACTACTTCAACCCGTCACCGTCAAGGGAACTGATATGAGCACTGATCACCCGAAAAAACTCTGTGGAGTGCTACTGGCAATGGCCGTAGCGGCCGGGCTGCAGGGATGTGACAAGCCAGCGGCAGAGGCAACCCCGCCAGTGAGTGCGCAGGTGCACTACGAGCCGATCAAGATCGAGCATCCTCTGGGCACAACCGTGGTGACCAAACTACCCGAGCGCGTAGTGGCTTTCGATATGAGCGAGCTCGATACACTCGATCAGTTGGGGGCACCGGTGGTGGGCATCGCCAAGGACTACGTCACCAGCTTTCTCACCCAATACCGTGACGACTCGAATGTTATGGATGTAGGGGCGACTGTTCAGCCCAATCTCGAGCGGTTGCATGCGCTCAAGCCCGACCTGATTCTGATCTCTCCGCTCCAGGCACAAAGCTATAAGGAACTCAGCCAGATCGCCCCGACCGTCTACGACGACGTGGACCTGACCAACAAACAAGGCAATATCATCAGCACAGCCAAGGCGCATTTGACCCTCTTGGGACGCATCCTCGGTAAAGAGGAACTGGCCCGCCAGAAAGTCGCGGAAATGGAAGCCAAGGTGGAACAGACCCGCCGTGTTACCGAAGGACGTCCGGAGAAAGCGTTGATCGTGCTGCATAACAACGGCGCCTTCACCTCCTACGGCGTGAAGTCGCGCTACGGCTTTATCTTCGACACCTTGGGCGTGAAACCGGCCAGTACTGACATCGAAGCCGGTTTGCATGGACAGCCGATTTCCAATGAGTTTATCCAGCAGGCCGATCCCGACATTCTCTATGTCATCGACCGTACCGCGGTGATGGAGCATCGTCCGGCACTGGACATCAAGAGCCTGGATAACCCGCTGCTGCGCAAGACCAAGGCCTGGAACAACGGCCGTGTAATCTTTGTCGATGCTCAGACCTGGTATCTGTGTACCGCTAGCGTGACCTGTCTCAATCGAATGGCTGACGAGGTGGTTCAGGGCTACAAGGGCTGATTCACGACGTGTATCTGCAGCACAAAGGGCTGGTCCTGTTCAGGCGCCGGCCCTTTTTGTGGATTCGCATTTTGCTTCGGTCATGGGGGATCGCCAGTGGTGATTTCAGGCACGGCAGCCATCCCATGGCGTTTAAAACAATAGAAATGGACTATTCGCATGTACCACAGATCAGCCTCGGAAGAAGCTCTGGCGCCCCAGCAATTACAAAGCTCATCCACGCATCGCCCCTTCGATTGCGACCGTAACAACGAGCACATTCGCGAGATGCTATATCGCTATGGGCTACGTACCAGCTTACTGCGCTTCAAAATCATCAATATTTTATGCGCTGCGGCTGTCAACGGGACGACGGTGAATGCGAAGTCGGTACATGACCAACTCAGAGCGCTGGCGTTATCGCTCGTCAGCGTTCGTGAGGCGCTCAAGCGCCTTTGTTCCGTGGGTGTCATTACCCGCAATCACGATAAGAGCTACAGCCTGACCATTGAAGCAAAAGCGATTTTAGAGCAGCGGTGTAGTGGGCGACATTTCGAATAGTGCGCGGTGAATGATTGTAAATATTTATCATTTAGATTGAGGATTTAGCGTTCTGGTACGGAAACCTAGTGAATGCACTCCAATTCTTTGCATCGAAAGGAATCCAGCATGTCGGAACACGGCCGCCCACATAGCGCCAACCCTGATTCATCGCAGGCTACGCAACGCGCTTTTTCGTTTACCTTGAATCGCACTTTCTCTGCCGTACAGATGGCGCTGTTGCTAGGGCTGACCGGGGGCTCGATGGCTGTGGCCGCTGCGCCTGCCCCTGAGCCGTCAACGCAGTCTCCGGCGGGCACTGGCGAAGATAGCCTTGTCCTGTCTGAAACAACGGTGGAGGGCACTATGGGCGCATCTGCCGACCTGCCGCCGGCGTATGCGGGCGGCCAGGTTGCCACTGGCAGTCGAGTCGGGCTGCTGGGCACCAAGGACTTTATGGAGACTCCCTTCAGCGCCATCAGCTACACCGATGACTTCGTGCGCAACCACCAGGCGAAGGACATCGGTTCGGTAATCGGTGCAACCGATCCATCGGTGAACGTCCCCTCCAAACGGGCCATCATCGAAACCTTCTTTATTCGTGGCTTCAATACCAGCGCCAACGACATCACCTACAACGGCCTGATCGGTATGGCGCCGAACCTGCGCGGCTCGACCGAACTGGCCGAGCGCATCGAAGTGCTCAAGGGCCCGTCCGCTCTGCTGAACGGCATGCCACCAGATGGCAGCGTCGCAGGCAGCATCAATATGGTCCCCAAGCGCGCCGGCGACGAACCCCTGACGCGCCTGACGACCTCTTTTGAATCCAATGGTTTATACGGTGCGCATGCCGACGTGGGTCGGCGCTTTGGCGATCAGAATCAGTTTGGTATCCGCTACAACGGGGTGTATCGCGACGGCGACACCGCCGTGGACGATCAGAAACAAAACATGCAGCTCAATGCGCTGGGCCTGGACTGGCGCGCCGAGCGCTTCCGCCTGTCGTTGGACGCCTACAAGCAACGTGAACATCTGGAGGGTGCCAACTATTTCGGCATTGCCTCGATCAACCCTAAGGTCACCAGCGTACCCCGCGCGAAGAAGGGTGATTACGCGCTGGCACCTGACTGGGCATACACCACCAACGACACCGAAACCTTTTTGCTCAGAGGCGAGGTCGATTTGAATGACTCGCTCACCGCCTTTGCGGCCTATGGGCAGAGGGACGGTGGCCGCAACGCCTTGATGACGCGCGACACGCTGGTCAACAACGCTGGTGATATCAATGTTCTGGCTTATCGCTCGGATGGGCAGGGCACCCAGAAATCAGGCGAGGCTGGCCTGAAGGGCCGCTTCGACACCGGCCCCGTAGGCCACGAATGGTCGCTGGCGGCCACTCAGTACAAGTCGGAGATGAGCTACAAGGATCTTCAGATACCCAACTACGTGACCACCAACTACTACAACCTTGACTTCGGCCCAACGCCGCCCTTGGGTAAATTCGGCGCTGTCACCTCCCGGACCGAAGACAAACTGGGCAGTGTTGCTTTGCTCGATACCCTTTCGTTCCTTGATGGCCGTATCCAATGGACGCTGGGCTTGCGGAATCAGACAGTGGAAAGCTCGAACCTGACACCGGCGCGCGTCAGAACCTCTCACTACAACGAGAGCCGTGTTTCGCCGGCTACCGCGTTGCTGGTCAAGGTCACCGACGATGTGTCGGTCTACGCGAACTACATCGAAGGTCTGTCTAAGGGGGGGACGGCTCCGACGACGGCAGCCAACCCGGGTGAAGTCCTGAGCCCGATTCAGACAAAGCAGTATGAAGTGGGCGCCAAGCTTGACCTGGGTGCGTTCGCCACCACGTTGGCCGTGTTCCAGATCGAAAAACCCAGCACCTTTACCGACCCGGTCACCAACATTTTTGGCGTCAATGGTGAGCAGCGCAACCGTGGCGTGGAATGGAGCTTCTTCGGTGAGGCCCAACCAGATCTGCGTTTGATGGGCGGTGTTTCCTACACGCAGGCGGTGTTGACGAAGGCGCTGGTAGCGGCGAACGAAGGCAATCAGGTGACCGGCGTTCCGAAAATCATCGCCAAGCTGGGGGCCGAGTACGACCTGGAGATGGTTCCTGGGCTGACCCTGACCGCAGGCACGAACTACGTAGGCAGCCGCTACGTCACGGACGACCATCGGATGGAGTTGCCGTCGTACACCGTTTTCGATGTGGGCGGTCGGTACACCACCAAGGTCATGTCCAAACCTGTGACCTTACGGGCTAACGTAGAGAACATCGCCAACCGGGCATACTGGATCGGTTCCTACAGCGGCGGCGACGGCAGTGGCCTGTCCGGCGGCCTGGGCGCTCCACGTACCCTTCAGCTTTCGGCATCGGTTGATTTCTGACAGTCGGCCAGCCTAGAGGCAGGGGAGAGTTCTGCGACTTTCTCCGGTCTTGGCGGTACGACACGGCACGCTGGAATTCTCGCCGGATTTAACGATAAAGCCTCGATTCATCGGGGCTTTATCGTGTCTGTGGGGGAGAGAGCAGACGGCGTAATCGCTGATCTCTGTGCAGTCATAGACTCTCAGGGTCCCCAAAAAACATTTTGACTTGGCTCTAGGACAATGGTTTCTGGCAAAAAAAATTGAAATTTGCCCCCATATTTGCCCCCGCTCGCATCGGGTGTGCGAGTGATCGCTAATGGCGATTTCTGACAGAACACCAAGACGGTACAGGGTGGTTTTCAGTGTAACTCCAGATGGGAATTGGGTGAGCTCTGGTAGCAAAGATTGGTGCAGCAAAGCTCTAGGAGGAGAGGCAGCATCCAGGTTCAGCTTTATGAATGGAAAAACGTGCGGTTGGACGGCTGCTGGCGCAGCCGACCATCGATTGACTCATTGGGCTTTCCAAAAAAGGTCAGGCCGCTGGGATCAGCGCTGCCGCGTCGATATCGAAGGCGCTTGGCCAATCGTTGAGAATCGCAGAGAAGCATTGATCAAAGGTCGTAATAAGGCATCGAGTGAGACCATCGTTGTCGACCATTACAAGGTATACGTGATAAACCTAGAGTCAATTAGGCACTTAATGTAGCGTTGGTAGGTTTAGGGATACCGCGAGTAAACCTACGAAGTAATGCGTTTCAGATGGGCAGTGGCGGCGAGTCAATAAAAAATCACTTCGTCAGGCTTATCTGCGCGGCCT
Organism: Pseudomonas sp. GW822-FHT06B12; assembly: GCF_058799675.1. Classification (NCBI taxonomy): domain Bacteria; kingdom Pseudomonadati; phylum Pseudomonadota; class Gammaproteobacteria; order Pseudomonadales; family Pseudomonadaceae; genus Pseudomonas; species Pseudomonas sp. GW822-FHT06B12. Next base: position 734,244 of record NZ_JBXALR010000001.1, read on the forward strand.
CGTCAAACTTCAACCGGGCCGTTTCAACCTCAGACAATTTGTCGAGCGTCCATTTATGCAATTCGCGAAACGGCTGCTGCAGTGTTCGACCAAGTTGGGTGATCTCATACTGGACTGCCACGGGCGAAAACGAGATGACCTGGCGCGAGACAAGTCCATTTCGTTCCAGTCGACGCAGGCACTGTGTCAGTGCTTTCTGAGTGACGCCCTCCAGGCGACGCCTGATGGCGTTAAAACGGTGCGGCCCGTCATCAAGTACCGCCAGAACCATCATCGACCACTTGTCTGCGATTTGGTCGAACAGCGCCCGGCTTGGGCACTCCGACGAAAAACACTGCGGCTTTAATTCCAGCATCGAAGTTTCCTCATGTATACCTAGGCGACTTTAGGTGCCTAATTGACATTTGGTTTACAAAATATACTTATATGGCTTCCAAAAGCAAATGGAGTCCATCCAATGTCAAACCCTGAAACCAGTATTTTATTTCGTCCTTTTTCCATCCGGTCGCTTGAACTGAAAAACCGGATTGTCATGGCGCCAATGACGCGTCTGTTCTCACCCGAAGGCATCCCGGGTGAAGCGAGCACTGCCTACTACCGGCGGCGGGCAGAGGGACGTGTCGGGCTGATTTTGTCGGAAGGCACCGTGATTGATCGCCCAGCATCGCGCAATGATTCCGGCATTCCTTTTTTTCACGGCGAAGCGGCGCTGGCTGGGTGGAAAAACGTGATCGATGCGGTCCACAACGCTGGCGGGCGCATGGCACCGCAGATCTGGCACACCGGTGCCACGCGTTACATCAACGACTGGGAGCCAGATGCGCCAGTGGAAAGCCCGTCGGGCCTTGATTCGCCAGGTGACCTGCGTGGTGTGGCGATGAGTGAAGAGGACATTGCCGACACGGTAGCAGCGTTCGCCAAGGCCGCAGCGGATGCCAAACGACTGGGCTTCGATACCGTTGAGATCCACGGAGCCCATGGTTATTTGATCGATCAGTTTTTCTGGTCTGGTACCAATCTGCGCACCGACCGCTACGGCGGCCCGACGATCAAGGAACGCTCGCGTTTTGCCAGTGAGATAGTGTCTGCTGTTCGTCATGCTGTTGGCCCTGAATTCCCGATCATCATGCGTGTCAGCCAGTGGAAGCAACAGGATTACGGAGTACGCGTCGCTGAAACGCCAGCTGTGATGGAAGACTGGCTGTTGCCATTAGTCGAGGCTGGTGTCGACGTCCTGCACTGCTCACAACGCCGCTTCTGGGAACCTGAGTTCCCCGAGATTGACGGTGAGAACGGCCTGAACTGCGCGGGCTGGGCGAAGAAAGTAACCGGGGCCGCGACCATCAGTGTTGGTTCGGTTGGGCTAGAAAATGATGTTACTAATGCCTTCGCCGGCAAGGGATCAACCCCTGCGAGTTTGGATCGGCTCGTCGAGCGCATGGAGCGCGAAGAGTTTGATCTGATCGCTGTAGGGCGTGTTCTGCTGAGTGACAAGGATTGGGCCGCCAAAGTGGAAAAAGGCGATTACGCGGATCTGAAGGGCTTCAATCCGGCATCTTTAGCCGAATTGGTTTGAGCCTTACGGCGGAGTGGAGAGTGTGATGCCACAAAGGTTTTAGTCTGAAGGAATCAGAGGTCTAGCCTTGGATGTTGCGCGGCCGAGATCGTAATTTGTTGTTGAGTGCGCCATAACTGTTTTAATGGCCGAACATGTTAAGGCCGCTCAACACCCGCGTAAATTAATATTGCGTTGCGGTGCGGCCTGGGCATTTACGCGCAGGCTGCATAGCATCGCCGATTAATGTAGCGCTAGATTCTTCGTGGCTATCTAGGCCTTTCGGGAGCAGCCTTGATTAAGGTGTAATGCGATGCGTGGGCTACGGCGCGACGTTGTGTCCGGTCATTTAGTTAGTCGGCTATGCGTAAAGTTGTTTAGAGTCGGTACGCTGAAACTAGGCTAGCGGAGCAGGCAAGTTGAGAGGAGGGGAGACGCACCGCTTAATGCTTATTCATTTCTGGAATAAGCATAATAAAATATATTTCTTGAGTGCATTAGCCATTCTGCTACATTGTGGTTACCGGACCGCCGGATATGTTTAACCCTATTTTATGGTACGACTATGTCCGGCGCCCGAATCTTCCAAATCAGCCTTGAGGCTCTGTCTTATGACAGAGCTCATGTCGCGATTTCTCACTCCGGCAATATCCGCATCAGTCCTTGTGCCTCCATTGCCGTTCCATTCGTTACCGGCAAACCTCTTCCTTGTCAGGCCAACAGCGAAGCCTGCAGTGCAATCAGCGAAGGCTTGGCGTTTCTGCTCTACGCCATGTGAAGCATCGCTGCTGGTCATTTCAATACCGTAAGTCTAGCCAGTCATCTTCAAGTAATGCCCTGGTTCCATAGGGTTATGGCTTGGAGAGTGAGTGATTGGGAGTCTGTACAGAACAATACCTATCGCGACTTACAACAATGCCAAACTATTTGGATGAAGCTCATCGAGCTGAAATTGTTAAGCTGAGCACTACAGTTACCAGTCAAACCGAATGGCCCACCTGGCTTTTGCTTGTTGGCTTCTATCTGGCCTGGGCTGTCGTTGCTTTTTATGGGCAGGCATTTGGCGAAGTATTCACCATTGTTCTGTTTATTCCATTGGTCGTGCTCTGGCTGTCGATGGTGTGGGCAGTTCATATGCTAAGTGTTGCCGTGGTGCTGACCTTGGTTGAACAATACAACGCCTTGTCCCCGCCATCCTGCCAGGCAATAAAAACACTAAAGCCAATCTGGGCGTCGGAAAATGATACGTTTTGAAGCCATCAAGAAAACTCATAAAGGCAGCCCGCGAATGGCCGTGAGCGATTTAACGCTTAACGTCCGAGAGGGTGAGATCTGTATATTTGTCGGGCCAAGCGGGTGTGGCAAAACAACCATTTTGCGAATGATCAACAGGCTGGATACCCAGGACAGTGGCCGCATTTGTGTCAACGGCGTGGCGACCGATGAGCTTGACGTCGTTACGCTACGCCGCGGCATTGGTTTCATGATGCAGAGCGCAGCCTTATTTCCTCACCAGACGGTTGCAGAAAATATTGGCGCAGTACCGCGGCTCCTGGGCTGGAGCAAACATAAAATCTGCCAGCGCGTGAGCGAGCTCATTTCCCTGGTTGGACTTCAGCCCGAATTTCTTGACCGGTATCCTAATCAGCTGTCGGGCGGGCAGCAAAGTCGTGTCGCTCTGGCGAGGGCATTGGCCTCGGACCCACCGGTTGTATTGATGGACGAACCCTTTGCCGCGCTTGATCCGGTGATACGCGAGCGACTGCAGGATGAACTGGTTGCGCTTCAGAGGCGTTTGCATAAAACCATTATTCTGGTGACCCACGATATGGAGGAGGCCATCAAAATTGGTGACCGGATTGCCATCTTCGAGGGCGAAGGAAAGCTTGTTCAGTTCGACACACCTCACAATATCCTTGCCCATCCTGCCACCGAGTTTGTGAAGAACTTTATCGGTAAAGATCCGTTGTTAAAAAGACTTTCGCTGATGAAGGTTTCTGATCTTCCAGCGGATGAGGTCAATTGCGAGTTCAAACTTCTGGTGGATGATAAGTCCAATCCGTTGAAATGGGTCAGTGAATCGGACGTGCCTGTTCCCGAGCTGACAACGGTGTCGAGTAACGACTCGTTGCATCACGCACTGGTTAAAATTCTAACGGCTCCTATCGGTGTGGTTGTTCGCGTGGACGAGGCGGGAAGTTACGAAGGTTGCCTCTCGATTGCCAGCCTTCACAGCGCACTCAATGAATGCCGTTTCGGAAGTGCGCAATGATTGACTGGTCCTGGATCGTTGAAAACTGGCAGCAGATCGGCCAGCTGTTATTTGATCATATTCAGCTGGTGACCTTGGGCCTGTGTATAGGGATGCTATTAGCGGGCGCAATGGTGCTCTTGACGTTGTGGCAGCCAGGATTGGCGCGCCCCATGATTTATGTCAGCGGCATACTCTTTACCATTCCGTCCCTGGCGCTGTTTATTTTGATAATGCCTTTTACCGGTTTATCCAAGACGACGGCGGTCATTGGTTTGAGCCTGTATTCCTTGCTTATTGTGTTGCAGAACACCTTGGCGGGGCTTGCGAGTAATCCCCCGGACGTATTGGAAGAAGCCCGTGCGCTAGGGTATACGCGCATGCAGAGATTCCTCGGGGTTGAACTTCCACTGGCGCTGCCTTCGTTATTGGCAGGCTTGCGAACGACCTCGGTTACATTAGTGGGGCTGGTGACCGTTACTGCCTTGATTGGTCAGGGCGGATTAGGCCAGATGTTCATTACCGGGCTGGCTCAAAGTTTCACTACGCCTGTGGCGGTCAGCCTAGTCCTGACGGTGATGTTGGCGTTATGTTTTGATTTTCTGTTTTATTCAATAAATAAATGGCTGGTCCCTTGGGTGCGCTGATGAACATGATCGCAGGTGTCTACCTTTGGTTTTCTCTTCCTGACAATTGGTTGGGTGAAAGCGGAATACTGACTCGGCTGGCAGAGCATATTTATTATGTGTCTTTGAGCCTGGCTATTGCTTGTGCAATAGCGTTGCCGCTCGGCGTACTTCTGGCTAACTACCGCAAAGGCGCGCAGGTGGCGATAGGGCTATTCAATATTGGGCGAGCATTACCTTCTCTGGGTATTGTGATACTTGCAATCATGCTCATTGGCTATGAAGCCAGCACGGTGATTATCGCATTGGTGACCATGAGCATCCCGCCGATATTAACCAATACCTATGTTGGAATCGATCAGGTGGATTCGTCTCTGAAGCAGGCTGCCAGATCGATGGGGATGTGCAGAGGGCAGATGTTTATTCAGCTCGAGTTGCCGCTGGCTTTTCCGCTGATCTTTTCTGGATTCCGATCAGCCCTGGTGCAACTTATCGCAACAGCCACCATCGCTGCGTATGCAGGGTTCGGCGGGCTGGGCAGGTTTCTTATTGATGGACTGGGCCGAAATGATACGCCGCAAATTATTGGCGGCGCACTGATGGTGTCGGCACTTGCGATTGTCAGCGAGTGGGTGTGCTCGATGATAGACACACTCATGGTTCGAAAATGGCGAGCGAATGATGTTGAACTGAGTGCTACATGATCATGGGCATTTGAAAGTGCGTATTAATTCTGCAGAGGTGCAAATCAAAATGAAAAATAAATACCGTTTGAAGGCTCGGTCACCGCTCTCGGCCTCACTGTTACTGGGATTGGGACTGCTGGTTGGCAGCACGTTTGCCAGTGCTCAATCCATCACCATCGGTGGGGCCAATTTTTCCGAGCAGACTATTCTCGCAAACATCTATGCGTCAGCCTTGAAAAATGAAGGGATAGACGTCAAGACCCGACTCAATCTGGGGAACCGTCAGATCATCGCCAAGGCGCTGGAAAACGGGGATATAGACGTTGTACCCGAATACATAGGATCACTGCTGAGTTTCTATGACGACAAGACTGCTCTGACCAGCCAAAAGGAGATCGTCAGCGCTTTGCAACAGAAGTTGCCGGCGGACCTCCAGCTGCTTGAGCCTTCGTCCGCGGGCTCCATTACCGCTTGGGCCGTCACCCGAAAAACCGCAGAAAAGTACAACTTGCACACCTTGTCCGACCTAGCGCCCGTCTCGGGTGATTTCACGCTGGGCGGGCCTCCCGAAGTCGCCACTGCTGCATTGGGCCTGCCCGGGTTGAAGGCGGTCTACGGCATCAACTTCAAGAGCATCAAATCGCTGGACATGGGTGGGCCCTTGTCGCGGCTGGCGTTGAACTCAGGCGCTATCGACGTCGCCACGGTGGTCTCCACGCAAGGCATCCTGGCTAAGGAGCCTTGGGTTGTCCTCGAGGACGACAAGCACCAACAGCCCCTGCAAAACATCACGCCACTGGGGCGCAAGGCGTTGCTGACCCCAGACGTCACCAAGGTGCTCAACGCGGTTTCTGCAAAGCTGACCGATGACGACCTCAAGCAACTCAATCGTCTTGTTGATATCGATCACAAGGATCCAGCCAAGGTCGCGGCGCAGTGGGTCGCCGAACATACCGTCAAGACGGCCCAGTGAAAATGAATGCGACGTTGGTAAGGTCGCGGAGGCGTTATGTCCAATAAAAGTATGATTCTGAATTTGTTCTTCTTTAATCCCCAAGGGGACCATCGTTTTTCCTGGCGCCATCCGCTGTCACCGAGCCACGAAATATTGACGCTGGGCTACTACGTAAAACTGGTGCAGGCGGCCGAAGCGGCGAAGTTTGACGCGGTTTTTGTCGCGGACCACGTGGCGGTCTGGGACTCCGTGGCCAGCGGGTTGAGGCACTATGCCAACGCCCGGCTTGAACCTATTACGCTCTTGTCCGCACTGGCTGCTGTGACCGAGCACATCGGGCTGATGGGCACTGCTTCAACGTCCTATAACGAGCCGTTCAACATCTCGCGGTATTTTGCTTCGCTGGACTATCTCAGTGCAGGGCGAGCCAGTTGGAATATCGTGACTTCCTGGTTGGAAGAGGAGGCTTCGAATTTCGGATTGTCAGGCGTGACGAAACACGGCGATCGTTATCTGCGGGCCGAAGAGTTTATCCATATCGTCAAGCAGCTTTGGGACTCCTGGGAGGAGGGTGCGCTTGAATTTGACAAGAGCACCGGCGATTTTGCCGACCCATCGAAAATTCACCCGATCAATCACAAAGGGGCACATTTCAGCGTGCGTGGGCCGCTTAACGTGCCGCGTCCACCTCAAGGATATCCCGTCCTTGCCCAGGCGGGATCTTCTGAAGCAGGCAAGAATCTGGCCGCCGCCCATGCGGACGTGCATTTCTGTTTCATCAATTCGGTCGAAGAAGGACTGGCGTACAGGGCAGATTTGAATCGCCGACTTGAATTGAAGGGCAGGCATTCCAGTGATCTGAAAATTATTACCGGCGTGCTTCCGGTGGTGCTAGAAGATGAGACTGAGGAGGCGCGACGTCGGCAACTGGAGGACAGCCTCATTATCGATGCCGTGGCGATTGATCTGGTCTCCACTTACACCCGCCTCGACTTGACAGGACTTTCGCCCGACAGCCCATTGCCAGCGTTGCCGGATGAGTCTGAGTTCGATGGCATTCGAACTGAGCTGGCCCTTCTCAAGAAGTACGATGCTTCGTTGTCTATCCGCGAAATAGGGCGCCGTTTGGTCAAGAGCTCCAGTACCTGGCTACTGATCGGAACGGCGGAGCATATTGCCGATAAGCTTTCAGCGTTATACGAGTCGAATGCCGTCGATGGCTACAACCTCATGTTTCCGTTTTTGCCAACGGACTTTGAAGCATTCACACGCGGCGTGGTGCCTTTGCTGCAAGCCAAAGGGGTTTTCCGCAAGGAATATGAACCTGGGACGCTGAGGGACCGTTTGGGCTTGAAAAGGCCTGTTAACAGCTTCTTGCTGTGATCTGGGGCCAAGCACTAATCACATCCCCTGACTGGATTTTCATATGACCAGCGATCTATCCATGTACCTCGCTCCTGCCAGGGTTTTACAGGCACAAGAGGCCTGGCTCCAATGCGTCCTGGAGATCTTGGGCGAGCGCCGTGAGCAAAAGCCGATCGTTGATCCAACGCCCCATTGGCTTTCCCCGGATCTCTTGTTATCCCAGACCTGTGGTTATCCATTCATCACGTCACTGCGGGGAAAGGTGAGACTGGTAGGGCGCCCGAGTTATGAGCTTACCCATAGCTCGGGTGGTGACCATTGCAGTTTGCTGCTCTGCAGAGCTGATTCGGCCGTGACTGATCTGGTGGGTTTCCAGGGCAGCCATGGGCTGATCAATGCCCGGGATTCCAACTCTGGAATGAATTTACTGCGCCACACGCTGGCCGGGATCAACAAGCTAGAACGGGCCGATGCCTGAGACTGCTGACAGGAACATTGGGCGCGCGCAATGCCGTATCAAAGACTCTCAGGGTCCCCAAAGAACATCTGAATCCGCGACCTTAGCCAGCGCTCACCCGGATCGTTGTCCTGGGAGCCGCGCCAGGCCATGTGCAACTCGAAGGTGCGCATAGGCAGCGGCGGTTCTTCGGCACGTACGCCGCCCGCTGCGGTCAGCGCTTCGGCGGTGTAGTCCGGCACAGTGGCAATGATGTCGGTGCCGGCCAGCAATGTACTCAAACCATTGAACTGCGGAACCGCGAGCACCACGTGTCGCTTGCGCCCGAGTTTTTCCAGTTCTTCATCGATGAAGCCACTGAGGTCGCCTGCAAAGGACACCAGTGCATGCGGGCGAGCGCAGAAATCGTCGAGGCTCAAGGCGCCGGGTACGGTGTCGGCGCGCAGCAGTTTCGGCATGCTGCGACGCAGCACTTTGCGTTTGGCGTTGGCCGGCAGATCCGTGGTGTAGCTGACGCCAATCGAGATTTCACCCGAGGCCAACAATCCCGGCATTAACAGATAATTCACTCGACGCACCACCAGCACGATGCCGGGTGCCTCGGCACGCAGGCGCTTCAACAGCATCGGTAGCAGGGCGAATTCGACATCATCCGAAAGACCAATGCGGAACACGGCGGTACTGGTGGCCGGGTCGAATTCGGCAGCACGACTGACCGCGGTCGAAATCGAGTCCAGGGCCGGAGAGAGCAGGGCGAAAATTTCCACCGCCCGGGCTGAAGGCTCCATGCTGCGGCCGGTACGCACAAACAGCGGATCATCGAACAGGCTGCGCAGGCGCGACAACGCTGCACTGATGGCCGGCTGGCCGAGAAACAGTTTCTCCGCCGCGCGGGTCACGCTGCGTTCATGCATGAGGGTTTCGAACACGATCAACAGGTTCAGGTCGACACGACGCAGGTCATTACGATTCATCTGGAGTCCTGGCAGAGTCAGCAAACTTGACGGGAGCGGCCATATGAGAACAATGGCCGGCATGAATCTTACGGGGAAAGACTGGTACTCTGCACCGAGTAATTCAGTTTTTCCAAAATGCTGGTTCGGTTTTCTACGTTGATTGACGTATCGCCGGAGCTGCGGAATCAATGACAGGCATGTCGACTATTAATAGCCACTGATGGTCTTGGTCAGAAAGCCCAGATAGAGTTCAGGGCATTAGAGGTTACTTTGACGAGGTTTGCGATGTCCCGCACGATCCGTTTTCACAAGTTTGGTCCAGCCGAGGTGCTCAAATGCGAAGAGCATGCGGCAGCTCTGCCAGCGCCGGGCGAAGTGCAGGTGCGTGTCGAGGCGATTGGCATCAGCTGGTATGACATCCTCTGGCGTCAGAACCTGGCGTCTTCCCATGCCCGGTTACCGTCTGGCCTTGGTCATGAAATGGCCGGTGTGGTGACGGCCATCGGCGAAGGTGTCGATGATCTGGCGGTGGGTGACAAGGTCGCCAGCTTCCCGGCAGAAAGCCCCAATGACTATCCCGTTTATGGCGAGCAAATCGTTCTGCCGCGTTCGGCGCTGACGCGTTACCCGGATGTGCTGAGTCCGATCGAAGCCGCCGTGCATTACACGCCGCTGTTGGTTGCCTACTTTGCTTACGCCGATCTGGCACGGGTCAAGCCGGGGCAGTTTGCGCTGGTAACCGATGCGAGCCACTGCGCCGGACCGTCCTTTGTGCAACTGGGCAAGGCTCTGGGTGTACGGGTCATTGCCGCGACCAAAACCGCCGAAGAACGCGAGTACCTGTTGTCCCTCGGTGCCGAGAAGGTGATTGTCACTGAAGAGCAGGATCTGCTCATGCAGATCAACAAGCTCACCGACAACCGCGGTGTCGACGTGGTATTCGACGGCCTTGGCGGTCCACAGATGTCGATGCTCGGTGACGTGCTGGCGCCTCGTGGCAGCCTGGTGTTGTATGGTCTGCAAGGCGGTAACCAGACGCCATTCCCTGCGTGTGCAGCGTTCCAGAAAAACATTCAGTTCTTCGTCCACTGCATCGGCAACTTCACCGGCAAACCGGAACTTGGCATCGTTCAGGATCAGGTCGCACTGCAACGGGCCTTGCGCGATATCAACCAGTTGACGGCTGACCGTGTTCTGCTGCCACTCAAGACCCGGGTCTTCCCGTTTAGCGAGTTTGTCCAGGCGCACCGTTACATGGATGAGTGTCCTTGCCGCGAACGTGTGGCGCTTCAAGTCGAACCTGCATGACCCTTGCGCAAGAGTCCGTGTTTACGGACTCTTGCGTTTTTGTTGGACTTGCAAACCTCTGATTTCCCCCTTCGTGATCTATTGGTTCAGCAACTGAACTGGTTTTTGCTCCTGATCTGTATCTTCTAATCATCATGTAAGCCCTGATAATTGAATGATTACTTTCATCTCAAGGAATGAGTCATGGCTGGGCATCTTCTTTTAATCGGTACGGGTTCTGGTACTACGTATGCGGACCATTGCTCATCTGCGCCTTGCGTTCAAATATGGGAAGTAGTCGGTTCGCTTATTAGTTGCCGAACTATTGCGCTGCTCTGGTTTCTTTATTTTTCGTGCTCATTGTCTGTGGGACGCTGTCGGAATAGTCCTAGGCCGTCCTTTCGGCCTGCTGGAGCTCTCTGCCTCGGGCGTTGCGGGCGACTTGTCCGTTCGTGAAAGTTATTCCTAAACAATCGTTTCAAATGGTTACTACTATCAAAGTGTTAGCATTTGACAGCAGATACTCACGACACGCCGTAATCAGCCATCACCGATCGCAAATCGAACAAACAAACGATTATTTGTTCGATGTCGACTTTTTGAATATCAGGTAAATGACGATGAGCTCTATTCATGATCAAGCAATGAACTATGTCTACCAGCAAGTTTTGCAGCGGTTGCTGAGTTTCTTTTCCCGCGCGGAGCGTACTGCATTGCAGCTTTTGATCCAGCGTCTGGTGGTGGCTGCCGGGGGCATGGAGAGAATCGGCACTTACAAGGTGTTGATGACGCACTCGGGAACACGGGACAGTTGCTACACATTGGCGTTCCTGCGTGCCGCGCAGTTGAGTATCGCGGGCAGAGCACCAGCGACCTTCCAGCTTCGTGTCAGCACGCTACGTCTGGGCGGGACGACGCCGACGATCATGGAGAATATTCACCGCAGTTACGGTGCCCTGTTTGTCTACGACGATCCTCGGATCGAGGTGCTGATGGGCGATAACCGCGAGGTGCTGCCATTCAATCATTTGGCACCGATGTCTGACGCTGGCCGCGATTTGAATCGCACAAACATGCTGATGCTCGGTCACCTGCGAGGGACTGACGGGGTGTTCGAAGCGTGTGACGACTGTTATCTGGCGACAGGCGAGTTCTACACACAGATGACCCGATGGGAGGGCGGTGTCGATGCGTTGATCAGCGGTGAAACAGCGCGTCAGCAGAAGCAGTTTCTGGCGGGGCTGACGCGAGGTGCGCAGAAGGCCGGCTTGCCGGCGATCACGCGTCCCGCCTGTAGTTTCGATGGGTTGCTGTCAACGCTCGATCAGTTGGGGGGCGATTGTTATCGCGTGCTTTATGCGGGCCATGAAACCGTCGAGTGGCGGCCACGCGAGAGTTTTGAAACGCGACGCGGTGCGGACTACATCGATATCCAGGACCTGGTGACCGGCAACATGGAGGAGCGCTGGCCATTGCTCACCGACTTTCTCGGGCTGCAACCTGATGAAGTTGACGCCCACCTGCGCGAAAACGAATACGCCAGTCCTTTGCTCTCGGCCCACTTACGGGGGTTGCAGGCCAGTTTCGTCAAAGGCCTGACCTACGAAAGCGGATTCAGAGAGTACATTCAGCGGGCGTTGTTGATGATGCGCAGACGACGCCTGCCCGAGCGCCTTTGCGATCAGGTGCTGGAGGTTTACGGCAATCGGCAGGTGATGGCTGAACTGCGGGCCCAGGCGGCCATGGAGGCTCAGCAAGCACTGGGACTCAATGAAACACAGCAGCTGTGCCTGCTCTTTGCACCCTTTGTCGATGCCGGTGCCGGGCTGGAAAACTTTTTACGCCGCTGTCATCCCGGCATGTTGGTAGCGATGCCCGAGCTGCACAAGGCGATGCAGGGCAATGCCGCCCCCGAGCAAGTCATGCAATGGATGATCGACGTGAGTGGTTTGTCCGTCAGCTTGATCTGCAAGCTATACGGCATGCGTTCGGTTGCCGGAATCGAACTTGAGACGGGTGATCCTGGCGTGAACACTGAAGAGCAGGGAGAGTTCGAGGATGCCGATGCGCTGAGTGAACTGTCGGCGAGACGTTGAAGGAGCCTGGTTTGACCGATCCAAAAAACACGCGTACCGCAATCGGCCACCGCCCATGAAAGGACCAAGAGAAACCGATTTTGCCTACCAGGCCGTGTACCGATACTTGACCAGCCTGATCAATGAAATGGGGGCTGAAACACCGATCAAGCTGCCTTCGTTGAGGCAGCTTGCCGACCGGTTGAACGTGTCGATTTCGACCATTCAGTACGCCTATTCGCTGCTGGAGAAAGAAGGGCGAGTGTATTCGGTGGCAAAATCCGGCTACTACGCGCTACCGGTTTCCTTGAACACTTCGTTCAGCAGCGGCAACGACCTGCTTGAATCGGTCTATGTCAGCGCAAGGCGCCCGGGGATGCTGATCTTGAGCACCGACGAGCCGGCGTTGTTGCAGTCCCTGGACAGTCCGCTGTTACTGCTGGAGCGGGAATTGGTGCGCCAGTATCCGCGCCAACCGCAGCTTCACTCGCAACCGTGTGGCGAGCTGGAGCTACGCACCGCGCTGGCGGCGCGCTACACCACTTCACCGGCACGTTGCTGGCATGCCGATGACGTTTACATCGGTGCCGACTTGCGTGGCGTGCTGGAAATACTGATCGCGGTGCTCGAACTCAAAGACGCGACCGTGTTGGTCGAATCGCCCTGTGACTGGACCATCCTGCGTTTATTCCAGACCGCAGGTGTGCAAGTGATCGAACTGCCGATAGACGGCAACGGCTGCCTTGACCTTGAGTCGCTTGGGCATTTGCTCAAGACCGAGGCGGTTCGCCTGGTGGTGCTGTCATCGGGTGTCAGCATGCCGCGCGGCAGCCTGATGCCGTCCGACAACAGGCAGTCCACCGCCAAGCTGTTGGAACAACACGGCAGTTGGGTGCTGGAGAACGATGTGTACGGTGAACTCGGTCATGAGCCGAATGAAACTCGCTTTCGCGATCTGCTCGATCCTGATCGCCTGATTGTCTGTTCCACTTTCGAGAAACTCATGGGGCCCGAGGCGCCTTACGGGTATCTGCTGTCGCGGCAATTGAGCGTCGAGTTGCAACGGCACTTTTTGCTGCGTTCATTTCGTCTGTCGCCGATTCGTCAGAAAGCCATCGCACGCTTGTACAGCAGCGGTCGTATCGATCAGCACTTGCTGGTGCTGCGTCGACTGTTGAAAGAGCGTAAAACCCGGATGACCCAACTGCTACAGGAACGCCTGAGCGACTCGCTGGAGTTTGTCGAGCCATCGGGCGGGGCAACCATCTGGGCACGCTCGTTGCGACCGGTCGATGTGCGGCGGGTCTTCCAGCGCATGCTCAAGCAACGCGTGGTGATTGCGCCTGGCGAGCTGTTCAGCCTGCATGGGTTGCATTCGCAGAACCTCAGGCTCAGTCACACATTCAGCGGGCAGCATGATCTGGAGGTTGCATTGACGATGCTGGCGGATGCGTTGAGGCTTGAACTTACCGATTGACCGGGCGGCAAAAAGAGCCAGCTGACGACTGGATAGATTTCGTCTGGATAGATATCGTCGCTCTCCGGTCAAACTGTCAGTAAACTGCCTCCCAATTCCTGAACCACTCTTTCTTCAGAGGTTTTGCATGACACTCAGTCCTTTTGCGGGCAAACCGGCACCAGCAGAATTGTTGGTCGACATCCCGCGACTGGTAACGGCCTATTACACCGGTCAGCCCGATGCCTCGATCGCTACCCAACGCGTTGCGTTCGGTACTTCAGGTCACCGTGGCAGCTCCTTCGAGCTGAGTTTCAACGAATGGCACGTTCTGGCCATCAGCCAGGCTATCTGCCTGTATCGCGAAGCCCAGGGCATTGACGGTCCGTTGTTTGTCGGCATTGATACTCACGCGCTATCGACGCCGGCCGGCGCCAGTGCACTGGAAGTCCTGGCCGCCAATGGCGTAACGGTGATGATTGCTGAAGGCGATGAGTACACGCCGACTCCGGCCATCTCCCACGCCATTCTTTGCTACAACCGCGGCCGCACCTCGGGGCTGGCGGACGGCATCGTCATCACGCCGTCCCACAACCCGCCGCAAAGCGGCGGTTACAAGTACAACCCTACCAACGGTGGCCCGGCCGATACCCACATCACCAAGTGGATCGAGGCCAAGGCCAACGAGTTGCTGGCCAACAAGCTCGCCGGTGTCAAACGCATCAGCTACGAGCAGGCCCTCAAGGCCAGCACCACCCATCGCCACGACTATCTCAATACTTACGTCGCCGATCTGGTCAACGTGATCGACTTCGATGCCATTCGTGGCGCCAACCTGCGTCTGGGCGTAGATCCGTTGGGCGGAGCAGGGGTGCGCTACTGGTCGGCGATTGCCGAGCATTACCGTCTGAACCTTGATGTGGTGAACACCCAGGTCGATCCAACGTTCCGTTTCATGTCCGTCGACTGGGACGGGCAGATTCGCATGGACCCATCGTCCAGCTATGCCATGCAGGGCCTGATCGGCCTGAAAGAGCGTTTCGACGTGGCGTTTGCCTGCGACCCGGACCACGACCGTCACGGTATTGTTACCCCGTCCGGTGGCTTGCTGGCGCCGAATAATTACCTGGCTGTGTCCATCGACTATCTGTTCCAGAACCGCCCGCAATGGCGCGCCGATGCTGCCGTGGGTAAAACCGTGGTCAGCAGTGGCTTGATCGATCGCGTTGCCAAGCGCCTGAATCGTCGTCTGTACGAAGTGCCGGTCGGTTTCAAATGGTTCGCCGACGGCTTGTTCGACGGCTCGCTGGGTTTTGGTGGCGAAGAAAGTGCCGGCGCTTCGTTCCTGCGTAAGGATGGCGGCGTCTGGTGCACTGACAAGGACGGCTTGATTCCAGCCTTGCTGGCGGCTGAAATGACCGCTCGCACCGGTCGTGACCCAAGCCAGGCTTATCGCGCATTGACCGATGAGCTGGGTGAACCGTTCTCGGTACGTGTCGACGCCAAGGCCAACCCTGAGCAGAAAGCCTTGCTTGGCAAGCTGTCGCCGGATCAGGTCAAGTCGACGCAATTGGCTGGCGAAGCGATCCAGAGCATTCTTAGTAAGGCGCCGGGTAATGATCAGGCGATCGGCGGCTTGAAAGTCATGACCGAAAACGGCTGGTTCGCGGCCCGTCCTTCGGGCACTGAGGACATCTACAAGATCTACGCCGAAAGTTTCATTGGCGACGATCACCTAAAGCAGTTGGTCAGCGAAGCTCAGACACTGGTGGATAGCGCAATCAGCGCGAAGTAATTGCCACGAGGCACAAAAAAGGGGTGACCAAAACGGTCACCCCTTTTTTGCATCCGGCTTTTAGCGCATCAAGCCAGGTCCACCAACACGATTTCACTGTCTTCTATCGCTGTGACTCGCAGAAGCTGCTCCTGCGCAACCGCTACACCGTCTCGAGCTTGTGCACGTAAGCCATTGACTTCAATGACTCCGGTGGCAGGTACCAGGTACCCCCGACGACCGTTATCCAGTCGATACTCGGCGGTTTCGCCGGCCTTCAGGTTTGCCGCCACCAACCGCGCATCGGCACGGATCCGCAGGCTTTGGTCGTCGCCGGCCTTGCCGCTGGCCAGGGTCACGAAACCTTCGCGCTGACCTTCAGGAAACGGTTTGGCGCCCCAGGACGGTGCCAGCCCGGTTTCATTCGGGATGATCCAGATCTGGAAAATCTTCGTCGCCGTCGATTCCAGGTTGTACTCGCTGTGAGCAATCCCGGTGCCGGCGCTCATGACCTGTACATCACCGGCTTCGGTGCGGCCCTTGTTACCCAGGTTGTCTTCATGGCTGATTGCACCTTCGCGAACGTAGGTGATGATTTCCATGTCCCGATGCGGGTGTTTCGGGAAACCGGTACCCGGAGCAATCACATCGTCGTTCCACACCCGCAGGTTGCCCCAGTTCATGCGTTTTGGGTCATGGTACTCGGCGAACGAAAAGTGGTGATGGGCATCCAACCAGCCATGATGGGCGCCGCCCAGGGAATTGAAGGGTCTGAGTTCAAGCATGATCGTCTCCTGAAAAGGTTCGTCATGGGGCAGAACGCTTGAGCCGCAAAACGAGAACCGGTGGTTGATGGGGAGCATCATCTATCAGTTAACAATCGATAAAAAGCGTAAAAACTGCCTCAATCCAATCAGTTTAGTAGATATTAATTGAAGGCTGGATTCTGCGTTTCAGCATTCACTTCATCGCTTAAACCAATGATGGATAAGCATTTGACTAGAACTCGCCGGCAAATGAAGACACCATAGCCTGCAACAGCCTCACACCCTGGAGTCAGCGTGACGCGACACAATCCCGATCTTCCTTCCGAGCTTTTGCCCCTGGCCGAGATGCCGTTGCTCAAACGCCTGGCCGCGCGTTTTTTTGGCCACGGCCTCACTCGTCTGCGCGCTCAACACCGGGCGTCCTGGCTGCATGGCCAGGCCGACGGCTTTCGTAGCGGTCATAGCGCGGGCGTGGATTACGGCTACAAGGAAGGCAAGCTGGAGGGGATAGAAGAAGGCCGCCAGGTGCTGCTGATTCGCGACAGCCGATCCACCGAGCATCCGGCGCCACGTATCGATGAAAACCTGTTCGACGATTGGCGACTGCCACTCAGTGCTGACATCAAGAAACGCATGAAGGCCGATGTTGCCCGTTGGTTGCCAGAGTCGGCGCAGCCCAGCGTCGCACAGTGGAAGATGATCTTCAGCGATACACCCTCGACCTCGGTGATTGCCGGGGCGGGTGCCGGGAAGTCGACGACCCTGGCGCTGCGCATTGTGTTGCTGGTGCATTACCTGGGGTTTGAACTCGACTCGTTGACCGTGGTGACGTTCACCCGCGAATCCCGCAAGGACTTCATCAACAAGCTGATCGGGCTGTTTGCGGTGTGGGGGCGCACGCTCCCTCAGAAAGACGCCCGTGATCTGGTGCGAACCTTCCACTCGCGCATTCTGCCGATGGTCCGCAGCCTGCCAGGATTCGAACGGCTGCAAGCCTTCGAGAACCTCAATGCCCGCTCGCTGCTCGATGACGCCGAGGTCGACAGCAACCCGTTCGATCTGCGGATCAACGACACCCAGCGCCAGCAGCTCAATGCCTGTTTTCACCGGTTGTTTACTCAAGACGAGCGCTTTCGCGAACTGATCAAGCCGCTGTCGCGCCATGCCTTGCAGCTCAAGGAGCTGGAGCGCGATCACCCGGACGTGCAAAAGCGTATGGCGGTGACCGAGCTGGCGGCCAAGCGTGATGAAGAACTCTGCGATGCCATCGAAGATCTGTGGTTTCGCGCGGGCGCCTGGCCGATCAAGGGCATTGAGCCCAGCCGCCAGACATTCGAGATCAACGGTTCGAACTTCCACTGTCACGGTTACATCCCGACGCTCGATGCCTGGGTCGTGCTGGGCTTCGATCCCCGTGAAAACCCGCAGGTCAGCCGCCCCAACGCCAAACTGACGGTTCGCGCCGAATGGGCAGTCAAGCGCACCCTGTTTCAAGCTTTCTGTCGTAAGCCTTTGATTTGGCTAGATAGCTATGAGTCTTCAAAGCGCGTTTTGGCCACGCTGGCGGGGGATGCCAGCGCTGGGCCGGGGTTCGATTACAAGGTCAAGGGCGAACTGGGTTCTGCGCCGCTGCTCGATTGTTTTGTCGCCGCGGCCAGCTTTATCGAAAACCTTGGGCTGGATGTTCCCGCTGCCGTGGGCCAGATGAGTTTCGCCAAGGACGATCCGGATCGCTTGTTCTTTGAGGCGCTTAGCCTGTACTGGCGAGCCCTGGAGGATCACCTGCTGGATCAGTCGCCGCCGGTGATGACCTACAACCGCATGTTTGCCTTGTTCAGCGAACATTCGCCGGAGAACCTCAAGCTTCTGAGCGATGAGTTGCTGCGACCGATGTCGCATCTGATGATCGACGAATTTCAGGACGTTTCCCCGCAAATCGTCTCCTGGATTCGGGCGACGCTGGGGGAGATCCGTAGCCGTGGTCCGGCCATGCATGTCGGCCGTGGGGCTCAACGCTCGTCGCTGCTGTGTGTCGGCGATGACTGGCAATCAATCTATGGCTGGCGCGGCAGTTCGCCGAAGTACTTCATGGAGTTCAACAAGGAATTCCCGTCGCCCGGCACCACGCGGGTAATGCTCAGCGAAAACTACCGCAGCCATCAGCACATCATCGACGCCGCCGAGCATATCGTGCGCGCGGCGCCGGCAATCCCGGGCAAAAAAGCCAAGGCCAGTGGCGAGCCTGGGGAACTGTTGCCAGTCAACATCCATGATCGGGATGATGCGGCGATGGCCAGGCGTCTGACGGAGCATTATCGAAACGGCGATTCAATCTTGATGTTGTATCGAAAAAGTAGCGATAAGTTGTTGATTGAAGAGCATATTTCACCTGTAGTTAATGCGGATTCTAGCTTGCCATTCGAGGCTAGACGGCTCAAACAGTTGACCTATCACAGTGCCAAGGGGCTCCAGGCTGACGCAGTATTCCTGCTCGGTGATTGCCAGCATCTGACCAGTTCACCGTACAAGAATCAGGTCTATCGCATGGCCGGATTGGGTAAGGATGGTGATGCGGAACCTTATGACAGTGCACAGAAAGACGAGATTTTGCGGTTGGCCTATGTCGGCATCACCCGAGCAGTGAAGCATTGCTATTGGTATGTCGATGGTCAGGACAATCAATCGGTCAATATGCCCAAGGCGTCCGACAGGATCGCGCAGGGCAAACCGTTCTTCGCCGATCAGCGCGCCGGAAAGCTTTCAGTCTGAACAGGATGGCGCAGGAATCAGGAGTACTTTCGAACATGAAAAAGCCCACTGAATGTGGGCTTTGATGTCAACGGTGGCGGTTCAGGCAAGCCTTCTGAAGGCAAGAGGAGGAACGAAGGTTTCAAGTTCATCTTCCACCGCTTCGATTATCCGCTCGACATCGGTGGCGTTCATCACGGTGGCGCAGGGAATTCCGGCAATGGCGATCATGGTCTCGCCACTGGCACGATCAAACAGTCGGGCAATCATGCTGCCCGGTGCATCCATGCTCGCCTCGAATCCCATGGGATGAAAATGCCAGCGCATCAGCTGACAGGCGTTCGGAAACGTAACCTTGCTCAACGACACTCTATTCATGTGTTGCCCACCTTCTTCATCGAGCGCGTCCGTTAGCTCGTGTTAGGAGGGAAGAGCCATCAATGGCCCAACCGTTTGAGTGTTTAAAAATAGCATTCGCCCGTGAAAAGTCCGTGAAATCTTTCAGACCGTTCGGCGATTGAAGCGCTTTCCTTGAGCTGGATCATGTTCTGTTGAGCACCGGGCAAAGCGCTTAATGCCTGTCAGTTAAGGAAGTACCTTCCGTAAAACGAAACAAGTCTAGTGTGGGAGCGAGCTTGCTCGCGATAGCGGTGTGACAGTCAACATTGATGTCGAATGTAAAGCCGCCATCGCGAGCAAGCTCGCTCCCACATTCGATCTTTGTTGTTTCGAACCTTGTGTTCGCTTAACTGATTGGCATCAGGCAAAGCGCCGCTGTTTCGGGCGGTTGAATTGAGCATTGAAGCCTTGGCCGAAGTTCGGCAAGCTCGGTTTTTCTGTCGTCGAGTGCCCTATGTCTGCCCATGATGATGGCCCGCTGCAAACCCAGGCCACCGGCGAGACCGTGCTGCGTTATCACTTGTGCTGGAAGCACCGGGACCTGGACGGTGTCATGGCGCTGTATCACCCGGACATCCAGTACAACGATTTTTTCCAGAACCGCGTCCTCGGCTTGAGCGAACTGCGTGAGTATGTGCGCAGCAGCATGCCGCGTGACCCGGATGAGGCGCTGGAGCATTCGGACCGGATTCGTCTGGACGGCAACACCGCGTTCATTCAGTACCGTGTGACCTTGCGCGGCGGCGAAGGGCTGGTGTCGTTTCGCTCCAGTGAGGCGATTACCGTGCGCGACGGGCTGATCTGGCGGGTCAATGAATACGCATCCCTGGTGCACGAACCGGCGCCCGGTAAATCAGCGGTCAGTTTGCGCCCGGCAGTCAGTCGGCTGGGGCTTTCGCCGCGTCAGCTGAGTTTCATGGCCGAGGACCTGCGGCAGTACTTCGAACGCCAGCAACCTTATCTCGACCCAGAGCTTGATCTGCAACGGGTGGCGAAGGAATGTGGTTATAGCCGCAATCAGATGTCCTATTTGCTGAACCAGGTGCTCGGCCAAAGCTTCTACCGTTACGTGAATCAGGCACGCCTGCGGCACTTGCTGACGGCGCTGGACGCAGCAACACCGCCGCTGCGCATCGACGAGTTGGCGTTTGCCGCCGGTTTCAACTCGCTCTCAGCGTTCTACAGCTGCTTTCGCCAGCACACCGGCCTGTCGCCCAAGGCCTATGCCAAGCAAATTTCTTTGCGTGCACGCGCGCAAGACAGCCACTGAACCGACGCACTAGGATCGACGCCATCGAAGTTTGAGTGGCGGAGTCTTGCATGCCGGCGTGGCGCACTATCAGTTTGTGGATGGACCAGCTTGAGGAGCCGTTGTTGGCGCGACCTTCGCTTGAGAAGGATCTGGACGTCGATGTCGCAATCATCGGCGCCGGCTACACCGGCCTCTGGACCGCTTACTACCTCAAGCGCCAGGTGCCAGACCTGAAGATTGTCATCATTGAAGCCCAGACCGCCGGCTTCGGTGCATCGGGCCGCAATGGCGGTTGGTTGATGGGGAATCTGCTGGGCGAAGACCGTTTACTCGCAGATTTGCCGGCCGAACAGCGCCGCGCTTCCTTTGATTTGCTGCACCGCATTCCTGATGAAGTGGAAGTCGTCCTCGAACGCGAAGGCATCGACTGCGATTTTCGCATGGGCGGGGTGCTTTACTGCGCGGCGCGTTATCCCGAGCAGGAAAGCAGCCTGCGTCGTTATCTGGACTCGCTCTACCGTCAGGGCCTGAGCGAAGCCGATTATCGCTGGCTCAACCCCGAGCAACTCGCTCAACAGATCCGTGTTGCCAAACCCTATGGCGCAATCTTTGCGCCGCACTGCGCGACGATCCAGCCGGCAAAGCTGGTGCGTGGCCTGGCGCGGACGGTGGAGCGCATGGGCGTCAACATCTACGAAAACAGTCCGGTCACTCAGTGGCAGTCCGGCAGCTTGCGCACCGCCAAAGCGTCAGTGCGCAGTCGTTGGATCGTGCCGGCCGTGGAAGGCTACGCCGTGACGTTGGCGCCGTTGGGGCGTTATCAATTGCCGGTGCAGAGCTTGCTGGTGGCGACCGAACCCTTGTCTGCCGCGACCTGGGACGAGATTGGCCTCAGCCGTGGCCAGGCGTTCAGCGAAAGCAGTCGTCAGGTCACTTACGGTCAGCGCACGGCTGACAATCGGCTGGTGTTCGGTGCCCGTGGCGGCTATCAGTTTGCCGGCAAACTGCGCCACGACTTTGACCTGACCCAGAGTGAAGTCGAGTTGCGCCGCTATCTGTTTGGCGAGCTTTTTCCGCAGCTGAAGAACGTCAACATCACCCACTCCTGGGGCGGCAACCTGGGCATGTCCCGACGCTTCAAGCCGCACATGCTCTGCGATCAGCGCAGCGGTATCGCCTTGTCGGGTGGTTACGGCGGCGAGGGTGTCGGCGCGAGCAATCTCGGCGGCAGAACCCTGGCGGACCTGATTCTCGGGCGCGACACCGAGTTGGTCCGTCAGCCGTGGGTTACCGCGCAGGGCAGTCTCGATGCGCTCAAAGCCTGGGAGCCAGAGCCGCTGCGCTGGTTGGGCTACAACGCAATCATTCGTAGTTTCATCCATGAGGACCAAACCCTGGCCGACCCGACCAGCGCGCCATGGCGCCGCAAACTGGCCCGTCAAGTGGCGGGTTTCATGGAAGGCTTCATGCAGTAAACGCGTTTCCACCCTCGACAGGTATCAGCATGAGCATTACCCAATTCAAGAACACTCATCTCGTCACTCTGGAGGAATCGGCACCGGTCGCCGTGCCATTGGGCACACCGGTGGCGGTGACTTCGAGCACCAGCGTGGAACGCTCGGACGGAGTCGAAACCGGTATTTGGGAATGTACCCCCGGACGCTGGCGGCGACAGATCGTCGCTCAAGAGTTCTGTCACTTCATCCAGGGGCGTTGCACATTCACCCCGGACAACGGCGAAACCCTGCACATAGAGGCCGGCGATGCACTGCTGTTGCCAGCCAACAGCACCGGAGTCTGGGACATCCGGGAAACCGTGCGCAAAACCTACGTCTTGATTTTTTGATCCTCTGATCACCCGAAAACCTGCCAATAAAAACGCCATACAGGAATCGAATCATGATCCGCACGCCCAAAGCTCAATCAATGCTGACCCCATTGCTGTTGGCTCCGCTGATGCTCGCTGCGTCACTCAGCCACGCCGCCGAGACCGTCAAGATCTACAACTGGTCGGACTACATCGCCCCGGACACGATGAAAAACTTCCAGACGCAAACCGGCATCGGTTTCAGCTATGACGTTTACGACAGCAATGAAACCCTCGACGGCAAGCTGATGACCGGTAAATCGGGGTATGACGTGGTGTTTCCGTCCAACCACTTCATGGCGCGGCAGATCGAGGGCGGGGCGCTGAAGAAACTTGACAAGAACCAGCTACCGAACTGGAAGAACCTCAACCCGGTGTTGCTCAAGGCTTTGCAAAACAACGATCCGGGTAACGAACACGGCTTCCCGTACCTGTGGGGCAGCACCGGGATTGGCTACAACATTGCCAAGGTCAAAGCGGTGCTCGGTGATAACGCGCCGGTAGATTCCTGGGACCTGATTTTCAAACCCGAGAACATGAAAAAGCTGCAGAAGTGCGGCGTGGCGATTCTCGATAACGGTCCGGAACTGCTGCCCGCCGCGTTGAACTACCTGGGCCTGCCGCATCACAGCAAGAATCCGGCGGACTATAAGAAAGCCGAAGAGCTGCTGATGAAGGTCCGGCCTTACGTCAGCTATTTCCACTCATCCAAATACACCAGCGACCTGGCCAACGGTGATATCTGCGTGGCGGTGGGTTTCTCCGGCGACATCCTGCAAGCTGAAAGCCGTGCCAAGGAAGCCAGGAATGGCGTGGATATTGGCTACTCGATTCCCAAGGAAGGCGCGGCGATCTGGTTCGACATGGTCGCCATGCCGGCCGACGCGCCGGATGAGAAGACCGGTTACGCCTTCATGAACTACCTGCTGCGCCCGGACGTCATGGCCGGCATCAGCAACTATGTGCACTACGCCAACGGCAACGAACAGGCCGACAGCCTGATCGACCCGGCCATCAAGAGCGACACCAAGGTCTACCCAAGCCCGGAAATGATGGGCAAGTTGTTCGCTCTGGAGTCCATGCCACTGAACATCGACCGGGTCCGCACACGGTTGTGGAACAAGATTCGGACGGGGAGTTGATAGCGTTCAAGAGTGGCCAGGTGTCGTCGGAGTTTTGGCGCTGGAGTGGAACCACTCCGGGCGAGTTCAGGTCTGGAGTGGGGAAATGAACTTTTTCCAAGTGTCCCGAAGCAGATTCGAGTGGGCTGCAGTCCACCGCCTATTGCGTCGCGTGTCGAGGGTTGCCAGGTCATTAGTGAGCCGCGTAGGTGACTCCCCGGTGATTTCGCACAGCAGCGCGGTTATAGCTTCCCCGTTAACCGTGCCGTGCTCTTGTAGAAGATCCGCCACAGCGGTGACAGCGGGCCAGTAACGACGAACCAGACAGCTGGAGCGGGCGATTGCCTGGGATTCGGCGTCGAGTAGCTTTCGTGCAGGCAGCAAACTTATCAATTCGTAACCCCGGCACCGGTCCCCACTGCCGCTGCCCCAGATGAATTTGTCCGATCTGGTGCGCCTGTAGACTGCTTCGGCCACGGGGCCGGCGAAGCAATCGAGAAGATCGCGCTCAATAGCATCGACCATAGAGGGCAGGTATTCAGCAATCCCGGGGGCGTCGAAGGATGGGTGCGGGACCAGGTAATCAGCCTCGACCAACCCCTCTACGTTTTGCGGGTTGCCGCGCAGATCAATCATTGGGCCGGTGCAGGCTTCTGTCCTGGTGCGCACAGTGACGCGCTCTATGTGTTGACCATTCCACCAAAAGGCCAGGGCGTGGCCAGCTTCGTGGACGGCCGTGCGGCGCTGGCGCTTATTCATGGTCTGGTCCTCTGCCGTGGCATAGGGTCGTCGCGTAAAAGGTCGTTACAGGAATGCTAGCCTCACTGATGCCTACATGGCCCTATAAAAAAGATTATGCCTATCAAGATCCAACACTCCACCTATTAGCTGACTGCTTTACAGGGGGCTAACCTTAGCGGAGCGCTGGTGAAAACTGGCCGGTTGAGACCTGATAAGAGATACGAATAAGTCAGAAGCGTACTAGGCTTGCCGTGGGCCACCGTGCAGGCAAATCGATTGCCGCTATCCGGGTTGCCCGTGTGACCACGACGATCAATTGATCGAACCGTTGGCCCTGCAGCTTATGTCATTGATTTCGCTCGTCGCTATTGCGCGCCCACGCCGGGCCGGATAGCCGGATGAACACGACCAAAGGTAGCTCACACATGGCAACTGAATCGAAATGCCCGTTCAATCACGCCGCCGCGGGCGGTGGCCCGTCGAACCGCGACTGGTGGCCAAACCAACTGAATCTGAAGATCCTGCACCAGCACTCGTCTCTGTCCGATCCCATGGACGAGGGCTTCAACTACGCCGAAGCGTTCAAAAAGCTGGACTTTGCGGCGCTCAAGAAAGACCTGCATGCGCTGATGACCGACTCGCAAGACTGGTGGCCTGCGGACTTCGGCCACTATGGGCCGTTCTTTATTCGCATGGCCTGGCACGCCGCAGGCACGTACCGCACCGGTGACGGGCGGGGTGGTGCCGGCTCCGGTCAGCAACGCTTCGCGCCGCTCAACAGTTGGCCGGATAACGTCAGCCTCGACAAGGCGCGTCGACTGCTCTGGCCGATCAAGCAAAAGTATGGTCGCAATATCTCCTGGGCCGATCTGATCGTCCTCACCGGCAACGTCGCGCTGGAGTCCATGGGCTTCAAGACCTTTGGTTTTTCCGGAGGTCGTCCGGACGTCTGGGGACCGGATGAGGACGTCTACTGGGGCTCCGAAAAAACCTGGCTGGGGGGCGACGTGCGCTATGGCAAAGATGAGAGCCCTACTGTCCAGGAGCGCAACCTGGAGAAACCGCTCGCTGCGGTGCAAATGGGCCTGATCTACGTCAACCCGGAAGGCCCGGAGGGCAACCCGGACCCGGTCGCTGCTGCGGTGGATATCCGCGAAACCTTCGCTCGCATGGCGATGAATGACGAAGAAACCGTGGCACTGATCGCCGGCGGCCACGCCTTCGGCAAAACCCACGGCGCCGGGCCTGTAACCAATGTGGGCGCCGACCCCGAAGCCGCTGGCCTCGAACAGCAGGGCCTGGGCTGGAAGAGCAGCTTCGGCAGCGGAAAAGGTGGCGACACCATCGCCAGTGGCCTGGAGGTGACCTGGACCACCACGCCCACGAAGTGGAGCAACAACTACCTGGAGAACCTGTTCGGTTTCGAGTGGGAACTGACCAAGAGCCCGGCAGGTGCGAACCAGTGGACGGCGAAAAACGGCGCAGGCGCGGGCATCATTCCAGATGCTCACGACCCGTCCAAGCGGCGTAATCCGACCATGTTGACCACGGACCTGTCCCTGCGATTCGACCCGATCTATGAACCCATTTCACGGCGCTTCCTGGCAAATCCGGATCAGTTGGCCGACGCGTTCGCCCGTGCCTGGTTCAAGCTGATCCACCGCGACATGGGGCCGCTCTCGCGCTACCTGGGTCCGGAAATGCCCAACGAAAAACTCCTGTGGCAAGACCCCATCCCGGCGGTCGACCACGCACTGGTCAACGACAGCGACATCGCCTCACTCAAGAGCAAGCTCCAGTCCTGTGGCCTGGCAGTCTCGCAACTTGTATCAACTGCCTGGGCGGCGGCTTCCACCTTCCGTGGCTCCGACAAGCGTGGTGGCGCCAACGGTGGGCGCCTGCGCCTGGCCCCGCAGAAGGACTGGCCGGCCAACCAACCCGAGAAACTGACGAACGTGCTGGCGACCCTCGAGAAAATCCAGAGCGAGTTCAACAGCGCGCAGACTGGCGGCAAGAAGATCTCGCTGGCGGACCTGATCGTGCTGGCCGGGAGCGCTGGCGTCGAACAGGCGGCGAAAAATGCCGGTCACACCGTCACGGTGCCTTTCACTCCGGGGCGGATGGACGCGAGCCAAGAGCAGACGGATGTGGAATCTTTCGGGTTTCTCGAACCCATCGCCGATGGCTTCCGTAACTACCTCAAGAGCAAATACCGCGTACCGGCCGAGGCGTTACTGATCGACAAGGCGCAACTGTTGACACTCACCGCACCAGAAATGACGGTGCTCATTGGCGGCATGCGCGTGTTGAACACCAACGTCGGACAAACCCCGCACGGGGTCTTCACGAAGCGATCTGAAGCGTTGACCAACGACTTCTTCACCAACCTGCTCGACATGGGCGTGGAATGGAAGCCGGTCTCGGACGCCAATGAAGAGTTTGAAGGACGCGATCGTAAAACCGGCGACCTCAAATGGACAGGCACTCGTGTCGATCTCGTCTTTGGCTCGAATGCGCAGTTGAGGGCGTTGGCTGAGGTCTATGCAAGCAGCGACGCGCAGGAGAAGTTCGTGAAAGACTTCGTAGCGGCCTGGACCAAGGTGATGAACCTTGACCGCTTCGACCTCCGCTGACGCGAACGTTGGACCCTGGGTCTTGAGGGTGGGCCACCTCAACCTGATCGCTTTGGTCAGGGGGCTCCAGGGAGGTTGCCAAGAGTAGAGGCGTCATATTCCATTCGGTGTTTCTGAAAACCCGCAACGCCTCCCTGTGTGGAGGCGTTGGTTTTTTGTTCGCCCAAAGACGCCGGGCTTGGTGACCGGTCGTCCAGGAAACTCAAAATCCTCAAGCGAATCGCGTAAGCGTGTATCAGTGTCCCTGATGCCGCTCATTTCGAAATAAGAAACAACCTGGCTATACCTGTCATTTATGACAGGTTACAGCATGCGGATTTTCTTGCTAAATGGCTGGGTGAATGGCGTCGAATCAGCGACGCCAATGCCAGTAGGGAAAATGACTATGTCCAGCAAGGAACTGCTCCCTTTTGAACGCCCTGAGAGCACCAAAGGGGTCGCCACCGGAACCATCAAGGGAACCATTACTAATCTTCGAACCGAGAAGGAATTCCAATTCCTCGCCTCTTGGATATGGCGCGACGAACAGCACGGAACGCTTCGCTTCCACGGCACTATGGATGACCCGGAGACACCAGGGAAACGCGTGGCGATTGCGGTCCAACTCAGCAGCAGTAGCGCGCCCAGCGGCACCTATCTTGTTGGAAGTCCGGAGGTACTGAGCCTCGGATACATGAAATATGGTAGCGGGGACAACAACTTGAAGGATGTTTTCTTCAAAGCTGAAACAGGTGAGGTCGTTCTCCAAAGAAAATCCTTCGAAAAGCCCATAAACGGGAGGTTGCTGTTCAAGACGATAACCATCGATGGCGACAGATATCGCGTCGCCGTAAAATTTGACATTGGAGAGTTCTAAACCCGACCGTCCCGCCTGGCTCATCGAGGCGGGGCGGCTGTTCACCCTTGAAGACAGGGCACCGAACATCGACCGGGTCCGCACACGGTTGTGGAACAAGATTCGGCCGGGGGAGTTGAGGGGGTACATCTGGTTGAGCATTGCGCCAGCCTGAATGTCGTTAACGTTGTAAGTTCTGCGCCTCCTTTGAATAAATGAGTCAATCAACAAGGGCGACAGGTAGCCTGACACGGAGGGACTGCGAGAAAAGACGTTGGCGCAAGTGATGTGTCGTATCAAGTCACGCAGTAGCCTGGCGGTGAATCAGGCGTTAGGGCGTAAAGGACGTTTGTGGCAGAAGGGGTATCACGATCGAGCTGTTCGTAAGGACGAGGACGTGCAAACCCTTGCGCGATACGTTATTCAAAACCCGATTCGTGCCGGATTGGTTGAACGGGTTCATGATTACCCGTTATGGGACGCGTGCTGGTTCTGATACCGAGGCGCCCGGTTTTACGACTGCTGCGCAGCCGAACGTCGCCTTCGGCAACTGCTACGGGGTTGTGTACACCGTGGCTTTTGTAGCAGCTGGCGTTGTTGGCGGATGAGAATATGCGCAGCGACGACGGTCGTCAGATTAGTGCACTTGACCCCGAATATTTACTGCGCGCTTTGGGTGCTATAACTAGATGGCGCAAAGCCAGTAATGCTGCGACGTAGTAATCAAATACAACTGTACTGTTATTTAATATTTAAATAGAGCATTGTCCGACAATCCTGTCTGGGGATTGAACTACAAAGATTATTTCGACTCGCCGGTCATTGTTTTCGGGAGTTTTGTGGAATAGTTCAATTTGACGTCAAAAAAGTAGTGGACGTTTGATTTCAAATTGTGTCAGTTTTCTTTCGCCTTCATTGGGCGAGTGATAGGACGATCTCGCCAGAGATTGTCGCTGTCTGACAAAAAACTGTTCCATTGCTAAACAAGGAAGTGTGTTTATGTCGAAAGTAAAAGTGAAAGCTATTGAAACGGCCGACGCAGCACCAAGTTCTGCGTGGTCACAAATCGATAGTTTCAGCCATCAGTATGACCGTGGCGGCAATCTTACGGTCAATGGCAAACCCTCCTACTCGGTAGATCAAGCCGCGACTCAACTGCTGCGTGATGGTGCCTCCTGGCATGATCTCAACGGCAGCGGCAAGATCGAACTCACCTATACGTTTCTGACGAGCCAGACGTCGAACTTCAGCGGTCTGGGCGTTACCGGCTTCAGCCAGTTCAGCTCCTTGCAGAAGGCTCAGGCCGTGCTCGCCATGCAATCCTGGGCGGACGTGGCGAATGTCACCTTCACTGAAGCTGCCAAGGGCGGTGACGGTCACATGACCTTTGGCAACTACAGTGGCGGCCAGGAAGGTGCAGCAGCATTCGCCTTCCTGCCGGGTACTGAGCCTGGCTACGACGGCCAATCGTGGTACCTGACCGGCAGTGGCTACAACGTCAACAAGACCCCGGGCGTGAACAACTACGGTCGTCAGACCCTGACTCACGAAATCGGGCACACCCTCGGTCTGTCTCACCCTGGCGACTACAACGCCGGCGAAGGCAACCCGACCTACAACGATGCGTCCTATGGCCAGGACACTCGTGGCTACAGCCTCATGAGTTACTGGAGTGAAAGCAACACCAACCAGAACTTCAGCAAGGGCGGTGTCGAGGCTTATTCGTCCGGTCCGTTGATGGACGATATTGCTGCGGTGCAGAAACTCTATGGCGCCAACATGAGCACCCGTACCGGTGACACTACCTACGGCTTCAACTCCAACGCTGGCCGCGATTTCTACAGCGCTACCTCGTCGTCGGACAAAGTCGTGTTTTCGGTGTGGGACGCGGGCGGCAAGGACACCCTGGACTTCTCCGGGTTCACCCAAAACCAGAAGATCAACCTCAATGAGGCCTCGTTCTCCGATGTTGGTGGCCTGGTAGGCAACGTTTCCATTGCCAAGGGTGTGACCATCGAGAACGCCATCGGCGGTTCGGGCAACGACTTGCTGATCGGTAACAGCGTGGCCAACGAGCTCAAGGGCGGTGCCGGCAACGACATCCTCTACGGTGCGGGTGGCGCGGACAAACTCTGGGGTGGCAGCGGTTCCGACACCTTCGTGTTTGCAGCAAGCTCCGACTCCAAGCCGGGTGCGGCCGATCAGATCATGGATTTCACCAGCGGTCTGGATAAAATCGACCTGAGTGCCATTACCAACGGCGCAGGCCTGCACTTTGTGAGTTCCTTCACCGGTGCGGTGGGCGACGCGGTATTGAGTTCGATCTCCGGTGGCAGCAGCCTTGCCATCGACTTCTCCGGGCACGGCGTGGCTGACTTCCTGGTCAGCACCGTTGGCCAGGCAGCTACCACGGACATCGTGGCCTGAGTCGATGACTATGGGGGCAGCGCCGATGCGCTGCCCCTTGTCCTTGCCAGCATCGCTGCGGTAGGCGAGGCTGCACAGGCTACAACCTGGGACGAAACACCTTATGACCCATAACGCCTTTACCTACAGGGCAATGGCTTGGCTGATCGCCACGCTGATGATGTTTTCTGGAGATGTAGCCATGGCAAGCAGCCTGAGATTAGCGGACCCGTCGGAACTGGCCGGGGAGTGGCAGGTTTACCAGAAGTCTGCCCCGCAGAACATCTGTGCACTGAAACTTGAGCAGAATCAAACATTGGCTGGCGATATTGAATGCCTCGCCGGTTGGCTGAGTGCAACACCCATCGGTTGGTTCCCGGAACCTGACGGTATATCACTGACCGGTAAAGAAGGTTCAAGAATTATTCATCTTGGCCGACAGCAGGAAGGGCTCTACCAAAGTACCAAACACTCTGATCCGCAGATTGTTTTGCAACGCGCGCCGCACTAAAGGGCAGGGCTGTAAGCCGAATCTTTTCCCGTCATGGAAATAAGGATTCACCCACAGTTTTCCGCTGGCAGCTAAATAAACTGAACTCTATATCGTCATGACATAGGGTTCGTTCGCCTGCCAGTTGCATTATTAAAAGCAATCCCCCCGCCAGAGTGGGGGGGCAGTTTATTGGAACCGTGTCGAACTACCGCGCGGGCTATCAGCTCAGGGAAGATCAATGAGAATGGCGAAGACCACTCCCACTGCACCGCTATTGAAGGCGCTGGGCGACTATAAAAGTATTCTGATCAGCGTTGGTTGTTTCACCGCACTGATTAACGTACTGATGTTAGTGCCGTCGATTTACATGCTCCAGGTCTATGACCGGGTACTGTCGTCGCAGAATGAAACCACTCTGGCCATGCTGTCGTTGATGGTGGTGGGCTTTTTTGTGTTTATCGGTTTGCTGGAGACCGTGCGCAGCTTCATCGTGATTCGCATCGGCAGCCAACTGGAGCGACGTTTCAATCTGCGGGTCTATCAGGCCGCGTTCGAGCGCAACCTGTTCAAGGGCGAGGGCAACGCCGGCCAGTCGTTGGGCGACCTGACCCACATTCGCCAATTCGTCACGGGACCTGCGTTGTTCGCGTTCTTCGATGCACCGTGGTTTCCGGTCTACCTGTTCGTGATCTATCTGTTCAACGTCTGGCTTGGGGTGTTCGCTACCGTCGGCGCAGTGCTGTTGATCGGTTTGGCATTCCTCAATGAGGCGATGACCAAAAAGCCTTTGGGTGAAGCTGGCGGTTACTCGCAACGGTCCACGCAACTGGCCACCAGTCACCTGCACAACGCCGAGACCATCCAGGCGATGGGCATGCTCGGGGCGCTGCGCAAGCGCTGGTTCCAGGTGCATTCGCGCTTTCTCGGCTTGCAGAATCAGGCCAGCGATACCGGCGCGGTCATCAGTTCCCTGAGTAAAACCCTGCGTCTATGCCTGCAATCGTTGGTGCTGGGGCTCGGCGCACTGTTGGTGATCAAGGGCGAGATGACTGCAGGGATGATGATCGCCGGCTCGATCCTGATGGGCCGGGTGCTGAGCCCGATCGATCAGTTGATTGCCGTCTGGAAGCAATGGAGCGGGGCGAAGCTGGCGTATCGGCGGCTGGATGCCTTGCTGCAGGAATTCCCGCCGAGCGACGGCGCCATGGAGTTGCCCGCGCCCAAGGGCCAGGTAACCTTCGAGCAGGTCAGCGCCGGCCCGCCGGGGCAACGCACGGCGACCTTGCACATGGTCAATTTCAACCTCGGGGCCGGCGAAGTGCTGGGCGTGCTCGGTGCGTCCGGCTCCGGTAAATCGACTCTGGCGCGAGTGCTGGTAGGTGTCTGGCCGACCCTGGCCGGCACTGTGCGGCTGGACGGTGCGGACATCCATCGCTGGAACCGCGACGACCTCGGCCCCTACATCGGCTATCTGCCACAGGACATCGAACTGTTCAGTGGCAGTGTCGCCGAAAACATCGCGCGCTTTCGCGAAGCCGACCCGCAGAAGGTTGTCGAGGCGGCTCAACAAGCCGGCGTGCACGAGATGATTCTGCGCTTGCCGCAAGGCTACGACACCCTGCTGGGCGAGGATGGCAGCGGTTTGTCCGGCGGCCAGAAACAGCGCGTGGCCCTGGCCCGAGCACTGTATGGCGGGCCAAGCCTGGTGGTGCTCGATGAGCCGAATTCGAACCTCGACACCATTGGCGAGGCTGCATTGGCCAGTGCGATCGCGCAGATGAAAGCCCAGGGCACCAGCGTGATTCTGGTGACCCACCGCTCTTCGGCGTTGGCCCAGGCCGACAAGTTGCTGGTGCTTAACGAAGGTCGCCTGCAAGCCTTCGGGCCGAGTCAGGAAGTGCTCAAGGCACTCTCTGGCTCACAGCAGTCTGGCGCACAGCAGGAACAACCACGGGAGAAACCCGCGTCACCGGCCGGGCTCAGCATGAGCCGCCAGTATCAGGCCCCGACCAAGAGCAGCGGTGTATGAGCAAGGACAGCGGCATGACAATCGAACAAGGTTACGCACCGGAGCGCCCTGAGCGCGACGCCGGGTTTTTTGCCCGCATGGGCTGGACTCTCGCCGTGGTCGGCGCCGGCAGTTTTTTTCTCTGGGCCAGCCTGGCGCCTCTCGATCAGGGGATTCCGGTGCAGGGCACGGTGGTGGTGTCCGGCAAGCGCAAGGCTGTGCAATCGATGAGTGGCGGCGTGGTCAGCCGGATTCTGGTACGTGAAGGTGAGGCAGTGAAGCAAGGCCAGCCGCTGTTTCGTCTCGACCAGACTCAGGTCGAAGCCGACGTGCAATCCTTGCAAGCCCAGTACCGCATGGCCTGGGCCAGTCTGGCGCGTTGGCAGAGCGAGCGTGACAACCTCAAACAGGTGATTTTTCCGACCGAACTGAGCAGCGACCCCGACCCGCGTCTGGCGTTGGTCCTCGAAGGCCAGCGGCAACTATTCAGCAGCCGCCGCGAAGCGTTTGATCGTGAGCAGGCCGGGCTGCGCGCCAACATCGAAGGCGCCACCGCGCAATTGGCCGGGATGCGTCGGGCACGTACCGACCTGACCGCGCAGGCTGAATCCTTGCGTCAGCAACTGACCAACCTGCAGCCCTTGGCCGACAACGGTTACATCCCGCGCAACCGGTTGATGGATTACCAGCGTCAGCTCTCGCAGGTACAACAGCAGTTGGCGCAGAACACCGGCGAAAGCGGGCGAGTGGACCAGGGCATTGTTGAAACGCGCTTGAAGTTGCAACAGCACAGCGAGGAGTACCAGAAAGAGGTGCGCAGCCAGTTGGCGGACGCACAGCTCAAGAGCCTGACCCTGGAGCAGCAACTGACCTCGGCCGGTTTTAATCTGCAACAAAGTGAAATCGTCGCGCCGGCCGACGGCATTGCAGTCAGCCTCGGCGTACACACCGAAGGCGCAGTGATTCGCCCGGGTGAAACCTTGCTGGAGATCGTGCCCCAAGGCACGCACCTTGAGGTCGAAGGTCACCTGCCGGTGAACCTGATCGACAAGGTCGGCAGCCACTTGCCGGTGGACATCCTGTTCACCGCGTTCAACCAGAGCAAAACCCCTCGGGTACCGGGCGAAGTCAGCCTGATTTCAGCCGACCAGATGGTCGACGAGAAAACCGGCGTGCCGTACTACGTGCTGCGCAGCAGCGTCAGCGATGTGGCCATGGAGAAACTCAACGGGCTGGTGATCAAGCCGGGCATGCCGGCGGAAATGTTCGTACGCACCGGTGAACGCTCACTCCTCAACTATCTGTTCAAACCTCTGCTCGACCGGGCAGGCTCCGCATTGACCGAGGAATAAGGATGTTCCGTCGTATGAGCAAGCTTTCCATTCTCGGGACCGCTATAGCATTGCTGGTCTGTACCCACGTTCACGCCATGGGGCCATTCGAGGTTTACGAACAGGCGCTGCGCAACGATCCGATATTTCTCGGCGCCATCAAGGAACGTGATGCCGGCCTTGAAAACCGCACGATTGGTCGCGCCGGCCTGCTGCCAAAACTGTCGTACAACTACAACAAGGGCCGCAACAACTCCAAGGCCACATCCCTGGACGAGCGCCGCCGCAACCAGACCGAAAACCGTAACTACGACAGCTACGGCTCGACCTTCACCCTGCAGCAACCGTTGTTCGACTACGAGGCCTACGCGGCGTATCGCAAGGGCGTGGCGCAATCGCTGTTCGCCGATGAAAATTTTCGCGGCAAGAGCCAGGAACTGCTGGTGCGGGTGCTGACCTATTACACCCAGGCGCTGTTTGCCCAGGATCAGATCGACATCGCGCAAGCGAAGAAAAAAGCCTTCGAAGAACAGTTCCAGCAGAACGAGCAGATGTTCCGCCAGGGCGAGGGCACCCGCACCGATATTCTCGAAGCGGAATCGCGTTACGAACTGGCCACTGCCGAAGAGATTGAGGCTCGTGATGAGCAAGACGCTTCCTTGCGTGAGCTGGGGGCGCTGATCGGCACGCGGGATATTGATATCAAAGACCTTGAGCCTTTGGGCGAGTCCTTTGAGTCGTTCACCTTGCAACCGGCCAATTTCGACACCTGGCATGAGCTCGCGCTGAGCAACAACCCGAACCTGGCTTCCCAGCGTCAGGCGGTTGAAGTGGCGCGGTTCGAAGTGGAGCGCAATCGCGCCGGGCACTTGCCCAGGGTCAACGCCTACGCGACAGCGCGCAAGAACGAGTCGGAAAGCGGCAACACCTACAACCAGCGTTACGACACCAACACCATCGGTATCGAGGTCACCATACCGCTGTATGCCGGTGGCGGGGTGTCGGCATCGACTCGTCAGGCCAGTCGTTCGATGGAGCAGGCCGAATACGATCTGGACTCGAAAACCCGCGAAACCCTGATCGAACTGCGTCGCCAGTTCAGTGCCTGCCTGTCGGGTGTCAGCAAGCTGCGTGCCTATCAAAAGGCCCTGACGTCGGCTGAAGCGCTGGTGATCTCGACCAAGCAAAGCATCCTCGGCGGCGAGCGGGTCAACCTCGATGCACTGAATGCCGAACAGCAGCTCTACACCACGCGCCGTGACCTGGCCCAGGCCCGTTATGACTATTTGATGGCGTGGACCAAGTTGCATTACTACGCCGGCAACCTGCGTGAAGAGGACCTGGCCAAGGTCGATGAAGCCTTCGGCCCGCGTAAGACCACCCGATAAGCACCTCACTGCAGCACTCCCCCCGGATGGGGGACTACAAGTCTAATAAGGCGAGATGTCATGAACACGGATGTACGTCGTTATAGCTCCCAGCCGATCACCAGCGGCTCATTATTGTTGCTCGTCGCCGCGTTGCCCGCCGCAGTTCACGCGGCCTACCTTGATCCGGGGCAAGCAGGAGATCCCGCCAGCTGGCGCACAGCGGAATACCAACGGGACTGGGGCCTGGAGCGCATGCAGGCGAATCAGGCCTATGCCGCAGGATTCACCGGCAAAGGGGTGAAGATCGGCGCGCTGGACTCAGGTTTTGATCCGAACCATCCCGAAGCCGCACGCTTTCATGCGGTCACGGCCACCGGTAATTACCTCAACGGCGCGCCGTTCAGTGTCAGCGGCAATCACAACGCCAACAACGACTCCCACGGCACCCACGTCACCGGCACCATGGGCGCCGCGCGTGACGGTGTCGGCATGCATGGCGTGGCGTTCAACGCGGATGTGTATGTCGCCAACACCAATCAGAACGACAGCTTCCTCTTTGGCCCCGGCCCCGATCCGCGTTATTTCAAAGCGGCCTATGACGCCTTGGCCGATGCCGGCGTACGGGTGATCAACAACAGCTGGGGCAGCCAGCCCAAGGATGTCGACTACAAGACGATCGAGAGTCTGCACGCCGCCTATGCCCAGCACTGGAACCAGAACACCTGGATCGATGCGGCGGCCGATGTCTCGCGTCGTGGGGTGATCAACGTGTTCAGCGCCGGCAACAGCGGGTACGCCAATGCCAGCGTCCGCGCGGCCCTGCCGTATTTCGAGCCAGACCTGGAAGGCCACTGGTTGGCGGTGTCGGGGCTCGATAAAAACAATCAGCAGAAATACAACCAGTGCGGGATCGCCAAGTACTGGTGCATCAGCACGCCGGGCGCGCAGATCTACAGCACCATCGTCGGTGGCGGTTATGCCAACTACAACGGCACGTCGATGGCGGCGCCGCATGCCACCGGCGCCTTGGCACTGGTGATGGAACGCTACCCGTACATGAACAACCAGCAAGCCTTGCAGGTGCTGCTGACCACCGCGACCCAGCTCGACGGCTCGATCACCGATGCGCCGAGCACTCGGGTCGGTTGGGGCGTGCCCGACCTTGCGCGGGCAATGCGCGGGCCGGGGCAGTTGCTCGGTTCATTCGACGCCAACCTTGGTGCCGGCCAGCGTGATGTATGGAGCAACGACATCTCGGACAAGGCGCTGATACAGCGTCAGAGCGAAGATGCCGCCGAGCACGGCGCCTGGCAACAGACCTTGAAAGACAAGGGCTGGGAAAACGGCGTTGCGGCCAACGCCAGTCAGCAGGACAAGACCGATTACGCGGTGGGCACGGCGCGCGATGCGGCAGCCGCGACACGACTCTATGAAGGCAGCCTGATCAAATCCGGCGCGGGTCAGTTGATTCTGGCCGGGAACAACAGCTATCGCGGTGCGACCACGGTCAATGGCGGCTTGCTGACGGTCAATGGTTCGCTGAGCTCGGCGGTGACGGTCAACGACAGCGGCACCCTTGGCGGTTCCGGGCGGGTCGGCGCATTGACCGCGAAAAGCGGCGGCAGCGTCGCGCCGGGCAACTCGATCGGCACCTTGCACGTGGCCGGCGATGTGACCTTCGAGCCCGGTTCGACCTATGCCGTCGAGCTGTCTCCCACCAGCAGCGACAGCATCGTTGCCGGCGGCACAGCCACGATCCAGGGCGCGACCGTGAGCCTTTCGCGGGAAAACAGTCCGACGCTGTTGAGCCCCGGCGACGTGAAAAGCCTGATCGGTCATCAGTACAACATCCTGCAAGCGGCCGGCGGTATTCAGGGCCAGTTTGCTGCGGTGTTGCCGAATTACGCATTTATCGGCGGCAGTCTCGACTACTCGGCGACCGGCGTGCAATTGGCGATCGAGCGCAATAACAGCTCCTTTGCCAGCGTCGGGCAAACCCCGAATCAACGTTCCGTGGCGGCTGTCGTCGAGCAATTGGGCACGGGCAATCCGGTGTACGAAAGCCTTTTGCTGTCGCCGTCGGCAACGTCGGCCCAACAGGCGTTCCAGCAGTTGTCCGGGGAAATCTACCCAGCGCTCGACACCTTGCTGATCAACGACAGCCGTTACCTGCGTGATGCGGTGGGAGAGCGTTTGCAGGCGGATCCGGCGACCGGCAGTAATGCTTGGGTCAAGGCGCTGGGCGCCTGGGGCAAGACCGATGCGCGTAACGACACGGCAGGTTCGACCATGTCGATTGGCGGCTTGCTGGCCGGGGTCGACGGTTTGCTCGACGAAGACACCCGACTGGGGTTTGTCACTGGCTACAGCGACAGTTCGCTGAACCTGGGCAGTGGCACCCATTCCCGGGCGCAGGTCGACAGCTACCACCTGGGCGCTTACGCCGGACGCGAACTGGGAGCACTGAGTCTGAGTCTCGGCGGTTCTTACAGTTGGCACCGGGCGGATATCAAGCGAGACCTGCAATACGGTGATGTCAGCGCCAGGCAGAAAACCAGGGTCGACGCCAACACCACGCAATTGTTCACCGAAGCCGCCTACCGAATGGAACGGCAGCCCGTGGCACTGGAGCCGTTCGCCAATCTCGCCTATGTGCATCTGGATACCGATGGCTTCACCGAAAAAGGCGATGCCGCAGCGCTGAAAAGTGGTCGCGACACGCGTGATGCGGTGCTCGGCACGTTGGGCGTACGCGCGCTGAAAACCATCAACCTTTCCAGTCAGCAACGGCTCGACCTCGCCGGCACCCTCGGCTGGCAGCACAACCTGAGCGCTACTCAATCGGAAGACCATTTGGCGTTTGCCAGTGGCGGTCCTGGGTTCGCGGTCGAAAGTGCACCACTGGCGCGCGACGCGGCGCTGATCGGGGTTCAGGCAGGGCTGGCATTGGCCAAGGACGTTCGTTTGAACCTTGATTACAACGGCCGTCTGGCCAGCGGCGAAAACAGCCATGGGGTAGGGCTGAGCCTTAATTGGCAGTTCTAAAGAACACCACAGCTTTTGTAGCAGCTGGCGCAGCCTGCGTTCGAGTGCGCAGCGCTCGCCAATGCGGACGACTCGGTGAGCCTGACGTACGACTGCTTCGCAGCCGAACGTTGCCTTCAGCAACTGCTACGGGGGGGAACGCGGAACAAAACAAGACGCGTGCAGGTAAGCACGCCGGGATTCAAGCACGACAACTAAGGAAGGTAGCTGGATGGAAGGCAAGTCTCGCAACAACACGCCTGTGCAAATCGGCATCAGCCGCAAGGCAAAAGCCCTCAATGGGGCCTTTATCGCGTATCTGGCGGCGACCGGTGTCGCTCAGGCCGCACCCTATGTGGAAAGCGGCATGCTTGGCGATCCGAACAGCTGGCGCAGCAGCGAGTTCAACGCCGAATGGGGCCTGGGCGCGATCAACGCTCAGGATGCCTACGCGGCCGGCTACACCGGCAAAGGCGTCAAACTGGGGATCTTCGATCAGCCGGTCTACGCCCAACACCCGGAGTTCTCCGGGGCGAATAAAGTGCTGACCCTGGTCACCAGCGGTATCCGCGAATACACCGACCCCTACATTCCGGTCAAAGCCGGAGATGCCTTTCGGTATGACGGCACACCGTCGGTGGGTTCCGACGGCAAGCTGGGCTCTCACGGCACCCACGTCGGCGGGATTGCCGCCGGCAGCCGCGATGGCAGCCCGATGCACGGCGTGGCCTTCAATGCGCAAATCATCAGCGCCGACAACGGCGACCCGGGCCCTGAAGACGGGATCATTCTCGGCAACGACGGCGCGGTCTACAAAGCCGGCTGGGACGCTCTGCGAGAAAGCGGTGCACGGATCATCAACAACAGCTGGGGCATCGGCATCACCGACCGCTTCAAAAAGGGGGGCAAGGACCCGGCGTTCGCGCATTTCACCGTGCAGGACGGCCAGGCTCAGTTCGATCAGATCCAGCCGCTACTCAACACCAAACAGGGCGGTGCTTACCGAGGCGCCATCGACGCGGCCCGTAGCGGCATCGTGACGATCTTCGCCGCTGGTAACGACTACAACCTCAACAACCCGGACGCGATTGCCGGCCTGGGTTACTTCGTGCCGGACATTGCCGCGAACTGGGTCACCGTCGCGGCTCTGCAAATGAACCCGGACACCAATAGTCCCAATCCCTACATCATCAGCACCTTCTCGTCGCGTTGCGGTTATACCGCAGGCTTTTGCGTGTCGGCACCGGGTACCAAGATCTACAGCGCAGTGATCGGCGGCACCAGCGTCGACAACCTGACCATGGGCTATGCCAACAAGAACGGCACCTCGATGGCCGCGCCACACGTGGCCGGCGCCACGGCAGTGTTGATGGAACGCTTCCCGTACATGACCGGCGCGCAGGTCGCCACAGTACTGAAAACCACCGCCACCGACCTCGGCGCTCCGGGCATCGATTCGTTGTACGGCTGGGGCATGATCAACCTGCGCAAGGGTATCGATGGTCCGGGCATGTTCGTCGCCGACGCCGACATTCCGCAGGAATTCCGCGTGGCCGGGGCCTATGGCTCAGGCCAGTTTGTCGCCGACCTGCCAGGTATTGGCGCGGTCATCGATGCTGGCAAGCCGACGCAGCGAATCTGTAATGACATCAGTTGCGGGCTCGATGTCTGGCGCAACGATATATCCGGTCACGGTGGTTTGACCAAGCAGGGTATCGGTACGCTGGTGATGACCGGCAGCAACACATATGCCGGGCCAACCCTGGTGAATCAGGGGCGGTTGGCGGTTAACGGTTCGTTGCTGTCAGCGGTCACGGTCAATGACAGCGGCATCCTCGGTGGTTCCGGGCGGGTCGGCGCATTGACCGCGAAAAGCGGCGGCACCGTCGCACCGGGCAACTCGATCGGCACCTTGCACGTGGCCGGCGATGTGACCTTCGAGCCCGGTTCGACCTATGCCGTCGAGCTGTCGCCCACCAGCAGCGACAGCATCGTTGCCGGCGGCACAGCCACGATCCAGGGCGCGACCGTGAGCCTTTCGCGGGAAAACAGTCCGACGCTGTTGAGTCCCAGCGACGTGAAGAGCCTGATCGGTCATCAGTACAACATCCTGCAAGCGGCTGGCGGTATTCAGGGCCAGTTTGCCGCGGTGTTGCCAAACTACGCGTTTATCGGTGGCAGTCTCGATTACTCGGCGACCGGCGTGCAATTGGCGATCGTGCGTAACGGCAACTCCTTTGCCAGCGTCGGGCAAACCCCGAATCAGCGCTCTGTGGCCGTCGCCGCCGAGCAGTTGGGCGCGGGCGATCCGGTGTATGAAAGCCTGCTGCTGTCACCGAGCGCGGCGGCCGCGCAGCAAGCTTTCCAGCAACTGTCCGGGGAAATTCATCCGGCGGTTGGCACCTTGCTGGTCAACGATTCGCGCTATCTGCGTGATGCCGTCGGTGAGCGTCTGCGCGATGGCGGCCTCTATGACGCCGCGACGCCCAACAGCAACGAGAACAACGCCTGGGTCAAAGTGCTGGGGGCGTGGGGCAAGACCGACAGCGGCCACGACAACGCCAACTACACCAGCTCCATCAGCGGTGTGCTGGCCGGGGGCGACGGTTTGATTGCCGAGCACACTCGACTGGGTTTCGTCACTGGCTACAGCAACAGCTCGTTGAACATGGGCGATGGCACCCATTCTTCTGCCTCGGTCGACAGCTATCACCTGGGTCTGTACGCCGGGCATGAAATGGACGCGCTGCGTCTGAGCGTCGGCGGTGCGTACAGCTGGCATCGCATCGACACTCAACGCGATGTGCAGTTCGGCGACATCAGCACCAAGCAGAAATCCAAGCGCGATGCGCACACCACACAAGTGTTCACTGAGGCGGCCTATCGCCTGGACCTGCAACCGTTAGCGCTGGAGCCATTCGCCAATCTGGCCTACGTGCACCTCGGCAGCGACAGCTTTACCGAGAAGGGCGGTGCGGCGGCACTCAAGGGCGGCGACGACAACCGCGATGCAGTGCTTTCCACGCTGGGCCTGCGAGCGAACAAACGCCTGGCGCTCACCGAGCATCAGCAACTCGACCTGTCCGGGACCCTGGGCTGGCAGCACAACCTGAGCAATACCCACTCCGAGGAAAACCTCGCGTTTGCATCCGGCGCTACGCCGTTTGCCGTGCAAAGCGTTTCCATGGACCGCAACGCGGCCGTGGTCGGCGTTCGCGCAGGCCTGGCGCTAGCGCGCGATATCACCCTGAACCTGGATTACAACGGACTGCTGGGCTCGAGGGACAAGACCCATGGCGTCGGGCTGACCCTCGACTGGCAGTTCTGATTTGAAAAACCGCAACACGTACCAGCAATGAAGAGGCAAGAAAATGGGTGTTTTTGATTACAGGAAGTTCGGCAGCGACGCCAGCAAGGCGTTGTACAGCGATGCGATTGCATTGACGCTGTACGCCTACACGCCGACCGGCAAGCCATTGGCTTCCGGCTGGACGCCGGTCACCGCCGGACAATTGGGCTATCAGGGCAAGGTCGGTGCCCAGGGCACGTTCTTTGGCGAGCAGGACGGCTTTACCAGTGCCGAAGCCGAAGTGCTGGCCAAGTACGACGCCGCGGGCAAGCTGATCTCCCTCGGCATTTCCTTTCGTGGCACTGGAGGCCTTGGTTACAGCGACACCTACGGCGACATGAAGAACAATCTGCTGGCCGCTGTCGGCCCGACGGATTATGCGAAGAACTATGCCAAAAGCGCCTTCGACACCTTGCTCAAGGATGTCGCGGCGTTCGCCAGCGCCAAGGGTCTGAGCGCCAAGGATGTGCTGATCACTGGCCACAGTCTGGGCGGTCTGGGCGCCAACAGCGTGGCCGACTTGAGTGCCGACCATTGGGGCGGTTACTTCAAGGAGGCCAACTACGTGACCTTCGCTTCGCCAACCCAAAGCTCGGCGGGCACCCATGTGTTGAACATCGGTTATGAAAACGACCCGGTGTTTCGTGTGCTCGATGGCACCACCTTCAGCAGTTCATCGCTGTACAAGCACGACAAGCCCCAGGAGTCGGCGACCAACAATATCGTCAACGTCAACGACCACTACGTCTCCACCCAGATGACCCCGTTCAGCATTGCCAACCCGCAGCACTGGGCGGCGCACAGCTCCCTCGGTTATGCCGACGGCCTGAACCGGGTCATTGGCTCGAGCTTCTACGACCTCACCAGCAAGGACTCGACGATCCTCGTCTCGACCTTGTCGGAGTCGTTGCGGGCCAGCACCTGGATCGAAGACCTGGGCCGCAGCGGTGAAACGCACACCGGCAGTACCTTCATCATCGG
This sequence comes from Pseudomonas sp. GW822-FHT06B12, assembly GCF_058799675.1. Lineage (NCBI taxonomy): Bacteria > Pseudomonadati > Pseudomonadota > Gammaproteobacteria > Pseudomonadales > Pseudomonadaceae > Pseudomonas > Pseudomonas sp. GW822-FHT06B12. The sequence continues at coordinate 777,012 of NZ_JBXALR010000001.1, forward strand.
CACCGACAGCAACGATCTGTTGCGCGGTGGCACGGGCAATGACTTCCTCGAAGGCCGCGACGGCAATGACACCTTCAGGGACGCAGGTGGCTACAACATCCTGCTCGGTGGCAAAGGGCAGAACGTTTTCGACCTGCAACAGCCGCTGAAGAACTTCACCTTTGCCAACGATGGTGACGGCACGCTGTATGTGCGCGACAGCTACGGCGGCATCAGCATGACCCGCGACATCGGCGCGCTGGTGAGCAAGGAGTCGGGGGCCATGTGGGGTCTGCTGAACAAGGACGTTACCTACAACGTCACCGCCAAAGGCCTGCTGGCCGGCACCGAGCTGACTCACTACAACCACTCGCTCAACGGCGATGCCTACGGCAATTCACTGGTGGCGACCGCCGACGGTGACTGGCTGTTCGGATTGTCCGGCAACGACGTGCTGCGCAGCGACAAAAGCCAGGTGACGTTCGTGGGCGGCGAGGGCAATGACGTTATGTATGCCGCCGGTGGCCACAACACTTTCCTGTTCAGCGGCGCGTTCGGCTTTGACGCCATCAATGGCTACCAGGGCAGCGACAAACTGGTGTTCATGGGCGTTCAAGGCGCGGGGCAGGGCTATGACTACAGCCAGCATGTTTCGCAATCGGGTAACGACACGCTGCTCAAGGTCGGCGACTACGCGGTGACGCTGGTGGGTGTCGGCCTGAACAACCTGTCTGGTGCGGAGATCGTATTTGTTTAAACCGCAGCACAAGGCATTGCACTAAATAGAACGCCCTGCGCTGCGGGGCGTTCCAGCTGCGTGAGCTATCTCTAACAACTTCAACAAAAGAGAGGCAATACCATGGGTGTTTATGACTACAAAAACCACAACTCGGCCGAATCAAAAGCGCTGTTTTCCGATGCGCTGGCGATCACGCTGTATTCCTATCACAACCTCGATAATGGCTTTGCCACGGGCTATCAGCACAATGGTTTCGGCCTCGGGTTACCGGCGACGCTGGTCACCGCGCTGATCGGCGGCACAGACTCGCAAGGGGTGATTCCCGGCGTTCCCTGGAACCCCGATTCGGAAAAAGCCGCGCTGGATGCAGTGCAGAAAGCTGGCTGGACACCGATCACCGCCAGCCAGTTAGGCTATGACGGCAAGGTCGATGTACGGGGAACCTTCTTTGGCGAGAAAGCCGGTTACACCACGGCTCAAGTCGAGATCCTCGGCAAGTACGACGCTCAAGGGCATCTCACGGAAATCGGCATCGCCTTTCGTGGCACCAGTGGTCCCCGTGAAATACAGATTTCGGACTCCATCGGTGATGTAATCAACGACCTGATGGCGGCGTTGGGTCCCAAGGATTACGCCAAGAACTACGTCGGTGAAGCCTTTGGTTCACTGCTCAAGAATGTTGCTGAGTTTGCTGCGGCCAATGGCCTGAGCGGCAAGGACGTGCTGGTCAGCGGCCACAGCCTCGGCGGGCTGGCGGTCAATAGCCTGGCGGACCTGAGCGGCGATCACTGGAACGGCTTCTACAAGGATTCCAACTACGTCGCCTACGCGTCACCAACCCAGAGCAGCACTGACAAAGTGCTGAACATCGGCTACGAAAACGATCCGGTATTTCGTGCGCTGGACGGTTCAACGTTCAACCTGGCATCGGTCGGCGTACACGATGCCCATCAGGACTCGGCAACCAACAACATCGTCAGCTTCAACGACCATTACGCCTCGGCGGCCTGGAACATGCTGCCGTTTTCGATCCTCAACGTTCCGACCTGGATTTCCCATCTGCCCACCGGTTACGGCGATGGCATGACCCGGGTACTGGAGTCGAAGTTCTACGACCTGACCAGCAAGGACTCGACCATCATCGTCGCCAACCTGTCGGATCCTGCGCGCGCTAACACCTGGGTTCAGGACCTCAACCGCAACGCCGAAACTCACAAGGGCAGCACCTTTATCATAGGCAGTAACGGTGACGACCTGATCCAGGGGGGCAAAGGCAATGACTACCTGGAGGGCGGCGACGGCAACGACACGTTCAGGGATTCCGGTGGTTACAACATCCTGCTGGGCGGTAAGGGCAGCAACACACTGGACCTGCAGCAGTCGGTGAAAAACTTCGATTTCGCCAACGACGGCGCTGGCACCCTGTATGTGCGCGATGCCAACGGCGGGATCAGCATTACCCGCGACATCGGCAGCATCATCAGCAAAGAACCGGGGTTCCTCTGGGGCTTGCTCAAGGATGACGTGACCCATAGCGTCACCGACAAAGGCTTGCAGGTCGGCAATAACCTGACCCAGTACGCGTCATCGGTGAAGGGCAACGCGGGAGACAATGTCCTCACGGCGCATGCGGCTGGCGATTGGTTGTTTGGCCTGGATGGCAATGATCATCTGATCGGCGGCAAGGGCAATGACGTGTTTGTCGGCGGTGCCGGTAATGACCTGATGGAGTCGGGAGGGGGAAAAAACACCTTCCTGTTCAGCGGCGACTTCGGCAACGATCGGATTGTGGGCTACCAGAGCAGCGACAAGCTGGTCTTCCTCGGCGTCGAAGGTGTCGGGCAAAACTACGACGTACGCGACCACGCCAAAGCGGTTGGCGCCGATACCGTGCTGAGCTTCGGCAACGACTCGGTGACACTGGTCGGGGTTGGGCTCGATCACCTGGCCAGTTCAGGCGTGGTTATCGCCTGACGTTAAAAAGCCCGGTGCGAACGTCGATTCGCGCCGGGCTTTTCAGCGTTTATTCATAGTGAATCACGATGCCTTTGAGCTTGCGTCTCTGCTCGGTGTGGACATCCCGATTCAGCGGAAGCGGAGCGCTGACGTAAGCCGATATTGGCAGGACCATGTCGTAGATCACCACCACCGCATCGCCGCCGATTTTTGCCGTTTCTTCACGCAGTTTCTGCTCGAACTCGTTGACGGGCGGAGCCGGCTGCTCGCTTGAGTGCAGAATCACTTCACCCAACCGCGTGTACGGTCGTGTGGGCGCGCTACGCAATATCTGCACCGAGTTCGGGGACGTGGCGGCTGTGTGCTGGACACCGGCGTATTCGGTGGTGTGCGAATGGATACTACTGCACGCACTGAGCCCGAATACCGCAAGGGCCAGCGCCAGTACTTTGAAGCCAGGCAGGGCAAGCGCGAAGTCCTTATCGCTCAAAGGGCGTTGTAGGGTCTGCACACTGATAATTCCTTGTGATCGAAAAAGGTGACCTGTCGCTACACGGAAGGCTCCAATACCTGACAAAAGCACTTCGCCGGACTTAGGAAAAGCCTGTCGATGCTGAGAGAATAGCCACAATGTTCCAGCGAGCCAGGCGTAAAAGAGCGTTTTCTGCGTGTGCTTCGGTGTTTTTTTCTGCAATGGCATTAAACCATCGGCCACGCCATACGTTTCCAGGTGGCACTACTGCTGCGCGCAACACAGGCGCCAGGCGCGGAGAACTGAAAACAGGAGATTGAACACAGTGAGTAACAGCAAGAGGCAGGCAGTCGCAGCAGCGCTGATGATTTTATCGGCGAGCGCGATGGCTGAGGAGTTGCCTCATGGCTCGATTTTGAACCGATACGGTGTGACCGCCGATCAACTGCCAATGCCCACACAGGCCGAACAGACTGAGCCTGACCCCGAGAAAAGCCGTTTTCAGATTCAGCCGGAACAACCCTGGGTGAAACTCAGCCTGGGTGACGGCAAACAGCCGCCAGTGACCGGCAACATCAGCATCGATAACGCGAATGCTCGGGATTACGAGCGTTGCCAAACTATCAGGGGGCAAATGCTGCGGCGCGGTGGGCAGGTTATTTCCTGCGATAACAGTATTCCGGGGCAAGACCCTACACTGCTAACGCCTTAAAGCTTTCGATCATTTTCCTTTGCGGATGGTGGCGACGTCGTCCGCCTTGACCTTGATTTTGGCGCCGGAAATGTCCTCGAACTCAACGAAGCCGCCTGTGCCCTTGGTTTTAGGCATGTCCGTGGTCAAATACTGGGTGCCGTTTTGCAACGTCACGACTGTTGGTGACGCGCAACCACCTAATGCCAGCAAGCCCACGATGGCCAGGGGCAAGCTCAGAATGCGGATATTCATAGACAAACCTCTCTTTCAGAATTCTCTAGATCGTTTTGGCGCACGGGTGCGTTATTTCGATACTGACCGTCCTTGGTGTCACTCATTTCGGTAAAGTTCGGTTCAAGGCTGAAAAAGCCACCAAACCGGTTAATGCCAGTCAGTTAAGTGGACACAAGGTTCGAAACAGCAAAGATCGAATGTGGGAGCGAGCTTGCTCGCGATAGCGGTGTAACAGTAAACATTGATATCGAATGTAAAACCGTCATCGCGAGCAAGCTCGCTCCCACACTAGACTTGCTTCGTTTTACAGAATGTATTTCCCTAACTGGCAGGCATTACGCAAAACGCGCCACTCATCTTTTTCCGTTTGCCAACACCGGGGCACAGCTGATATCTGTACGCATAACCAGTACCTGCTCGCCATGGCGCTTTCAATCTGTGACAGTCAATCCGCTCGATGATCCCTTCTATTACCTGAACAACTTCCAGCAAGTGCTCGCCTGGCTTGAGCAACGCTATGTCGATGTGCTCAGCGTGGAGGAGCAGCAATTTATCGTCGATTTTGGTCGGTTACCGTGCGCCTCCCAGGCACTGCTGGTCAGAATGGTCATGCGCAAGGGCCTGCATTTTCGCCTCGACAAGTTGCACTATGCCGAAATTGGCGAAATCGCCCGTGCGGCAGAACCTTTGCTGAACCTTGGCTGGGTCGACGAACAGGTGCCACTGTCGATTGAGCAACTGTTCGAGGTGCTGCTCAAACCGGAAATCCTTCAGTGTTTCAGCACGGCCATCGAACAACCGAAAGCGAAAAAGTCTGACTGGCTGGCCGCATTGAGCGAGCAATTCACCCAGCCGCAGACTTTTAAGAAGTGGTGCCCAACGCTGGATGACCGGCTGTTGAGCCTGACCATCATGGACCTGTGCGATCGCCTGCGGCTGATGTTCTTCGGCAACCTGTATCAGGACTGGTCGGAGTTCGTACTGGCGGATCTTGGCATCTATACCTACGAGAAAGTCGAGTTTTGCGCCGAGTCCCGAGGCTTGCGCAGTCGTGACGACGTGAGCGCATTTCTCTATCTGCACGATTGCCAGCTGCGTTTTGAAGCTGGGGAAGCGCTGGCACAGGTCGTCGAACAGATCCAGGCACTGCAAACCGCCAACCCCTGGCTTGAGCGGCGGCGCGCCAAGCTGCTGTATCAGATCGGGCAACACTGCGAGCGCATCACCGATTTCCCGGCAGCGCTGGCGATCTACCGCGAATGTGCGTATCCCGGCGCCAGGTTGCGCTTGATCCGGGTGCTTGAGCGTTGCGCTGAGTTTCAATTGGCCCTGGAGTTGGCGACCGACGCTGAACAAGCGCCGGAGAGCGCCGCCGAGCAACAACAACTGTTGCGGGTGTTGCCCAGGTTGCGGCGCAAACTCGGCGGGCCGCCGGCGCCACGGATCAAGCCGCGCGAAGTTGAACGTCTGGACCTGAGCCTGTCGCGAGTCGACCCGGCGCTGTCGGTCGAGTTCCACGTTCAGGCTCATCTCGATGAGCCCACGGCACCGGTGCATTACGTCGAGAACAGCCTGATCAACTCGTTGTTCGGATTACTCTGCTGGCCGGCGATTTTCGCACCGTTGCCGGGGGCGTTTTTTCACCCGTTCCAGCGCGGGCCGGTGGACCTGCTCAACGAGGACTTTCATTCCCGGCGTGCCGAGTTGTTCCAGGCGTGCCTGGCAGAGCTGGACGATGGGCGTTATGCCGAGACCATCCGCCAGCGTTTTCGCGCCAAATCAGGTGTGCAGTCGCCCTTTGTGTTTTGGGGCGTGCTGACCGAGGAGCTGCTTGAGCAGGCGCTGGACTGTCTGCCGGCCGAACACCTCAAGCACTGGTTCAACCGCCTGTTACTGGACATCAAGGCCAATCGCGCCGGAATGCCGGACCTGATCCAGTTCTGGCCGCAACACAAGACCTACCGGATGATCGAAGTCAAAGGCCCGGGTGATCGCCTGCAAGACAACCAACTGCGCTGGCTGGAGTTCTGCCACGAGCATCAGATGCCTGTCGCCGTCTGTTATGTGCAATGGGCGGAGCTCGAGGCGTGAGCTACAGCGTTGCGGTGCGTGCGATGTGTGAGTTCACCGCCAAGGCCGGTGATCTCGACCTGCGCTTCACCCCGTCGCCGACTGCCCTGGAAGGCATCGTGGGCCACCGCACTGTAGCCTCGCGGCGCAGCGAGACGTATCAAAACGAAGTCGCTCTCGAAGGCGAGTACCGGCAGTTGACGGTCAGGGGCAGGGCGGACGGTTATGACCCTGGCCAGAACCGTCTTGAGGAAATCAAAACCTACCGTGGCGAGCTGGAGCGGATGCCGGCCAATCACCGCCAGTTGCATTGGGCTCAAGCGAAAATCTACGGCTGGTTGATGTGCCAGAAGCTGCAATTGGCCGAGATCAATCTGGCGCTGGTGTATTTCGATATCGTCAGCGAAAAGGAAACCAGTCTGCTCGAAACCTGGAGCGCGGTTCAGCTGGAGCACTTCTTCACGCTGCAGTGCGGGCTGTTTCTGCAGTGGGCCGAACAGGAAATGGCGCATCGTGAAGCGCGTAATCAGGCCGCGCAGGTGTTGCGCTTCCCGTACCCGGACTTTCGGCCGGGGCAACGCAACCTCGCCGAATCGGTGTTCAAAGCGGTCAGCACCGGTCGCTGTCTGATGGCTCAGGCACCGACCGGCATTGGCAAGACGGTGGGCACGCTGTTTCCGATGCTCAAGGCGTTGGCGCCGCAGCAACTGGACAAAGTGTTCTTCCTCACGGCCAAGACTCCCGGGCGCAAATTGGCGCTGGATGCGACCCAGGTCATCGTCGACAGCGCCGCTGGCTTGCCGTTGCGAGTGCTTGAGATGATTGCTCGCGACAAAGCCTGTGAGCACCTGGACAAAGCCTGTCACGGTGAATCCTGTCCGTTGGCGAAAGGCTTTTACGACCGCTTGCCGGCGGCACGCGAGGCCGCGAGCCGGGTGACACTGCTTAATCAGGCAGCCCTGCGCCAGGTTGCCTTGGAACATCAGGTCTGTCCGTATTACCTCAGCCAGGAAATGGCCCGCTGGGCTGACGTGGTGGTTGCCGACTACAACTACTATTTCGACTTCAGTGCGTTGTTGTTCGGTTTGGCCCAGGCCAACCAGTGGAAGGTTGCGGTGCTGGTGGATGAGGCCCACAACCTGGTGGAGCGCGGCCGGCAGATGTACAGCGCCAGCCTCGATCAATTCACGCTGACTGCGTTGCGCAAAAGCGCTCCCGAAGTTCTGAAGAAGGGTTTGCAGCGGGTCAACCGTGAATGGAACGCGCTGCACAAAACACAGCTCAGCCCTTATCAGGCCTACGCCAAGGCGCCGGACAAATTGTTGCAGGCGCTGTCGCTCTGCACGGCGGCCATCGGCGATTACCTCAACGATCACCCGCAAGGGCTGGACGCTGCGTTGCAAAGCTTCTATTTCGATGCGCTGCAATTCAGCCGGGTCGCCGAGCTGTTCGATGAGCATTTCCTGTTCGACATCAGCAAGCGCGATCTCAACAACACGCGCAGCCTTTCGCAGTTGTGTCTGCGCAACGTTGTCCCGGCCGGCTTTATCCGCCCGCGTCTGACGGCGGCACGCAGCACCGTGATGTTTTCCGCGACCTTGAGCCCGCAGCGCTATTACGCCGACCTGCTCGGGTTGCCGGCGACCACGGTGTGGATCGACGTCGAGTCGCCGTTCAGTGCCGAGCAGCTCAAGGTGCACATCGTCAGCCGGATCTCCACCCGGTTCGTGCACCGGCAGGCTTCGCTCGAGCCGATTGTCGAGCTGATGGCCCGACAGTTCACAGAGCGCCCCGGCAACTACCTGGCGTTTTTCAGCAGCTTTGATTATCTGCAACAGGTGGCGCAGTTGTTTGCCGAGACCTGGCCGCAGATCAACCAGTGGTCGCAGTCACGTGGCATGGACGAAGCCCGGCGTCAGGAGTTTCTTGAACAGTTCACGCCAGCTAGCCAGGGTATCGGCTTTGCGGTATTGGGCGGGGCGTTTGGTGAAGGCATCGACTTGCCGGGTTCACGGCTGATCGGCGCCTTCATCGCAACATTGGGATTGGCGCAACTGAACCCGGTCAACGAGCAACTGAAGCAGCGCATGGCCGCAATTTTCGGTGCCGGTTACGACTACACCTACCTGTTTCCCGGTGTGCAGAAGGTGGTGCAAGCCGCTGGACGGGTGATCCGTACCCAACAGGATCAAGGTGTAGTAATGCTGATCGATGACCGCTTTGGCGAAAGCAAGGTTCAACAGCTGCTGCCGCGTTGGTGGTCGGTCAGCGGACGTCTGTGAGGCGTCCCGCAGCCATCAATGCATGCCGACTGTCCAGTCGGCCCGGCGCTGAGTCTGAACCCCGCGTACCTGGCGCAGCATGCTGACCAGTTCTGCCGCAAATCGATGGCAATCGCCCGGCCAGCGTGCGGTCAGCAGGTTGCCGTCGCGCACGATAAACCCGTGTTGCGGTTTATCTGTCGAATCGCGTTGCGGGAACAGCGGTCCAGGCAAGAAGTCATGGGGGCTGGCCAATGCCGCGGTGACTTCGGCCTGCACTGTTTGTGGGTACGTGCGGTAGTAACGGCCGAGCCAGGGCGCGGTGACCCACCAGGCCGGCAGCTCCATGGTGTTGGCCAGCAATGCGGTCACCTTGCGACCGTGCAGCACCGAAAACACGTTGTCGGCATCCAGCGTGCGGGCCAGCAGCAATACGCCATGGCAGACCGCCGCGACCGGTTTCTGTGCCTCAAAGAAGTGCCGGACAATCCGCCGGGCGTCTTCGGATTCCAGCAAACTGCGCATACCCTTGGCATGCCCACCGGGGATTACCAGCCCCTCGAACTGCTCGGGATCCACGTCAGCATAGGCCATGGGCGACCTGAAATTTTCGTCGATGGTCATGGCCGCGTAATGCTGAAGATCTTCTTTGCGGGTCATCAGCAGCGAATTCAACGGACCGAAACCGATGTCCACCAGTCGCGCGTCGGCATACGCCGGTAAGCCTTGCGGCGTGGCAAAGCGCAGCTCGATCCCGGCGTCGTGTAACGCCTGCCAGGGCACGCTGCTTTCAGTGGGGTCGTAGTCAGCCTGAGGTAACAGGAAAAGCAGCATGCACAGGGCCTCGAGACGTCAGCGCGGGGGATCGGCTATTGACCAGAGTCTGGACGCAGTGTCAGGAGTACGCCAGCCATTGCCAGCATCATTCGATGCATGAAGAGGGCTTAAGCCGGCATGAACCGAAACTTGAACAGCGTGCACGGGTAGCCGTCGACAGACAGCTTATGGCAAGTGAACTCACCCTGGGTCAGCTGCGGGATGACTGTGGCCCAGAATGCCTGGGCCGGATGATTGGCGTCGATATGAAAAATCTGCCACTGACCGGGAAGCTGCTTGAGCAGGGCAGACACTGCACATTTCCCGACGCCGCGACCTCGATAGCGGCGACTGACGAAAAAGTAACCGATGTTGTACTGCACGTCGTCAAAACGAACCGCATCGTCAACCGTCACAAACCCGGCGATGTCGCCGTCAACCTTGATCAGAAACGGCTGCGTCGCAGGCTTTCTCCAGTAGTCGAGCATCGGCTGGATGGTGAAGAAACCGTGCGCGCCAAACTTCAGCGGCAGCCACTCGCTGAAGTCGTACATATAGAACTGCATCAGGTTTTCGATGCAGTCCAGTTCGTCCCGTTGTGCGCGGTGCAGTTCGATCGTGGCCATTGCCCGAAGCTCCAGTCGATTCGATGGCTATGGCCATTAACCTAGCACCTCACGCAAACGATGCCACAACATACCCAGTGCCAGGAGCGGTGTACGCAATGCACGCCCACCTGGAAAGGTCATGTGCGGCACCGCGCTGAAAACGTCCATGCCTTGACTGTGCCCGGCGTGAATCGCCTCGCCCAGCAAGCGCGCAGTCCAGTGCGTGACGTTAAGGCCATGCCCCGAATAACCCTGGGCGTAAAACACATTCGGGTGCTCTGGCAAACGCCCGACCTGAGGAAAACGGTTGGCAGAAATGCCAATCCGGCCGCCCCACTGATAGTCGATGCGCACGTTGGCCAGTTGCGGGAACACCTTGAGCATGTGCGGGCGCATATAGGCAGTGATATCCGCTGGATCGCGCCCCGAATAGTGGCAGGCGCCACCGAACAGCAGGCGCCGATCAGCCGAAAGCCGGTAGTAGTCGAGTCCGACTTTCTGGTCGCACAGCGCCAGATTCTGCGGGATCAACTCGGCGGCAGCCTGCGCCGATAACGGCTCGGTGGCGATGATGTAGCTGCCCGCCGGCAGCACCTTGCCGCTGAGTTTTGGCTCAAGCTCCTCCAGATGTGCGTTGCAGGCCAGCACCAGACTCCCGGCGCGCACCGTGCCGCTCGCGCAACGAACCTGCACGGTGCTGCCATGAATGATCTCCAGCACCGGGCTTTGCTCGAAGATCCGCACCCCCAGTGACTCGGCCACTCGTGCCTCGCCGAGTACCAGATTGAGTGGGTGCAGATGGCCGGAGCCCATGTCCACCAGTCCGCCCGCGTAAACACCGGAGTTCACCACTTGCCGCATGTCCTCGGGTCTGACGAGGCGGGTTTCGTGGGCATAACCCTGGGCGTTCAGCGCTTCCTGCTCCAGCTGAAACGCAGCGAATTGCGCGGGAGTGTTGGCCAGTTCGCAGAAGCCCCAACGCAGGTCGCAGTCGATGCCGTGCTCGCGGATGCGATTGCCCACGACCTCGACCGATTCGATGCCCGCGCGCTCCAGATAGCGCACACCTTCCTGACCGACGTAACGGGCAAAGCCCGAAACGTCATGGCCAATGCCGCGGATCAACTGCCCGCCGTTACGGCCACTGGCGCCCCAGCCGATCCGTCGCGCCTCCAGCAGGATCACCGAGAGCCCGCGCTGGGCCAGTTCAATGGCGGTGTTCACGCCGGTAAAACCGCCGCCAATCACGCAGACGTCGGCCTCAAGATCCGACGTCAGCGTCGGGTGTTGCACCATCGTGTTGGCGGAGGCGTTGTAATAGGAGCGGGCGTGCTCCGCCAACGGGTTCATTGCTGTTGCCTGATTCATTTGTTGGACTTCACTTTGCTCCAGGAACGGGTCATCACACGCATGATTTCCGCTGTCGGTGTGGTCGAGATATACAGCTTGTCCAGCACCGCCTGGGAGGGATAAACCTCTGGATTGTTCACCAGCTCCGCGTCCATGAACTGCTTGGCCGCAGGGTTGGGGTTGGCGTAACCGACGGTGGCGCTGACTTTGGCGATCACCTCCGGCTCCAGCAGGTAGTTGATGAATTCGTGGGCTTGCCTGGCGTTGCCAGCGTCTGCGGGCACGGCCAGCAAGTCGAACCAGAGGTTGCTGCCTTCCTTGGGAATCGCATAGGCGATGTTCACGCCGTTCTTCGCTTCCTTGGCACGATTCGCCGCCTGGAACACGTCCCCCGAGTAACCGAAGGCGATGCAGATGTCGCCGTTGGCCAGATCCGACACGTACTTGGAAGAGTGGAAGTAGGTGATGTAAGGGCGCAGCGTCAGCAGCTTGGCTTCGGCTTTTTTGTAGTCTTCGACATTCGAACTGCGTGGGTCCATGCCCATGTAGTTCAGCACCGCCGGGAACACTTCATCCGCCGAGTCCATCATCGACACGCCGCATTGGGTGAGCTTTTTCAGGTTTTCCGGTTCGAACAGCACGGCCCAGGAGTCGATGTGATCAACGCCCAGTACTTGTTTGATCTTGTCGACGTTGTAGCCGATGCCGTTAGTGCCCCACAGATACGGTACCGAATGCTCGTTACCCGGGTCGTTCTTCTCCAGCAACGTCAGCAATTTCGGGTCGAGGTTTTTCCAGTTCGGTAGCTGCGAGCGGTCCAGTTTGAGGAACGCCCCGGCTTTGACCTGACGCGCCAGGAAATGGTTGGAAGGCACCACCACGTCATACCCGGTACGCCCGGCGAGCAGTTTGCCTTCCAGGGTTTCGTTGGAGTCGAATACGTCGTAGATGACCTTGATACCGGTTTTCGCCTGGAAGTCGGCGAGGGTGGTCGTACCGATATAGTCGGTCCAGTTGTACACACTGACGCTCGGCTGCGCTTGTGCGCCGAGGCTGCAGAACAGCGCGAGCGCTGCGGGAACGACTGATTTCAATAGACGCATTTCGACACCCCTTTGAATGATTGTTTTCGATGTGTGTTTGGTCGGAGCTTTTCAGTCAAGTGCAATACATGTGGGAGCGAGCTTGCTCGCGATAGCGGCATTACATTCAACATCAATGCTGACTGAACTACCGCCATCGCGAGCAAGCTCGCTCCCACAGGGGTAGTGTTTCAATTGATAGAGATCAAACGCTCAGCAACAGGAACTCGCGCTCCCAGGAACTGATCACCCGCTTGAAGTTTTCGTGTTCGGCACGTTTGACCGCGACGTAGCCGCGGACGAACTTGGTCCCCAGATAACGTTCGATGGTCGGGCAGTTTTCCATGTGCGCCAACGCATCCTCGATGGTGATCGGCAGACGCAGGTTGCGTCGCTCATAGGCGCGGCCCTGCACTGGCGCACTCGGTTCGATGCGCTCGATCATGCCCAGGTAACCGCACAACAGGCTGGCGGCGATGGCCAGGTACGGGTTGGCATCGGCGCCCGGCAGGCGGTTTTCCACGCGCATGGCCTCGGGACTGGAGGTCGGTACGCGCAGGCCGACGGTGCGGTTTTCTTCGCCCCATTCGACGTTGACCGGTGCCGAGGTGTCCGGCAGGAAGCGGCGGAACGAGTTGACGTTGGGTGCGAACATCGGCAGCAGTTTCGGAATGTACTTTTGCAGACCGCCGATGTGGTGCAGGAACAGCTCGCTCATCTGGCCGTCGTCTGTGGCGAAGATCGGCTTGCCAGTGGCGATGTCGACCACGCTCTGGTGCAGGTGCATGGCGCTGCCGGGTTCGTCGCCGATCGGCTTGGCCATGAAGGTCGCGGTGACGTTGTGCTTGAGCGCCGCTTCGCGCAGGGTGCGCTTGAACACGGTGATCTGGTCGGCCAGATCCAGCGCATCGCCGTGACGGAAGTTGATTTCCATCTGTGCCGGGCCGTCTTCGTGGATCAGCGTGTCGAGGTCCAGACCTTGCAGTTCGCACCAGTCGTAGACGTCTTCGAACAGCGGATCAAATTCGTTGGCCGCATCGATGGAAAACGACTGGCGACCGCTTTCGGCACGGCCCGAACGGCCCAGCGGTGCCTTGAGCGGCAAGTCCGGATCTTCGCAGCGCTGGGTCAGGTAGAACTCCATTTCCGGCGCCACGATCGGCTGCCAGCCCTTGTCGGCATAGAGCTTGAGGACTTTCTTCAAGACGTTGCGCGGCGACAGTTCGATCGGATTGCCGAGCTTGTCGAAGGTGTCGTGAATCACGATGGCGGTCGGCTCGATGGCCCAAGGCACCACGTAAATCGCCGAAGAGTCCGGTCGGCAAACCATGTCGATGTCGGCAGGGTCGAGCAGGTCGTAGTAAATGTCGTCGTCGACAAAGTCCCCGGTTACCGTTTGCAACAGCACACTTTCCGGCAGGCGCATGCCTCGCTCATGCAGGAACTTGTTGGTGGGCGCAATTTTGCCGCGGGCGATGCCGGTCAGATCGCTGACAACACACTCGACTTCGGTAATCTTGTGATCTTTCAGCCATGTGGACAGCTGATCGAAAGGGGCATTCATAAAGACCTCGTTGTTGGTTTTATCAGCGCCAGAGTTGATCTCTGCATTCCGTACAAGCGGCAAGAGACTTCCCCTGTAGCGCGTTGACGACTATCTTGGGCGAGGCGTTTCGATCCATCTATCCACTTTAAGCAGAACCAGAACGCACCAAAAAAGTGCGCACAGGTCATTCCATGACAGAGTCAAACCCCTTGCACGTGCAGGCTTTCAACACCGCTGATGTCGCCGAACAGATCCGCGCGACCCCTGGGTGGGTGCAGCACTATCAGCAGATGTCGCCCGGGCATTTCGCAGGGCAAGTGCGTTATCTCGACCTGCAAGGCGTGGAGATTTACGAGGAGTGCATGAACACCCGTGTCGAGCAGAATTTCAGCGCTCCTCCGGGTTCACTGGCGTTCTGTTTCGATCGCAGCGACAACGCGCTTTATGTGTTGAACGGCGAAAGCCGCAACATCTGGATCACCCCGGAGAACTACCAGGAAGTGGCCGTGGTGTTCGGCCCGGAGTTCGTTCAGCGCCACGGACTGAGCATCGAGCGGCTGGAAGGCTTGTTCATGGCGCCGCTCAATTCGCAGCAGAACGCGTTGTTCAGCCGCTGGCTGAGCGGCACCTTGACGCGGCTGTCACAGACCTTTGATCCACCGAGCAAGGAAGCGCTGACCCAGCAGCTTCTGGACGACTGCCTGTTCATTCTCGACAACGCCTGTGTCTGTCTGGACCGAGGCGCGTTGCTGCGGCGGACAGGGGAGCGGGCGATCATGAAACGGGTGGGTGAATGGGCTGCCGACACTCCGGAAGAGAACCTCAATTTGCTGGAGCTTTCCCAGGTCGCCGAAGTCTCGCTGCGTCAGCTGCAACACGCGTTCAAAACCTACACCGGCATGGCGCCGACGCAATGGCTGCGCTTGCGCAGGCTCAACAGCGCCCGCCGCGAATTGCTCAGCCGAACGGCCACCGACACCACGGTGGCCGAAGTGGCGATGAACTGGTCGTTCTGGCACCTCGGCCGGTTTTCCAGCAACTACCGGGCGCTGTTCAAGGAATTACCGAGTGACACGCTCAAGCGCGCTTGCGCCAGTCCGCCGAATGGGCGCGTGCCTCGTTAGAATGTTGGTGGGGTAATCACCCATAACACCACCGCATCCACATCGCCGGGGTTGCCATAACGGTGGGGTTCCTGGCTGGAAAAGCTGAAGCTGTCGCCTTCGTTGAGCTGGAAATAACGCTCTGCGACCCACAACTCGAAACTCCCCGACAGCAGATAGCCGGCTTCTTCGCCTTCGTGGCTGTAGCTGTGCTGGCTGTAGGTGCCAGGCGGGAAGCGTGAATGGAGCATTTCCAGCTGACGGTTGGGTTGTGGCGTCAGTAGCTGGTCGACGATACCGTCTTCGTAATGCACGCTCATGCGGCTGTTCTTGCGCACCACGTAACCGTGGTCTTCGGGCGCGGTGTTGGCTTCACTGGCGAAGAACCACTGAATCGTCACGCCCAGGCTGCGGGCGATGTTGAACAGCGCGGGGATCGACGGGTAGGCGAGGTTGCGTTCGAGCTGGCTGATGTAGCCTGCTGTCAGCTCACTCAATTGCGCCAGTTCAGCCAGGGTCATGCCCCGACGTTTGCGCAGGCCGCGAATTCGTGTGCCGAGAAAATGCGGCTCGGCGCTGCCGGTTGCGGGCTGTGTCGTGCTGTTGCTCATGGTGAGTTCCGAACCGGGCTGATGAGCGAAATCCCTGTGGGAGCGAGCTTGCTCGCGATAGCGGCAGCACATTCAACATCAATGTTGGCTGACCCGCCTCTATCGCGAGCAAGCTCGCTCCCACAGGTTATACGGACCCGGAGTATAAACAGCCTCACAGTTCCCAGGCGACTTTCAAGCCTTCGTAAATCGCTTCTTCGGCGGTACGCGGTGCCAGGCAGTCGCCGATACGCCGAAACTCCACCAGGCCTTGCAGCTCGAAACCCAGGGTGTCCACCGGTTGATGGCCCTGGCAGAGCACCAGCGTGTCGATGTTTTCGAACAGCATCGGTTCACCGCTGGCGGTGTGTTGCAGGTAAACGGTGTTGTCATCGCAGCCATAAAACCGCGCATAAGGCGTGATCGGGATGCCGAGCTTATGCAGTTCTCCGGCCAGTTGGTCGCGCACGTACAGCGGCAGGTTTTCCCCGCAATGGGTGCCATTGACCGCCAGTTGCACTTGATGACCGGCGCGCACCAGACGCTCGGCGATACCGGGGCCGATCCAGTCACAGCGCCAGTCGACCACCACCACCGAACGGCCGATCTGCACCTCATCGCGCAGCACCTGCCAGGCATCCACCACCTGCAACTCACCACCGCGTTCGAACGGCGGCCAGTAGGGCTCGGCTCCCGTGGCGACGATCACCATGTCCGGCCGTTCGCGCTCCACCAACGCCCGGTCGACACGGGTATTGCGCACCACGCGCACCCCGGCCAGTTCCATCTCGCGCTGGAGGTTGGTGCTGGCACCGCCGAACTCGCTGCGTCGTGGCAGCAGTTGCGCCAGCAGCACTTGGCCGCCGAGTTGCGCGCTGGCCTCGTAAAGGGTCACCTCATGTCCGCGCTGCGCGGCCACCGCAGCGGCTTTCATCCCGGCCGGACCACCGCCGGCAATCATGATGCGTTTGCGCCGGGTGGTCGGTTGCCGTTTGCCGAACAGCAGCTCGCGACCGGTTTCCGGGTGCTGGATGCAGGAGATCGGCAAACCCTTGTGGAAGTGCCCGATGCACGCCTGATTGCAGGCGATGCAGGCCCGCACATCTTCGGCGCGGCCGGCGTCGGTCTTGTTGGGCATTTGCGGGTCGCAAATCAGCGCGCGGGTCATGCCGCAGACATCGGCCTGGCCACGCGCCAGAATCAGTTCGGCTTCCTGCGGCTGGTTGATGCGGCCAGTGACGAACAGCGGAATGTTCAGGCTGGCCTTGAACGTCCCGGCTTCCTTGGCCAGGTAAGCCGCTTCGATCGCCATCGGCGGCACGATATGCACCGCGCCGCCCAACGACGCCGAGGTGCCGGCGACGATGTGCACGTAATCCAGCTGCGCTTGCAGCGACTTGACGGCCTCCAGCGACTCGTCTTCGGTGAGCCCTTCGGGGTCGCGCTCATCGGCGGAAATGCGCAAACCGATGATGAAGTGTTCATCGGTGTTGGCGCGCACGGCGGCGATCACTTCGCGCAAAAAGCGCAGGCGCTGTTCCAGATCACCGTTGTACTCGTCGGTGCGGCGATTAACCCGTGGATTGATGAATTGCGCCGGCAGGTAACCATGGCTGGCGACCACTTCGACACCGTCCAGCCCAGCCTGATACAGGCGCCTTGCGGCGGCGCCATAACCGCAGACGATTTCGTCGAT
The DNA here is from genome assembly GCF_058799675.1 of Pseudomonas sp. GW822-FHT06B12. Taxonomy (NCBI): domain Bacteria; kingdom Pseudomonadati; phylum Pseudomonadota; class Gammaproteobacteria; order Pseudomonadales; family Pseudomonadaceae; genus Pseudomonas; species Pseudomonas sp. GW822-FHT06B12. The sequence continues at coordinate 794,208 of NZ_JBXALR010000001.1, forward strand.
CATCGCCTGATCGAGGGCTCGCGGCATCACCCGGAAACGCTCGTTGGGCACTGCCGAAGGCGAGTAGGCGACCGCCAGCAGGCCATCGCTGGACTCCATGATCTCGCGACCCGGATGGAAGATCTGCGAGAGCACCACGGTGCCGTGGGCGTGACAGCTTTGCGCGAGCTTTCGGTAGCCCTCGATGCAAGCGTCGTCGGTGGCCATCAGCACATGCGAGGTGTAGCGCGCGCTGTCATGCACGCCGGCCACTTGCAACACGATCAGCCCGACACCGCCTTCGGCGCGCGCCTTGTGGTAGGCGATCAGTTGCTCGTTGACCAGGTTATCGGTGGGCATCGAGGTGTCATGACCGCTGGACATGATGCGGTTTTTCAGGCGTTTGCCACGAATCTGCAACGGTTCGAACAGATGCGTAAAAGCTGGGGTCGAGGTCGGCATGGTGCGGGTACTCCAGGCGGGCTGAAGCCGAAAGGCCGGGGTTTCGGCGTTGTTATTATTGCCCTATAGAAATTTACCGCCAGTAAAAAATCAACTTGTTTTTTTACTGGCGCTTGCAGTAGCTTATTTTGGCGCCCACTCCTGGGGCGAACCTCACCACAATAAAAAAGGGTCACGTCGGCGTTTGCTCACGTGATACCTGCACGAGGAACCACTGATGAAATCGAATACGCTCAAGCACGGTTTTTATCCCTTGTTGCTGACCCTGGCCATGGGCCTCGGCAGCGCACAGGCAGCACCGGAGATGGTGGTGGTAGGTTACGGCGGAGCCGGACAAAAAGCCCAGGATGTGGCGTTCTTCCAACCCTTCAGCGCGGCGGATCGGAGCAAGCTGATCCAGAGTGAATATAACGGCGAGATGGCCCGGATCAAAGTGATGGTCGACACCGGTAACGTCGATTGGGACGTGGTGCAGATCGAAGGCCCGGACCTGATGCGCGGCTGCGACGAAGGCATGTACGAACGCCTGGACTGGAAGAGTCTGGGACACGCCGAGCAGTTGATCCCGGATGCCGCGCAGGAATGCGGTTCCGCCGCGCTGGTGTGGAGCGTGGCGATCGCCTACGACACCCAGAAGTTTGCGCAGGCCCCGACCTCGTGGGCCGACTTCTGGGATGTGCAGAAATTCCCCGGCAAACGCGGGCTGCGCAAACGTGCGGTGTACAACCTGGAGTTCGCCTTGCTGGCGGATGGGGTGAAGGTCGAGGACGTGTATTCGGTACTGAGCACCCCGCAGGGCGTGGATCGGGCATTCGCCAAACTCACCGAACTCAAACCGCATATCCAGTGGTGGGAAGCCGGCGCGCAACCGGCGCAATGGCTGACCGCTGGCGATGTGGTGATGACTTCGACCTACAGTGGGCGTGTGGCCGCCGCTGCGCAGAGCGGCAGTCATTTCGGGCTGGTCTGGCCGGGCAGCCTGTACGGCATGGACTACTGGGCAATCATCAAGGGTTCCAAGCATGTCGATCAGGCCAAGCGCTTTATCGCTTTTGCCAACCAGCCGGATGCGCAGGTCAAGTATGTCGAGCAGATCCCTTATGGCCCGACCAACACCCAAGCCGCCGCCCGGCTGGACAGCAAACTGGCGCAATGGGTGCCGACTGCGCCGCAAAACCTCAAGGGCGCGCTGTCGATGAACGTGGCGTTTTGGGTCGATCACGGCGAGGAACTTGAAGAGCGTTTCAACGCCTGGGCCAGCAAGTAATTGCAACGGGCTGGACGTGTGAAAGCGTCCAGCTTTACCGTCTGCGCAGCCGATCAGCCTGGAGAACCAGAACAATGAACGAGATCGCAACCCACCTTGGCGCCACGCCTCAACGCAACGCCACCGAGCAGCGCCTGCGTGAGGAACTGGCGGCGTGTTATCGATTGATCGCGCACTTTCGCATGACCGATCTGATCTTTACCCACATTTCAGTGCGCCTGCCGGGGCCTGAACATCACTTTCTGATCAACCCTTACGGGCTGATGTTCGATGAGATCACGGCCTCCAATCTAGTGAAGATCGGCCTGGATGGCCGGGCCGTGGAGCCATCGCCGTACCCGGTCAATCCGGCGGGTTTCGTGATTCACAGCGCGATTCACGGTGCCCGGGAAGACGCGCACTGCGTGCTGCACACCCACACCAGATCCGGCTGTGCGGTGGCGGCGTTGAAGTGTGGGTTGTTGCCGGTGAACCAGATTTCCATGGAGTTTTATGGTCGGGTTGCTTACCACGACTATGAAGGCGTGGCGCTGGACCTGAGTGAGCAGCAGCGCCTGGTGCACGACCTTGGCGACAAGCCGGTATTGATGTTGCGCAATCATGGTTTGCTGACCGTCGGTGAAACCGTGAGTCAGGCCTTCTTGCGTATGTATTACCTGGAAAAGGCCTGCGAAATCCAACTGGCCGCGCAAGCCTGTGGTGAGCTGGTACTTCCGCCGGCCGACGTTTGCGAATACACCGAGCGCCAGTTCAACGACCACAGTCGACCGCTGGACGAGGGCGAGTTGAGCGATCCGGATGGCATGCAACTGGTGTGGCCTGCGCTGTTGCGATTGCTTGAGCGGGTAGCGCCGGGTTATCGCGATTGATCTGAGTGCCCTGTGTTGAATGGGCTGGCCTCATCGCGAGCAGGCTCGCTCCCACACTTGATCCGGGTGGCCACAATCACTTGTGCTCGACACATAACCCTGTGGGAGCGAGCTTGCTCGCGATGGGGGCAACACGGTCACTCAGGCGTGCGACTGACTGGAGACTTGCCATGCTCTTGCTGTACAGTCGTTTAGCTCGCGGTCTTCCCGGCCGCGACCCCTAACGATTGATCCAGGAGAGTGTCGCGCATGAGTCAGGAAGCCCGTTTTTCCCGCATGGAGCCGGAGCTGCGCAAGGCCAACCTGATCGAGGCGACGTTGGTGTGCCTCAAGCGCCACGGCTTTCAGGGCGCGTCGATCCGCAAGATTTCCGCCGAGGCCGGGGTCTCGGTCGGGTTGATCAGTCATCACTACTCCGGCAAGGATGAACTGGTGGCCGAGGCCTACATGGCAGTCACCGGGCGGGTCATGAGCCTGTTGCGCGAAGCCATGGAACAGGCCGCACCCACTGCGCGTGAGCGCTTGTCGGCGTTCTTCCGGGGTTCGTTTTCCGCTGAGCTATTGGACCCACAACTGCTGGATGCCTGGCTGGCGTTCTGGGGCGCGGTCAAAACCGCGGAAGCGATCAATCTGGCGCACGAACATTCCTATGGCGAGTACCGCGACATATTGCGCAAGGTCCTGACCGAGTTGGCGCAGGAGGAGGGCTGGGAACGGTTCGACGCCGATCTGGCGGCCATCAGCCTTAGCGCCTTGCTCGACGGCTTGTGGCTGGAGTCGGGACTCAACCCCGGCACGTTTACCCCGGAGCAGGGCATACAGATTTGCGAAGCCTGGGTCGACGGTTTGCAGGCCGGTGGACGCCAGCGTTTTTGCTTGCAGACGACGGGCTGTTGATCACCCGTTCAGCAATGGATACTCTCTGGCGCCGGTGCGGGAAAAAACTCTAATAAGAAACACGCCTTCGGGCATACGCAGGACACCAAGCGATGACTCCTCGGGTACTGATCGTCGATGACGATCCGCTGATTCGCGAACTGCTGCACGCCTACCTGTCCCAGGAAGGCTACGACGTACATTGCGCCGCCACGGCGGAGCTGGCCGAAACCTTTCTGGCGAGCCAGACGGTCGATCTGGTGATGCTCGATATTCGTCTGCCGGGCAAGGACGGCCTGACCCTGACCCGGGAGCTGCGGGTCCGTTCGGAGGTCGGGATCATTCTGATCACCGGCCGCAATGATGAAATCGACCGCATCGTCGGGCTTGAGTGCGGCGCCGATGACTATGTGATCAAACCCCTGAATCCGCGAGAACTGGTGTCCCGGGCAAAAAACCTGGTGCGCCGGGTTCGTCATGCGCAGACGCCGCAACCGGTGGCGGCTATCTCCCGGCCGGTCAAACAGTTCGCCGCGTGGGCGCTGGATACCGACCGTCGTCGGCTGATCGACCACGCCGGCAGCGAAACCCTGCTGACCCACGGCGAGTACCAGTTGCTCAGTGTGTTTCTGCGCAACAGTGGCCACACCTTGAGTCGTGATCAGTTGATGGATCAGATCCGTAACCGCGAGTGGGTGCCGAACGATCGCTCCATCGACGTGCTGGTCGGACGCTTGCGGCGCAAGTTGCACGACGATCCGGCCGAGCCGCAATTGATCATCACCATCCACGGCGCCGGTTATCTGTTCACCGCCAGCGTGGCGGCCTGAGGCGCATGCTGCGGCTATTTTGTCTGATGATGGCGCTGGTGTTGGCACTGACCGCCAACAGCGCGATGGCGGCAGAGAAAATTCGCTATTGCGACTATCCGGTGTACCCGCCGATTTCCTGGAGCGACGGCAAACAGGTGCGCGGCCTGGCCCCCAGCGTGGTGAAAAACCTGTTCGGGCAACTCGGCTACGAGGTCGAGATGGTCGTGCTCGGCAACTGGAAACGCTGCCTGCTGGACGCCGCCGAAGGCCGGGTCGACGTGGTACTGGCCTACAGCACTGCGCAACGCGAACAAAGCATGCGGTTCTCGACGGTGCCGGTGTTGCGCGAAGAAGTCGCGCTGTTCATCAACCGTCAGCATCCGGTGAAGTTCGAACGTCTGGAGGACCTGGCCAATTACCGGGGCGGGCTGTTGTTCGGTGAAAGTTACGGCGTGGATTTCGACCGCTTTGTCGCGCAACACCAGAACATCGAATGGGTTTCCGACAGTAGCCAGAACTTCGGCAAACTGATTCGCGGGCGCATTGATTTCATCACCTCGGAGCGGCGCACCGGGCAGCTTTACGTCGAAAACCTGCCGGGGGCGCAAGACATCGTTGCCTTGCCCAATGCCTTGAGTGTGGATTACCTGAGGATCGCGGTATCGCGCCGTTCACCGCTGGCCAGTCGCATGCCGGAAATCGACGCGCAGTTGAAGCGCATGGTCGATGCCGGGGAAGTCGATCGTTTATTGAACGAAAGCGAAGTCACCTATCGCGACATGATCAACCTGCCGGCGGATGCACAATGATCCGCGCACGGCCCGGCGGACTGTTGCGGCGTCTGTTGCTGTTCATTCTGTTGTTCAGCCTGTGCTTCACGGTGCTGGCGAGTACCGTGCAACTGTATTTCGAGTACCGCCGCGAGATGCGCGACATCGACTCACGCATGGAGCTGATTCGCGCCGGATACCTGGCCAGTCTGGAACGCAGCCTTTGGGACCTGAACCAGGAACAGTTGAATGTGCAACTGCGTGGTCTGGTGGATTTCTCCGACGTGGCCCGGGTTCATCTGACCAGTCCGGACTTCGATCTGCTGCAAGGCAGCCCGGACCCGATCGGGCCGTTGCGCATCGAGCGATTTGAACTGGACTATCAACCGCCGGCAGGTCCCGTGCGGCATCTTGGGCAATTGGAAGTCAGCACTGATTTGGGGGCGGTGCATCAGCGGCTGTTCGCCACCGGTTTGACCAGTCTGTTGTGGATGAGCGTATTTCTCTGCGGGTTGGCGGTGGCCCTGTCGGGACTGTTTTACCGTCTGGTCACGCGCCATCTGCAAGTCATGGCCGGGTTTGCCCGGCGCATCGCTGCCGGCGACTGGCATGAGCCCTTGCACCTGGACAAGAGCCGCGGCGCCCACGAAGACGAAATCGATACGGTGGCTCACGCCCTGGACGATATGCGTCGGGCGATCCTCAGCGACATTGCCCGGCGCGAAACTGATCGTCTGGCGTTGCAAGATAACCGTGATGAACTGCTGAGGATGGTCGAGCGCCGTACCGCCAGCCTGATGCGTGCCAAGGATGAAGCCGAAGCGGCCAACCTCGCCAAGTCGCGGTTTCTGGCGACCATGAGCCATGAACTGCGCACGCCGCTGAACGGCATCCTTGGCATGGCCGAGTTGCTGCGCGGCGCCAGCCTTGATGAGCGCGACGGTAAACGTCTGGATGCGCTGTACAAGGCTGGCGAAGGGTTGCTGACGATTCTCAACGAAGTGCTGTATTTCGCCCGGCTGGAAGAGGGCGAAAGCCACCCGGAACCGGTCGATTTCTCGGTCCGGCAATTACTCGACGAGGTGCTGACGCTGCTGGAGCCGCGGGCGCTGAGCAACGACACGACACTGCACTGCCGCATCGATCCGCAGGTCGCCGACAGGCACCACGGCGCCGAGCAGTTTTTGCGTCAGGTGTTGAGCAACCTGCTGGCCAACGCGATCAAGTTCACCGAAGGCGGGCGGGTCAGCGTCAAGGTGACGCTACTGGCGCAAGCCGCGGGCCAGAGCGGTCAACGGCTGCGCTTAAGTGTGACGGACAACGGCATCGGCATTGCCCCGGCGATGCAGGAGAAAATCTTCGAGCGTTTCACCCAGGCCAGCGAAGATGTTGCGCAACGGTTTGGCGGCACCGGCCTCGGCCTGGCCATTTGCAAACACTTGGTGGAGCAGTTGGGCGGGCGGATCGGCGTTGACAGTGAAGTGTGGCGCGGCAGTTGTTTCTGGTTTGAGCTGACGTTGCAACCGGCCACCGGCGTGACTGAAGTGGTGTCGAGCAGTGCACCGGGCCGGGCGCTTAATGTTCTAGTGGTCGAGGATGTGGCGCTGAACCGTGAAGTGGTCAGCGGTTTGCTGCAACGCGATGGGCATCAAGTCTGGCTCGCCGAAGAGGCCGGGCAGGCGCTGACACACTGCGCGAGCCAGACCTTCGATTTGATCCTGCTCGATGTGCACCTGCCGGGTATCAGCGGTGTCGAGTTGTGCAAACTGATCCGCAGCAACGCCGGCCCGAACCGCCACAGCCGGATTTTCGCCCTGACCGCCAGTGTGCAACCCGCCCTGGTGCGCGGTTATCTGGATGCCGGGATGGACGGCATTCTTGCCAAACCCTTGAAGCTGGAAAACCTGCGGCAGGCGCTGGCCGGGCAGTCGCCAACTCCTGAGCCGCAGCACGATGACGAGGCGATGGATTGGCCGTTGTTAGACACTCACCGGACCTTGCTCGGCGAACAGAAGGTTCAGGGCTTGCTGGCGGTATTGCGCAACTCGATCACCCAGCACCGGGACGCACTGACCGAGGCCATCGAGGCCGACGACTGTACCGAAGTCGCCCATCTGGCCCATCGTCTGGCCGGCAGCAGCGATTCACTGGGCTTTCGCGCATTGGCCAACGTGCTGCGCACGCTGGAAGAGGCGGCGCTGGTCAACGATGCGTCCGCGCTGCGAGTGCTGGCACCACGGGTGCATGAGCAATTGCAGCGTTCGCAACAGACGCTGGCAGAGCTGTTGCACGCTTGATGTACAAGCCTGACGTACAAAAACGTTACGACTTTTTACATCTTTGATCTTTGCGTTCAACGCGAACTTACATGGGTTTCCAATAATCGACACAACCGCCTCAGTGCGGTCTTCGAAGCTTATTGGAGATAATAATAATGAACTGCCGTAAAGCTGATCCTTCCCAGCGCCATGACGTCCTGTCATCCGCCGCGCACCTCGCCGACTACTGAGGTGCCGACATGAGCGAAACTATCGAACGCAAAGGCATACAACTGACCCGCGCCCTGAAAAGCCGGCACATTTTCATGCTCTCGTTGGGCGGCGTGATCGGCACCGGGCTGTTCATGGGCTCCGGCGTGACCATCAATCAGGGTGGTCCGGTGGGGGCGATTCTGGCCTATCTGGTTGCCGGTTTCCTGATGTACCTGGTGATGGTTTGCCTCGGCGAACTGTCGGTACAAATGCCGGTATCCGGGTCGTTCCAGACCCACGCGACCAAGTTCATCGGGCCGGCCACCGGTTTCATGATCGGTTGGGTGTACTGGATGAGTTGGGCAAGCACCGTGGGCCTGGAATTCACCGCGGCAGGGATGTTGATGGTGCGCTGGTTCCCCACCGTGCCGATCTGGTACTGGTCGGCGCTGTTCGTGGTTGTCCTGTTCGGCCTGAATGCCCTGGCGACCCGTGCTTTTGGTGAAGCGGAATACTGGTTCTCCGGGATCAAGGTCGCAGCGATTCTCGGTTTCATCGTGGTCGGCGTACTGGTGATCTTCGGCGCCATCCCGCTGACCAGTGGCGCACCAGCGCCAATGATGACCAACCTGATTGGCGACTCGTTGTTTCCCAACGGCCTGTCGGCAGTGTTCGCGGTGATGATGACCGTGGTCTACGCCTTCCAGGGTTGCGAGATCATGGGCGTGGCCGCCGGCGAAACCGATCAACCGGAAAAAAGCATCCCGCGTGCCGTGCGCAACGTGGTGTTCCGCGTGTTGATCTTCTACGTACTGGCGATCGTGGTGCTGTCGGCCATTGTGCCGTGGCAGCAGGCCGGGTTGATGGAAAGCCCGTTCGTGCAGGTGTTCGACATGGTCGGCATTCCTTACGCCGCCGACCTGATGAACTTCGTGATCCTTACGGCGATTCTGTCGGTCGGTAACTCCGGTCTGTACGCCTCGACCCGCATTTTGTGGGCCATGTCGAAAACCGGCATGGCGCCGAAATGCCTGTCTCCATTGAGCAAGCGCGGCGTGCCATTGCGGGCGCTGAGCATCACCTTGTGCTTCGCGCTGGTGTCGCTGATGACCAGTTTCATCGCTGCCGACACGCTGTTCATGGTGTTGATGGCGGTGAGTGGCATGTCCGGCACCGTGACCTGGATCGTCATTGCACTGGCGCAGTACAAGTTCCGCAAAGCCTATCTGCGCGATGGTGGAAAACTCAGCGACCTGAAATACCGTGCACCGTGGTTCCCGCTGTTGCCAATCCTGTGCATCGCCTTGTGCTGCTCGCTGTTCGTGTTCCTGGCGATGGATGAAACCCAGCGTCCTTCGCTGTATTGGGGTTTTGGGTTCATGGCGCTGTGCTACGGCGCGTATTTCCTGATTCATCATCGCAAACGCCAGACCGTGCTAGCGCCGAGCTTACCGACCGTTTGATTCCTTGATTTAGCGCATTCCCTGTGGGAGCGAGCTTGCTCGCGATAGCGGTCGATCAGTCAACAGAGATGTTGAATGGGGTGCCGCCATCGCGAGCAAGCTCGCTCCCACAGTTGTTTGCGGTGCCCTGTCGCCAGTTGTTCAAAGTTGTAACAGTTCAGCTGTTGCAGAGCCAGAAAAAAGAAAATAATTCAATAAAATCAATTATTTATAGAGTTAAAAAGGCTGTTACAGCCCATTTCTTCGCAGATTGCCGTCTTGCTGAACACTCGTTTAGTATGGCCTCAAGTCGCATCACCTCATGCCAAACACAATAATTCGAGGACTCGCATGACTACTCAATCTTCTCTGCTCAGTCAGGTCGAAGCAGGCGTTGCCTGGATCACCCTCAATCGCACCGCTCAGCGCAATGCGCTGGACATTCCAACCCTGAAAAATCTTCACGCCTTGCTGGATGGCTTCAATGCCGACCCTGCGGTTCGGGTCGTCGTGCTGACCGGCAGCGGCCGCAGTTTCTGCGCCGGTGCCGACCTCGCGGAGTGGGCCGAAGCCGAAGCCCGTGGCGCACTGGAAAGCTATGGCTGGACCGAAACCGCCCACGCGCTGATGAGCCGGCTGTACAGCCTGGAAAAACCGACCATCGCCGCCATCAACGGCACCGCCGTTGGCGCCGGGATGGACCTGACGCTGTGCTGCGACCTGCGCATCGCCGGGCAATCGGCGCGCTTCAAGGCCGGTTACACCAGCATGGCTTACTCGCCGGACGCCGGTGCCAGCTGGCATCTGCCACGCCTGATCGGCACCGAACAAGCCAAACGCCTGCTGTTTCTCGACGAGTTGTGGGGCGCCGATCGCGCCTTGGCAGCGGGTCTGGTCAGCGAAGTCTGCGCCGATGAACAGCTGCTCGGCGCCGCCGGCGAATTGGCCGCACGCCTGGCCGTTGGTCCGACCTTCGCGTTTGCCCAGACCAAGAAACTCATGCGCGAAGGCGCCCGGCGCAGCCTGCCAGAACAGCTGCAAGCCGAGTTGGCGGCGGGTTTGCTCTGCGGTCGCAGTGAAGACGGCGCCGAAGCTTTGCGCGCGGCCATGGAAAAGTGTTCGGCACAGTTTGTCGGCAAGTAGGCCCGCGTCGCTCATCTATTCAGTAAACGAACAACAGGTAGCACCATGAATTTCCAGCTGACCCAAGAACAAGAAATGTTGGTGGACGCGGTACGCAGCTTTGTCGCCAAGGAACTGCTGCCCCATGAAGAAGCGGTTGATCGCGCCGACGAAGTCTCCCCGGAGCTGGCGGCACAGATTCGCGGCAAGGCGATTGCGGCGGGTTTTTATGCCTTCAACATGCCTGAAGAAGTCGGCGGTGGCGGCCTCGATTACCTGTCCCAGGCGCTGATCGAGCGTGAGCTGTCCAAGGTTTCCTGGGCGCTGCATGTGTTTGTCGCACGGCCGTCGAAAATCCTCATGGCCTGCACCGGTCAGCAGATCAACGACTACCTGCTGCCGTGCATCCAGGGCGAGAAGATTGACTGCTTCGCGCTGACCGAGCCAGGTGCCGGTTCCGATGCCAACGCGATCAAGACCCGCGCCGTGCGCGACGGTGACGACTTTATCCTGAACGGCAGCAAGCACTTCATCAGCCACGCCGGGCACGCCGATTTCGCCATCGTTTTCGCGGTCACCGATACCTACGAACACAACGGCCGCCAGCGCAACGCCGTGACCTCGTTCCTGGTGGATCGCAACACTCCAGGCATGACCATTCGCCGTGGGCCAAGGTGCGTAAGCAACCGCGGTTATCACACCTTCGAGATGTTCTTCGACGACTGCCGCGTACCGGCGTCAAAGGTGCTGGGCGAAGTCGGCAAGGGTTGGGAAGTGGCTAACGCCTGGCTCACTGCCGGGCGGGTGATGGTTGCGGCGAACTGCGTCGGTCAGGCCCAACGCGCACTCGATGTGTCGCTGCAATGGGCGGCGGATCGCAAGCAGTTCGGCCAGCCGATCGGCACCTACCAAGGTGTGTCGTTCAAGTTGGCGGACATGGCCACGCAGATCCGCGCGGCTGAACTGCTGACCTTGCACACGGCGTGGAAAATGGATCAGGGCACGATGACTGACGGCGAGGCCGGCATGGCCAAGTTGTTCGCCAGTGAAGTGCTCGGTCGGGCGGCCGATGAGGCGGTGCAAATTTTCGGCGGCATGGGCCTGATGGATGAAGGTCCGGTGGAGCGTATCTGGCGTAACGCGCGGATCGAGCGGATCTGGGAAGGCACTTCGGAAATCCAGCGCCACATCATTTCCCGCGAGCTGCTGCGGCCGCTGTTGCGCTGATCGCGCTGGAGAATACCCATGTCCCAGACGATTCGTGACAACCTCAAACGCCTGCTCGCGCCGCGCCATCTGGCGTTTGTCGGTGGTCGCAGCATGGCCCGGGCCCTCAAGCGTTGCGCTGAAGGTGGCTACCTTGGACAAATGTGGCTGGTCAACCCGCAGCATGAAAGCCTTGAAGGCGTGCCGTGCGTGCGCAACATCGCCGAACTGCCGTGCGGCCCGGACGCGGTTTTTGTTGCGACCAACCGTGAATTGACCCTGACCTGCGTGGCCGAGTTGGCCGCCAAGGGCGCGGGCGGGGTGATTTGCTATGCCTCCGGTTTTGCCGAGACCGGCGCCGAAGGGCAGGCTCTGCAAGCGCAATTGCTCAAGGTTGCCGGCAACATGGCGTTGCTCGGGCCTAACTGCTACGGCTTGCTTGACTACCTGCATAGCTCGGCGCTGTGGCCGGTGGCGCATGGCGGTAAACCGGTGGAGAAGGGCGTCGCGGTGCTGACCCAGAGCGGCAACTTCGCTTACAACCTGTCGATGAGCGACCGTTCGCTGCCGGTGGCCTACATGGCCTCGGTCGGCAATCAGGCGCAACTCGGTATTGCCGAATTGATGGACGTGTTGCTCGACGAACCTCGGGTCACTGCCATTGGCTTGCACCTGGAAGGCCTGAAAAACGTTCCCGGTTTCGCCCGCGCGGCGCACAAGGCGCTGGAGAAGGGCATTCCTATCATCGCTTTGAAAACCGGTGTATCGCAGATCGGTGCCGAACTGGCCCTCAGTCACACCAGCTCGCTGTCGGGTTCCGATGCGCTGTACGACAGTCTGTTTGCACGGCTTGGGGTGATCCGCGTCAGTGGCCCGGTGAGTTTCGTCGAAACCCTCAAGGCTGCGGCGTGCGGCAAGCTGCCGGCGGGCAACAGCCTGATCGCGCTGGCCTGTTCGGGCGGCGATGCCGGGTTGATTGCCGACTACGCCGAACGCAACGACCTGAGCCTGCCCAAGCTTGATGAGAGTCAGCGCGGCGAGCTGGCCGAAGTGCTGCCGAGCTACGCCAATCTGGTCAATCCGCTGGATTTCACCACGGCGATCTGGGGTGATGGCGACGCCTTGAACCGCATGCTCGACAGCGCCCTGCGTACCGAAGCCGATGCAGCGATGCTGGTGCTGGATTACCCGTCGGAGTTCACCGGCGAACGCAAGGAATGCGACCTGCTGCTGGAGTTGTACTGCGCGGCGTTGGTCCGACACGGCAAGACCGGTTTCGTCACTTCGGCCTTTCCCGAACTGCTGCCGGCCAGTGCTCGCGAGCGCTTGCACGCTCAAGGCGTGGCGGCGTTGCAAGGCGTGGAAGACGGCTTGGCCGCGTGGGGACGCATTGCCGGTTATCAGCGCAATCGTCAGGCGTTGCTGGCCCTTGGTGAGTCGGCGCTGGTGCCGCTGTGTCCGCAGGCACTGGATGGCGAAGGCCGCTTGCTCAATGAGTGGGACTCCAAACAGGCATTGCGCGCGTTTGGTCTGCCAACCCCCAACGGCGTGTTGAGCACCCCGGAGCAGGCGCTGAATGATGCCAATGCGCTGGGTTATCCCTTGGTGTTGAAGGCGCTCAGCGCGCAGTTGCCGCATAAAACCGAAGCCGGCGCGGTGGCGCTGAACCTCAAGGATGGCGCGGCCTTGAGCGCAGCGCTGGAAAAGATGCGCGCCAGCATTGCCGATTACGCGCCGGATGTACCGTTCGATCAGGTGCTGCTGGAACCCATGGCCACACCGCCATTGGCCGAACTGATCGTCGGCATCAAACGCGAAAACGACTTCGGTCTGGCCTTGGTCATCGGTGCCGGCGGGATTCTGGTGGAGTTGCTCAAGGACAGCCGCAGCCTGCTGCTGCCGACCACCGATGGCGCGATTCGTGGGGCGTTGTTGAGCCTGCGCAGCGCCGCTTTGCTGCAAGGTTTTCGTGGACGCGAAGCGGCGGACCTGGATGCGTTGGTGGCGGCGATCCGTGCCGTGGCCGATTACGCCTGCGAGAACGCCGGACAGTTGCTGGAACTCGATGTGAACCCATTGTTGGTCGGTGCCTATGGCACGACTGCGGTCGATGCGTTGATTCGCCTCGGCCACAAGTGAGGATATGAACATGCAAACCACAACATTGACCGGCGGCCAGGCCCTGGTACGCCTGCTGGCCAACTACGGCGTCGACACCGTGTTCGGTATTCCCGGTGTGCATACCCTGGAGCTGTATCGCGGCCTGCCCGGCAGCGGCATTCGCCACGTGTTGACCCGCCACGAGCAAGGCGCCAGTTTCATGGCCGACGGCTATGCGCGGGTCAGCGGCAAACCCGGCGTGTGCTTCATCATTACCGGCCCCGGCGTGACCAACGCCGCGACCGGTATCGGTCAGGCCTATGCCGACTCGATTCCGATGCTGGTGATTTCCAGCGTCAACCATACCGCCAGCCTCGGCAAGGGCTGGGGTTGCCTGCACGAGACTCAGGACCAGCGCGCAATGACCGCGCCGATCACCGCGTTCTCGGCAGTCGCGCTGAGCGCTGAGGATCTGCCTGAGTTGATCGCCCGTGCCTACGCGGTATTCGACAGTGAGCGACCACGCCCAGTGCACATTTCCGTGCCTTTGGATGTGCTGTCGGCGCAAGTGACCCGCGACTGGAGCCATGAAGTGGTGCGTCGCCCAGGTCGCGGCGTTCCGGCAGCTACTGCGCTGGATCAAGCCGTGGCCAAGCTGCAGGCGGCCAAGCGTCCGATGATTATTGCCGGTGGCGGAGCGCTGAACGCGGCGCAGGAACTCCAGAGCCTCAGTACTCGGCTGGCCGCGCCGTTCTTCACCAGCGTCGCCGGCAAAGGTTTGTTGCCGCCGGAGGCACCGCTCAATGCTGGCTCGACCTTGTGTGTTGAACCGGGCTGGCAACTGATCGCCGAGGCCGATGTGGTGCTGGCGGTTGGCACTGAAATGGCCGACACCGATTTCTGGCGCGAGCGTCTGCCGCTGAACGCCGAGCTGCTGCGCGTGGACATCGACCCACGCAAGTTCAACGACTTCTATCCGTGCGCGGTGGCGTTGCACGGCGATGCGCAACAAACCCTCGCAGCATTGCTTGAGCGTCTGTCGCCCACCACGCGGGATGCCAGTGCGCCGATTGCCGCCGTCGCTGCATTGCGAGAAGCAGTGAAGGCCGGCCACGGTCCGTTGCAGGCGATCCATCAGGCGATTCTTGAGCGTATCGCCGCCGAGCTGCCGGACAACGCGTTCATCAGCACCGACATGACCCAACTGGCCTACACCGGCAACTACGCCTTCAACAGCCTGGCACCGCGCAGTTGGTTGCATCCGACCGGCTACGGCACCTTGGGTTATGGCTTGCCGGCGGGCATCGGCGCCAAGTTCGGCGCGCCGCAACGGCCGGGGCTGGTGTTGGTTGGCGACGGTGGTTTTCTCTACACCGCGCAGGAACTGGCGACCGCCGTCGAAGAACTGGACAGCCCGCTGGTGGTGCTGCTGTGGAACAACGACGCGCTGGGGCAGATTCGTGACGACATGCTCGGGCTGGATATCGAGCCGATTGGCGTACTGCCGCGTAATCCGGATTTCGCCGCGCTTGGCCGGGCTTTCGGTTGCAGCGTGAGCCAGCCACAGAGTCTGGCGGAGCTGCAAACCGACTTGCGCCACGGCTTCAAGCGCAACGGCGTGACCCTGATCGAACTCAAGCATGCGTGCGCGCACTGACTTTCAGCCTGACTTGCAAACATTGTTGCGGGGCTTTTTTTAAGGGGATGGAGCCATGCGCTTTTCCGATCTGACTCAACGTATCGCCGGTGACGGCGCCGCCGCCTGGGACATTCATTACCGTGCACTGGCGCTGCAAGAACAGGGCGAAGACATTCTGCTTTTGTCGGTGGGCGACCCGGATTTCGACACCCCGGTGCCGATCGTGCAGGCGGCTATCGACAGCCTGTTGTCCGGCAACACTCACTACGCCGAAGTGCGTGGCAAACGCGCCTTGCGCGAAAGCATCGCCAAGCGTCACCAGCTACGCAGCGGCCAGCAGGTTTCGGCCGATCAGGTCACCGTGCTGGCCGGCGCGCAGTGTGCGCTGTTCAGCGTCGCCCAATGTGTGCTGAACCCTGGCGATGAAGTGATTGTTGCCGAGCCGATGTACGTCACTTATGAAGCGGTGTTCGGTGCTTGCGGTGCGGTGGTGATTCCAGTGCCGGTGCGCTCGGAGAACGGTTTTCGGGTACTGCCCGAAGACGTCGCTGCACGCATCACTCCGCGCACTCGGGCGCTGGCGCTGAACAGCCCGCACAACCCGTCGGGCGCCAGTCTGCCGCGAACCACCTGGCAGGCGCTGGCAGAGCTGTGCATCGCCCACGACCTGTGGCTGATTTCCGATGAGGTCTACAGCGAGTTGCTGTTCGAGGGTGAACACGTCAGCCCGGCCAGTTTGCCGGGCATGGCCGAGCGCACCGCGACGCTTAACAGCCTGTCGAAATCCCACGCCATGACCGGCTGGCGAGTCGGTTGGGTGGTGGCGCCACAGTCACTGGCGGCGCATCTGGAAAACCTTGCGCTGTGCATGCTGTACGGCTCGCCGGATTTCGTTCAGGACGCCGCTGTCGTCGCGCTGGAAAGCAACTTGCCGGAGCTCGCAGCCATGCGCGACGCCTACCACCAGCGCCGCGATCTGGTGTGCGAAAGCCTCGCCGATTGCCCCGGCGTGCGCCCGTTGAAGCCCGATGGCGGGATGTTCGTGATGGTCGATATCCGCGAAACCGGGCTCAGCGCCCAGGCATTTGCCGATCGCCTGTTGGATCGGCATGGCGTGTCAGTGCTGGCCGGTGAAGCGTTTGGCCCAAGCGCCGCCGGGCATATTCGGTTGGGGCTGGTGGTGGGAGCGCAACCGTTGCGCGATGCCTGCCAGCGGATCGTCCGTTGTGCCCGTGAACTGATGGAGGCTCAGGTCCATGCATAAGCACATGGCGCTGTTTATTGATGGACGCTGGCAAACGCCGTCAGGGCAAGGCGTTGCCGAGGTGATCAACCCGGCGACGGAGGAAGTGGCCGGTGTGGTGCCACTGGGTGATGAACGCGATGTCGAGAACGCGGTGGCCGCCGCACGTCGAGCCTTCGGACCCTGGTCACGGACACCATCCAGCGTACGCGCCGGATACATTCGGGCCCTCGCCGAGCAGTTGCGCGCACGGGCCGACGAAATGGCGGCGGTCATCACCACTGAATTGGGAATGCCGGTTCAGTGGTGCCGTTCGGTTCAGGTGGACGGGCCGATCATCGGGCTGGAGCAGTACGTCGAACTCGCAGGCTTGATGGATGAAGTGCGTGAGGTCGGTAATTCACTGGTCATTCGCGAGGCGGTAGGGGTTTGCGCCTTCATCAATCCGTGGAATTACCCGCTGCATCAACTGATCGGCAAGCTCGCACCGGCGCTGGCCGCCGGTTGCACGGTGGTGGTCAAGCCGAGTCAGGAAACCCCGCTGCACGCCTTTTTACTGGCGCAGATGATCGAGGCCATCGGCTTGCCGGCCGGGGTGTTCAACCTGGTCAGCGGACCGGGCTCGAAAGTCGGTGAAGCGCTGGCCAAGCATCTGGACGTGGACATGGTGTCGTTCACCGGCTCCACCGGCGCCGGCGTGCGAGTGGCGCAAGCGGCCGCACCGTCGGTGAAGCGTGTCTGCCTGGAACTGGGCGGCAAGTCGCCGCTGCTGATTGCCGAGGACGCGGATCTGGCCGCAGCGGTGCGCTACGGCGTGCAGGACGTGATGATCAACTCCGGGCAAACCTGCACCGCGTTGACCCGCATGTTGCTGCCGGCCAGTCGCTACGCCGAGGCGGTGGAACTGGCGCGGGCAGAAACCTTGAGTTTGCGGATGGGTGATCCGCTCGATCCGCAAAGTTTCCTTGGGCCGATGTGTTCGGCAGCCCAACGGCGCACCGTGCTTGACTACATTCAGGTCGGCCAACAAGACGGTGCACGGCTGGTGTGTGGCGGCGACACGGCGCAGGCGTTCGAGCGTGGTTACTACGTCAGCCCGACGCTGTTCGCTGATGTCGACAACCGGATGCGCATCGCTCAGGAAGAAATCTTCGGCCCGGTGCTGTGCCTGATTCCCTATGCCGATGAGGCGCAAGCGATTCAGATCGCCAACGATTCACCGTTCGGTCTTTCCAGCGGTGTCTGGGCCGGCAGCGCTGACCGCGCCTTGCAGCTGGGTCGTCAGTTACGGGCGGGCCAGTGTTTTCTTAATGGTGCGGCGTTCAACTATCAGGCGCCGTTCGGCGGCTACAAACAATCGGGCAACGGTCGCGAATGGGGAGAAGAAGGGCTTGCCGAGTTCGTTGAAGTGAAGGCGATCCAGGTGTGATCGTTGAATAGGTTGACGATCCTTCGCACCGGGCTACTGCCCGGTGCTTTACGTGGTTTGGCAGCGGTTTTCCGGTGATTCATTACTTTCTCTGCTTTTGATCAGGGGCAATGCAATGAGCGATAACAACAACAAAATTACTCAAGCGAACCATGACTGCAGCTTCCCACGTAGGGACTTTCTGAAATACAGCACGGCGGCCGCAGCCGTGGCGGGTGCGTTTTCCATGGGACTGCCGTTTGGCGCCTTCGCCCAGGACGCCACGCCTAAACCGGGCGGGGTGTTGCGCCTTGGCCTGGCCGGTGGCAGCACCACCGATTCACGGGACCCCGGTTCCTGGAGCGACACCTTCACCTTCGTCGGTTTCTCCGCGGTCTATAACACCCTGACCGAAATTGCCGTGGACGGCGGCGCGATACCTGAATTGGCCGAGAGCTGGGAATCAACACCGGATGCGCGCATCTGGACCTTCAAGCTGCGTCAGGGCGTGACCTTTCACAACGGTAAAACCCTGACTGCCGAAGATGTGGTGGCCTCGATCCAGCATCACTTGGGCGAAAAATCCACCTCGGCGGCCAAGACCGTGTTGGGCGATGTCGCCCAGGTCCGCGCTCAAGGCACCGACAGTGTGGTGTTCGAGCTGCATTCAGGTAACGCCGATTTCTCGTATGTGGTCGCCGATTACCATCTGGCAATCATGCCCAGCAAAGACGGCGTAGCGGATTGGCAGTCGGGTGTCGGCACTGGCGGTTATCGCCTGAAGACGTTCGATCCGGGTGTGCGCATGCTGCTGGAACGTAGCCCCGATTACTGGAAAGCGGGCCGGGCGCATTTCGCCAGTGCCGAGCTGATCGCCATTGCCGACGGCGCTGCGCGGGTCAATGCGCTGGTGACCGGGCAGGTCGATGTAATCAACAAGGTCGACCTGAAAACCGTGGCGCTGCTCAAGCGCAATCCGAACCTGTTCATCGAGGAAACCAAAGGCGCCCAGCACTACACCTTCCCGATGTTGTGCGACAGCCATGAGTTCCAGAACAGCGATATCCGCATGGCGATGAAGCATGCGATCAACCGCGAAACCCTGCTGGCCTCGGTGCTGCATGGCTATGGTCTGGTGGGTAACGACCATCCAATCCAGCCCGGCAGCCGCTTCATCAACACTGCGCTGGAACAACGCACTTATGACCCGGACAAGTCGCGTTTCTACCTGCGCAAGGCCGGGGTCGATTCGCTCAAGGTTCGTCTACAAGCCTCCGACGCAGCCTACACCGGCGCGGTGGACGCCTCGGTACTGTTCAAGGAGCAGGCCCGTC
Source organism: Pseudomonas sp. GW822-FHT06B12 (assembly GCF_058799675.1). Taxonomy (NCBI): domain Bacteria; kingdom Pseudomonadati; phylum Pseudomonadota; class Gammaproteobacteria; order Pseudomonadales; family Pseudomonadaceae; genus Pseudomonas; species Pseudomonas sp. GW822-FHT06B12. The sequence goes on from NZ_JBXALR010000001.1 coordinate 813,208, forward strand.
AGGCCGGGATCGATATCGACGTGGTGCGCGAGCCGGCGGATGGTTTCTTCTCCAACGTCTGGATGAAACAACCCTTCACCACCTCCTTCTGGTACAGCAGCCTGACCGCCGACCGGATGTTCAGCATCGGCTACGCCAAGGGCGCGGCGTGGAACGAAACCCACTGGGACAACCCGCGTTTCAATCAATTGCTCAACGCCGCCCGAGGCGAGATGAACGACCCGCTGCGCCGCGAGATGTACAACGAAATGCAGGCGCTGTGCCGGGATGATGGCGGGGCGATTGTGCCGCTGTTTGCAAGCTCGGTGGCAGCGCGTTCCAACCGGGTCGCGCATGGCGAACTCACCGCGCCTTACGGCGAACTGGATGGGTTGCGGGTGATTGAGCGGTGGTGGCAGGCGTAATCGTTGTAGCAATGCAGATTAACTGTGGGAGCGAGCTTGCTCGCGATAGCGGTGGGTCAGTCAACATCAATGTTGAGAGTGCCGACGTCATCGCGAGCAAGCTCGCTCCCACAGGAGACATTCGCCGTATTCACAACCGTGCCCCATATCAAGGAACCGCACGATGAATAGCCTTTTCAAACTGCTCCTCCAGCGTCTGGCCCTGGGCCTGTTATCGCTGTTTGCGGTATCAGTCATTATTTTCCTGGCGGTCGGCATGCTGCCGGGGGACATCGCCCAGGCCATGCTCGGCCAATCCGCAACCCCGGAAACCGTGGCGGCGTTTCGTGCTCAATTGGGCCTGGATATGCCGCCGTTGACTCGCTTCGGCCACTGGATCTGGCATTTGCTGCAAGGTGATCTGGGCGTCTCGTTGGCCAACCAGCGACCGATCGCCGAGTTGGTCGCTGCACGTTTGGGCAACACCTTCAGTCTGGCGCTGCTGGCGGCGCTTGTTTCAGTGCCGCTCGCACTCATGCTGGGGATGCTCGCGGCGCTGTATCGCAACAGCTGGTTCGACCGCTTGCTCAATACCACCGCCCTGAGCGCGGTGTCGTTTCCGGAGTTCTTCGTCGCTTACATCCTGATCCTGCTGTTCGCGGTGAAGCTCAACTGGTTCCCGAGCATTTCCAACCTGGCGCCGGACGCGTCCTTCGGTACCGTGCTGGAGCGTTCGGTATTGCCGGTCGCCACCCTGAGCCTGGTGGTCATCGCGCAGATGATGCGCATGACCCGCGCATCGCTGATCAACCTGCTGGCCAGCCCCTACATCGAGATGGCCCGACTCAAGGGCATCACTCAGTCGCGGATCATTTTCCGCCACGCCTTGCCCAATGCCTTGGCGCCAATCGTCAACGTGGTGGCGCTGAACCTCGCTTACCTGGTGGTCGGTGTGGTGGTGGTCGAGGTGGTGTTTGTCTATCCCGGCCTCGGCCAATTGTTGGTGGACTCGGTGGCCAAGCGCGATATCCCGGTGGTTCAGGCCTGTAGCCTGATCTTCGCGGCGACCTACATCCTGCTCAATACCACAGCCGATGTGCTGTCCATCGCCAGCAACCCACGCCTGATGCATCCGAAGGGGTAGAACATGAGCCTGCTCAAACAATTGGTCCGGGCGCCGCTGAGTGCGAAGTTCGGTTTGCTGGTGATCATCCTTTACATCCTGATCGCGCTGTTCGCCCCGATGCTGGCGCCGTATGGCGAGACGCAAGTGGTGGGCGACGGGTTTGCGCCCTGGAGCGGCCAGTTTCTGCTGGGCACCGACAACCTCGGTCGAGACATGTTCAGCCGACTGGTCTATGGCGCGCGCAACACTCTGGGGATTGCCTTTCTGACCACGCTGCTGGCGTTTTTGCTCGGTGGCTTGAGTGGATTGATCGCGGCGATCAAGGGCGGCTGGATCGATCAGGGGATGTCGCGGGTGGTGGATATTTTGATGGCGATCCCGCAACTGATCTTCGCCTTGCTGATTCTCAGCGTGGTCGGCACCACGGCCACCTCGCTGGTGCTGGTGATCGCCTTGCTGGATGCGACCCGAGTGTTTCGCCTGTCGCGGGCGGTGGCAATGAATGTGGTGGTTCAGGACTTCGTCGAAGCGGCACGTTTGCGCGGTGAAGGCCTGTGGTGGCTGGTAACTCGCGAAGTGTTGCCCAACGCCGCCGCGCCGCTGATTGCCGAGTTCGGCCTGCGTTTCTGTTTCGTGTTTTTGTTCATCAGCGCGCTGTCGTTTCTTGGCCTGGGCATTCAACCGCCCACCGCCGACTGGGGCAGCATGGTCCGCGACAACGCGGTGCTGATTACCTTCGGTGACATCAGTCCGCTGCTGCCCGCGCTGGCCGTGGCGTTGATCACGGTCAGCGTCAACTTCGTCGTTGACTGGATGCTGCATAAATCCAGCGGCCTCAAGGAGTGCTGAGCATGAACACCCTGAACCCTGAAAAGCCGCTGCTGGAAATCCGTGATCTGCGTATCGAAGGCCATTACGAAGACGCCTGGCATCCGCTGATCAAGGGCATCGACCTGACCCTGCAACGCGGTGAAGTGCTGGGCTTGATTGGCGAATCCGGTGCCGGCAAGTCGACCCTCGGGCTGGCCGCCATGGGCTTTACCCGCGACGGTTGCCGGATCACCGGCGGCTCGGTGCAGTTCGACGGGATGAACCTGCTGCACGCCAAGCCCGAAGCGCTGCGTAAATTGCGGGGCCTGCGTATCGCCTACGTCGCACAAAGCGCTGCGGCCTCGTTCAATCCGGCCCATCGGTTGATCGATCAGCATGTGGAAACTGCGGTCAAGAACGGTGGGATGAGCCGTGCTCAGGCGATGCGCGACGCGGTGGAGTTGTATCGGGTGCTGCGGCTGCCGAATCCCGAACAGATCGGCCAGCGTTATCCGCATCAGGTTTCCGGCGGGCAGTTGCAACGGGTCATGACCGCCATGGCCATGGCGTGTCATCCGGACCTGATCATCTTCGACGAACCGACCACAGCTCTAGATGTGACGACGCAGATTGAGGTGCTGGCGGCGATTCGTGATGCGGTGGCGACCTACGGCAGCGCGGCGATTTACATCAGCCACGACCTCGCGGTGGTAGCGCAGATGGCCGACCGGATCATGGTGCTGCGCCACGGCAAACTGGTCGAGGAGGCCGAAACCCGCAAGATGCTCGGAGACCCGCAAGAGGACTACACCAAGTCACTGTGGGCGGTTCGCAGTTTTCGCACCGAGCCCAAACCGTGCCCGCAACAGGAAAAACCGCTGCTGGAATTGCGCAACAGCTGCGCCAGTTACGGCCATCAACCGGTGCTGCATGATGTCTCGTTGAGCCTGTATCGTGGCCAGACTTTGGCGGTGATCGGTGAGTCCGGCAGCGGCAAGAGCTCCACTGCGCGTTTGATCACCGGCTTGCTGCCACCGACTTCCGGTCAAGTGCTGTATGACGGCGAGGCGCTGCCGGCGGACTTCCGGCAGCGCAGCAAGGAACAACTGCGGCGCGTCCAGATGATTTACCAGATTCCCGATACCGCGCTAAACCCGCGTCAGCGTATCGTCGACATCATCGGTCGACCGCTGACCTTTTACCTGGGGCTCAAGGGCAAGGCGATGAGGGAGCGGGTGGCCGAGTTGCTGGAGATGATCGAGCTCGATCCGGCGACCTTTATGGAGCGTCAGCCCCGTGAGCTGTCCGGTGGGCAGAAGCAACGAATCTGTATCGCCCGGGCGCTGGCGGCTGATCCGCAACTGATTATTTGCGATGAAGTGACCTCGGCGCTCGACCAATTGGTCGCCGAAGGCGTGCTGAAATTGCTTAACCGGATTCAGCAGCAACTGGGCGTCGCTTACCTGTTTATTACCCATGATGTCGCCACGGTGCGGGCGATTGCCGATGAAGTGCTGGTGATGCAGCGGGGAAGGGTGGTCGACCATGGCTCGCGCAATGCGATCTTCACCCCGCCACATCAGGATTACACCGGGTTGCTGTTTTCATCCGAACCGCAAATGGACCCCGACTGGCTCGACCGGTTGCTGGCCACGCGCGCGTCACTGTCTTCAAACACAAAGCTTGCAAACGTCTAAGGAATTACCATGAAAGTACTGATCGTCCATGCCCATCCAGAGCCGAAATCCTTTACCGCCGCACTGCGTGACCAGGCTGTCGCCACCCTTGAAGCCCAAGGGCATCAGGTCCAGGTCAGCGACCTGTACGCCATGAACTGGAACCCGGTGGCAAGCAGCGATGACTTTTCTTCGCGGGAAAACCCGGAATATCTGGTCTACGCACTGGAGCAACGTCTGGGCGTGAAGAGCCAGTCGCTGGCGGCGGATATCCAGCAAGAACTCGACAAGCTGTTGTGGGCGGATTTACTTATCCTCAACTTCCCGATCTTCTGGTTCTCCGCCCCGGCGATGCTCAAGGGCTGGATCGACCGGGTGCTGGTGTCCGGTGTCTGTTATGGCGGCAAGCGCTTTTACGACCAGGGCGGATTGAGCGGCAAGAAGGCGCTGGTGAGCGTGACCCTTGGCGGACGTGAGCACATGTTCGGCGAGGACGCGATTCACGGCCCGTTGCAGGACATGTTGCGGCCGATTCTGCGCGGCACGCTGGCCTACGTCGGGTTCGAGGTGCTGGAGCCGTTCGTGGCCTGGCATGTGCCTTACATCAGCGATGAGGCGCGCCAGACATTCCTTGAGGATTATCGCCTGCGCCTGGAGCATCTTGGCGACGAGCAACCCCTTGAGTTTCCTCGTCTGTCGCAGTTCGACGAACAGCTGTATCCGCTACGCAAACCGGCGGCCGCCGACGCCTGATCAACCCCACATAACTTGTGGGAGCGAGCTTGCTCGCGATGACGTCGGCACATCCAACATCGAAGCTGCCTGATACGCCGCCATCGCGAGCAAGCTCGCTCCCACAGGGATCTCCACTGTCTTGAGAGTGTTGATCATTCCGACAACACCCGCTTATGGTGCTGCCCGCAAAATCCCTCATTAGCAGGCTCGTCCGCTCATCCAGAGCAGAGTTCGCGCAGTTTATCGAGTGGTTGCGCCAGGATTGAATCGTTTCAGACGCCGGTATTGTGCGCCACCGAACAGACGCGGGGAGATCGCTACTACACTCTAATGAACAGTCGGCGGCTGCCCATCCTGATGGTTATCGGCTTACCGCATCGTTTGCATCGCTTGTATCGGAGTACAACCATGACAACCTCACTACGTTCACTTCTGTTTATCGCGCTCGCAACCCTGTCGCTGGCTTCAACAGGTTTGCTCAATACCGCAAGCGCTGCAACGGCCGCGGACCTGGACCAGGATTCCCGGCATGCCTTGCAAATCCTCTACAAAGCCAATCCGGTGGCCGAGACCATGTCGCGCACTGCCAAGGCAGTGCTGGTGTTCCCTAAAGTTGTCAAGGCGGGTCTGGTGTTTGGTGGCAGCTATGGTGAGGGGGTCATGTTCAGCGGTTCGAAAGTAGACAATTACTACAACACAGTGACCGGTTCATGGGGCTTGCAGGCGGGTGCCCAGTCCTATGCTTATGCCGTGTTCCTGATGACTGACAAGGCGGTTAAGTATGTCCGTGAGACCAAGGGCTGGGAAGTTGGCGTAGGTCCGACTGTGGTCCTGGTTGATCAAGGGCTGGCGAAAAATCTGTCGAGCTCGACATTGAAGGACGATGCTTATGCGTTTGTCTTTGACCAGCAAGGCCTGATGGCGGGCGTCAGTATCGAAGGCACCAAGATTTCGCTGATCAAACGATAAATCCGACAACGAACAACTGGGTTAAAGAGGCTGCCTAAGGCAGTCTCTCCCAGACTTGCGTATCGGCTAACTCGCTGTCGGTGGCGTGTTTTGCGCGGCCGTTTATGGGGCTCAGCTCATAACTGCCGGCTTCGTCATAGGCGGCCAAATAGCGTACGCCACTTAACTTGTGGAGGTAGCGCATCAATGGATGGCACTGTGCATTAATGCGCTGTACCAGGGCAGATTCGGTCATTGTGTTCATGGTTTTACCTGCTGCAGTGAAGGCTGCTCTGTTGTTATTTATATTCTGTTCCTGATCGTCGCAGCGTTCTGTACGCCATCACACACTGAGCGCTCTAAATAACGAAAAAAACATTGCACAAACGGAATAACAACACCTGTGCATCTGATCAATTAAACAATGACAATATGTGTGTTGCCGTACAGACCGTCCCCGATACTTGCGCCACTTTGGGGTATGCAGGGCGCAGATCAGGGTCTCACTGCCTGCACATAATCCACTCACTTGCAGACTCAAGGAGAAAAGCCATGAGCTTGGGAACCATACTGTTGATCTTGCTGATTGTGCTGCTATTTGGCGCCATTCCGACATGGCCGCACAGCCGAAGCTGGGGCTATGCGCCTAGTGGTTTATTGGGCGTAGTCGTTATCGTCCTGATTGTGTTGCTGTTGCTAGGAAGAATATGACGTCTGTCGACAAACAACCTGCGCTCAAGTGGTTGCGGTGAATAGTGGGGAGATATTCGCCGTGGGGGAGCGCAACACCACCACCTTCGCCTACCGCTACTTTCCGTCATCAGCCTGTCAATAATACACACAGGTCTCCGTGCACTAGCGCACAGACTCAATCCGGCCACTACGCGCACTCTGAGTGCCAGGCAGATTATTGCTGCCAGTCATTTACCGGAGAACACATGAAAACCAGCCTGATGTTCAGTCATTCACTGACGCTTTCAAGTCTCGCCCTGGCCCTATTGCTCGGTTTGTCTCCCGTGGTGCTGCATGCAGCCACCGCAGAGCCGGTCGATATGTCGGCCGTACAGTTGGAACCGCAAGAGCAGAACGGAATCCGCTATCTGACAGGTGGCATCGGCCTGGATGAGTCAAAGGCCTTGCTCCAGACTCAGGGTTACAACCTTCACATGACCTTCTCAACAGGACCGGCCAATCAGTACGTCAGCAATGTCGACGTGGTGATCCAGAGCGAAAAAGGTAGCCCCCTGTTGTCGCTGAGTCAGGTGGGGCCCATCGTGTACGCGCAATTACCGGCAAACAAATACCTGGTCATTGCCAGTTTGAATGGCCATGAAGAGCGCCACACCATTGCACTCGATGGAAAGTCCGTCGGAACGCTGAACTTGCATTGGAGTGAATAGCGTGCAACCCGGCATTGCGTATCACGGCATGTTGCATGAGATGAGGCTGTTCAAGACTGACGACCGGCCTCTCGCTGCACGCATGCTTGCCGGACGGCATCTGGCAACGAACCTCAAGGTCCAACACGCACTGGACGTTGCGCGGGACGGGTTACGTAGCAACTATGCGGCGGCAGAAGACCGGGCGCTGTTCGCCGAACAGTTGATCGGGATTGTCAGCCACGATCTGCGCAATCCGCTGGCGGCGATAAAAATGGCTTCGCAATTGCTCGGATGCCGTGACTTGCCTCCTAAACAAGCACAAATACTCGCCCATATCACGCACGCAGCCGAGCGCGCACAGCGTCTGGTGGCGGACCTGTTGGACTTCACCCTGAGACAAGTCGGGCGAAGCATTGCGGTTTCCCTCAAACCGGTTGATTTGCACACACTGGTGGGCGAATGCCTGGACGAGCTGAGTCTGGCGTTCCCTGAGCACACGTTGACCCATCGCTGTGTCGGCCAAGGCAATTTCATCGCCGACAGTGACCGGCTCTACCAGCTTATTGGCAATCTGGTTGCCAACGCGATTGCCTATGGCACGGCTGAGGGTGGAGTCACGGTGTCTTCGCGGTTTGAGGACCAGGTGATCATTGCCGTGCACAACCTTGGCACGCCGATCCCCTCAGAGCTGCTCGACAACCTGTTCGAACCGATGATTCGCGGCAGTCACGATAATGCGCGACTGCGCAGTGTCGGGCTTGGCCTGTTCATTGTGAGAGAGATTGTCAGAGCGCATCACGGCGATGTGAAGGTGAGCTCCTCGATAGAAGAGGGCACTACGTTTACGGCGACGTTTCCCCTGTCACGATAGCCACGTCATAGCGGAGTCGAGCGGGTATCGCTATAGCATTCGCATGACGCCGCCTCCAAACCCTTGCGGTCAAGAATCGTGATCTCACCACGGGTGTAGCGGATCAATCCACGCTGTTGCAGCGCACCGGCGGCCAGGGTCACGCCACTGCGACGAACGCCAAGCACGTTCGCCAGGGACATGTGGGTCAGATGAAAGTGATTGGCGTGTGCACGATCGTGGGTCATCAGCAACCAGCGCGCCAGGCGTGGCTCTATCTCGTGAAAATGGGTACAGGCGGCGGTTTGAGCGAGCTGCATCATCTGCACATACAGGTACTGATTGAGCCGGCGCAACAATAACGGGCTCTCGCGCAGTGCGACCTGCAGCTGTAAGCCACTCATCCTCAGACAGGTGCCGCTACCTTGCACGACGGCGCGCATCGGGGCGGTATTAACCCCCAGAGCAAGCGTCGCCCCGAGCATCCCTTCATTACCGATCAGACTCATTTGCAGAGGAGGGTGGCTGTACAGCGTAACCACTTGAGAGATGAACGCTGTTTGCGGGAAGTACACATGCAGGATCGGATGGCCCGGCTCACACAGGACGGTGCCAAAGGTCAGTTCGACTTTATCGCACTGCGCCTCCAGCCGGCCGTAGTCAATTTTCGACAGCCCCTGAAGTAGTCGGTTTTCTACTTGCCGCCCTGGTGTATTTGGCACACGAGCGTCCTGCAGCACAGTGGGCCCGGGTTGGGCGGGACAGGTGCCGAGCCGTCTCATGCTTCAAGTGTGGGCGACGCCGGCAGCGCGGTCTGTTCGCTAGAACACGCAGGCGTCGGTCGCAGGCCTCAGCGAGTGGGCTTTAATGGAACGTAGGGCAGCAGGCGCTCGGTTTCTTTTCTGACCACGGCGTAGCACTCGCAGCTGAGTTTCTCGAGCGCGTCCCTGTCCAGCACCTTGATGTGGCCACGGCTGTATTCGATAACGCCCAGGCGTTGCAGCTTGCCGGCGGCATCGGTTACGCCTTCGCGGCGTACGCCGAGCATGTTGGCGATCAATTCCTGGGTCATGATCAGTTGATTGTCTTGCAGACGATCGAGGGACAGCAGCAACCAGCGGCACAATTGCTGATCAATCGAGTGGTGGCGGTTGCACACTGCAGTCTGGGCCATCTGCGTGATCAACGCCTGGGTGTAGCGCAACATCAACAGGAGCATCTCTTCGTGGCGGTTGAACTCATCCTTGAGTCGCTGGCCGGGCAGCCGGAAAGCATGCCCGGCGCTCTGGACAATCGCCCGGCTCGGCGTGCTTTCACCACCCATGAATACGGCGATGCCGATCAAACCTTCATTGCCGACCACCGATATCTCCGCCGATGCGCCGTTTTCCATCACGTACAGCAGGGACACGATGGAGTCGGTGGGGAAGTAAACATGCCGCAAGGCATCTCCAGACTCGTAGAGCACCTTGCCGAGCGGCAGGGTGACCGGTTCGAGGTAGGGTAACAAGCGTTCCAGCGCTTGGGCGGGAAGGGCCGCCAGCAGATGGTTCTGTTGTGGCTTGGGAGCATCAAGCATTTCAGCCACCGTCCAAAGGTGAGTTTCCCGATACCTACAGATTAATCCATGGTGCGCTGTGTACATTGCCGCCGGGAACCGTTCGTCGGTTTGGCAGTGCGCGTTCATACCTCGGCCATGGACTGATGATGGCCCTAGAGCCGGCCGTGGTAAGCCGCATCGAAAATTTCTACCGCGCCGTTGCGTGTCAATGGCAGCGGGTTGCCGCCAGCGCAGGGGTCGACAATCGCCATGTCGGCGATCAGATCGACCTGCCGATCATCCACCCCCAGCTCAAACAGCGTATGCGGCACGCCGATGTCCTTGCGTAACTTGAGGACGAACGCCAGAAAGCTGTCGAAGCCTGGGGATGGCAGTCGCAAGTAAGCCGCCAGGCGGGTGATGCGTTCTTCAATAGCCGGGCGATTGAACTTCAAGACATAGGGCATGAACGTGGCGTTGGTCATGCCGTGATGGGTGTCGTACAGGGCGCCCACCGGATGTGAGAGCGCGTGTATCGCGCCCAGGCCTTTCTGGAAGGCGGTAGCGCCCATCGCGGCCGCCGCGAGCATTTCCGCACGCGCCTCAAGGTCGGAGGGTGTGCGTACTGCCCGCACCAGGGCGTTGGCCACCAGGCGCATGCCTTCGACCGCGATACCTTCGGCCATGGGATGAAAACCGGGAGCGCAGTACGACTCCAGGCAATGCGCAAACGCATCCATGCCGGTGCCGGCGGTGACTTTTGTCGGCATGCCGACGGTGAGCGCCGGGTCGCTGATGACCACCCGCGGCATCATTTTCGGATGGAAGATGATGCGTTTGGTATGCGTACTCTCATCAATGATCACCGCTGCACGGCCGACCTCGGACCCCGTACCGGCAGTGGTCGGCACCGCAATGATCGGGGCGATGCTGCCTTCATCGGCGCGGGTCCAGTAGTCGCCGATGTCTTCGAAATCCCACACCGGTCGGGTCTGGCCGCTCATGAAGGCGATGAGCTTGCCCATATCCAGCCCGCTGCCACCGCCGAAGGCGACCACCCCATCGTGTTTTCCTGCGCGCCAGGCGTCGAGCCCGCCCGCCAGGTTGGCTTCAACCGGATTCGGTTTGAGGTCGCAGAACAGCTCCACGCCGAGGCCCGCGGCGCGCAAGGACTCCAGCGCCGCTGTGGTGATTGGCGCGCGCGACAGGCCGCTGTCGGTGACCAGCAACGGTCGCTGGATACCTTGACTGCGGCAGGTTTCGGCCAGCTCGGCGATACGGCCAACACCGAAGTGGATGCTCGTGGGGTAGTTCCAGTTCGCGGTCAGGCTCATGGCTTAGATCTCGTGGCGCAAATGGAAGGATTTGGCTCGGGTCAGGTTCTCAAAACCCAGGCGTGAAAGCGTGACGCCGCGCCCGCTGTTCTTCACTCCGGTCCAGGCCAGGGCCGGGTCCAGGTAATCGCAACGGTTCATGAATACGGTGCCGGTGGCGATCTCGTTGCCGATACGTTCGGCGGCGGCAAGATCCGCGGTCCAGATCGAGGCGCTGAGCCCGAACTCACTGTCGTTCATCAAGGTAATGGCTTCGTCGTCGCTGGCCACCGGCATGATGCCGATTACCGGACCAAAGCTTTCCTCACGCATCACCGACATGTGATGGGTGACGTCAACTAGCACCTGCGGTGCAAGGTAAGCGCTGCCCGGCGCGTCAGCAGGGAAGGTCTTCGGATCGATCAGCGCCGTGGCGCCCTTCGACAGCGCTTCGGCGATCTGCCCGCGCACGAATTCAGCGGCACTCGGATTGACCAGCGGGCCGAGCGTGGTGGCTTCGTCCAGCGGGTTGCCCAGCACGTATTGGCGGGTCAAAGCGACGAAGCGCTCGACGAATGCCGGGTAAATTTTTTCATCGACATAAATACGCTCGACAGCACAGCAGCTCTGCCCGGAATTGAAGAAGCTGCCGTCCACCAGGTTTTCCACCGCATGTGCAAGGTTGGCGTCTGCCCGCACGTAGGCCGGGTCTTTGCCGCCGAGCTCCAGCCCCATGCCGAGGAAGTGCCCAGTGGCGGCGTTTTCCATGGCTTTGCCGGCGTTGACCGAGCCAGTGAAGTTCACCTGCTGCACCCGTCCAGAGGCAATGATCGCCGCGGTATAGGTATGATTGAGCAGCAGGTTATGGAACAGCCCTTCGGGCAGGTTGGCGCGGCGAAAGGCCTCGGCGAAACGTTCGCCGACCAATAGCGTTTGCGAGGCGTGTTTGAGGATGACGCTGTTGCCGGCCATCAGCGCCGGGATAATCGTATTGACCGCCGTCAGGTAGGGGTAATTCCAGGGCGCGACCACCAGCACCGTACCCAGCGGCTCGCGTTTGATCTGGCGCCGAAAACCCGCGATAGGCGTAGGTTCTATTGCTGCCAACGCTTCAGGTGCAATGGCGATCATGTGGCGGGCGCGCTCTTCGAAACCGCGCAGCTCGCCGGCGCCAAAACGTACCGGGCGACCCATCTGCCAAGCCAGTTCCGGCACTATTTCGGCCTTCATTGCCAGCATCGCGTCCACGGCGGCGCTGCATAGGGCGGCGCGTTCGCTCAGTGGCCGGCGCTTCCATAACGCCTGGGCGACTGCGGCAGCCGTCAGAGCCTGTTCGATCTGTGTCGCATCGGCGCAGTGGCGTTCGGCGTAGACCCGGCCATCGACCGGCGAGATGAGTTGAATCATTGAAGTCATGGTGGCCTCAATAGCGCTCAAAGCCGCGCTGCAGTTCCCAGTCGGTTATCCGCCGGTCGTACTCTTTCTGCTCCCATTCGGCGGTGTGCACGTAGTGGTCGACCACTTCATCGCCGAACGCCTCGCGCAACATGCTCGAGGCCTTGAGCGCGGCGCAGGCATCGCGAAGGGTCTTCGAGACTTCCGGCAAGTGCTCGTCGAGGTAGGCATCGCCTTCAAAGGGCGGCGTCAGGCTGAGCTTCTCGTCGATACCGGCCAGACCCGCGGCGATCAACGCGGCGAAGGCCAGATAAGGGTTGAGGTCAGCGCCGCCGATGCGGCATTCGATACGGATGGCTTTGCTGTCTTCGGCGCACAAACGAAAGCCAGCGGTGCGATTGTCCCGACTCCAGACTGCACGGGTCGGCGCGAAGGTGCCGGCCTGAAAGCGCTTGTACGAGTTGATGTAGGGCGCGAGAAAACAGGTGATGTCGTTAGCGTATTTGAGCTGCCCAGCCACCCAGGAGCGCATCAGTGTCGACATGCCAAACTCGGCCTTGGGGTCGAAAAACAGCGGCTTTTTGGCATTCTTGTCCCACAACGAGTTGTGGATATGGCTGCTGGAGCCGGCAGCGTCATAGCGCCACTTGGCCATGAACGTGATCGCCTTGCCCTGCAATTGCGCGATCTCTTTGCAGGCGTGCTTGATGATGACGTGGTGGTCGGCCATGGTCAGGGCATCGGCATAACGGATGTTGATCTCTTCCTGGCCTGGCCCCCATTCACCCTTGGAGTTTTCCACGGGAATGCCGGAGGCCTGCAGATGCTTGCGAATCGCCCGCAGCACCGGCTCCTCACGGGTGGTCTGAAGGATATTGTAATCCTCGATGTAGTGACCCGCGGTTTTCGGCTTGTGGTAGTTGCGCTCGTGGATGGCCTCATAACTCTCGTCAAACAGATAGAACTCCAGCTCAGAGGCGAACATGCCGCTATAGCCGCGCTCGTGCAGTCGCTCGACCTGCTTTTTCAGGATTGCCCGCGGGCTGTGCGGCAGGTCCCGCCGATGGTGGTGATCGAGCACATCGCAGAGCACCAGCGCCGTGCATTCCAGCCACGGCACGCGACGCAAGGTGGCCATGTCGGGTTTCAGCACAAAATCGCCATAGCCTTTGCTCCAGCTGGCGGCGGCGTAACCCGGCACCGGTTCCATGTCGATGTCGTCGGCCAGCAGGTAATTGCAGCAGTGGGTTTCTTCATGGCCGCTGTCGATGAAAAACTCGACCTGGAATCGCTTGCCGACCAGTCGTCCCTGCATATCGACCATGCAGACCAGCACGGTATCGATATCGCCTGCGGTAGCGGCAAGTTTCAGTTCTTCGAAGCTGAGAAGGGGCTCGGTCATCACGTCAGTCCTGCGTGAAGTGTCAGGTGTACACAACACCTGTAGGAGCTGCCGAAGGCTGCGATCCTTTGATCTTTCCAACAGACGACTCGTTGTCTGGACGGACGCCAAGATCAAGAGATCGCAGCCTGCGGCAGCTCCTACGGTGAAGGCGTACACCGGTGAATAGCTGCTGAAAGCTTAGCCTACTGCTGTTAATCAGCAGCCGCTTCGAGCAGCTAAAATGACACTCAAGAGGGGTGGCACCATGAGTGAGTTCGTCAAGGTCGCATCTGTGGGTGATATCGAACCGGGTAACGGTATAACCGTGAACCTTGGGGGCACGCCCGTCGCGCTGTTCAATGTCGATGGCCAGTATTTCGCCATCCACAACACCTGCCCGCACGAAGACGGTTCGCTGGGCGAAGGAATACTCTGCGACAACGTGGTGATTTGCCCGGTTCATGCCTACGAGTTCGACGTCACCAGTGGCGAATGCCTTACAGAACCGGCTTATCAAGTCGAACAGTTCGAGGTCCGGGTTGACGGTAACGACATCCTGTTACGGCAATCGTCGGATGTTTGAACACTACCGACGAGCTCGGGTCGCAAGATAGAGGGAAGGAGTATAGTTAAAAGATCATATCGTCCTGCCAAAAGCGGGAGGCATCAGCGATGAGCACTGACAATGCCAGGATCCGCGAACTCAGTAACCGGGCCTACAAGTACGGCTTTGTCTCTGATCTTGAGAGCGATGCGGCCCCGCGCGGGCTCAACGAAGACCTCATTCGCCTGATTTCGGCGAAGAAGAACGAGCCGCAGTGGCTGCTCGACTGGCGCCTGAAGGCGTATCGCCACTGGCTATTGATGCGCGAACCCACCTGGCAGAACGTCCATTACGCGCCCATCGACTACCAGGACATCATCTATTACTCGGCGCCCAAGCCGAAAACGCCGGGCCCCAATAGTCTTGACGAAGTCGATCCCGAGCTGCGCGAGATGCTTGGCAAACTCGGCATCTCGCTCGCCGAGCAGGAGCGCCTGACCGGCGTCGCGGTGGATGCCGTGGTCGATTCGGTCTCGGTGGCGACCACCTTCAAGCACAAACTCGCCGAGGTCGGCGTGATCTTCTGCTCCTTCTCCGAAGCCGTGCAGGATCATCCGGAGCTGGTGCGCAAGTACCTCGGTTCGGTCGTGCCCTACAGCGATAACTTCTTCGCCACATTGAACTCGGCGGTGTTTTCCGATGGCTCTTTCTGCTACGTGCCCAAGGGCGTGCGCTGCCCAATGGAACTGTCGACCTACTTCCGCATCAACGCCGCGGACACCGGTCAGTTCGAGCGCACGCTGATCGTTGCAGAGGAGGGCGCCTACGTAAGCTACCTCGAGGGCTGCACCGCACCGATGCGCGACAATAACCAGCTGCACGCGGCGGTGGTCGAACTGGTCGCGCTGGATAACGCCCAGATCAAGTACGCCACGGTGCAGAACTGGTACCCGGGCGATGCCCAAGGACGCGGCGGCATCTTCAACTTCGTGACCAAACGCGGCAAGTGCGCAGGCGTGCATTCGAAGATTTCCTGGACTCAGGTCGAAACCGGCTCCGCGATCACCTGGAAGTATCCAGGGGTGATTCTCCAGGGCGACTATTCGGTCGGCGAGTTCTATTCAGTCGCCCTGACAGCCAATCACCAACAGGCGGACACCGGCACCAAGATGATCCACATCGGCCGGCACACACGCAGCACCATTCTTTCCAAGGGGATTTCCGCCGGCCATGGACAGAACACCTACCGCGGTCTGGTGAAGATCCAGAAAGCCGCGACCGGCGCACGCAACCATACGCAGTGTGACTCTCTGCTGCTGGGCAGCGAGTGTGGCGCGCACACGTTCCCCTATATCGACGTGAAGAACCCCAGCGCCCAGGTCGAGCATGAGGCCTCGACCTCGAAGATCAGCGATGAGCAACTCTTCTACTGCCGGCAGCGCGGCATCAGCGCGGAGGACGCGGTGCCGATGATCGTCAACGGCTTCTGCCGCGAGGTGCTCAAGGAACTGCCGATGGAGTTCGCGGTGGAAGCCCAGAAATTGCTGGGCGTGAGCCTGGAGGGCTGCGTGGGCTGAGGCCCGGGGTGGGAGCATGCTCGACATCAATGATCTGCACGCCAGTGTTGAAGGCCGTGAAATCCTGCGGGGCATCACACTGCGGGTTGAAGCGGGCGAGGTGCACGCGATCATGGGGCCGAACGGCTCTGGCAAAAGCACGCTGGCCCAGGTGCTCGCGGGCCTTGAGACCTACGAGGTCAGCGGCGAGGTGCTCTATGACGGCCAGGACTTACTGGCCATGCCGCCGGAAGCACGCGCAGTCGCCGGTATCTTTCTCGCGTTCCAGTACCCGGTCGAGATTCCCGGCGTCGGCAACCTGTATTTCCTGCGCACGGCACTCAACGCTGTGCGCAAGCAGCGCGGGCTCGAAGAGCTCGATGCGCTGGATTTCCTCGAGCTCGCCAAGGAGCGCATGGCGCTGGTCGAGATGGACCAGAGCTTCATGAACCGCTCGGTCAACGTCGACTTCTCGGGTGGCGAGAAGAAGCGCAACGAGATTTTCCAGATGGCGATTCTCGAACCCCGGCTGGCGATCCTCGACGAGACCGACTCGGGCCTCGACATCGACGCGCTGCGGATCGTCGCGGCGGGCGTCAACGCGCTGCGGAGCAAGGACCGTGCACTGCTGGTGATCACCCACTATCAACGACTGCTCGACTACATCGTCCCGGATCGCGTGCATGTCATGGCCAACGGCCGGATCGTCCAGTCTGGCGGCAAGGAGCTGGCCATCGAGCTGGAAAAGCACGGCTATGCGAGCTATGAGCAGGATCCGGCGCCGGGAGTCAGGCCATGAACACCACGGCGTTCCTTGCGCCGCTTACGCCCAGGACCGATGCCCGGCATCCTGCGTGGCTGCAAGCGTTGCGCCGCGCAGCGTTCCAGTGGGTGACCGAACAAGGCTTTCCCACGGCCAAGGACGAGGCCTGGAAGCACACACGAGTCGCGCCGATCCTGGAGATCCCGTTCCAGCCGGCCGAACCGGGCGCGAGTCAGGACCTGTCCGCAGTCAACGTCGAACCACTCGCCGGCGACTATGGCGGCGTGCGGCTGGTCTTCGTCAATGGCCATTACGCCGCTGAGCTCTCGGTACTTGAAGGGCTACCCCCAGGCACTCAGGTAAGCCCTTTTGCGACCTTGTTGAACGCCGAAAACGGGGCGCTCGAAAGCCTGTTCGCACATGAGTTTCGCTCGCAGCCGCAGGCCTTTACGGCGCTGAATGCGGCACTCGCCGAGGACGGGGCGTTGGTGCAGATACCCGCTCACACGACGGTCGAAGCACCGATCCACCTGGTTTTTTTCTCGGCTCCAGGCGCCACGCCACGGGTGACACAGCCACGCGTCCTGGTGCGGGCGGGGGCAGGGAGCCGGGCGATTCTGGTGGAAAGCCATGTCGGCAGCGCAGGTGAGGTCTACCTGAGCAATGCCGTCAGCGAGGTGGTACTCGACGCGGAGGCTGTACTCGAACACTACACGCTGCAGAACGAGAGCACGGCGGCGTTCCATGTCGCGCTGCTTAGCGTGCGTCAGGCTCAGGGCAGTCACTTTGCTTCGCATTCCTTTGCGCTGGGCGCGGCACTGGCACGGCAGGAAGTGCGGATCGTGCTCGAGGGCCCCGGCGCGCAGGTTGCCCTGAACGGTCTGTACCTGCCGCGAGGCCAGCAGCACCTGGACAACCAGACGACCATCGAGCACCTGGCACCGCGTTGCACCAGCCGCGAACTCTATAAGGGTGTGATCGATGATCATGGGCATGGGATCTTTGACGGGCGGATCATCGTGCGCCCACATGCAATGAAGACCGATGCCAGTCAGACCAACAAGAATCTGTTGTTGTCGACGTCGGCCCAGGTCAACACCCAGCCACGGCTGGAGATCTTCGCCGATGACGTCAAATGCGCTCACGGTGCCGCCGTCGGCCAACTGGATGAGCAAGCTGTTTTCTACCTGCGCTCACGAGGCGTTCCCTTGGCGGCGGCGCGGTCTTTACTGACCTTTGCGTTCGTCAGCGAGATGCTCGAACTGATTCAGCTGGAACCGTTGCGCGAGCATGTGGAACGACGGGTCGCCGCGCAGTTGCGTAGCCTGGAGGTGTCGGCATGAGTGACCTCGAAAACAGCCTTCAAGGACTATCGAAACCGCTCGATCTTGCGTCAGGCTACGACGTCGAGCGCGTGCGCCAGGCGTTCCCGATCCTCGCGGAGACGATCTACGGCAAGCCGCTGATTTACCTCGACAGCGCCGCCACCAGCCAGAAGCCGCAGGCGGTCATCGATGCCATGTCGCATTTCTTCCTGAAGGAGAACGCCAACGTACACCGTGGCGTGCACTACCTCTCGGTGCGCGCCACCGAGGAGTACGAGAAGGCTCGGGCCAAGGTCCAGGGCTTCCTCAATGCCGAGCATGTCGAGGAGATCGTCTTTGTTCGCGGCACGACTGAAGCGATCAATCTGGTGGCGCAAACCTATGGCAAGACTCAGCTCCGTGCAGGCGACGAGGTGCTGATTACTGCCATGGAGCACCACTCCAATATCGTGCCTTGGCAGATGCTCTGCGAACAGACCGGCGCTCGGCTACGGGTGGCGCCTATCAACGACGCTGGCGAACTGCTGCTCGACGAACTGGAACGGCTGATCGGACCCAGGACCCGGCTGGTGGCCGTCACTCATGTCTCAAATGTGCTCGGCACCATCAATCCGATCCGGCGCATTGTCGAACTCGCCCACGCCCAAGGCGTACGCGTGCTGGTCGACGGTGCTCAGGCGGCTCCCCACCTCAAGGTCGACGTGCGGGCACTAGGCTGCGATTTCTACGCCTTGTCAGGCCACAAGATGTACGGCCCCACCGGCATCGGCGTGCTCTACGGCCGCCACGAACTGCTCGAAAGCATGCCGCCTTATCAGGGCGGCGGCGACATGATCCTCTCGGTCAGTTTC
Source organism: Pseudomonas sp. GW822-FHT06B12 (assembly GCF_058799675.1). Lineage (NCBI taxonomy): Bacteria > Pseudomonadati > Pseudomonadota > Gammaproteobacteria > Pseudomonadales > Pseudomonadaceae > Pseudomonas > Pseudomonas sp. GW822-FHT06B12. The sequence continues at coordinate 831,789 of NZ_JBXALR010000001.1, forward strand.
GAGAAGACCGTCTACAACAAACCCCCGTACAAGTTTGAAGCGGGAACACCGAACATGGCCGGCGCTATCGGCCTCGGCGCAGCGATCGATTTTCTCGGTGAACTGGGGCCTGAGGCCGTTGCTGCCCATGAGCAGGCCGTGCAGGCCTATGCCCTCAAGGCGCTGGCAGCGGTGCCCGGCCTCAGGCTGATCGGTACGGCAGCGGAGAAGGTGGGTGTTCTCTCGTTTGTCCTCGACGGGATCCATCCGCACGATATCGGCACCATCCTTGACCGCGAGGGGATCGCGATTCGCACCGGGCACCACTGCGCGCAGCCCTTGATGAACCGCTTTGGTGTAGCCGCCACGGCTCGCGCCTCGCTCGGCTGCTACAGCACCGAGCGCGATATCGATGCGCTGGTGGCGGGGCTGGCCAAGGTTCAGGAGGTGTTCCGATGAGCCACGACGAACTGCGCGACCTCTACCAGGACGTGATCATCGACCACGGCAAGCGGCCGCGTAACTTTCACCCGCTAGAGGACGCAACCTGTATGGCGGAGGGTTTCAATCCGCTGTGCGGCGATCAGTTGAAGATTTATATCAAGCTTGCGAACGGGGTGATCGAGGACATCAGTTTTCAGGGGGTTGGCTGCGCCATCTCCCAGGCCTCGGCATCTCTGATGACGCTGGCGGTGAAGGGCAAAAAACCGGAGGAGGCGCAGGCACTTTTTGCCCGGGTGCATACGCTGCTCACCGAAGGGCCAAACGCCAGGGTGACGCCCGCGGAACTCGGCAAACTCGCGGTGCTTTCAGGCGTTTGGGAGTTTCCGGTGCGGGTCAAGTGCGCCACTCTGGCCTGGCACACGCTGCGTAGCGCCCTCGAAGGCGGCGCCTCGCAGGTCACGACGGAGTAATCAGCCATGGCAGCCACATTACCAATCCCCGGCATTCACCTCCGCGAACCAGCGCGCAGGGTCTTGCTCGATGCCCTGGCAGACGGGCACGTGCGCGGGGTGCGGCTGAAAATCGACGAGCACTTCGCGCATCAGTTTTTCTTCGAGCGCGCTGCCGAAGGAGATATCGCGGTCGAGGCAGACGGCATCACGCTGTTGCTCGATCCCGCGAGCGCGGAACGTGCCGATGGCTTGTCCATCGATTTCGAGTATGACCTGCATGGCGCCGGCTTCCACTTCGATAACCCGAATAAGCCGGGCTATCTGCAACCGGTCGAGCTCACACGGGACTGCGTGGTGACCCTGATTCCCGGAGGGGAGCGACTGCAACTGGGGCGCGGCGAGCGCGTGGTGGTGACCCAGGCGCTCGGTGGCAGCTTCACGGTGCAAATCTCCAGGGGGCGGCTGGCGCGAATCGCCTCCGCTGACGCCGATGCGCTGGGCCAGGACGCTCACCCGCAAGGGCAACCTCAGGCAAGCGTGCAACCGGCGGTCAGCGGCGCCTTCGACATCCAGCAGGTGCTCGACATGTTGCGCACCGTCTACGACCCGGAGATTCCGGTAAATGTGGTCGATCTCGGGTTGATCTACCAATGTGAAGCCCGCTTGCTCGCCGACGGCGGCCAGCGAGTCGAGATCAAGATGTCGATGACCGCGCCCGGTTGCGGAATGGGCGACGTGCTGAAGGAAGAGGCGCGCAGCAAAGTCCAGACTATCCCTGGGGTCAGCGAGGTCGAGGTCGAGATCGTTTGGGACCCGCCTTGGGATCAAAGCCGGATGTCCGAGGCGGCGCGCTTGCAGTTGGGGCTGTTCTGAGGAACCCGGTGTGAGGAGCCAATCGTGAGCAATCGACTCGCCAAAGAAACTTCGCCCTATCTGCGGCAGCACGCAGAGAACCCCGTGGATTGGTATCCCTGGGGCGAAGAGGCGTTCCGCCGCGCACGCGACGAGGACAAACCCATCCACCTGTCGCTGGGTTATGCCGCCTGCCACTGGTGTCACGTGATGGCGCATGAGTCGTTCGAGAACCCCGAGACCGCGCGCCTGATGAACGAGCGTTTCATCAACATCAAAGTCGACCGCCAGGAACGGCCTGACCTCGACGACATCTATCAAACCGTCGTACAAATGATGGGGCAGGGGGGTGGCTGGCCGCTAACAGTGTTCTTGACTGCGCAGCGCGAGCCGTTCTTCGGCGGCACTTACTTCCCGCCAGACGACGGTTATGGCAGGCCAGGCTTCACTCAGCTCCTGCTCGGTTTGAGCGACGCCTGGCAAAACAACCGCGCGGCGCTGCAACAGAACGTCGAGCAGTTCCTTCAGGGGTATCGCAAGCTGGAGGCGTCAATGCTGGAAGGCGATACTCCGCTGGAGCTAGACCAGCCGGCGGCCGCAGCCCGATTATTTGCCAGAAACACCGACCCCGTGCATGGCGGTCTGGGCAATACACCGAAGTTTCCCAACCCGGCCTGCCATGATCTCGTCCTGCGTCTCTATCAGCGTCTACACGAGCCGGATCTGCTGCGTTCTGTGGAGCTGACCCTTGATCGCATGGCCGCCGGCGGGCTCTACGATCACCTGGGCGGCGGCTTTGCTCGTTACTGCGTGGATGAACGCTGGGCCGTGCCCCACTTCGAAAAAATGCTCTATGACAACGGCCAGCTCGTGAAGCTCTATGCCGACTGCTATCGCGAGACCGGCAATCCTGCCTGGCGGCGCGTGTTCGAGGAGACGATCGACTACATCTTGCGTGACATGACCCACCCTGAAGGCGGTTTCTACGCCAGTGAGGACGCTGACAGCGAGGGTGAAGAAGGTAAATTCTATGTGTGGACACCCGCTCAGGTGCAAGCCGCACTCGGCGACCCGGATGCCGCGCTGGCCTGTCGGGCCTACGGCATCACCGCTGTTGGCAACTTCGAGCATGCCAGCACCGTGCTGCACCGCGCAGTCGATCTGGACGCGGCGCAGGAAGTACAACTGGCGGGTCTGCGCGACAGGTTATTGCTGGCACGTGCTCAACGTATTCGTCCGGGTCGCGACGAGAACATCCTCACCAGCTGGAACGCGCTAATGATCCAGGGCCTCTGCGCCGCCTACCAGGCGACCGGAACCACAACCCACCTGAATGCCGCGAGGCGCGCTGCCGATTTCATACTGGACCGACTCTTGACCCCCGAGGGTCGCCTGTACCGGGCCTGGCGGGAGGGCACGGCCAAGGTTCCAGGTTTCCTCGAAGACTACGCCTTCTTCGCCAACGCCTTGATCGATCTCTACGAGTGCGACTTCGAGAAACGCTATTTCGAACGCGCTACGCAACTGGTCGAAGTGATCCTCGATAAGTTCTGGGAAGACGGGCTCTACTTCACGCCCAGCGATGGCGAGCCGCTGGTGCACAGGCCTCGGGCGCCACACGACAGTGCCTGGCCTTCGGGAACCTCGGCTTGCGTGTTCGCTTTCTTGCGACTCTTTGAACTGACCGGCCGCGAGCTTTACCGCGAACGTGCGGAGCAGGTGTTGACGATGTACCGCGCCGCAGCCGCGCAGAATCCCTTCGGTTTCGCCCATCTACTGGCGGCGCAGGACTGGGTACAGCGTGGCCCGATCAGCATCGTCGTTGCCGGCGACCGCTCCGCCGCCAGCATCTTGGTCACTAGCCTGCAGCGCCGCTACTTGCCGGCACGCGTCCTGGCTTTTGCCGAGGATGTGCCCATCGGCGCGGGCCGGTATGCGCTCGCGGGACAAACCAGCGCCTATGTGTGCCGAAACCACACGTGCGAACCCCCGGTCACCAGCGCCAAGGAACTTGTAGAGCGCTGTCTGAAGTGAAGGGCCAGAACTGAATCGAACCGTCAACGCGAGGAGGTAAAGATGGACAGCAAGAGCGATCACAACCCGTACACGTACCAACGCCTCAAACATCTATACCCTGATTACTTCAGTGCCATGGAGGCCTTGGGTACAGCGGCGCATCATGCCGGGCCGCTGGACGAGAAAACCGTCCAGCTGATTCAGCTCGGTGCCGCGGCGGCCATCCGCTCAGAGGGCGCAGTGCACAGTCATACCCGACGAGCGCTGGCAGCCGGTGCGACGACTGAGGAGATCCATCACACACTGATCGCACTGACCAGCACCATCGGTTTCCCGACCGTCATTGCGGCCATGAGCTGGGTGGACGATGTGACCGGGAAAGGCGGCAATGGCATGCCTGAGTCAACGGTCCTGTAGCGGCTGCCCCAGTGACACTAGAGCGATCAGGGCTCAACTGTCTCTGTGGGCTCCGTTTACTGGCAGGCGACTGCCCAGGCGATAGCGTGAGGAGGGATGAACCAGGCGCACGTAAGTGACGATCTTGCCCTGACTCCAGGTCCGACGCATAAGAACCAGGCAGGGTTCGTTGGCATCGATTTGCATGTGCTTGCTTTCATCGCTGCTGGGGTGGCTGGCTTCGACGATGTGTTCCATTTCATCGGGCCTGATGACCTGCAACAGGTATCTGGCCGGTTGCAGGTGTTCGCCAAAGTCTTGCTGCAGAAATTCCGGTACCAACTCGGGATTGACGTAGCGATCCTCGAGTTGCACCGGTACACCTTCTTCGCAATGCACACAGATCAGATGAAAAACCGAGGAACCGGTGGCCAGCGCCAGGGCGGCAGCCACCGGCATCGAGGCGGCCTCGCGTCCCAGATGCAGGACACGACAGGTGTAGCTATGACCCCGGGCGACGATCTCGTCGGCGATGTTGGTGATGCGCAGCAGGTTCGATTGCGGCTTGCTTTCCGCCACGAAGGTCCCGACGCCCGAGATCCGCACCAGATGACCTTCTTCGGTCAGTTCGCGCAATGCCCGATTGACGGTCATGCGCGACATGCCCAGCTCCTGCACCAAACGGTTCTCTGACGGGATCAGGTCGCCGGGCTTCCAGACGCCCGCGCGAAGCTGGCTCTGCACAAAGTCCTTCGCGCGCCGATAGAGGGCTTGCGGTGCATTTTTGATCATCAGTCGGTCCGCGTCTCTTGTACGGCAAGTACTCTTGCCAGGGCTTTGAGGAAAAGGTCGTTATCCTCACAGCTTCCGATGGATACCCGCAAGTACTGAGTGTGACCGGCTTCGCGCCAGGGCTTGATGATCACCCCCTCGCGTAGCAGCGCCTGATTGATGATTTCGGCAGGCCAGGGGGTGCTGAAGTACAGGAAGTTGGCCATCGACGGCGCGGTCGCCAGGCCTTGTTCCTGCAGGGCGGCCACCAGACGCCGGCGTTCGCTGGCAACATGGGAAAGACAGGCCTGTAGATGTTCGTCGTCGGCCAGCGCCGCAACCGCCGCGGCCTGGGCCATGCGGTTGACGTTGAAGGGTGTCCGCAGACGGTTGATCAAATCAGCCAGTAGCGGATCGCTGACAATGCCGTAGCCGACTCGCAACCCCGCCAGGGAAAAGGCCTTGGAGAAGGTCCGCAGCAAGATGAATGGCTTGTCGCTGGCCTGAATCAAGCCAAGGCAATCCGGATAATCGGCCTCGAATCGGGCGTATTCGAAATAGGCTTCGTCGAACACCAGCAAACAGTGCGCGGGCAATGCGTCGAGCAACTGCTGCAACTCATCGGCGCTGAGGGTGCAGCCGACCGGATTGGATGGGCAGGAGAACATCAGCAGACGAGTGCGCGGGGTGAGCGCAGCGATCATCGCCGGCACGTCGAAGGTCCCGTCGGCCGTCATCGGCACGCCCACCACTCGGGCACCGGCGGCCATTGGATAAATGAAGTGCAAGCCAAAGGACGGTACCACTGTGACGACTTCATCGTCGTGGTCCAAAAACACTCGACTGATGATGCTCAGCAGATCTTCCGAGCCATTGCCGAAGACCAATTGATCACCTGGTACGCCGAGCTTTTTCGCAAGGGCGGCGCGTAATGCCTGGCAACTGGCATCCGGGTACAGCGCAATTTCATCACAGGCCCGGGCCGTGGCGGCCGTCACGGCGGGGGCGGGGCCCATCGGGTTTTCATTGCTGCCCAGTTTTGCGACGCGGGTCAGGCCGAAGCGCTGGCGCACCGCATCCGAGCCGAGGCCGGCGTTATAGCTGGCAAGGTCGCGCACTTCGGCGCGGGCTAACAGATTCAGGTCGTTGGCATTCATACTGGGCTGATCTCTTGGGTGTCTTGCCAGAAGGCGTTGCGGTCCAGGTAGTTCTGCAGGAACTGCTGCAGACGCGGCTGTTCGGCGTTGTGAAAAATTTCGCGGGGTGTGCCATGGGCAACCACCTGGCCCTGATCGAGAAACACCACCGAGTCGGCAACCTGGGCGGCGAAGCCCATCTCGTGGGTGACCACCACCATGGTCATGCCTTCCCTGGCCAGGGTCTTCATGACCTGCAGCACTTCGCCGACCAGTTCCGGGTCGAGGGCAGACGTGGGTTCATCGAACAGCATGATGTGCGGCTCCATCGCCAATGCCCGGGCAATCGCCACGCGCTGTTGCTGACCACCGGACAGCTGCGCCGGATAGGCCGCGGCCTTGTGGGCCAAGCCGACTTTATCGAGCATCGCCATGGCCCGTTGCCGAGCGTCATCGGCAGACAGCTTGCGCACGCGCAACAAGGCTTCACTGACATTGCCGAGGGCGGTCATGTGCGGCCACAGGTTGAACTGCTGGAAGACCATGCCGACATTGCGCCGCACCCGATTGATTTGCGACTGCGCCGCACGCTTGCGGCCTTTGCCGTTTTCCGGCACCCAGCCAAGCAATTGACCTTCGATGTAAATTTCGCCCTCGTCGTATTCTTCGAGGAACGCCATGCTGCGCAGCAGGGTGCTTTTGCCCGAGCCGGAGGGGCCGATCAGGCACACCACTTCAGAATGCCGGACCTGCAAGTCGATACCCTTGAGTACGCGCAGAGTGCCGAAGCTCTTGCCGACGTTGTGCAGCGTGAGCATCGGCTCGCGGTTGTCGGAGAGTGCCTTGGGAGTCTTCATCGCTTCACCTGATTCTTTCAATACGGATGAGTGTGGCGGGACTGCTGGCGTCGAAGTGACGGGGTTCGCGCGCAGGTCCGTAGCGGTAGAGAGGAGGCTGTTCATCGCGGTTGCTTCTGCATGAAACGCCCAACGCGTAGTTCCAGCAGCATGCCCAGCCGGGAACAGGCTTCCACCAGCAGCAGGTAGCCAATGCACAGCACCAGCAGGGTTTCGACAAAGGCGAAGGTTTCCGAGCCTATGCCGGTCAGGACCATGGTCAGCTCGGGGATGGTGATGATCGATAGCACGGCGGTTTCCTTGCACAGAATAGTCACCAGGTTGACCAACGCTGGCAGGATGATCACCAGCATTTGCGGGATCTGGATGCGGGTGATGCATTGCAGGCGGCTGATGCCCAGGCAGTCGGCGGCTTCCAGTTGCCCGCGGGCTACCGATTCAAAACCGGTGCGGAAAATTTCGGCGAAGTACACGCTGCCATAAATGCCCAAACCGAGAATACCGGCCGGTATCGGGTCCAGGCTCAGACCGAAAGACGGGCCGCCGTAGTACACCAGGAACAACTGGACCAGAAATGGCGTACTTCGAATCATCTCGATGAACACCCGTAACGGCGCGCGAACCAGGCTGTTGCCGAACAGTTGGGCGATGGCAATCAACAGGCCCAACAACAGACCCAGCGCCACACCCGAAGACCAGGTGCCGAGGGTGACCATGAAGCCTTCACCGATGTCGCCGAGGTGGTCGGTGATGATGGTGGGGTCAAAGATCATGCGGTGCGCTCCTTCAGATGGCGTTCCAGCAGGCCGCCAAAAAACGCCAGCGGAATGTTGATCAGGCAATAGAAGCCGGCCAGCATCAGGTAGTCCTGAACGAACAGGTAGTCACTGGCCGCAATGTTCTGCGCCGTGCGGGTCAGGTCGGCCAGGCCCACCACCGACACCAGCGAGGAGGCCTTGATCAGCAGGATCATTTCATTGACCAGTGCCGGTAGGGTCAGGCGCACGGCTTGAGGGACACGAATGCGCACCAGCATTTGCCCTGAGCTCAGACCCAGCAGACCGGCGGCTTCCAGCTGACCGCCGGGGATGGCAAGAAAGCCACCGCGCATGATTTCAGCGATGTACGCTCCCGCCGCCAGGGACAGGCCGATCACCGCCGCCACCATGGGCGAAACGTTGGGCAGGCCGATACGCGGCAGGAAGTAATAGATGAACAGCAATTGCACCAGCAGCGGAATGCCGCGGAACACGAAGATATAAGCGCCACCCAAGCGCCTCAACAACGGCAAGGGCGAAAGACGTAAGCTGCCGACGATAACGCCGATGACAAAGCCGATGGCCAACGCCGAGACGGAAATCTCGAGGGTCACCAGCAGGCTGCCCAACAGCAGTGGCAGGTTTTGCAGCAGTAAAGGCCAATCGAACATCGTCGTGCCTCCAGCATGGATAAATCACCGGCTCGGCTGAGCCGGCGATCCGTTCATCGAACCCGCGAACCCGGTTTACCAGGTCGGGTCGAAGTCAGCTTTTGGCACGTCCATTTCGGTCCCCAGCCATTTCTTCTGCAGGGCGGCGAGACGACCGTCATCGTGCATTTTCAACATGGCGGTATCGAGGGCGGCAATCAGGCTATTGGCGTCGTCATCCTTGCGTCCCAGGTAGGCGAAGTAGGACTTTTTGCCGAACGGAGGCATGACCACTTTGTACTTGTCCGGATGCTGGGCGGCGACATAGGAAATGTTCGGCAGCGAGTTGGCGACGGCAACGATGCGTTTGGTCCCAAGCTCTGCGTAGGCCTGGTTGTTGTCGATGTATTCACGGACATCGACTTTCTTCGGCAGGGTGGAGGAGAAGGTTTTCAGTTCTTCGAGCTGCGCCGAACCCTTGCCGGCGCCCACGGCTTTGCCGGCGATGTCTTCGGGTTTATTGATGGGACTGTCCTTGGCGCTGACCAGCAAGGCCACTGTTGCCTCGGCGATCGGCATCACGAAGTGATAACGCTCCTTACGCGCCTTGGTGACGATAATGGGGCCTGCGACCATGTCGAATTTCTTCGCTTCAAGCCCCGGCAACACACTTGGCCATGGCAAGTCCATGAACCTGACCTTGACCCCCAGTTCTTTGCCCAGTTGCTCGAACAGCTCGGCGTTCAAGCCTTTCTGTTTACCGCTCTCGGTAAAGTCGAAAGGTGCAAATTGCAGCTCGGTGCCGACCACCAGTTCACCGGCCTTTTTCACATCCGCAAGTTGATCGGCCTGGGCCGCCATACAGGCGCCAGCCAGGGTCAGGGCGATGCACAGGCCGTTGAATCTTTTACTGAACAGAGAATCGAGTTGCATGGTGTAACTCCTTCATCAGGTGCAGCGAGGCTTATGGTGTGTGTTGGATCTAGTTATGTGTTGCGGGTGATTCATTACCGCTACAGCAGTTAACGTGCCATTGCGGTATATACAGCTTGAACTCGAATTCAACCGAGGATTTTCCCCGGGTTGAGAATGCCTTTGGGATCGAAGCAATCCTTGAGTTGCTGCATCGCCTGGCGAGCTTCGCTGCTGACCGAGTGATGGAGAAATTCGCGTTTGAGCAGGCCGATGCCATGTTCGGCCGAGACAGAGCCGCCCAGTTCGCCGACAGCGCTATAGACCAGCTCCTCGACTTCAAGGATGGGCGCGGGCTGGGGCAAGGAGGCGCAGTCGACGGTCAGGTGCAGGTTGCTATCACCGATGTGGCCGAAGTACACGCTGTGGTTGCCCGGCCAGCGTTGCTCAAGGCGCTGGCGACAGCGTTCGGCAAAGTCGCCGATCAGGCCGATCGGCAGGCTGACGTCGAAGTTCAACGGGGTCATGCGCAGGGGGAATTCGCCGGTCGCTTCACGGATCTTCCAGAGCGCGCGGGCCTGGGTCTGGGAGCTGGCGAGGACTGCATCAACCACTTCACCGGCGCCAAAAGCCTCTTCCAGCGTCTGCTCAAGAGACTCCCGAGAGCTGGCGGACTCGAGCAATACATACAACGGATAATCCAGCGAGATCGGCGCGGCGGTGTTTTCCAGCCAACTGACTCCCAGGCGGAAGAAGTCCTGCCACATCAGCTCATACGCCTGCGGCGTACCAACACTGCGCTGCACCCGCCGCAGCAGGCTGACCGCGCTGGCGTAATCGGGCAGGGCGCAGAGCAGGGTGGTGGTTTCGCCGGGTGTCGGCGCCAGTTTCAATACCGCACGGGTGATCACCCCAAGGGTGCCTTCGCTGCCGATGAAGCACTGTTTCAGGTCATAACCGCAGTTGTTCTTGATCATCTTGTTGAGCAGATTGAGGACCCGGCCATCGGCCAGGACCACCTCCAGCCCGAGTACCAGATCACGGGTCATGCCGTAGCGGATCACCGCGTTGCCGCCGGCATTGGTGGCGATGTTGCCGCCAATCTGGCACGAGCCACGGGCGCCGAGGTCCAGCGGGAATACAAAGCCCGCATCGACAACCGCATGCTGGATTTCCTCAAGAGTAGTGCCGGCCCAGACGCTGATGGTCGCCGCCGCCGGGTCGATTTCTTCGATGCCGCGCAGGCGCTCAAGGGACAGGGCAATGTCCGTTTCACGAGGCACTGCGCCACCGGCCAGCCCGGTCATCCCGCCTTGGGGAACCACCGATTGCTGCGCGTCGTTGCAGATGCGCAAGGCGCTCGCTACCTGCTCCGTGGTACGCGGCAGCAACAACGCGGCAGGGCAGGCCGGCGCATGGCCCGTCCAGTCGCTGTAGTGCCGTTGACTGATATCGGCGCCCGTTAGTACCGCGGCATCGCCCAGTGCCTGGCGCAACTGTTCGAGGGTCTGTTGCAGATCGTTCATCGGTTCAACTCACGGTGAAGGTAGTGGTAGGCGTCGCGCTCAACGGGTGACGGTCGACACTCCATACAAAGTAGCGCGCCCAAGCAAAACCGCATCGGTAGCGAGCTCTGCGCTCGACGATAATCGGGGTCTGAAAAAAAAAGCGGCGCATGGCATTTCCCCTCGGCTACGGAAGAATCAGTGTTCGCCGCAGCAGCGCCGCGGCGAACGGGTTCGGCTCAGATGTACAGATCAGGATCAGGCGTACAGGCGCTCGGCAGGCAACCAGCGGGTGAACGCTGCGTTTTCGACCCAGGCCCGTGCAGCAGCGATGTCGGGTGCGAAATAGCGGTCTTCATCGTAATGCGCGACTTCGCGGCGAATCATCGTCAGCACTTCGCCGAGCTTTTCCGAGGTCTGCAAAGGCGCATGCAAGTCCACGCCTTGAGCGGCACCCAGCAGTTCGATGGCGACGACTGCGCTGCTGTTACCGGCCATATCCAGCAAACGACGTGCCGCAAAGGTCGCCATCGAGACGTGGTCTTCCTGATTGGCCGAAGTCGGCAGGCTATCCACCGACGCTGGATGCGCGAGGGTCTTGTTCTCTGATGCGAGAGCGGCAGCGGTGACCTGAGCGATCATGAAACCGGAGTTCAGGCCGCCTTCGCGCACCAGAAAGGCCGGAAGGCCCGACAGTGCCGGATCAACCAGTTGGGCGATCCTGCGCTCTGACAGCGCACCGATTTCTGAAATGGCCAGGGCCAATACATCGGCCGCCATGGCGACCGGTTCGGCGTGGAAGTTACCGCCGGAGAGCACGTCGCCGTCGGCACAGAACACCAGCGGGTTATCCGAGACGGCGTTGGCTTCACGCAGAAACACCCCGGCAGCGAATCGCATGTGGTCAAGGCAGGCGCCCATGACCTGAGGCTGGCAGCGCAGCGAGTAAGGGTCCTGCACCCGGTCGCAGTCACGATGGGATTCGCGAATCTCGCTGGTGGCCAACAGTTCACGGTAGAACGATGCCACGTCGATTTGCCCCGGTTGTCCGCGAACTGCCTGGATCCGTGGGTCAAACGGCACGTCCGAGCCTTTCAACGCTTCAACGCTCAGGCTGCCGGCGACTACCGCAGCGCTGAACAGCTTTTCGCAGGCGAACAGACCACGCAAGGCCAGCGCCGTCGAAACCTGGGTGCCGTTGATCAGCGCCAGACCTTCCTTCGGGCCCAGTACCAGCGGTTCCAGGCCGGCAATCGCCAGTCCTTCGACGGCATCCATTTCACGCCCTTCATGACGCACCCGGCCGACACCGATCAGCACCGCGGACATATGCGCCAACGGCGCCAGATCGCCCGAAGCGCCGACCGACCCTTGCGACGGTATGCAGGGATAAACCCTGGCGGCATAGAGCTTGCTCAGGGCCTGAATGACTTCCCAGCGAATCCCGGAAAAACCACGGGCAAGGGAGCCGACCTTGAGCGCCATGATCAAGCCGACACTGGCATCATCCAGTAACGGGCCGGTGCCGGTGCAGTGCGACAACAGCAGGTTACGTTGCAGTCTGGCCAATGACTCGGTGGGAATGGAGGTCCGTGCCAGCAGGCCGAACCCGGTGTTGATGCCGTACACCGTGCGCTGGTTGGCGATAATTTCGTCTACCGTACGAGTACTGGCATTGACCACGTCGCGAGCGGCCGGGTCCAGTTCGAAAGGGCTTTGCAACTGGTAAATGGCGCGCAATTGATCGAGGGAGAGCTGGCCGGGTTTGAGCTGCAGCGGTGCGTACATAGAGAGTGTCCTGAGGTCAGGGTGGCGGGGAATAGGGTAGCTATATGCTCCTGTATATACAGGTAGAGCAATATGCAGGCCATAATTGCGAATTCGCTCGCCAACCAGCATTCCAGACGCTGTTTACCCAAGACGAAGAGGCAATCGCGGGCGCCTGTTTTTTTTCAGGCCTGTCACCAAAGGTTGCACCAGGTGGGGGCTCTCTGCACCCGGCTGGGGCGAATGGAAACCTGTAGGTAACAGGTCGCTGGCGGTTTTGTACGGTTATCAAAAAGGGATGTTCGCTTTGGTCTGAGGCTTGCCAGTGATTGCCTGGCGGAGCGGCACAGTAAGTGCTTTATCCTGTATATACCGGTTAACGGTTTGCTGACGAAACCCTTCATCCCACCCTTGCATGCACGATGCACCCAGGAGTGAACATGACCTCTAGCGCCAATCTGCCCTTGATCGATATGTCCGGTGTCCGCGAAGGTGATCAGGCGAGTATTCGTCGCGCCGGTGACGCCATTCGAAAAGCCTGTAGCGAAACCGGCTTCTTCTACATCATTAACCACGGCGTGCCGCAAACGGTGATCGACAGAGCCATGTCGGCTGCCGGGCAGTTCTTTGCCTATCCGGTCGAGGTCAAACGGCAGGTGGCGGTAAACAAGCGCCATCGAGGCTGGCATGCGCTGGGTGGGGCGACCATGTATGAAGCGACCAAGCCCGATCACAAGGAGTTCTTCAGTATGGGGCTGGAGCTGGCGGAGGATGATCCTTGCGTCCTCGCCGGCGAGGCTCTGCGTGGACCGAACCAGTGGCCGGCATTCATGCCGCAACTGCGTGACGCATTGACTGAGTACTATGCGCAAATCGGCAAGGCTGGGGCGGACCTGCTGAGGGTGGTGGCGGTGGGGTTGGGTATCGAAGAAAATTTCTTCGCGGATAAATACACCAAACCCCTGCAGCGCACGCAGATGGTCTATTACCCGCCACAACCGCCGCAGGCTGAGGCTGACCAGTTCGGTGTGGCCCCTCACACCGATTACGGCTGCATCACCTTGCTCTATCAGGACAACAGCGGTGGCTTGCAGGTGCGCGAACTGGGTTCCAATCGCTGGATCGAGGCCACGCCGATTCCGGGCAGTCTTGTAGTGAACGTCGGAGACCTGTTGGCGCATTGGTCCAACGATCGTTTTCGTTCGACCCTGCACCGGGTGATCAACTCTTCAGGCCATGAGCGCTACTCCATCGCGACATTCTACGACCCGACCTATAGCGCCAGAGTCGATCCCTGTGATTTGGGTATCGACCCGGCACTCAGCCTGTACCCGCCGGTGGCTGCGGGCGACTACATTCTTAAACGTATCGACGATTCGATGGCCTATCGCAAAAAAAACCAGTGACCGGGCCATTGGGCATCTGAATTGACCGGCCACCCAAGGAAGTAAGCGGAGCAGGGCGCATGCCCCGCCGACGATCGGGTTTCGTTACATCCCTTGAAATCTTGACTAAAGTTTCAACTATGTGTGGCCGTATCGCAGCCACCGTGATCGTCCAGGATTTTCCGGCCAAACTCCGGGTAACTTAACCTGATCAGGAGTGCACGATGGACCTCAACCGTCGTCAGTTCTTCAAGGTCGCCGCTATCGGCCTTGGAGGCTCCAGTCTGGCTGCGCTGGGCATGGCCCCGGCGCCTGCCTTCGCCGAACAAGTACGCCACTTCAAGCTGGCCCATACCCGTGAAACCCGCAATACCTGCCCCTACTGTTCGGTGGGTTGCGGCTTGATCATGTATAGCCAGGGCGATGCGGCCAAGAACGTCACCCAAAGCATCATTCACATCGAAGGGGACGCCGACCACCCGGTCAATCGCGGCACGCTGTGCCCCAAAGGCGCAGGCCTGCTGGACTTCGTCCATAGCCCCAGCCGGCTGCACTATCCGCAGGTGCGCAAGCCGGGCAGCAAAGAATGGACGCGGGTGTCCTGGGATGAAGCGCTGGATCGCATCGCTGACCTGATGAAGGCCGATCGCGACGCCAATTTCATCGAGAAGAACGCCCAGGGCCAGACGGTCAACCGTTGGCTTTCGGTGGGTTTTCTCGCCGCCTCGGCGTCCTCCAACGAAGCCGGTTACATGACTCACAAGGTCGTTCGCAGTCTGGGCATGCTGGGGTTCGATAACCAGGCACGTGTCTGACATGGCCCGACGGTGGCAAGTCTTGCCCCAACGTATGGCCGAGGTGCGATGACCAACCACTGGACCGATATCGCCAACGCGAATCTGGTCCTGGTCATGGGCGGTAATGCCGCCGAAGCCCACCCCTGTGGCTTTAAATGGGTGACCGAAGCCAAAGCGCACAACCAGGCGCGGCTGATCGTGATCGACCCGCGCTTCACCCGTACCGCCTCGGTGGCCGACTATTACGCACCGATCCGCACCGGCACCGACATCGCCTTCATGGGCGGTCTGATCAACTATCTGCTCACTGAAAACAAAATCCAGCACGAGTACGTGCATGCCTATACGGACGTGTCGTTCATCGTCAAGGAAGGCTTTGGCTTCGAGGACGGGCTGTTTACCGGCTACGATGCGACCAAGCGCACCTACAGCGACAAATCCAGTTGGGGCTATGAAATCGGCGAGGACGGTTTCGCCAAAGTCGATCCGTCCTTGTTACACCCGCGTTGCGTCTACCAACT
Organism: Pseudomonas sp. GW822-FHT06B12; assembly: GCF_058799675.1. Taxonomy (NCBI): domain Bacteria; kingdom Pseudomonadati; phylum Pseudomonadota; class Gammaproteobacteria; order Pseudomonadales; family Pseudomonadaceae; genus Pseudomonas; species Pseudomonas sp. GW822-FHT06B12. Next base: position 846,987 of record NZ_JBXALR010000001.1, read on the forward strand.
GATGAAGCAGCACTACAGCCGCTACACCCTGGAGCTGACCAGCCAGATCTGCGGCATGCCGCAAGACGCCATGCAGAAGATCTGGGAAGAGATCGCCACCTGCTCGCAACCGGGCAAGACCATGACGATCCTCTATGCATTGGGCTGGACCCAGCATTCGACTGGCTCGCAGATGATTCGCAGCGCGGCCATGGTGCAGCTGCTGCTAGGCAACGTCGGTATGCCGGGCGGGGGCGTCAATGCGCTGCGCGGGCACTCCAACATCCAGGGCCTGACCGACCTTGGGTTGCTGTCGAACCTGCTGCCCGGCTACCTGACCCTGCCGGGCGACGCCGAACAGGACTACGACACCTACATCGCCAAGCGTGCGCTCAAACCACTTCGGCCCGGACAGCTGTCCTACTGGCAGAACTACGGCAAGTTCCACGTCAGCCTGATGAAGGCCTGGTACGGCGCCAACGCCACCGCCGACAACCACTGGGGCTACGACTGGCTGCCCAAGCTCGACATCCCCGGCTACGACATATTGAAAGTGTTCGACATGATGTCCAGCGGGAAGATCAACGGTTACGTCTGCCAGGGCTTCAATCCCATCGCTGCCTTGCCCGACAAGAACCGTGTGATGGCCGCGCTGGCCAAACTCAAATGGCTGGTGGTGATGGACCCGCTAGCCACCGAGACCTCGGAGTTCTGGCGCAATGTCGGGCCTTACAACGATGTCGAAACGGCCAGCATCCAGACCGAAGTCATCCGCCTGCCCACCACTTGCTTCGCCGAAGAGGACGGCTCACTGGTCAATAGCGGCCGCTGGCTGCAATGGCACTGGAAGGGCGCCGACGGCCCGGGGCAAGCACGCACCGACATCAAGATCATGAGCGAACTGTTCATCCGTTTGCGTCAGCGCTACCAGGCCAACGGCGGTGCCTTCGCCGAGCCTATTCTCAAGCTCAGTTGGCCCTACAAGGTGCCCGATGATCCGACGCCGGAAGAGATCGCCAAAGAGTTCAACGGCTACGCGATTGCCGATGTCACCGACGCCTCGGGAACGACGCTCAAGGCCGGGCAGCAATTGTCCGGTTTCGCCCAGCTCAAGGACGACGGCAGCACGGCGTCGGGCTGCTGGATTTTCTGCGGCAGCTGGACCGAGCAGGGCAATCAGATGGCCCGCCGCGACAACAGCGACCCCTTCGGGATGAAGCAGAACCTCGGATGGGCCTGGGCCTGGCCGATGAACCGACGGATTCTCTACAACCGCGCCTCGGCCGACCCGAAGGGCCAGCCCTGGGACCCGAAAAAGCGCCTGGTGTGGTGGAATGGCAAGACCTGGGGCGGCACCGACGTGCCCGACTACAAGGCCGACGTGCCGCCGGAAGCGGGCATGAACCCGTTCATCATGAACCCCGAAGGGGTGGCGCGTTTCTTCGCCCTCGACAAGATGAACGAAGGGCCATTCCCGGAGCATTACGAACCGTTCGAAACGCCCATCGGCATCAACCCGCTGCACCCCGGCAACAAGAAGGCGACCAGCAACCCGGCCGGACGCATCTTCGATTCGGTCTGGGATTCGCTGGGGACGGCGAAGGACTTCCCCTATGCCGCCACCAGCTACCGACTGACCGAGCACTTCCACTTCTGGACCAAGCATTGCCCGATCAATGCCGTGACCCAGCCCGAGCAGTTCGTCGAAATTGGTGAAGCGCTGGCCAAGGAGAAGGGCATTGCCGCGGGCGACCGGGTGCGAGTCAGCTCCAAACGCGGGCATATCGAGGCGGTGGCGGTGGTGACCAAGCGGATCCGTCCGCTGCAGGTCAACAACCAGACCGTGCACCAGATTGGCATCCCGCTGCACTGGGGCTTCACCGGGGCAACCCGGCATGGCTACCTGACAAACACCCTGGTGCCGTTTCTCGGTGACGGCAATACACAGACTCCGGAATCCAAGTCATTCCTGGTCAATGTGGAGAAAATCTGATGGCCAACCAAGACATCATTGCCCGTTCGGCCACCACCACCTTGCCGCCCTCGGTACGTCAACAGGAGGAAGTCGCCAAGCTGATCGACACCACCAAATGCATCGGTTGCAAGGCCTGCCAGGTGGCCTGTTCGGAATGGAATGAATTGCGTGACGAGGTCGGTCACAACCACGGCACCTACGACAACCCACAGGACCTCAGCGCCCAGACCTGGACGCTGATGCGTTTCACCGAGCACGAAACCGACGCCGGCAATCTTGAATGGCTGATCCGCAAGGATGGCTGCATGCATTGCGCCGAACCTGGCTGCCTCGCGGCGTGCCCAAGTCCGGGGGCAATCATCAAGCACGCCAATGGCATCGTCGACTTCGATCAGGACCATTGCATCGGCTGCGGTTATTGCATCACCGGCTGCCCCTTCAACATTCCACGTATTTCGCAGAAAGACCACAAGGCCTACAAGTGCACGCTGTGCTCGGACCGGGTGGCGGTCGGGCTGGAACCAGCCTGCGTCAAGACTTGCCCGACCGGAGCCATCGTGTTCGGCAGCAAGGAAGACATGAAAGAGCATGCCGCCGAACGTATCGTTGACCTCAAGTCACGGGGCTTCGACAACGCCGGTCTCTACGACCCCGCCGGAGTCGGCGGCACCCACGTGATGTACGTGCTGCACCACGCCGACCAGCCATCGTTGTACGCCGGTTTGCCGAATCAGCCGGTCATCAGCCCATTGGTAGGGCTGTGGAAAGGCGTGAGCAAACCCCTGGCGTTGTTGGCCATGGGAGCCGCGGTGCTGGCGGGCTTCTTCCATTACGTGCGCATCGGTCCGCAGCGCGTCGAGGAAGACGAACACCCGCCCGGCAAGGACCTCAGCGTGCATGAGGTCGACCCGGCCGTGCATGTCTATGACCCGAACACGCCTGGATCGCAGGAGGGGAAACGACCATGAACGACAAAACGATCCAGCGCTATAGCGCCAACGAACGCACCAACCACTGGCTGGTGGCGATTCTGTTCTTGATGGCGGCCCTGTCGGGTCTGGCACTGTTCCACCCGTCGCTGTTCTGGCTCAGCCAGCTATTCGGCGGCGGGCCCTGGACGCGCATCCTGCATCCTTTTATGGGCGTGCTGATGTTCGTGTTTTTCCTCGGGCTGGTGATCCGCTTCTGGCGGGCCAATTTTTTCATTGCCAACGACCGCCTGTGGCTCAAACGGATCGACCGGGTGATACGCAACGAAGAGGAGGGCGTGCCGCCGATCGGCAAATACAACCCCGGGCAGAAGCTGCTGTTCTGGACCCTGCTGGCCTGCATGCTGGTGCTGCTGTTTAGCGGAGTGGTGATCTGGCGGGTCTATTTCAGCCAATACTTCGGTATCACCTCGATTCGCCTGGCGATGCTGCTGCATGCCCTGGCGGCTTTCGTGCTGGTGTTGAGCATCATCGTGCACATCTACGCCGGCATCTGGATCAAGGGCTCGGTCAGCGCGATGCTGCATGGCTGGGTCAGCCGCGCCTGGGCGAAAAAACACCATGCGCTCTGGTACCGCGAGGTGACGCGCGACGAGCCACCCGACCGCCCGATCAGCAAAAAAGGATGATGCCTTGAGCCTGATACTCGAGCCCGGCCAGATCGAAGCGTCGGCGAGCACGCCGCCGTTCCTGCGCCTGCCGCCGCACAACCTGTTCAGCTTGCGTGCAATTCGCCTGGAGCGATTGGCCAATGGGCATCCACTGGCCGATTACCTGCATCTGGTCGCCGGTCTGTGCCACCTCCAGCAGAGCCTGTTGGACGAGCCGCCGCTGACTCCGGCCCCGACTCCCGAGCGCCTGTTGCTGTGCCACGAGCATGGCTTGCCACCGTTGGCCGCCGACAGTCTGGTGCGCGAGGACGGCTGGCTGCCGTATCTGGAAACCTTACTGCGGCGTTACCAGGCACCGCCGCGATCTGCCGTGAAAAATGCCGTGGCAACCTTGCACAACGCCAGTGTCGGGCAGTGCAAAGTCTGGGCGATTGCCTTGCTCAGCGGCCAGTACGCGGGGCTGCCGGCGGCGCTGGTGCCGTTTCTCGGTGCGGCCTTGCAGGCGGCCTGGAGCCAATGGTTACTCAGCATGCCGACTGGCGAATTAAAGCCTTGCACCAGCCTCGGCCAATGCCCGGCTTGCGGTTCGCCGGCCATGGCCGGGGTGATTCACCAGCGCGGCAAATACAACGGGCTGCGTTACCTGGTGTGTTCGCTGTGTGCCTGCGAATGGCATGTGGTGCGGGTCAAATGCGTCTACTGCGAGCAGAGCAAAGGGCTCAAATACGTCAGCTTCGAGGATGACCGCCATACCGCCGATCAGGCACCGCTGCGGGCTGAAATCTGTCCCGGCTGCAACCGCTACCTGAAACTGCTCTACCTGGAAAATGACGCTGAAGCCGAAGCGCTCTCGGCGGACCTCGCGAGCTTGACGCTGGACATGCGCCTGGACCTGGAAGGCTACCAGCGCCTGGCACCGAACCTGATGCTGGCGCCTGGGGGAGATTGATCGCAGCGGCTACACTCAGGTTTCCGGGACCTGCGCCTGTTCAGTTGCGCTCCCGCGACGGTCAACCGTTTCAGGGAGCCTCCTTGATGCCCGCAAGACTCGCCAGCGTCCCCACGCATTTACCCTCCATCGACAGCCTGCTACGCAGCCCCGCCTGCCAACCGCTGGCCGAACGCTATGGCCGCGAGGCCTTGCTCGCCACCCTGCGGCAGTTGCTTGATGACTTGCGCGAACCGGTTCAACTGGGCCAGCTTGACGCCATTGAACTCACGGCTCAGGTATTGGCGGGGAGGGCTGGCGAACGCCTGGAAAACCAGCACCGCAGTCGGGTACGACGAGTGTTCAACCTCACCGGCACGGTGCTGCATACCAACCTCGGTCGGGCACTGTTGCCGGAGGAAGCGATCGAGGCAGTGCAACAGGCTGCCCGCTATCCGCTCAATCTGGAATTCGACCTGGAAAGTGGCAAGCGCGGTGATCGCGATGATCTGATCGAAGGCCTGGTACGCGAGCTGACCGGTGCCGAGGCGGTAACGGTGGTCAACAACAACGCTGCTGCCGTGTTGCTCGCGCTCAACAGCCTGGGTGCGCGCAAAGAGGGCATCATCTCCCGTGGCGAACTGATCGAAATCGGCGGTGCATTCCGCATCCCTGACATCATGGTTCGGGCCGGGGTCAAACTGCATGAAGTCGGCACCACCAACCGCACCCATGCCCGAGACTACGAAGCCGCCATTGGCACTCGCAGTGGTTTGTTGATGCGCGTACACACCAGCAATTACAGCATTCAAGGCTTTACGGCCCAGGTGCCGACCGCCGAACTGGCGCAACTGGCCCACCGGCATGGACTGCCACTGCTTGAAGATTTGGGCAGCGGCAGTCTGCTGGACCTGACTCGCTGGGGCCTGCCCGCCGAACCGACAGTACGCCAGGCGCTGACCGACGGGGCGGATATCGTCACCTTCAGCGGCGACAAGTTGCTGGGTGGTCCGCAGGCGGGATTGATCGTCGGTCGCAAGGATCTGATCACCCGGATCAAGAAGAACCCGCTCAAACGGGCCTTGCGCGTGGACAAACTGACCCTGGCTGCCCTCGAAGCCGTGCTGGGGCTGTACCGCGATCCCAACCGATTGGCCGAACGTCTGCCCAGTCTGCGTCTGCTCACCCGCCCGCAAGCCGATATCCTGGTTCAGGCCGAACGTCTGCGTCCGCTGCTGGCGCACGTGTTGGGCGGCGGCTGGGGGGTGGCCGCGTTACCTGCACTGGGGATGATCGGCAGCGGCAGCCAACCGGTGGCTCGGTTGCCAAGCGCTGCCTTATGCCTGCGCCCGCTGGTATCCAAACGCTTGCGGGGACGGCGATTGCATGGCCTGGAAGCCGCTTTGCGAGCCTTGCCCATTCCAGTGCTCGGTCGTATCGACGACGATGCCCTGTGGCTGGACCTGCGCCAACTGGACGACGAAGCGGCCTGGCTCGCTCAACTGAACCTGCTGCAAGGGGTGGGGGAGGCAAGGTGATCGTCGGCACCGCCGGACACATCGACCATGGAAAAACAGCGTTGCTCGCAGCCCTGACGGGGCAGGCCGGTGACCGGCGCCGGGAAGAACGCGAGCGCGGCATCACCATCGACCTGGGTTTTCTTTATGCACCGTTGGAACCCGGGGCGGACATGACCGGTTTTATCGACGTGCCCGGTCACGAGCGTTTCATCCACAACATGCTCGCTGGCGCTCAAGGCATCGACCTGGTGCTGCTGGTAGTGGCTGCCGATGACGGGGTCATGCCCCAGACCCGCGAGCATTTGGCAATCGTCGAGCTACTGGGCATCCCCCAGTTGCTGGTCGTGATCAGCAAATGTGACCGGGTCGAGCCCGACCGAGTGCAGTCGGTACACGCCCAGGTCGCCGCGTTGCTGGCGTCAGGGGCCTATAACGGCGCGCCGCAGTTCGCCGTGTCGAGCCTGACCGGGGAGGGCATTGAAGCGCTGCGCCAGGCATTGCTGGCCGCCCAGTGTGAGGTCCACCAGCGTAGCGCCAGTGGGGGATTCCGTCTGGCTATCGACCGCGCTTTCAGCGTCGCCGGCGCCGGTATTGTGGTCACCGGCACAGCGTTGGCCGGGCAGGTCAAGGTGGGCGATACACTCCTGTTGGGCAAGACAGGCAAGCCTGTGCGAGTGCGGAGTTTGCATGCGCAGAACCACGTCGTTGTCGAAGCCTGGGGCGGGCAGCGGGTGGCGTTGAACCTGAGTGCCGAGCGCCTGGCCCTGGAACAAATCCACCGTGGTGACTGGTTACTGGCCGAGTGGCTGTTCGCGCCCACGCAGCGCCTGGACATCGAGATGCAGTTGCTGATCAGCGAACCACGCGCTTTCGAACATTTCAGCCCGGTGCATGTGCATCTGGGCACTCAGGATGTCACCGCCCGGGTCGCATTACTGGAGGGCACACGCCTGGAACCGGGTGAACGGATGTTCGCGCAATTGTTGCTGAACACGCCGTTGCAGGCGGTGCATGGCGACCGCCTGGTTTTGCGCGACCAGAGCGCACGGCGCACCCTCGGCGGCGGGCGGGTGCTCGACCCGTTTGCACCGGCACGCCAGCGCCGCAGTCCGATCAGACTGATGCAGTTGCAAGCCCTGGCCGCCAGCGAAAGTCTGGAGCAAACACTGCCAGAACTGCTTGCCAACAGTGACGCCGGGCTCGACCCCTTGCGCCTGGAACGCCAGTTCAATCGCCTGCGCAGCACCTGGCAGTTGCCGGCAGATGTTCGTGTCGTTGCTACGCGCCAAGGTCCGTTATTGTTCAACACTGTCCGTTGGGAGGCGCTGAAAGTTTCGTTGCTGGAGCAACTGGCGCGCTTTCATCAGCTTGAACCGGACGAGTTGGGGCCAGACCGGGATCGCTTGCGCCGGTTCGCAGCCACGCCGCTGGACCGACCGACCTTCATCAGTCTGCTCGACGAACTGCTGTCCAGCGGCGCCATTGCCGCCAGTGGACCGTGGCTGCATTTGCCCGAACACCAGGTGCGACTGAGCGAAGAAGACGAGGCCCTGTGGCAACGCCTGCAGCCGCTGTTCGAACAGGCTGGCTTCGATCCACCCTGGGTGCGCAACCTGGCCAGCGCCGTTGGATGTGATGAAGCTGCCGTGCGCTTGCTGCTACGCAAGCTGGCGAGATCAGGGCTGGTTCATCAAGTTGTCCGTGACCTGTTTTACCTCGACGCTTCGGTGCGCGAATTGGCAGCTATGCTGTTGCAACTGGTCGCCGACAATCCGCTGATTCAGGCGGCGGCGTTTCGAGACAAGGTAGGGATCGGCCGCAAGCGCAGTATCCAGATACTCGAGTTCTTCGACCGGATCGGCTTGACCCGGAGGTTTGGCGACCAGCGTCGCATCCGTGCGGACAATGCTCTGGCACAGCGAACCGAGGACTGACTTCAAGGAAGGCAATCGCGTCCGGTGGCGCGGCCGGGCTTCAAACCCGGTTGGGGGCGGCAGCCGTTCCCGGGCAGGTTCGACTCCCGCTGCCTTCCGCCATTTAACAGAGGGTGGTTTCGGCTTAAACCGGCAGGTCAGTCATCACCAGTTTGGCAATGTTGAAATAGATGACCAGGCCGGTACCGTCGATAAAAGTAGCGATGAAGGGGGCCGAGACCACTGCCGGATCAATGCGCATCTTTCTTAACAGCATCGGGATGATGGATGAGACGATGGCGCTCCAGATGGTGATGGCGACCAGCGTCAGGCAGACCACCATGGCGATATCCGATCCCACCCCCAGCATCCACGCCCGGATCCAGGCCACGATGCCGATCGCCAGCGCGATCATGAAGGAGGTGGTCACTTCCTTGCGCAAAACCGTGCCGACATTTCGCAGGCTGACTTCGCCCAAGGCCATGGCGCGCACCAGGGTGGAGGTGATCTGCGTGCCACTGTTGCCGCCGGTGCCGATCAGTAAGGGAATGAAGAAGGCCAGGGCGATAGCGGCTTCGAGCTGCTCTTCGAATACTTGCAAAATGGTGCTGGTGTAGGCTTCAGCGAGAAACAGCAGCAGTAGCCAAGGCAAGCGCTTTTTCCACAAGCTCCACGGGCTGGTGCTGAGGTAGGGCGTTTCCAGCGGCAGGCTGGCGCCCTGACGTTGAGCATCGTCGGTGCCTTCGTCTTGAATCAGCACTGCGATTTCTTTCTCATACAGCACACCCAGCAGCCGGCCTTCGCTGACGACGGGGACGATGTCCACGCCTTTCTCGATCAGCTCGGGCACGATGTCGCGCCGCAGTTGATTCGGCGAAACCGAAAAGCGAATAGGCATCATCAGTTCGCGAACGCAAAGGTCCATGCTTTTTTCGGTGAGCAGTTTCTTGACCGACAGTTGGCCATGCACAGCGCTATGCGGATCAGTGACAAAGATGTGCGCCGGAATATCATCGTCCGGCAGTTGCTTGAGCAGATGTTCCCTCGCCTGGCTGACCGTCATGTTGCCGGTCACGGTGATGAGAAGAGGGCTCATATAAGACACCACTGTGTCTTTCAGGCGGATGTCCTTGAACGTGGAAGGGGTAGCGCTTGCAATTGACATTTGAGGTAGTCCCCGTAGCTGTTTTGACCACAAACAGTTCTCACATAGGGGCGTAAACCAGAGAAGAGAGTGCAGAAAGCGATCTCCACGTCTAAGTTTTGGCACTGTACAACGTATCCGGGCCACTGCGGCCGGAAGTCACTTGGGCTAAACCTTAATCCGATAGAGCCTGTCTTAACCTTGGGCGTCTCTCGACGTCGTCAGATCAGTGACCTGTGTTTGTACAGGAGCCTCGCCGAACGAGATACTGCAACATTAAATAAACCAGGGCGGGGCCGATCTGGAATCGGGCATCGCCGCTGTCAACACACTGTTTTTTTGATTAGCTCCTATATAAAAATTACCACTCAAGACTGTTGGGTAACCCCCAACGGATTATTTCCGGAACAAGAGTAAGAGGGATTGCGTTTGCTGTAACCCGCTCGATGGATAGTGTTCAGCGTTCATTCAGAAAATGATACTGAAGCGCTTTTTAGACATAAGACGTTACAAATATTTGTATCGAGCGCTTAAAGTACCGCCCGCTCTAGCTATATATGAGCCTGCAACAAAGTAATGAGGTCCTGAGTTCGAAGACTCGCAACTAAGCCGTTGACGCATGTGTACTTCATCTTTAGGATCGCCGTTCCCTTGGGGAGTAGCCGCCTTCGTTTCCGGAAGGGGTCACGTCAACATACTTGGCTCGCAAGCCATGGCGTGACCGGTCGTATGACTTGGCAAGACCATTGGTGAAGATACCTGTCTGTGGGTCGGACGCGGGTGTCTGAACCATTGGCTCTTGTGTCCGGCCCCTCAGGTTTCCTCATGCATTCAATGCCCATGACGTTTGCGTTGCTGTTGGGCTCCGCGGTTGTCATCTATCTGGCTTGTGAATACTTCGTCAATGGCGTCGAGTGGGTCGGTCGCAAACTTGCGGTCGGGCAGCAGGCCACGGGCTCCATTCTGGCGGCCTTCGGTACGGCGTTACCCGAAAGTGTGATCACGTTCATTGCCGTTGTGTTTGGCGACACGCCAGAGCAGAAGTCCCTCGGTGTCGGTGCTGCACTCGGCGGCCCTCTGGTCCTGGCTACAATCGCCTATGCGGTGGTCGGTGTGACGCTCTTGCTGTGTCGTCAGCGCTTGGCGAATACCGAGGCCATCCGTCAGGACTTCAAACGACTCAGCCGTGATCAAGGATGGTTCCTCACGATCTTTGTGGCGAAGATCGCGCTCGGTCTTGTCGTGTTCGTATACAAACCTTGGCTCGGTGTTCTTTTCCTGGCGGCCTATGCTGCGTATTTCTGGAAGGAAATGCGTGCTGAGCAGGATGAAGAAGAGCATGAGCTTGAACCCCTGAAGCTGTCGCCAGGCCAAGCGACTCCGTCGACGTCGGCGGCCGTGACTCAAACGCTTATCGCCTTGGCGGTTATCTTTGCTGCCTCTCACTTCTTTGTTGGACAACTCGACGCCCTGGGTCCAATGCTGGGTATTCACCCTCAACTGTTGGCCCTGTTGCTCAGCCCGATTGCTACCGAGTTACCCGAGACGCTGAATGCCATCATCTGGATTCGGCAGGGCAAGCATCGGCTGGCCTTGGCCAACATCAGTGGCGCCATGATGATTCAAGCCACAGTGCCCACTGCATTCGGTTTGTTCTTCACTCCCTGGGCGCTGGACAAGTCGCTGGTTTTGGCGGGGGTCATCACTCTGCTAGGTGTGGGCATCATGTTCCTGGCTTTCCGAAAGGGCATCATCTCGCGCGGGCTGTTGGCATCGATGGCCTTGCTATACATCCTCTTTGCAGTCCTTGTGAAGGTTCTTGATCTGACCTAAATGTGTATACCGTACCTGCGCCAGAGAAATCAGCTGGCCGGCTCGGCCGTACAACTCATTTCCCCTGAGCCGGGCTTCTGGAAGAGGACCACGTCGCCGTTTTGCCAGAAGCTGTAGTTCCCCTGGTAATCCTTGCCCGTGTAGTGGGTTCCCGAATCACTCTGCACCTGGCTCAGGGTGATCGAGCTGTTTGCCCATTTCAGGTACACCACACCAGGCTGCGTGCTAAAGAACGTGGCAGCAATCAGCGCGTTAATCCCGGTACAACGAAAAACCAGGGGGCCTTCGGTGAGTCTGTCTGGATCCTTGGTTCTCACAATTGCCGAGCCTTGGCGTAGCTGGTGCGCGCGCTCGGCATAACTTCGGATCGTGCACGCCTTGGGCGCAGGCGTGGAGGCACACTGATTGCGGGCCTCGATCCAGAACTGCTGGTCGATCATGACTTTGTCTGGACGCGATACTGAATGTTCATCCGTGAGCGCCAGGCGATAAAGACGCGTCAGTTCGATATCCATCTGCGCCAGTTGCGGATCGCGACAGATTAGCTTTTCGACGGATGCACTTGCCTTGGCGCAGTCGAAGCTGGTCTTGAAGAGTGGCGAAGGGGGTGCAGCATTTGCACAGGTGCTCGTCGCCGCGCACAGGCTGGCAGCGAGCAGACAGGTGAAAAGGGTCGTGAGCGTTTTCATGTTGGCTTCACCCAGATCATTACGTGATGCCCGGATTGCCGTGGGACCTATCGATCTGTTGAACAGTCATTCATTTGCATCGGGTGTATCGCAGTGTAAGTCAGTGCTCAAAACCTGCCACACCGGCTGGCGGCGGCCGGGTTTCAGCCCGTAGTACACTTTATACTCCGGCGGTTAGCATGACGCTTTATCAACGCACCAAACGACAGTGTCGTTAACGTAACCGAGTGGATCAAACATTGATCGAACGACGCCAATTTAGCGGAGGTATGAAGGGCAAGAATCTTCGCTATCTGAATGAAAACCCCAGCGAGATGCCTCAAATGGCTCGGACAGGATTTCTGCTGCTCGAGCATTTCTCGCTGCCTGCGTTTACCCAGGCACTGGATACGATAGTCACTGCGAATCTTCTACGGCCCGGGTTGTTCTCTTCCCGAACGTTCGGCTTGAATGACGGGGAAGTCGTCAGCGATCTGGGCCTGGTCATTCGGCCGGATGCACGCATCGATTCTTCAGCCATTCAAAACGTCGATCTGCTGGTCATTTGCGGCGGCTACAGGACAGAACTCAAGGCAACGGACGAGTTCATCCATGTGCTGAGAGCTGCCGCAGACCTCGGTGTCAGTCTGGCCGGGTTGTGGAATGGCGCATGGTTCCTGGGGAGGGCAGGATTGCTTGACGGTTACCGTTGCGCCATCCACCCCGAACATCGCCCCGCACTCGCGGAGTTCTGCAAGGCGACGCAGGTCAGCAGTGAGCCCTATATCATCGATAGAGACCGGCTTACTGCTTCCAGTCCCTCTGGGGCATTCCACATGGCGCTGGACTGGATCAAGGGATTACACGGTAAAGCCCTCGTCGAGGGGATTGAGGACATCCTGGCGTTCGAGGAGTCTCGTTATCGTCGTATAAAACCGGCTGAAAATATCTGTGTGAGCGCACCATTACGCGAGGTGGTGAAGCTGATGGATGCCAACCTCGAAGAGCCTTTGGAGTTGGAGCAGTTGGCGGTCTACGCTGGCCGTTCACGCAGACAACTCGAACGCCTGTTCAAGGAACAACTGGGAACGACGCCGCAACGGTATTACATGGAACTGCGTATCACCGAGGCGCGCCGACTGCTGCAGCACACAGAGCTATCCCAGGTAGACGTGTTGGTTGCTTGTGGCTTTGTATCCCCCAGTCACTTCAGCAAGTGCTATAGCTCGTACTTCGGATACAGGCCCTCCAAGGAAACGCGACTCGTCAAATAAAGACTTTTTTCGAGTCTGCGCACGCCCCCTTGAATTCTTCCGCTGAGAATCTGTTTGCGAATCTGCAAGCGGGTAGCTGTCACGAAATGAAAAGCCATTGTCGTCTGATGAGAAGCGGCCCGCCAGACTGCGTCCTACAGTCCAATCAGCGCAAATCGACGCAGCACGCCAACCTTGCAGAATGGAGAATAAGAAAACATGGCCAACGCCGTACGCTTCTACGAAACCGGTGGTCCCGACGTTCTTCGTTATGAAGAGGTCGAAGTCGGCGAACCCGGTCCAGGCCAGGTCCGTCTTCGTCATGTGGCGGTCGGCCTGAACTATGCCGACACCTACTTTCGCAATGGCACCTACCCGATCCCGATGCCTAACGGCATGGGGGTTGAGGCCTCCGGTGTGGTCCAGGCAGTCGGTGAGGGGGTAACCAACGTACAAGTGGGTGATCGCGTCACCTACACCGGGTTTCTCAATACGCTGGGTGCCTACAGCACTGAGCGTCTGATTCCGGCCGCGCCGCTGATCAAGCTGCCGGAAACCATCAGTTTCGAGACGGCCGCGGCCATGACCATGCGCGGCCTGACGTCGGCGTACCTGATGCGGCGCATTTACGATTTCAAGGCCGGCGACAGCATTCTGCTGCACGCCGCCGCCGGTGGTGTGGGCCTGATCGTTTCGCAGTGGGCCAAGCTGCTCGGCCTGACGGTCATCGGCACCGTGTCCACCGAGCTCAAGGGCGAAATCGCCCGGGCCCATGGCTGCGATCATGTCATCAATTACAGCCATGAAGACGTCGCCCAGCGCGTTCGCGAATTGACGGACGGCGTCGGTGTCAACGTGGTGTTCGACAGTGTCGGCAAGAACACCTTCATGGGCTCCCTGGATTCGCTCAAGCGCCGCGGCCTGATGGTTTGCGTCGGCACGGCGTCCGGCCCGATCCCGGCTTTCGATCCGGTACTGCTGGCGATGAAAGGCTCGCTGTTCATGACCCGCCCGGCCTTGGCCGATTACATCGCCGACCCGCTGGAAAAAACTGCTCTGGCGGACGAGTTGTTTGGCCTCGTCGGCAGCGGTCGGATCAAGATCGAGATCAACCAGCACTATGCGTTGCAAGATGCCGTGCAGGCCCATCGCGACCTGGAATCACGCAAGACCACGGGTTCATCGATTTTCGTTATCTAACGGAGCCGCCTGCCATGAAAGTCGAACAATTGACCTGCAGCATTGGCGCGGAACTGCTCGGCGTGAACCTCGCCGACGCGATCCACGACAATGGTCTTTTTGCCGAGATTCGTGCTCAGCTACTCAAGCATCGGGTGGTGTTCCTGCGCGATCAGGATATCACTCGCGCCGAGCACGTGGCATTCGCCCGCCGTTTCGGCGAGCTGGAGGATCATCCGGTGGCTGGCAGCGATCCGGATCATCCGGGCCTGGTGCGCATCTACAAGAGTCCGGACCAGCCGATTGACCGCTACGAAAATGCCTGGCACACCGATGCTACCTGGCGCGAAGCACCGCCGATGGGCTGTGTGCTGCGTTGCGTGGAATGCCCGCCCGTGGGCGGCGACACCATGTGGGCCAACATGGTGGAAGCCTACGCACGCTTGCCGGATGACGTGAAGTCGAAGATTGCCGACCTGCGCGCCCGCCACAGTATCGAAGCAAGCTTTGGTGCCGCCATGCCGATCGAAAAGCGTCTGGCACTCAAGGCGATGTACCCGGATGCCGAGCACCCGGTGGTGCGCACCCATCCGGAAACCGCTGAAAAGGTACTGTTCGTCAATGCCTTTACCACCCACTTGAGTAACTACCACACCCCCCAGCGGGTACGTTTTGGCCAGGACGCCAACCCTGGCGCGAGTGAGCTGCTGCGCTACCTGATCAGCCAGGCCTATATCCCCGAGTATCAGGTGCGCTGGCGCTGGAAACCCAACAGCATCGCCATCTGGGACAACCGCAGTACCCAGCACTACGCCGTCATGGATTACCCGCCGTGCCATCGCAAGATGGAGCGTGCCGGGATCATCGGCGACAAGACTTACTGATCGACCGCAACTGCATTCGCACCCGCACTCGCACCTGCATACAGGCTTACCCGGCACGACCCCATGTGGGCGGACAACCATAATAATAGGAGTAACTCATGCAATTCTTCGACGATTCCCTGCACCCGGAAAATATGGAAAAGGTGGTCATCACCGTGGCCCCGTATGGCCCTGAGTGGATGCCGGAAGACTTTCCCGAAGACATCCCGTTGACCATGGATGAGCAAGTACAGAAGGCGGTCGATTGCTATGAAGCCGGGGCTACCGTATTGCACTTGCATGTGCGCGAACTGGACGGCAAGGGTTCCAAGCGTCTGTCCAAATTCAATGAGTTGATTGCCGGTGTGCGTGAGGCCGTGCCGGACATGATCATCCAGGTCGGTGGTTCGATTTCCTTCGCCCCCGAAAGCGATGGCGAAGCCGCCAAGTGGCTGTCTGACGATACGCGCCACATGCTGGCCGAGCTGACGCCAAAACCCGATCAGGTCACGGTGGCGATCAACACCACCCAGATGAACATCATGGAGCTGCTCTATCCGGAATACCTGGAAGGCACTTCCCTGGCTAACCCGGCCTATCAGGCTGCCTACAGCGAGATGACCGTGCCGGCGGGCCCGGCCTGGGTCGCGGAGCACCTGCGTCGGCTGATGGCGGCGGGTGTGCAGCCGCATTTCCAGCTGACCGGCATGCATGCCATGGAAACCCTTGAGCGCCTGGTGCGCAAAGGCGTGTACATGGGACCGTTGAACCTGACCTGGATCGGCATCGGCGGCGGCTTCGATGGCCCCAATCCGTTCAACTTCTTCAACTTTGTCCACCGCGCTCCGGACGGCTGTACCCTGACCGCCGAATCGCTGCTGAAGAACGTGCTGCCGTTCAATGTCATGGCAATGGCCATGGGGATGCATCCACGGGTGGGCATTGAAGACACGATTATCGATCACAAAGGTGAGCGTTTTAGCTCGGTGCAGCAGATCGAGCAAACCGTGCGCGTAGCCCATGAGCTGGGTCGCGAAATCGCCACCGGTAAAGAAGCCCGTGAAATTTACCGCATCGGTGTGCAGTACCAGAGTATCGATGAAACCCTGTTGGCCAACGGCATGGCCCCCAACCGCAAGGCCGGCCAGAAAGGTGTGCCGCAACGCGACTGATCAGTAGCGGGGCGGGAGGTCGACGGCTTCCCGCTCGCTGCATTGCAACACGCTCGATAACAATAAATACAACAATGTTTCGAGGAGGCTGCATGGCCTTTCACCCAATCGCCGCAGACGATGACGACGCCAGTGGTGTCGGTATTGCGCGCAAATATGCCTGGATCGTCTTCGCACTGACGTTCGGCCTGTTGATTTCCGATTACATGTCGCGTCAGGTGCTGAACGCGGTGTTCCCGATGCTCAAGGGCGAGTGGGCACTGAGCGACGGCCAGCTCGGGTTGCTCAGTGGCATTGTCGCCTTGATGGTTGGCCTGCTGACATTCCCTCTGTCATTGATGGCGGATCGCTTTGGACGAGTAAAAAGTCTGGCGCTGATGGCACTGCTGTGGAGTCTGGCCACTCTGGGTTGCGCCTTGGCGCAGGACTACCCGCAGATGTTTATTGCCCGCTTCATGGTGGGTGTCGGTGAGGCGGCCTATGGCAGTGTCGGGATCGCGGTGGTGATTTCGGTCTTTCCCAAACATATGCGCGCAACCCTGGCCAGCGCCTTCATGGCGGGCGGCATGTTCGGTTCAGTACTGGGAATGGCGTTAGGCGGTGTCATCGCTGCCAAGCTGGGTTGGCGCTGGTCGTTCGCTGGCATGGCGCTTTTCGGCCTGCTACTGGCCGTGCTTTACCCGATCATCGTCAAGGAGGCGCGTATCGCCCCCCAACGCGCAGCCCTCACCGCAAACAAGGCAGTTGCAGCGGTCAAGCGCCCATTACGCACGCTGTGTTCCAGCCGTTCAGTGGTTGCGGCCTATATCGGCAGTGGCTTGCAACTGTTCGTTGGCGGCACCGTAATTGTGTGGATGCCCAGCTACCTCAATCGATATTACGACATGGGTACGGACAAGGCGGGCGGTGTCGCGGCGATCATCGTGCTGTGCAGCGGAGCGGGAATGATTCTGTGCGGCATGCTCAGCGACCGCATGTGTCGCGACTCACCGGAACGCAAGGTCGCTCTGGCCATCGCGTTTTGCCTGGGCAGTTGCCTGCTGCTGTCGGCGGCGTTCGCCTTGCCGGCGGGGCCAGCGCAACTGGTGCTGATCTGTCTGGGCATGCTGATTGCCGCCGGCACCACCGGACCTGCCGGAGCGATGGTTGCCAACCTGACTCATTATTCAGTCCACGGCACTGCCTTCGCCACGCTGACCCTGGCCAACAACATGCTTGGGTTGGCCCCGGGGCCGTTCATCACCGGCAAGGTGTCCGACCTCATCGGCTTGCATGCTGCTTTTCAATGGGTGCCGCTGGTCAGCATCGCGGCAGCGGCGGTGTTCTTTTATGCCAAGTGTCATTACCACAAAGATATCGCCCGCCTTGCGGGCGAGCGTGTCAACGAGTCGGTGAGCGAAGCCGTGTTAGAGGTGAAGGTGTGAGTGGTCGTTTACGTATTGATGTGTTCTTCGATTTCATCTGCCCGTGGTGCCTGATCGGTAAGCGCCAACTGGAACGTGCGCAGGATTTGCTGCGCATCCAGCAACCGGATGTGCAAATCACCACGGTGTGGCACGGGGTGCAGTTGTTGCCACAACTGCCGGTACAGGGCGAGCCCTTTGCCGAGTTTTATCGCAAGCGCCTGGGCAGTGCCGAAGCGGTGAGTCTGCGCCAGGCTCAGGTGCAGCAAGCCGCGATGGCGGTGGGGGTGCCCATCGACCTGAGCCGCATCGCCACCATGCCCAATACCGCTGATGCCCATCGCTTGCTGGAGCGTGCCGCTGTGCTGGGCAGTACGTCACAGCGTGATGTCTTGCTTGAACGTCTGTTCGCTGCCTACTTCCAGTACGGCGAGGACCTGGGTTGTCATGAGACCTTGATCGCCATCGCCCAGGCGTGTGGCTTCGACGCTGATGCCATGGCCTCCGTTCTGCAAGGTGACGGAGATCCTTACGTCGGCAACGAGGCAGGAGCTGGCAGCGGTGTGCCGTGTTTTCAATTCGACCGTCGCCTGACGGTGGTAGGCGCGCAGCCTGCCGAGGAACTGCTTGGCGCCATGGGCGAAGCCTTGCTCGATAGCCATCGCGCGCGGCTACCGGCATGAGTCGGCGTGTCCCCGTGCCTGCCGGAAAACTCCCGCGGGCGGGAGGCCGTGCGCTGGTTGAATTCGAGGGCAAAAGCCTGGCGTTGTTCAACGTCGAGGGCGATCTGTTTGCCATCGACGACGGTTGCCCGCATCAGGGTGCCTCGCTGTGTGGCGGGCGTCTTGAGGGGCGGGTGATTCAATGCTGCGCCCATGGCCTGCGCTTCGATCTGCGCAGCGGCTACTTGCTCAATTCAACTCAACTCAAAGTCGCCAACTACCCGGTCGAGGTCGTCGACGGCCAGGCATTCATCGTCGTTGTTTCTGAGGAGTCCGTGCCATGAGCACCATCGCTCTCACCCGTATCCATAGCCGAACGCGCGAATTGGCGCCGGGTTTCATCGTCAGCCTGATTGTGGCGGCGGCAGCCTCCTTTCTGTCCGAGCATTATGGTGCGCCGGTGATGCTGTTCGCCTTGCTGCTGGGCATGGCGCTCAACTTCCTGGCCAGTGACGGCGCGTGCAAGGCCGGCATCGAGTTCACCGCCCGCACCGTGTTGCGCATTGGCGTGGCGCTGCTGGGCATGCGCATTACCCTCGAACAGATTGCCGCCCTTGGCTGGAAGCCAGTGGCCTTGGTGGTGATTCTGGTGGTGGTGACGATTGGCGTCTCGGTGGTCGCGGCCAAGGCGCTGGGTTTTCAGCGTTTGTTCGGCATGCTCACCGGTGGGGCAACCGCGATCTGTGGCGCCTCGGCCGCGCTGGCGCTAGCGGCGGCGTTGCCCAATCATCCGCAGAAAGAGCGTGCCACGCTGTTCACCGTCATTGGGGTGTCGGCACTGTCGACCACGGCGATGATCCTGTATCCGATGATTGCCAACTGGCTGTCGTTGTCACCAGAAATGGCAGGGATGTTCCTCGGCGGCACCATCCACGATGTCGCTCAGGTAGTCGGTGCCGGTTACAGCCTATCGACCGAGACCGGTGACATAGCCACGGTGGTCAAGCTGATGCGGGTCGCCATGCTGCTGCCGGTGATCCTCTGCGCCACCCTGATCACCCGTATGCAGGGCGCCGACACGGCGGGCAAACGACCGCCGCTGCTACCGTGGTTCGCCGTCGGTTTTCTGATTCTGGCCTGTATCAACAGCACCGGTTGGGTCGCTCCAGTGGTACAGGGCTCGGTCAACGAACTGTCGCGCTGGTGCCTGGTGGTTTCCATCAGCGCCTTGGGAATGAAGACTCAACTCAAGGAGCTGGCCGCAGTCGGCATCAAGCCCATCCTGCTGATGGTAGGGGAGACGGTGTTCCTCGCCATCCTGGTGCTGTTGTTGCTGCACTGGGGTTTCTAAGCCCGGCTATGCCTCACTGCTGTTCAGTTGAAAGTGGCGAGGGAGCTTGCTCCCGCTGGGGTGCGAAGCGCCCCCAACAAGACGACTGCGGTTTTTCAGAAAGTATGCGGCGAATGTTTTGGGGCTGCTTCGCACCCCAGCGGGAGCAAGCTCCCTCGCCACAGGACTCTCGGCCGGTGTCACAAACACCGGTTCTTTTGCGGCGACTGTACCAGCAGTCGCCGTTTTTTTTTGCAATCCCTGCGTCTATCTCAATCGGTTCAGGGTTCGGTTGAGCCGGGGAGGGTGGTTGGGGCCATCGGTGCTTTGATGGCCTGTTTTTGTGCGCTGCGCCACGCGGCGGGAGGCATGCCGAACTGGGAGATGAACCAGCGTGTGAAGGAACTCGCCATGGAGTAACCGAGCATGTCGGCGATCCGGCCCAGCGAGTAATTCGGGTTTTCCAGGTAACGCAGTACCAGATCGCGGCGCACATCGTTGATCAGGTCGTTGAAGGCGCAGCCATCGTCTTTGAGGCGGCGCTGTAGCGTCCGAACGTTCATGCCCTGGGTCTGGGCGATCTGCTCGATGGTGGCGCGTCCCATCGGCAACAGCAGGTAGATGGCTTTGCGCACCTCGAACAGCATCGACGGTCCTTCGTGGCTCAGCAGTGAGTCGAGGTAACTCTGGGCGTAGCGAGCCATGGCCGGATCGGCATGGGGGTTGGTCATGTCGAGGCTGGCATCGGAACAGACAATGCCATTGAACTCGCTGCCGAACTCCAGAGTGCAACCGAACAGGCGACGATGCAGTTGCAGGTTGTCGGGGGCCTGATGCGTGAAGTTGACGCTGTAGGGGTGCCAGTGTGTGCCAAGCAAGGCGGCGCACAGGCGGAACATGACCCCGATTGCCAGCTCAGTGGCTTGTCGGCAGGGCATCGGTGATTCGGTGACCACCTCCTCGCGAATGATCACCATCTTGCCGGCCTCTTCAATGAAGATGGCCAGCGAATCGTTCATCAAATGACGGTAATGCACCACGACCTGCAAAGCATCACGCAGCGTACGCTGGTGACTGAGCAGCAGGCTGACCACACCGAAGTCCGAGAGCTGACGCGACTCGGCCATGCTCAGGCCGAAGCTCTGACAGCCGCTGGCGGTAGCCGACTCTTCCAGCAAGCGCACGGCGGCATCGATGGGAATCCGGTGTTCAGGGGCTTGCAACTGGGCCTTGCTCAGGCCGACGGCCGCCAGTAAATCGCGTGGGTTGAACCCCAGGTACTGAGTGACCTCCAGGTAGTTGGTCAAGACGGCGGCGCGAACAAGCTTGGTCATGCGAAGGTCTTTCCTGGGCAGATTCCGATGGAAATGAGCGTGGCGACTATATCCAGCACATCATCAATTGAACAGTTGTGACGTCATCGATGATGTTCCTGCGGATCTGTCGGGACTCACCACCGACTTATGGATCAATTGACGCTCACCCGTTGATTACAGCGGCCTTGAGCGGGCCTGTCGGTTTTTTGAGCAGTGGTCGCGCCACTCCAACGCCTGGAAATCTGTCATCAAAAGAAAAGTGACTGACGTCCAATGAAAAGCGCCTCGGGTGGGCGCTCTTTAATGTCGGTACTACAAAAAGCTTCTGGCGATAGAGCCGGTCGAGTCATCGAGAAAGCGAAGGTGTTGAAGTGGACAAACTGCAAACTGCCGCAACCGTTCTGATCGTACCGGGCCTGCGCGAGCATGTTGCCGAGCATTGGCAGACGTTGCTTGTGGCCAGGCTGAGCAAGGTGCGCAGTGTGCCGCCGCTTGAAACCGACAAGCTCGACTGCGGCGCCCGGGTCCGGGCGATTCAGCACGAACTGGAGCAGATCGAAGGGCCAGTGATTCTGGTGGCCCACAGTGCCGGCGTGTTGATGGTCGCGCACTGGGCTGCGCGGCACAGTCGTCCGATCAAGGGCGCACTGCTGGCCGCGCCACCGGATCTCGATGCCGATTGGCCGCAAGGCTACCCATCCGCCCAAACCCTGCGTACCCAGGGTTGGAATCCTCTACCCCAAGGCCCGCTGCCGTTCCGCAGCCTGGTGGCCGCCAGCACCAACGATCACCTTGCCAGCCTGGATGCCGTCACTCGCATGGCTAAAGGCTGGGGTGCCGAACTGCTCAATCTGGGCGCGGTGGGTCATCTCAATCCGGTTGCGGGTTATGGCCGCTGGCCACAAGCCGAAGCATTCATCCTCGAGTTGGACCGCTAGTTCAGGAGCCGGCTGGCCGCTAGCCATCCGGCAATTGCCCTCATTCCTGAAAAACGCAAACCCCTGGAACAAGGGGTTGCGTGAGGGCGGCTGCGCTTAAAACAAATACAAAAAGGCGGAGGCAACGCAATGCACAACAATAAGAGTCACGGGTTCACTCCCTCGGGTTACACCTTGTTGGCCTCGGCCATTCTGGCCGCAGCCATGCCGGCTGCCCATGCGGTCGAACTCGATACGGGTAACCCGGACTGGACCGCGCGTTTGGATAACACCGTCAAATACAACTACGGCGTGCGCACCGAGAGCGCCGACAAGCGCATGTTGGGGACACCGAACAACAACGATGGCGACTATAACTTTCGCAAGTCCGGGACCAATATAACCAACCGAATTGACCTGTTGACCGAGATGGATGTGGTCTACAAGAACAGCATGGGCTTTCGCCTCAGTGCCGCCAGTTGGTACGACAAGGCGTATGAAAATACCGGCTCCAATTCCAATCCGTTCGTCAACGGCAACGACGCCAGGTCGGGCCTGGTCGCCAACGATCCACGCCTTGCGGCGGTGACTACAGACAATGTCGGCAATGGCAGTCCCCACCTGAGCAACTATGCCCAGCGTTATTACACCGGTCCCTCCGGCGAAATTCTTGATGCCTTCGTTTTCTACAGTACCGAAGTGGGCGAAGAGTCCCTGCTAAGCGTCAAGGCGGGTCAGCACAACGTGTTCTGGGGCGAGACCGTTCTCAACCCCGTGCACTCGATCAGCTACGGCCAGTCCGGCCTGGACCTGGCCAAACTGGCGGCCTCGCCCGGTACCGAAGCCAAGGAACTGTTCGTTCCGCGTAATCAACTGTCGATGTCGTTCACCGTCAATCCGGAGTTGACGGTTGGCGCCCAGTACTTCCTGGATTGGGATGCTGCCCGACTGCCGGAAGCCGGTACCTACTATGGCGGTTCCGATCTGGTCGGCTTCGGCGCGCAGTCTTTCCTGCTGGGCAACACCAATGCCGTGGTACCCGGCAGCCCCCTGGGCTGCGGCCTGGCGCCCTGCAACGGGCTGACCAACGTGCGTCGGGGACACGATCTGACGCCGGATAAAAGTGGAGACTGGGGCGTGATGGCCAAGTGGTCGCCCGCCTGGCTGGACGGTACGCTCGGCGTCTATTACCGCAAGACCTCGGACATTTTGCCTCAAGCCTGGTTGAACGCCACAGGGATCAGTTCGGCCAATCCCAACGGGACTCCGCCAGCGGGTATGGTGCCGGCGGTCGTCAATACGCTTAACTCGCTGAGCACCAGCACCTATCAATTGGCCTATGCCGACAATATCCACATCTTCGGTCTGAGCCTGTCCAAGGATGTGGGCGGTGTGAGTGTGGGCTCGGACCTGAACATCCGTCACAACATGCCGCTTGCCAGCATCCCGGCGATTCTCAGTTCCACCGGGCCGCTAGGGTTGGGCGCCGGTCTGGGTCTGTTGCCTGCTCGTACGGCACAGACCGGAATCGTCTATGACGTCCCGAGCAAGGGCGACAGCATGAGCGCCACCGGCGACACGCTGCACTGGACGCTCAACGGTCTGATGACCTTTCCCAAGACGCCTGTGTTCGATTCGGCAACCCTGCTCACCGAGCTGTATTACAGCAATCTGCTCAAGCTCGATAGCAAGAACGCGGCGCTCTACAAGGGCAACAGCAGCTACCGCGGTGTCGATGCTCCGACCCGGGACAACTGGGGTATCGCAGCCAACTTCACGCCGACTTGGTACCAGGTACTTCCTGGTGTCGACTTCAACATGCCGATGTCGATCAACATGGGGCTTGCCGGTGTTTCACCGGTGTCCGGTGGTGGTGCGAAAGACACCGGCAACTATGCGGTCGGCGTCGGTGCCGTTGTTTACAACAAATACTTTGTCGACCTGAAGTACGTGGACTCCTTCGGCAAGACCGACAAGTGTGATGTCAGTGGCGTGAGTACCGGCGCGGCCAATGCCGGCAGCGGGGACGGCTCCACGCCGAACGCCTTCAGCGGCAACCAGAACTACGCGTGTTATGGCGGTGGCTACTCGGCCTTTTCCGGCGGTGGGGCAACCACCGCGGACCGTGGCGCCGTTTACCTGACGATGAAAACCACCTTTTGATTCACCAATGGCTTAGTTACCTAAGCAGGAGAACAACAAGATGAAATTCGTGCACACATTGCTGGCCGTTTCTCTGACCATGGCCGTTACCGCTCAGGCACAGGCCGCTGTATCGGCTCAGGAAGCCGCCAGACTGGGCAGCAACCTGACCCTGGTCGGGGCGGAAAAAGCCGGGAACGCCGATGGCTCCATTCCCGCCTATTCGGGTGGCCTGACCACGCCACCGGCCAGCTTCAAAGCCGGTGACAGCATGCGCCCGGACCCCTTTGTCGACGAAAAACCACTGCTGGTGATCGACGGTAAAAACGTCGATCAGTACAAAGGCGAGCTGACGGCGACCACGGTAGAACTGGCCAAGCGTTTTCCCAGCTTCCATGTCAATGTCTATCCGACCCATCGCACCGTCACCTTGCCCAAGGCCGTGCTGGACAACGGCGTGAAAAATGCGACTGGCGCCAAATCCCTCGAAGGTGGGCTGGCGATCGACAACGTGCTGCCCGGTGTGCCGTTTCCAATCCCGCAGTCGGGCAACGAGGCGATGTGGAACTTCCTGCTGCGCTATCAGGGGGTCAGCATCAACTCCAAGTACGACTCCTGGAACGTCGACTCCGCAGGCGTTCCCAGCCTGGCGACCACCGGGCAGGCGTTCATTTCCTATCCGATCTACGAAAACCTGGCGCAGCCGATCAGCAGCGCCGACGTGTACTACCAGATGAAGCTGTCCTACACCGGGCCTGCGCGCCGGGCCGGCGAAGCGGTGATGCTCAAGGACGCCGCCAACCCGTTGCAACAGCCGCGCCGCGCCTGGCAGTACCTGCCTGGCCAGCGTCGGGTCAAGCTGGCGCCGAACCTGGCTTACGACACGCCTAATCCCGGCACTGCCGGAGCGGGCACCTACGACGATGTCTTTGTGTTCAACGGTGCACTGGACCGCTACGACTGGAAGCTGGTGGGCAAGCAGGAAATGATCGTGCCCTACAACACCTACAAGCTGACCTACGCCCTGGACCCCAAGTCGCTGACCACCGCCAATCATCTGGCACCCGACTACGTGCGCTGGGAAAAACACCGGGTCTGGGTGGTGGAGGGCAACCTCAAGGCCGGTGCGCGGCACATCTATCAGAAGCGTCGTTTCTACCTGGATGAAGACAGCTGGACCGCTCTGGCCTCCGATCAGTATGACGCCCGTGGTCAGCTGTACCGTGGTTCCTTCGCGTTCCTCAGCCAAAGCTATGACAAGCAGATCCCGGATTCCACGCCCTTCATGATCTACGACCTGGTCGGTGGCTCCTACAACATCAACGGTGTGGTGGGGCCTTACGGCGGCATCAAGTACATCGATCCGCTCTCCAAGGCGCAGTGGTCGCCGGAGTCCCTGGCGGGTTCCGGCATTCGCTAAGCGAACACCAGGTTTGAACGTCGGGCTGCACGGTTGTGTGTCCCGGCGCGGCTATCTGAAGAGGACGCGGTATGTGTTCGTACAAAAAGTACCTGCAGTTGGCGCTAGGCATCTTGTTTGCAATGTTGCAGGGGCTCACCCAGGCGGCCGGTTATGTCGATGTTCTGGATCTGCCGGCCAGGGCCAGCGCCCTGGCTGTCAGCAGCCCGTTGTCCGGCATGGCGCGCGCTGGTGAGCGATTGATTGCGGTCGGGCAACGTGGCCACATTCTCTATTCCGATGACTCCGGCAAACACTGGCAGCAAGCCGCCGTGCCGGTGAGTGCCGATCTCACGGCGGTGAATTTTCCGTCTGCCATGCAGGGCTGGGCAGTCGGCAACGACGGCGTGGTGTTGCACAGCAGCGACGCCGGGGCGACCTGGCGCAAGCAACTGGACGGTCGCCAGATCGGTGCCTTGCTGGTCAAGCATTATGGGGCGTTGGCCAGTGCAGAACCTGGCAACGAACAATGGCCACTGCTGGCCGCCGAAGGCCAGCGACTGGTGGAGCAGGGCGCGGACAAACCCTTGCTCGACGTCTGGTTCACCAACGACAACCTTGGTTATGTGGTCGGTGTATTCAACCTGATCCTGCGCACCGAGGATGGTGGCCAGAACTGGACACCGTTTCAGGACCGTACCGACAACCCGCAGGGCTTTCACCTCAACGCCATCGCCTCCACTGGCGACGGGCTGTACATCGCTGGGGAGCAAGGCCTGTTGCTCAAATGGGATGACGCCCATCAGCGTTTTGCCGCCGTGCAAACACCCTATCAGGGCAGCTTTTTCGGCGTGGTTGGCAAGCCTGGCGAAGTGATTGCCTATGGCTTGCGCGGCAACGTGCTGCACAGCACGAACGGCGGCCTCAGTTGGACTGCGCTGGACAGTGGCCTTCACGTCAGCATCACCGCCGGCATCGTCGACGCCAACGGTCATTATCGCTTGTTCACCCAAGGCGGACAGATGCTGGTCAGTCAAGGGACTGGCGCGGACATGCACCTGATGCGGCAACCCGAACCGTCACCGGTGGCCGGCGCCACTCAGGCCGCCGATGGCGCGCTGGTGGTGGTGGGCAGTCGTGGTGCACAGACATTGTCCATCGAATAAGACCTCGAACCTTTAGAGCGAGAACCCAGACATGGGCAATATCAAGCAAGACACCATGCCGGTGATCCGCGACGTGCGTGACTTCGACCGCTACTCCGGCAACCGGCTGGAGCGGATGGTGTTCAACTATCGCCCGTTGTTCATGTTGCTGATGGCGCTGGCCACTGTGGTGCTGGGTTACATGGCCGCAACACGTCTGGAACTGCGCCCCAGCTTCGAGAAAATGATTCCGCAGAGCCAGCCGTACATCCAGAACTTTCTGGAAAACCGCCAGTCATTGCGCGGCTTGGGTAACTCGGTGCGCGTGGTCGTGGAGAACACCCGGGGCGATATCTTCGACCCCGCTTACCTGGATGTGCTCAAACAGGTCAACGATCAGTTGTTCCTCACCGAAGGCGTCGACCGCGCCTGGATGAAGTCGTTGTGGAGCCCGGCGGTGCGCTGGACCGAAGTCACCGAACAAGGCTTTCAGGGTGGCCCGGTGATGCCCGATACCTATGAGGGCAAGCCCGAGCAAATAGAACAGTTGCGCCAGAACATTTCCCGCGCCGGAATCGTCGGCAGTCTGGTGGCCAGTGACTTCAAGTCGAGCATGTTGGTCGTACCGCTGCTGGACAAGGCTGCCGCCGGTGGTCAGCGCATCAACTACCACGGGTTCTCGCAGATGCTTGAAGAGCAGTTGCGCGACAGGATCGAGTTCGCCGGCGACAGCGCCGCCCGCAAAGCCGGGGAGGAGGGCAAGGGCCAGTACAAGGTCCGGGTGATCGGCTTCGCCAAACTGATGGGCGACCTGATCGATGGCCTGATTCAGGTGATGATGTTCTTCGGCCTGGCCGTGGTCACCTCGCTGGTCATCATTTTCCTCTACACCCGTTGCGTGCGCAGCACCTTGCTGGTGGTCGGCTGTTCGCTGGTCGCGGTGATCTGGCAACTGGGCATCGTCGCCTGGCTGGGCTATGCCATCGACCCGTACTCGGTGCTGGTGCCTTTCCTGATCTTTGCCATCGGTGTGTCCCACGCGGCGCAGAAGATGAACGGGATCATGCAGGACATCGCCCGTGGCACCCACAAACTGATCGCCGCGCGCTACACCTTTCGCCGTCTGTTCATTGCCGGCGTCACCGCGCTGCTGGCCGACGCTGTGGGTTTCGCCGTGCTGATGCTGATCGACATTCCGGTGATCAAGGACCTGGCCATCACTGCCAGTATCGGCGTTGCGGTACTGATCTTCACCTCGCTGTTGCTGATGCCGGTGGCACTTTCCTATGTTGGCGTCGGTGCAAAGGCTGCAGAGCGCGCCCTGAAAATCGACACCCGGGCGGACGGGCACAAAGGCTTTGGCAAACTGTGGGACTGGCTCGACCGTTTCACCACGGCCAAGTGGGCCACGGGCGCCGTGCTGATCGCACTGCTGATGGGCATCGGCGGCTTTGTGATCAGCCTGCACCTGAAGATTGGCGACCTCGAGAGTGGTGCACCGGAGTTGCGTGCCGATTCTCGCTATAACCGTGACAACGCCTACATCACCCGTCACTACGCGTTATCCAGCGACTTGTTTGCGGTGATGATCAAGACGCCTCCGGAAGGCTGCCTGAGCTACAAGACACTGGTCCTCGCCGACCGTCTGGCCTGGGAACTGCAACAGTATCCGGGCGTGCAGGCGACGGCCTCGCTGGTCAATGCCGTGCGCCAGATCACAGCGGGGAGCTATGAGGGTAACCCCAAGCTCAACAGTATCCAGCGCAACCAGGACGTCTTGAACTACGCCGCGCAGCAAGCCTCGGTCAACTCCCCGGAGCTGTTCAATACCGACTGCTCGCTGATGCCGGTGATTGCCTTTCTCAAGGACCACAAGGCCGAGACCCTGGATGCGGTGGTCGGGATCGCCGACACCTTCGCCCGGGAAAACAGCAGCGATGACCGCCAGTTCCTGCTGGCTGCCGGGACCGCCGGCATCGAAGCCGCGACCAACATCGTGGTGCGCGAGGCCAATCGCACCATGCTGCTTTACGTCTATGCGGCGGTGACGCTGTTCTGCCTGATGACCTTCCGCAGCTGGCGCGCCACGCTGGTTGCGCTGTTACCGCTGGTGCTGACCTCGATCCTTTGCGAGGCGTTGATGGTGGTCATGGGCATTGGCGTGAAGGTGGCGACCCTGCCGGTGATCGCGCTGGGCGTGGGGATCGGCGTGGACTACGCGTTGTACCTGCTCAGTGTGCAGTTGCATTACCAGCGTCAGGGCCTGCCGCTGACTCAGGCCTACCGCAACGCCGTGTCGTTTACCGGCCGGGTGGTGGGTCTGGTGGGCATCACTTTGGCGGCCGGTGTGGTGTGCTGGGTTTGGTCGCCGATCAAATTCCAGGCGGACATGGGCATCCTGCTGACCTTCATGTTCCTGTGGAACATGCTCGGTGCGCTGATTCTGATTCCTGCCCTGTCGTATTTCCTGCTGCGGGGGGTGTCGCTTGATCGTCACCCTGTTCCGGAGGCCCCTCAGGGGCATGCCGGTGAAACCGTCCCAACCCAACCTTCGGGCATGCGTCACGCCCAGACTATTGCGGAGTAAGCCAACGATGTCTGATTACAAAGCCCCCTTGCGCGACATGCGTTTTGTCCTCAACGAGGTCTTCGAGGTGTCCAGGCTATGGACCCGACTGTCCGGCCTGGCCGAGGTGATCGATAAAGAGACTGCCGCCGCGATCCTTGAAGAGGCCGGCAAGATCAGTGCCGAAGTGATCGCGCCGTTGAACCGCAGCAGCGACGAACAAGGCTGCACATGGCGCAACGGCACGGTGATCGCCCCGGACGGTTTTGTCGCCGCATACCGGGCGTTCGCCGAAGGCGGTTGGGTGGGTGTGGGCGGCGACCCGCAGTTCGGTGGCATGGGCATGCCCAAGGCCATTTCGGCCCAGGTCGAGGAGATGGTCAACTCCGCCAGCCTGTCGTTCGGCCTGTACCCGATGCTGACCGCAGGGGCGTGCCTGTCGATCAATGCCCATGCCAGTCAGGAGCTCAAGGAACGCTATCTGCCGAACATGTACGCCGGCACCTGGACCGGTTCGATGTGCCTGACCGAGGCCCATGCCGGCACCGACCTGGGCCTGATTCGCACCCGAGCCGAGCCTTCGGCCGACGGTAGCTACACGATCAGCGGCAGCAAGATTTTCATCACCGGCGGCGAGCACGACCTGAGCGAAAACATCATTCACCTGGTGTTGGCCAGACTGCCGGATGCGCCTGCCGGCCCCAAAGGTATTTCCCTGTTTCTGGTGCCCAAGGTACTGGTCAACGCCGACGGATCCTTGGGTGAACACAACTCGCTGTCCTGCGGTTCAATCGAACACAAGATGGGCATCAAGGCATCCGCCACCTGCGTGATGAACTTTGACGGCGCGACCGGCTGGATCGTCGATGCGCCGAACAAGGGGTTGGCAGCGATGTTCACCATGATGAATTACGAACGTCTGGGCGTGGGTATCCAGGGGGTGGCGTTGGGTGAGCGTTCGTACCAGAACGCGGTCGAATACGCCCGTGACCGTCTGCAAAGCCGTTCGCCGACGGGAGCGCAGAACAAGGACAAGGCCGCCGATCCGATCATTGTGCATCCGGATGTACGCCGCATGCTGTTGACCATGAAGGCCTTGAACGAAGGCGGGCGGGCGTTTTCCAGCTACGTCGCCCTGCAACTGGATACCGCCAAGTACAGCGAAGAGGCGGCAACCCGCACCCGCGCGCAAGAGCTGGTGTCGTTACTGACTCCGGTGGCCAAGGCGTTTCTCACCGACATGGGGCTGGAAACCACAGTGCTCGGCCAGCAGATTTTCGGCGGCCACGGCTACATCCGCGAGTGGGGGCAGGAACAATTGGTTCGCGATGTGCGGATCACCCAGATCTACGAAGGCACCAACGGCATCCAGTCACTGGACCTGGCCGGGCGCAAGATCGTCGGCAGCGGCGGGGCGCTTTACCGTTTGTTCGCTGCTGAAATTCGCCACTTCATCGCCAACGCCGGCACTGACCTCGGTGAGTTCTGCAAGCCGTTGAGCGCCGCCGTGGACACCCTCGACGAGTTGACCGCGTGGCTGCTGGATCGGGCACAGAACAACCCGAACGAAATCGGCGCCGCCTCGGTCGAGTACCTGCAGGTGTTCGGCTACACCGCTTATGCCTACATGTGGGCACTGATGGCCAAAGCGGCCATGGGCAAACAGGCCGAGGGTGACTTCTACACCAGCAAGCTGGGCACCGCGCGCTTCTACTTTGCCCGTCTGCTGCCGCGTATTCACTCGCTGAGCGCTTCGGTCAAGGCTGGCAGCGAATGCCTCTACGAGCTGGAAGCAGCGCAGTTCTGAACGCTATCGGGAGAGTAGGCAATCGAAGCGCTGATTTTCAGAACTCTCTGCTTTACTAGATATACGAAAATTCATATATATTCGTATTTCCGTATGTAATCAGAGATTCCGTAGCGCATGACCATCAAAGTAGGTATCAACGGTTTCGGACGTATCGGTCGGCTGGCGCTGCGTGCCGCATGGGACTGGCCCGAGTTTGAATTTGTGCAGGTCAACGACCCGGCAGGGGACGCGATCACTCATGCCCATCTGCTGAACTTCGATTCAGTTCATGGCCGCTGGCAGCATGAGGCCAGCGCCGAGGGCGATAACGTTGTGATCGGTGGCAAGCACATAAAGATCAGCGCCAATAAAACCATCGCCGAAACCGACTGGTCGGGCTGTGATCTAGTGATCGAAGCCAGTGGCAAGATGAAGACCGTCGCGGTGCTCCAGGCTTATCTGGATCAAGGTGTGAAGCGCGTGGTGGTCAGTGCTCCAGTGAAAGAGAAGGGCGCCTTGAACATCGTCATGGGCGTCAATCATCAGTTGTTCAATGCTGCGAAACATCGCATCGTCACCGCGGCGTCGTGTACCACCAACTGTCTGGCGCCAGTGGTGAAGGTGATCCACGAGAAACTTGGCATTCGCCATGGATCGATCACCACTATCCATGATTTGACCAATACCCAAAGCATTCTGGATCAACCGCACAAAGACCTGCGTCGGGCTCGTGCTTCGGGCATGAGCTTGATTCCCACCAGCACCGGTTCAGCTACCGCCATTGCTGAAATATTCCCGGAGCTTCGTGGCCGATTGAATGGCCATGCCGTGCGTGTACCGCTGGCTAATGCTTCGTTGACCGATTGCGTCTTTGAAGTTGAGCG
Organism: Pseudomonas sp. GW822-FHT06B12; assembly: GCF_058799675.1. Lineage (NCBI taxonomy): Bacteria > Pseudomonadati > Pseudomonadota > Gammaproteobacteria > Pseudomonadales > Pseudomonadaceae > Pseudomonas > Pseudomonas sp. GW822-FHT06B12. Next base: position 878,567 of record NZ_JBXALR010000001.1, read on the forward strand.
TGCCACCACTGTTGAAGAAGTGAACCGGTTACTGAAAGATGCTTCCGAAAACGAGCTCAAGGATATCCTCGGTTACGAGGAGCGTCCGCTGGTGTCCATCGACTACCGCACTGATCCGCGCTCCTCGATCATCGACGCGCTGTCGACCATGGTCATCAATGGTACTCAAGTGAAGCTCTACGCCTGGTACGACAACGAATGGGGTTACGCCAACCGTACCGTCGAACTGGCCAGGTTGGTCGGTCTTGCCGACCAGCAGGGATAGGAAGTCAGCATGAAGGCGTTGTCAGCCCTTTCCCAGGATGTGCGCCAGTACCTGCTGGTGACCGGTAACTACTGGGCATTTACCCTCACGGACGGCGCGCTGCGCATGTTGGTGGTGCTGCACTTCCATGCGTTGGGCTACTCGCCTTTGCAGATTGCGTTTCTTTTCCTGTTCTACGAAATCTTCGGTGTCATCACCAACCTGCTAGGGGGCTATCTCGGTGCCTGGTTGGGCTTGAACCGAACCATGAATGTCGGCCTGGCGTTACAGGTCATTGCCTTGTTGATGCTGGCGGTGCCATCGGTATGGCTGACCATTCCCTGGGTAATGGGCGCTCAAGCGCTGTCGGGCATAGCCAAAGACCTCAACAAGATGAGCGCCAAGAGTTCGATCAAGTTGTTGGTGCCGGAGGGTCAACAAGGCACGCTGTACAAATGGGTGGCCATCCTCACCGGCTCCAAGAATGCACTCAAGGGCGTGGGCTTTTTCCTCGGGGGAGCGCTGCTCGCGTTGTTGGGTTTCAAGAGTGCGGTTGTGGCCATGGCGGCAATGCTGGGCATGATCTGGATAGGCAGTCTGTTTCTGCTCAAGAAGGATTTTGGCAAGGCAAAGGCCAAACCAAAGTTTCGCGACATTCTCTCCAAGAGCCGGGCAATCAACATCCTTTCTGCGGCGCGTATGTTTCTCTTCGGGGCACGCGATGTCTGGTTCGTGGTGGCTCTGCCGGTATACCTGAGCACTGCGTTTGGATGGGATTTTTGGCAGGTCGGCGGTTTTCTCGCCGCCTGGGTGATCGGCTACGGCATCGTGCAGTCCTTGGCGCCCTCGATTACCGGCAAGGAACGCGGAGAAGTCCCCGATGGTCGCGCAGCTTTCGTTTGGGCTCTGTCGCTGGCCGTTTTGCCCGCCGCTATCGGCATCGGTTTGAACACTGATCTGTCGGCCCATGTCGTCTTGTTGGGTGGACTAATGCTGTTTGGCGTGCTGTTCGCCGTGAACTCATCACTGCACAGCTACCTGATTGTGTCTTACGCCAAAGAAGACGGCGTGTCCCTGGATGTGGGGTTCTATTACATGTCCAACGCCATGGGACGATTGATCGGGACTGTATTGTCAGGATGGGTGTTCCAAGCCTACGGGCTGGTCGCTTGCTTATGGGTTTCCAGCGCTTTTGTCCTATTGGCCGCAGTGATTTCTATCGCCTTACCCAGGCACGCCAAGGTGATATGAAACCATCAGGATCGCCCACAGCCACCCATCTCAACAGGCAGTAGGCATACATTATGTATGGCCGCTTGGTGCACGTAAGGATATGCTGCCGCGACTTCATATATGCCAATAAAATCCAACCACAGTGACGTTATGAGCCAATCAGAGACGCGTGCGACTGCCCTAGCGCTGTACCCAGAGAACTCCCGCGAAGCGGCGGCTCTGCTGAAGCAGGCCGTACCACTGATGGTGCGTCACAACATTCCACCTAATCCCGTGCACTATGCGCTCTGGTACACCTACAGCAAAGGTCAGGAACCAGAGCTCAATCGCCATCTGGACAGGGTGGTCAAAGACTTCGACAGTTTCCCTCCAGAATCCGCGATGAAGCTTTTTCGCGACTACATCATTCGTGACGAACTGGAGGATGCTCGCGCAGGGCAACAACAAGCGATCAATCTGGTTGACGACATGGAGCGTGATATCTCGCGTAGCGTGAATGGCAGCGTCAACTTTCAAGCCAGTCTTGGGCATTGTATGGAAATGCTCGCGGAACCGGTCGACAAGAGGTTGCCCGCCATTCTGAGTGAGCTGCAACAGAGCACTCAGGTCATGCGGGATCAGCAAGAGCTTTTCCTCTCCCAACTGCACTCTGCGCAAAATGAAATCAAGAGTCTGAGAGACAAGCTTGAGCGAGCCCAACTAGCTGCATCATTGGATGGTCTGACTAAGGTGTTGAACCGTGCCACCTTCACCCGCTCGCTGGAGCGTGCGCTGATCAACGCCAAGGGGGTGGCACTGGTCATGCTGGATATCGATCATTTCAAGCAGTTCAATGACCAGTATGGCCATCCTTTGGGCGACCGCGTCCTTGAGCATGTTGGTCAGGTGTTACGGAACTCACTCCCACCTCAGGCCCTGGCGGCGCGCTATGGTGGTGAAGAGTTCTGTGTAGTCCTGCAGGAGTGTGTTGATCTCACCAGTGCTCAGACTTTCGCTGAGCAGCTGCGCCTGAAAATTCAGGCGCTGCGGATCAAGGCTCGTGGCACGGATGAGGTACTCGACACTGTAACTGCATCCTTTGGTGTCGCCCTCGCCAAAGCTTGTGACAATGTGGAAAGCCTTCTGACTCGTGCCGATGATGCGCTCTATCGAGCCAAGCGCAGCGGGCGCAATCGAGTGAACTGAAACCTGTTGGCTTAAGCACCTTTTCAACAAATGAACTCATTGATGCAGTACGAAAGTCGCCAGAGTTTGCAGATCGCCCGGGCTTAACTGTGTGAAAGGCGGCATCGGGATATTCCCCCATTTGCCGGTACCGCCGTGCTGAATGCTGGAGGTTACCTTGGCCAGTGCCTGAGGGTCATTGGCATACCTGGCCGCCACATCGTGATAGGCCGGGCCTACGACCTTGTGATCGATCGCGTGGCAGGACAGACAGGAGTTGCTCTGCAGCAAGGCCATGGCGTCGACTTTGGCTACCGGCGCCGCCGGGGTTTGGCCTGCCGAAGGGTTCGAGGCAGCCTGCACATCGGCATCGCTCGCATGGGCACTCCCGTAGGTCACCGCAAGGTAGGCGCCGATGATGCTCACATCCTGATCACTGATCGGAGCCCCATACACGTGCTGCATCTTGCTCGCTTCCCCAGTCCACTGCGCCAGGCTCATGCCGGGAGGTTGGAAGTTGATGTAGTCGGCAGAATGGCAGGTGGAGCACTTCTGTTGAGCCAATGGGTAGCCGGGCAGAGCATTGGGTTTGAACACGGCCGTTTCGGGGGGCAACGTGATCGATAATGGCGCTGCGCTAGCCATGGTAGCCATGGTAGCCAGACAAACCTGAGCCGCGCACAGCAAAGTGGTCATGCGTTTCATGCGGGGCCCCCTCAGGCGACGGTCACGTGGCTGGTTTCTACGACATGGCGGCGGTAGCCACCGGGATTCCAGTCGGCTCGCAGCGGCTGCGTCTCGCCCGCACTGTTGCTGGCTCGCACCATCAACTGTGTGGCGCCCTTGCTGGTAAAGGTGATCGGCAGCGTCCACTCACGGAAGGAGAAACGGCCAAGATCCTGCCCAAGCTTGGCTTCGCGCCAACTTTTTCCGCCGTCGATCGACACTTCCACCTTGTTGACCCCAACGCCGCCGTCGAACGCAATGCCCTTGAGCACCACGTTTTTTTTCAGCGGCAACACATCGCCGTGTTTGACGCTGGTGATGAAGCTACGTACCGGCAACTTGGAAATCGGCAACGTTTGCACCGCAGTGGTGCCGGGGGCGGTGCAGAAACAATCGTTGTCCGGGACGCGGTAGCCTTTAGCCATGAAGAAACCGTCGTAGGTCTGGTCGACGACTTCGATCTCACTCAGGTGCTTGACCCAGTAGGTACCGAAATAACCTGGCACTACCAGACGTATCGGATAACCGTTGAGGAATGGCAGGTCGGTACCGTTCATCGACCAGGCGATCATGGGCTCGCCGTCCATGGCGTGGCTGATGTCCAGAGCTTTGATGTACTCCGGCGTGCTCGGCAGCACTGGCTTATCGAGCCCTCGGAATGTCACTTGCCTGGCGTCGGTTTTCACTCCGGCCTTTTCCAATACCGCCTTGAGCGGTACCCCCACCCAGCGGGCATTACCCATTGAACCATTACCCAACTGAGCGCCGAACACGCGCGGCATCGAGAAGCCACGGCTGTTACCCGAACACTGATTGACGGCCACCACTTCTACCGGCTCGGCCAGAGTCTTGAGTTCTGCAAGGGAAAGTGACAGCGGTGTGTTGACCGAGCCCTTGATCGTCAGACGGTAGCTGTCCGGATCGATGCTGGTAGGGATATTGGCCAGGTGGTAACGCACGAAAAAGGCGTCATTCGGCGTGATGGGCCCTTCGTTGAAGACCGGGAATGGGGTCTCAAGGTGCGGCGGGCGGGTGGTCACCAGGGTCAACGGTCGTTTTTGCGGGTATTGCACCAGCGGCCGTGGGCCGGCAGCAAAGGTCACTTCTTCCGGTGTTTCGTCGGTTGCCTTGGCAAGGTTAGCCAATGGCGAAGCTGCCAAAGCCAGGGCGAAGGCATCGCGTAGAACGCGCCGGCGACTCGGGTTGCCGTTATCAACAAGACTGAACTTCATGCTGTTCTCTCTTTGTTTTTTTACTGAGATGTATCTGACAGCACCCCCACATACACCCATGGGGGGAGGAGAGGTATCCGATGTAATGCGTAAGTGGGTTTTCAATTAACTGACCGACTTCGATTAGCAAGCCAGTATCGTCACCTGCAAAGCGACTGCTTTTCATTGAGCGTCAGTGACTTGGCATTTGATGACAGACGATACCGACATGTGAGGTATAGCCTGCCCGCGCTCATCACAACTGTAGCTCATAGGCTTCCCACCATTCGTTCAGTCGATAGTTACCATCAAGGAATGCAAGTTCTGTTTTGCCGGCAAAGGAGGAGGATGGCGCTATACCAAAGGCGCTTCTGAAGGAACTGTGCGATGAGAATTTCTACCTTGCTGGCACTTGTCGCCATTTTTACCGGCAGCGTTGCCGCCACAGCGCCGGCCTACGCGGCCGAACAGTTCTGCCACTTTTTACCAGTGGTCGACAGCACCATCGGCCTGCAGCACGCTCAATCGGTAGGTGTGCTTTACAGCGAAAACACCCTCGACACCCTCGAATACCTGGAGCAGTACCATTCGGTAGCGCTGAACGGCGCGAAGAACCCTGCGCTCGACTCGCGCATCAGCAACGCGTTCGTCAACAGCTCCGATCCGAAACTCGCGATCAACTGGCTGATGGGTTCGCTACAGAAAGAATTCGCCTCGGTGACCGTCTACGACAACCTCGACGCGCTGGTGCAAGCCCGTCCTGACGTGGTGGTGATGCTGGACACTTACAGCCGTCTGGTGTCGAAGCGCAACAACCAGGTTGAAGCGCGATTCATGGCCAAGTTCTACGACTCGAACCTGCAATACATCGGCAAGGCCGAAGGCTCGCGTGAACAACAAATGCCTTCGGTCTGGGTTCATGGCAAAGCAGCTCCGGAGATCGCCGCGCAGATCGACCAGCAAACCGAGCTGCAATTGAACGTGCTGAAGCAGTTTGATGCGTCACTGAAGGCGCTCGTTTCATCCAGCGAAGTGGCTCGGCTTGCAAACAACTGATGCCGCGACCTCTAGGTCGCATCCAGCACCTGATCCATCAACCATTGCCGAACTGTCGCCAGGGCGGAAGGGGATTTCGCTTTGCGGGGCCAGAGCAAGTAATACCCAGCGTCGGTATGCAGTTCAAATTCAAACAGCCGGGTCAGCCGACCTGCATCAATGTCTGCCTGGACGAAGAAGTCATTGGCCAAGGCAAGCCCCTGGCCGGCGATTGCGGTCTCGATCGCCAGTGAGGTCTGGTTGAAACGCAGATTTTTCGGTGCGGCCTGCACCGGGTGTTCAAAAATCCGCGCGATAAATTGCGGCCAAAAGTTGTGGGCGTCATGCAATAGCGGGTAGCGCTGTAATTGGTCAAAGTCGCGTGGCATCCCGATTGATTCAATCAACGCGGGGCTGCCGACCGCCACGATTCGTTGCTCCAGCAGCATCTCGCTATTGAGACCAGGGCCGAAGGGTGGCCTACCGTAACGTATGGCGATATCGACGCCATCAGTCTGAAAGTGCGACAGGCGTTCAGTGGCCAGTACGCGCAGATCAATGTCCGAATGCAACTGGGTGAACGATGCCAGCTTCGGAATCAGCCATTTCGAAGCGAAGGTGGGGGTCACGCTGACGGTCAGGTGCGCAGGCTCCGGGCGAAGCGTCTGGGTGGCTTCAGAAATCAATTCCAGAGCATGGCGGATGCTCACACTGTAGCGCTGGCCAGCATCGGTCAGCATTAACCCACGGGGCAATCGCTCGAATAACTTCAGCTCCAGATTTGCCTCCAGGCCACGAATCTGCTGGGCCACTGCTGCCTGAGTGACTCCCAGCTCCTCGGCGGTCAGCCGGAAGTTCAGATGGCGGGCTGCAACCTCGAATACACGTAAGGCATTGAGAGGCGGCAGGGGAAGGGTACCGTTGGACATGATGATAGAAATTCTACTGGATCAAGGAAGAAATACTGCATCGGTAGTGCGGTCACTGCACTGTTAGCCTGACCAACAGGCTATTCAAGCTAACAGGAAAGTTAGCGAACAGAAGCCCAGCCGATAGAAATTAAATCGCATGATCAAAGGGCCAGTGTCATGAAGAAAACCTCTTTTGTCCTATTTGTGCTGCTTGGCCTGGTATGGGGCAGCAACTTCATTTTCGTCAAATGGGCCAGCCACAGCATCTCACCGGTGCAAATCACGTTGCTGCGTGTGCTTTTCGGTTTCCTGCCAGTCCTCGCCTTCGCGCTGTACAAGGGCGCATTACGTTGGGCGCATTGGCGCCATGGGCATCATTTCGTGGTCATGTCCTTGCTGGCGACCGCTGTCTATTACTACGCCTTCGCCAAAGGCACTGTTTTGTTGCCCTCGGGCGTTGCGGGCATGCTCGGTGGAGCTATTCCGCTGTTCACGTTCCTGTGTGCCTGGCTATTTCTGCGTAGCGAGCCACTCAATGGGTTGAAGGTGCTGGGCATTGCGCTCGGTTTCATGGGGGTTCTGCTCATTGCGCAGCCGTGGTCGGCTGAAGGCGTAATCAATCCGAGCGGAATCGCTTACATGATGATCGGTTCGCTCAGCGTGGGTTGTTCGTTCGTTTATGCTCGACGGTTTATCAGCCCGCTCGGCTTGCCGGCGGTGGCATTGACGACTTACCAGATCGGTCTGGCGTTATTCTTTTTGCTGCTGGTTACGCCACTTGAAGGCATCACCCAGGTATTCGACGACACACGGGCGTGGATTGGCCTGGTCTTCGGCTTGGGATTGCTGGGTACCGGTTTTGCCTATATCGCCTATTACCGCATCGTTGAAACGCTCGGCGCTGTGGCTGCGTCGGCCGTCAGCTATATCCCGCCGGTGGTTGCGCTGCTCATCGGGATCGCAATTGGTGAGCCGATTTCCATGAGCGCAGGCTTCGCAATCGCGACCATCCTCGCGGGAGTGGCCTGCGTACAATTCTCCAACCGACCACAATCCAGAATGGCAACTGTTCAAAACAGCCGTTGATCGATCAAATGAGTGGATGGGAAGCAGTGAGTAAAGGTAGATGTCAGGAGCTGACTTCTCTCTGCTGAAAGGTAGCTTTTGGCGGAAAACAGCCCGTAACGAAGACCCTGCACGTCGAAGGCGCTTGTCCCACTACACTGTGGTCAGATTCCTGAGCCTGTTCTGGAGATTGCATGAAGGTTGGCGTAATTTCCGATACCCATGGTTTGCTTCGCCCTGAAGCTCTTGATGCACTGATGGGCTGTGAGCAGATCATTCACGCGGGTGACATTGGTAGCCCGGAGATTCTTGATCAACTGGCGACTATCGCTCCTCTGCACGTCGTACGCGGCAACAATGACCAAGACGAAGCATGGGCAGAAAATTTCCCTGACCTACTACGTTTCGACGTCAACGGATGGCAGGCGCTGTTGGTGCATGACATTGCCGATGTCCCGGTCGTGCTCGATCCTGGCATAAAGCTGGTGATCACCGGCCACTCCCACAAGCCATGCATAGAATGGCGTGGTGAGCAGCTTTACCTCAATCCCGGCAGTGCAGGGCGACGACGCTTCAAGCTGCCGGTGACGTTGGCTCTGCTTGAGGTCTCTGCGACTTCAATTGAGCCTCGGCTGATTTATCTACTGGAGTGACTCACGTCATCCACAGTGGGGAGGTCGACCAGTTCACTCGGGGGCCATGAGCACTGCAAGCGTCATATTGATGAACTCCTCGCTCTTGCTGATTGTGTCCAAAGCACCGCGAACGTTGTCGGCGACCTCCGCTGATCCTCGCTGCTCGACCCACAGCGTCAGTTCCATGATCGCGGCTTCGGGGTCAATTGATTCTGAATGATCCTGAAGAGTAGGGAAGGGAGTAGGTCTAAATTTGCCATCGCGATTTTCCTCCATGGAAAAGACCAGCATAGATCTAGAGAAAAAATTACCGAGACGCCATTCCGTTTTTCATGAATCAGATGATCGCCCTCATTCACGGCGGACTGCATTGCTACTCACGCTCTAGCGACGGGTGGCCGGTCAGGTTGTGTTCCCTCATGCTTTTGCCTTTCTATCACGGGCAGCAGCTAGTTTTCGACTACGCTCCCAAAACTGCGCATCTTTTTACATAACTCAAAGCAGGGAGCCTGTCGGCCAGCCCGACTGAAAACAAGGATCGCATATGGCTAAAATTTTCAAAATCGAGATCCAGAACTTCAGGGGAATTCAGGATCTTGTTTGGTTTCCAGCGCCCGGCGTTAACTGCCTGATTGGCAGGGGTGACAGCGGAAAATCGACCATCCTGGATGCGATCGACCTGTGCCTGGGGGCTCGACGCTACGTCCAGTTCAGTGACGTGGACTTTTATGCTCTGGACGTCACTAAGCCCATTAAGATTTCGATCACGCTGTTCGACCTCGACGCTCCATTGAAAAATGTAGAGAGCTACGGAATCTTCCTGCGCTCGATTAACCCTGCGTCCCGGGACATAGAAGAGGAGCCTCACAAAGACTGGTCGACGGCTTTGACCATTCAACTGATCGTGGAGGGTGATCTTGAGCCCGTCTGGTCGCTGACGTCCGCGCAGGCGGAAAATCTTGGTACCACCCGTCATCTAGCTTGGAAGGATAGGGCGCTCGTAGCCCCCACAAGGCTTGGAGGGTATTCCAACTCAAATCTTTCCTGGACGAGAGGATCGGTGCTGAACAAGCTCACGGAGGAGCGTGCAGAGGTGGGTGCTGCGTTGATTGAGGCCGCGAGGCTCGCGCGGTCGTCATTTGGAGACCACGCACATGACCAATTGGGTGACACGCTTAAACTGGTTACCGATACAGCGACAAGTCTTGGTATCCCAGTAGGAATCAGCGCCCGGGCACTGCTGGATACCCATGCGGCTCCCTTCAATGATGGCGCAATCTCGTTGCACAGCCAGCAGGGCATTCCGTTACGCAGTCTCGGGACGGGATCATCTCGCCTTCTGGTTGCCGGACTGCAAAAAGTGGCCGCTAAATCGGCATCGATTTTATTGGTCGATGAGGTCGAATTCGGATTAGAGCCACACCGCCTCGTTAGGCTATTAGATTCGTTGGGAGCGAAGGACACCAATTCCGCACTCCAAGTATTCCTGACCACCCATTCGCCGGTGGCCTTGCGTGAACTTTCTGGTGACCAACTGTTCATCGTCAGGGGCGGAAACTTAAATCACCTCATCTTGCCGGTCGGCAACGATGACGATGTCCAGAGTACGATTCGCACGGAACCCGAAGCATTTCTCTCTCGTTCTGTGATCGTATGTGAAGGTGCGAGCGAGGTAGGGTTAATTCGCGGATTAGATCTTTATTGGGTAGAGCAGGGGAGCGCGCCGTTAGCCTCTGCAGGCGTTTCCTTTGTTGATACCGGTGGTGGTGACCCAGACCGATGCTTTCATCGAGGCAATGCGCTGCTACGACTGGGGTACCGTGTTCTGGTGGTAGTCGATAGCGATAAACCGCCCACAGAAGGGTTGGTGGCTTCATTTCTCGCTGCAGGCGGAACCATGATTGCCTGGCAATCCGGCCGCGCACTGGAGGATGAGTTGTTCTTGAGTTTGCCGCCTGTAGCGATCGCTTGCCTGGTCGAGATGGCGAACAACCTCATGGAAGAGGGAAGGGTTGACGAGCATATCAAGTCCGCTTCAAACGGACGCTACACACTCGCAGGAATTGAAACCGAAGTGTTGTTTTCAGGCTATTCACCGGAGATTCTGGCCGTGCTTGGCCGCGCATCCCGCACCAGAAAGGCTGGATGGTACAAGTCGATATCCAAGATGCAGAATGTCGGTCAGTTCATTGTTGGGCCTCACTTGGGCAACAGCACACTGGCCTTCCAGCTCGCCATCTCGTCTCTGTTTGTGTGGGCCCATGCCGAATCCTGAAATCGATTTGTTGGCCTTCGGTTGTGGCTCTATCACTGCACCGGCCGGTTGCGGCAAGACACAGCTGATCACCGATACGCTCAAGCTGCATCACTTCGCTAATCCTGTGTTGCTCTTGACCCACACCAATGCGGGAGTTGGGGCTCTGCGGGCACGACTTAAGTTAGCTGGCGTAAATTCGTCCACTTATCGCGTATCAACGATTGATGGATGGGTGATGAGATTGATAGCAACCTTTCCGGGCAGGAGTCAGCACGACCCTGAGGTCCTGAAACTCAAAAGAAAAACAGATTACGCCAGCATTCGAGACGCCGCGTGGGGGTTGCTGGCATCGGGTCATGTATTCGACGCCCTTCAATCCACGTATTCCCGCGTGTTTGTCGATGAGTATCAGGATTGCACGTTGCCGCAACATCAGATTATTGCCTGGTTAGCAACTGCATTACCCACCTGCGTCCTGGGTGACCCCCTGCAAGCTATTTTTGGGTTCAATGAACCCTTGGTTAACTGGGAGAAGAACGTCCTCAGTTACTTTCCAAGTGCCGGACACCTTTCCACACCCTGGCGCTGGCGTAATGTCCAGAATGAGCCGCTGGGCCAGTGGCTCTTGCAGATTCGTGCGTCCCTACAAACTCGCCAGGCAATCGATCTTCGCTCGGCGCCTGCCCAAGTGCAGTGGATTGCACTCGAAGCCACAACCGCCCATGAGCAACGGCTTGAAGCGGCTAGAGTTAAAACTGCTTCAGTCGATCATCAGGTGCTTGTCATCGGGGATAGCCAAAATCCGAGAGGACAACGGAAAATTGCGAGTCAGACGCCGGGCGCAGTGACTGTTGAAGCGGCTGATTTGAAGGATTTGACCGCCTTCGGGCAAGCGTTCAATCCTGGCTCACCTGATGCACTGAACGTGTTGCTCACGTTTGCCCAGGGGCTGATGACAAATCTCGACGTTGCGGTGTACATCAGGCGATTAGGAAGCTTATGCACGGGCAAAGCTCACAACCCAGCAACGGAAACCGAGCAATTTGGGATGAGCTTTATGGCGATCCCGAGCTTCGGATCTGCTCTGCTGTTGCTGGACGCCCTTCGCGATCAAACGGATGTGCGCGTCTACCGTCCAGAGATTTTGCGCCATTGTAAAAAAGCCCTCAGCCTTGCAGCCGAGGGATCGATGACGTTTGAGGATGCGACAGTCAGTATCCGCGAGCAGAATCGATACGTGGGTCGGCCAATGTCGCGGCGATCCGTTGGCAGCACACTTTTGCTCAAAGGACTCGAGGCTGATATCGCTGTGGTGTTGAATCCTGAGGAGATGGATGCCAACCATCTCTATGTGGCGTTAACCAGAGGGGCACGGCAGTTGGTCGTGTGCTCCAGCACGCCAATTTTGCGGCCCAAAGCTAAATAACTATTCTCTGAGAAACCTCAAGGTTAGGCGGGGCGATCTTGAAACTGCGGCCAGATCAAGGCAGTCAACTTGCTGTGTTTCAAGCACTCCGGATGAGCGAATCTGTCGGAGCTTGCGAGGAACATAACAGCGGGCGAAACTGCAGTTCCAGCAGCAATCATCATGTGCTTCGTGGTCACTCCAAAAATCGCGATAGCAGTTTCTTCAATAGTGCTGGCATTCGCCTTTTGTCTTGGCAAAGATTATCGTCGCTATGATAAGGAGTTAGTCGAGAGCACAAAGCTTTGGGGATTGCTAAAACTGATCAGCCACGCATGGCAGTTTGGATCGCGATGTTGTTCTTTATGAGCCTTGGAGTTGGCACGGTGCAGTGGACAGAAATCGAGATCTGGAAGGCACTGGTAGTGCTCACGAGAGGCGCGTTTGAGGTCAAAGTCGAATAGAGGTTGGCTCATGAGTTCAACTTAGCAGGGGGGCGAAACTCGGCTGATAGCATACTATCGTAAACGATCTCTTTGCTAAGACGGGGCGATCTTGAGTGTTAGGCTAGACGACGCTAAAAGCGTTGGGGCAGTTGGTCATCCACGGTGCTAACTCATTTCTTTTGCTTGCTGAGGGGTGGCGTTTTGCTTTCAAGATGATTTAGTCTAAGGCGGCGATAGCCTAAATTTGAACGGCCGATCAGGCTTAAAACTACCAATTATTTAAAGTGCTTATATGGCAAGTGATCTCTGGAATCTAATACTAAATCTTGTGGCAGCATTCATATATGCAGGGATTGTGTGGCTATGGAAAAGAAGGGGCGCTCGACCTATCCCAGTACCCTCTAACAACCAAAGCCAAACTCATTATGAAACAGTTGACTTGGATCGTCGATCAAAAAATCGCCAGACAGTTGAGTATGCAGTATATAAATTTGTTTTCTATTTTTCCACTTTTGCAGCACTCTATCTTTCCATTACCACACCGCCGTTGTTTAAAGCGCTTTTCGCTAATAGTGAGATTTTTCTAAATAATGCTCGTTTTGTTGGTGAGTACCTTCCGGCCATTCCCGTCGGGAAAAGCCACCTTCAAATTGCATTTTTTCTAATATCAGCATTACTTTATTTTCCGTTGCTATTTGTCGCGGAAGCTATCACATCAATAATTCATCCAGTGGTTGACTCATTTAAGGAGGTGACAGAGCGAATTTGGACTGCAATAACCATGCTTGTATTCTTGGTATTTTGTATCCCCGTGGCGGCAACGTCTGTATGGCTGTTCTATGATAAAACTTATACAGATTCTCTAATGACTGTCATGTTCTTCATTGTACTGCCTTTCGTGTTTTCTCAGGCACAAGCCGGGCGTCGGTGAACCTTTCTGTTTTTACTTGCTTTTCCGAGGCTAATTCTATAGCCCCCGTGGGGACGTTCACAGAAACAGCAGCAGATTTCGTGGAGGCCTCCGGGAATATACTGCAGAAGAAAGCCACAACCACCTTAACCGGTGGTTTTGTATTTCAAGATAGCTGGGGGGCCCCAAAATACCCTCGCAATGTTCGAAGCTGACATCAGCATTGCGAAGAGATTGATGAACTCGTCGGTTTTGGAGCTTGGTTCGAAGCGTTGCTTAGGGCCCACCTCACGATGATGTTTGCTGCGGCCCATGAGCATGAGCCCTCATAGCACCATGATTGTCGCCCATTGACCGGCTTGAAAAATGAGTGAGGCTGATTGGTTGGCGCTTGGTTTACGCATGTTTCCATTATTTAAAAACTGGTCAGATTGGATCGTTACATAAAACCAACTCTTGTGCGAAAACGTTTATAGCTAAGTTAATGGGTATATCATTAATGTGAGATGCCGCTGACGGGGCCCTTGGGAGTTACGCAGTAACATGGTGCTCCAGTTGGTAGCGGTTGAACTAATAAACACGCTCCTTCCTGCGCCACACAGCTAGTCGCGGCCGCTTGTGAAGGAGGCGTTGTAACTTCTACTCGTGGTCTATCAAGATCGATAACCGAAAATTTGGAGATCTCAGAATAAGCTCCAGCTGGGGTAGGGCTTGGTATTCCAGGTTGTTGCGGGGGCGGCGGGGGGGGGATCTGCGTTTGACAATCCATTGGGTGATGAGGGTTGTGTAATTAATCGATTAAGCACTACACCGCTACGCATATCAATGATTTGAAGCTCCTGTGCGCCGCTTTCATAAGTCCTTGTACGGTAAAGGTTGCCACCTTCTATTTTGTCTTGCTGCTGATATGGAGAGAAAATTTCTGGTTGGTACATGTTGTCTGCATTAGCATTCATGATTAGAAAGTTTCTAGCAGCGTTGCCTGGTAGTGACTCACCTGGAAATGCAAACCACTGAGTTCTTCCACCATATTTGACGAATACATCGCCTTCATCATAGACGTCAAACTGAACTTGGTAGTTTTCTCCGTTTCGCTTTATATTTAAAGGTGGAACTTTACTTAAAGGCTCCTTGCCAAAATACTTTTGGAATAATGCAACGTTGATGCGTTCAGCTTCGTTTCTTGGTACTTTTTTAACCGAATCATAAATACCAATTGCTGAGTTTATTAGAGAGGGTACAACCACTAGAAGCCCTGTTAACCCGACTATAGCTTTGGTGATCTTGCTCCATCCATCGCCATCATGCGTTGTCATAGAGCCTCCGTTGCTCCTGGATTTTTGTTTCTTGAAGACAGCACTATGTGACTATAGCGTTAATTTTGAGGAACATAATGAGTGGTTTGTTCTTTGTAGTTATCTAATTGGGTAACATTAGATCCGATCGCGATAAGCAAGGGCTGACTTGACGGTTGGTCGTCAAAAGCTTGTCAGGCAGCCGCTACCAGCAAGCTGAGGGCTACGCTCCAGCATGGCGCCACACCGGAATGCCAATCCCCTATGTACGCGAGGACGCCCAGCATCCATGCAATATCAAAGGCCTGTAACATGCTTTTTGCTCAGTAACGTTACTCACGTTACGGTTTGAAAGTTACGTTACAGGTCGCAGGGGCAAATCCATAAAGCGAGCGGAGCTCGCAGGCCGACGCCCGCAGGCGTGAGGATGGAAGCCCGTCAGGGCCAAGCCCCATCAAAAAACAGTGGTCTTAGGAAGGAGTGGTATCATCAGTCTTTAGACCTATGATTCCTTTCTCCAGCATCTCTTCGATGGCGGACGAGGGAATCATAAGTTCTTCTTTCTCGGCCTCATTCGCGAGGCCCAAGAACCAATCGTACTTTGAACTATGTTGAGGCCACAGGGATTTCATCTGTTCTACTCGGTTGCGCGCGGACGCAGACCAAAAATTGTTGAACGGGTTTACTACGTTTTGGCCGTCATGATGGAGCAGGGGCATATCAAACAGTCCATGTTCGAAGCGCGCGAACCAAATGGAAAGCGGTATGTCGATTTCAGGCGAGAGGGCTACGCAGGGGTGTTTGATGGTTGACTCAAGGCGCACAGCCCGTACCAGCGCGTCACTGACCACGAATAGGTTGCCATTGCTCCTGTCTTCCCAATATTTGCCATAGGCTATCCCGCCCCGGATGAGCCAATCATTGTGAAGGGTCGCGAACCAGAGGCTTTGGACTGCATAAAGCAGCGGTGCAAGCTCATCGCAAACCAGCAAAATTGAGTCGGAGTACACGGAGACGTCGACTTTCTCCGGAAATGGCCAATCGGTGAGACGTGCCTGATACGTCTTGTAGAGCAAGATGGTTGCGTCAAACTCGGTCTCTACTGCTTGAGAAAAGCCAAGCACATCGCAGAAAGCTACGTATTTCAGCGGGACAGCATGCGTCTCGTCGATTTCGGATGTCATTCCGCACTCACTGAACGATCAATATTGAAGTGGCCTGAGAGCAGCCAATGTAGAGAAGAAGCTCTAGGATAAGCGTTGATTAGGGCTCGAGCCAGATCATTTTTCACCGAAGTGACAGCCCGTGAGGGCCAAGCGAGCAGAAGCACTGCTCAATGCGGATGATGAGCTTGTGATACCCGTTAGAAATCAGGGTCGTCCTCATTCCATGCGGGTTAGTGGGGGGTGCTAAGCACTGAGTCTCATCAAATCGCAATTCTCACAAGTGTGGTTTAGGCAGCTCATGAACATTTCTAACATGGCATCTGATTTAACATAATATACATTATGCGTGTCTTCGTATTCTTACGTGGGGGGCTCGGGTGGTCAGAATTGAAGCCAGACACTGCCTCCTGCCGGCGTTTTTCGCGGGCGCGAAAATCAGGGACATGAGTTACCTTCAATAAATCGAATGGCAACGAACATGAGTCCGATATGAACGAACCGATCTACCACCACTATGTTTCAGCTGGATATTTGAGAGGTTTTGCGAAATCAGGCAAGCATGATGTCGTCCATTGCGTTGACCTTGACGCCAAAAAAGGATTTCCGCAAAACGTGAAAAAGGTCGCTGGAGAGGATCACTTTAACCGGTTCACGGCCACTCAGATCCCAACATTCTTGAGACGACCTATGCAAACGAGCTTGAGGGACCTTCGCTTGCTGCGCTCAAACGAGTTGTAGAGTGCCGTAATTTTTCAAATGCCATGGATCGTGAGGCTGTCCTGCTGCTTTTTTCACTTTTCGCGACTAGAAATCCACGCGATAGACAATCACTTGCGGAGAGCCTCCAGCCCCTTAACCAGATACTTATTATCTCGGCACTGGGACAGGAAGGCTTGAAATCACCGGAAGCTGCTGCGGCATTAGAGATGAACACCTCTAAACATGCATCACCGGATGCTGAATATTATTGGGGATATTCATCAATGCCTACTCGATCGAAAATGGATTTTTCTGCAAGCTGGCGATGATTCACCTGGATTCATTACCTCAGATTACCCCGTAAACCTCATACCTCACCCATCTCGAATTGCCGATGGCTGGGGGCTGGGGTTTGCGTTAAAAGATGTGAGCGTCTTTATTCCCCTGCATCAAAATCTTGCTGTAATCGGTGATTATGAAGCCACAGAAAGGATGGTTTCATTAGACAGAGAAGCTGTTGCAGCTTTTAACAGCAGAACTATCCGCAACGCCACTAGACAGATTTACGCTCACAGCGATGAATTTGAATTCATAGGCCCAGACAACCAAATCTTGACTGGCACGAGCCTGCCAAAAGTTCTTTGAATATGCCCTATCCCACTTGATATATTCTTTTTGATTATAGCTAAACTAAACATCTATTTAGTTGAGCTATAAAACGACTGCAATTTCGAAGCTATTAATTTTTCGTGCCGCGTCGAGGCTGGCGTCCTCAAGGGATAGAATCATTCTAGCCTTAAGACTTATGAGATTAGGCAATAGCCGAGGCACGTCTTAAACTGCTGGCAATCAATTGCCACTCTTCCTGATACAAGTCAGGTGCACACTCATCAACTAATTCCGCAAAGAGTGTTAGGAGTACCGAAAGGGTTGGCTGAAAATTATCATCCTCTCCAGTTGCTATGTCGCCTGGGTCTTTTCTATACACCAGACTATAAAGGTTTGATGTTTACTACTACGGCTCTCCCCTCCTCCAATCCGCCAAAACTGCATAAGGCGTCTGGAATATCGAAAGCTAATTAATTCGAATCAGGTAAAGGCGATGGAGTCGCAATTGTGAACGGCCTGTAAAGAAACAACTCAATGAAGCCCCATGCCACGCGATGCAGCGGCTGCGGCGCGAACAGCGAGAGCGCGCGGAATGATGCGGGGCAACCATGAGGTGAGGCGCACGCTGGACCGCCCCGGATACACCACCGGCTGCTGGCGATCAAAGGCTTCTAGAGTCCTTTTGACGACGACCTCCGCGGTGTCCATTTTAATGGAGGGTTGGTCAGCCGAGGTTGCAGCGAAGAATTTGGTTGCGGTGGGGCCGGGACAGGTTGCCATCACCTGTACATTGCTCTGAGACAGCTCATGACCCAGCGCTTCGGTGAAATGCAGCACGAATGCCTTGCTCGCCGCATATGTCGCCATGTACGGAATGGGCTGGAAGGACGCATTGGAAGCCACGTTGATGATGCCACCCTTTTTCCGAACAGCCATCGCCGTACCGAGCCTGTGCGAGAGACTCACCAAGGCCTGGATATTCACCTGGATCAGGTCCTCCTCCCTCGCCAGCGGATTCGATAGAAAGTCGCCGGTGAGTCCAAACCCGGCATTGTTGACGAGCAGGTCCACCGCGATATGCTGCCGTTCAAGCTCTTCGCTGATGCGCGTCGCGGCATCGCGCTCGGCCAGGTCGGCTGTCAATACGATGGCCTGGACGCCGTACTGTTCAGTGAGTCGCTTCGCCAGGGTATTCAACGCGTCGAACGAACGTGCTACGAGAACGAGGTTGGTGCCTCGTGCGGCGAGCGCTTCGGCGAACGCTTCACCAAGGCCCATGGATGCTCCAGTAACCAGAGCAAATGCATTGCGATAAGTAAACATGATGTGAACCTCGATAATAGAAATGTGTTGAACGGACGGGTCAAACTACCGTGCATTACGCGAGAACAGCGTTCGTCGCTGTAGCCATCGGCCACGCCGGATAGTCCGAGTAACCCTGCTCGTCACCGCCGAACAGCGTGTCACCGGCAAACTCGGCCAGGGGAAGACTTTCCGCCAAACGCCTTGGCAGATCAGGGTTGGCGACGAAGGGACGTCCAAACGCGACCAGGTCGGCATAACCCTTGCCAATCACCCAGTTGGCGCGGTCCAGATCGTACTTGCCGGCAACGATGATGGGCCGTTGGAAGCGCGCCCGAATGTCGGCTCTGAACGTCTCCGTGAACTGCGGCGCGTCGTCCCAATCGGCTTCGACCAGATGCAGGTAGGCAATGCCGAGTGTTTGCAGGAACGAAGTGGCGTCAAGAATCGTCGGCAGAATGTCGGGGCAGGCCATACCGCGTGCGGTCAGAAACGGTGCTAGCCGTATAGCGGTGCGCTCGGCACCCACTTCGTCTGCGACAGCACCGACCACTTCCTTGAGGAATCGCAAGCGATTTTCGCGCGAGCCGCCGTATTCGTCGGTACGGGTGTTAGCGGTAGTGCGCAGGAACTGATCCACAAGGTAGCCGTTCGCACCGTGGATTTCGACACCGTCGAAACCCGCCTCCATAGCGTTGCGTGCTCCGATCCGGAAGTCGTTAACGATACTGTGAATCTCCGCCCTACCGAGTGCACGCGGTGTCGGGCAATCCACCATCTCGCCTAGACCGGTCGCAGGATTCACTTTCCAGATTTGTGCTTCGAATGAAACTGCCGAAGGCGCGACCGGCAGCTCCCCGTTGTGGAAGTCGGGATGAGACATCCGACCGACATGCCACAGTTGAAGAAAGATGCGTCCACCCGCGGTATGCACGGCATCGGTGATGAGTCGCCATCCTGCTATCTGCTCTTCGCTATGAATGCCTGGGGTAAAAGAGTATCCCTTACCTTGCGGTGAGATCTGCGTCGCCTCCGAGACGATCAGAGCGGCCGAAGCACGTTGCGCATAGTAACGGGCGTTCATCGCGTTGGGCACGTCACCCGGTTGTGTGCTGCGAGCGCGGGTCATCGGTGCCATCACCACGCGGTGAGGAACGTTTTGTTCGGCAACAACGGTCGATGTGAACAGGGGCGAAGAGGCGGTCATGACAAGACTCCAGAAACTGGGCGTAGTCGAACAGAGGTTTCCTGATCGGGTACGGACAGTGTTATCTCTTGCTCTGAGTATTAGAATATGGCTATCAGTAGATAGATTATTGAACAAGGGTTGATAATATGCTGGACGATCTCAACGAGCTTCGTACCTTCCAGCGGATCCTGATTTGCGGAAGCCTGTCAGCGGCCGCGCGTGATTTAGGCGTGGGCCTCGCCGTGGTCAGCAAGCGCCTCATGGCCCTGGAGCGGCGAGCCGGACAACGACTGATCAATCGGACCACTCGCACACTGTCCGCTACCGACGAGGGCTTGGCCCTGATTGCTCATGTCGATCGCATACTCGAGGAACTGGACGCTGCAGAGTCACGAATGGCCGTAGGCGGTGAAGAGCCGTTCGGCCTGCTGCGGGTCAGCTCGCCCGTTTCGTTTGGGCGCATTCACCTGGTACCGTTGGTGGCTGAACTGGTCGAGCGCTTTCCGAAGCTTGGAATCGAACTCAGACTTGAAGATCGGCTTGTCGATCTGACGCATGAGCGGATAGATGTTGCAGTGCGCATTGGCCAACCGCGAGACAGCAGCGCCATCCTGCGCAAGCTTGCTGACAATCATCGAATCCTCGTTGCCGCACCCGCGTATCTTGAACGTCATGGGGAGCCCGAATGCGTACGCGACCTTGAGCGTCATTGGTGTCTGCGCTACGACGATCTCTCCCTGCCATGGCGCCTAGAAGGTCCGCGAAACGAAGTCATCGATTTTCAGCCGCGCTCCCGGCTTCAGGCCAATAGTGGCGATGCCGTGCGGGATTGGGCGATCGGTGGCCACGGAGTGATGCTCAAGTCCAGGGTCGACGTTGCGGCCGATCTTGCCGTCGGCCGCCTGATACATATCCTGTCCGACTGGCACAGTGCGTCCGCACCTATCTATGCATTGCTTCCTTCCAGACGCCACATCCCGACAAAGACCAGGACGTTTCTCGTAGCCATCAGCGCCCGACTCGCAGACCTTTAATAGCTGCGCCCCCAGTTGCCACGGGTAGTTGACTCGACGCCTTGGCCTTATCGCTGTGTAAGGATACCCAGGAATGCAGTGATCACTCGTCCGGGCGCATTCGGCGCGTCTGGATTTCCGGCAGGCTGCTGGAGGGTCAAGCCATGGGCCAGCGCCGTCATTGTTGCCGCCAGGGTGAGTGCGTCGATTGGTAAAGCAACTGACAATGCGTCGAAATAGGCCTGCAATATGCGGGCTAGTGCTTGGGTTTGCTGCTCCTGATACACAGAGTATTGCGCTGCGAACTCTGGACTCCTGCACGCATGAAGTTGCAGCTCAGTCGCCAGGAGCGGGCAGTCGCTGTCAGCAAATGCAGTATTGAGCCAATCGCTCACCGCGCCGTGCATTTCGTCTGGTTTGAGACTGAGTATTTTCTCAAGTTCGGCCATGTCGCGCTCCATGTTCAGGCGCAATAGCTCCAAAAGAATCGCTTCCTTGTTCGAAAAGTTGGAATAGATCGCGCCCTTGGAATAGCCCGCCTCGGCGGCTATCAAATCAACCGAAGCGCCCCCATATCCCAGCCGGGAAAATACGTCTTGAGCGGCCACAAGCAACCGCTCGCGGGTAATCGCCTGTTGATGGGCACGAGATAAACGGGTAGGTCTCAAAGGTACCTCTTGCGATTGGGGGACAACTTAGAAGCTGGATTGATCCTATGGGAGCCCGGATTAAGTGTCTAGCTCTCCACTGCCAAACTAAAACGGTAGGCGCCGCACATTAAATACTGCTTGTACTTGGAATACCAGCTAGTATTTAATGCATTTCCAGCTTAGCGAGAAACCTCGCCAGCACCTGAACGGGTAGCCACTGACATTGGCCCCCAACACTGCGGAGTTTATGTCCCATGCCTATTGAACCCGTCCGGACTGCCGCCGATGCGACACCCGATGCTGCAACCGTTTTGAATACTCCGCTGAGGCTGCCCTGTGGCGTCACGCTTCCAAACCGCCTAGCCAAAGGTGCCATGTCAGAGTTGCTGGCCGATTCGAGCAACCAGGCGACGGTAAAGCACCAAACCTTGTACCGCACCTTCGCCCAGGAAGGTCCCGGGATGCTGCTGACCGGTAATGTCCAGATCGATCGCCTCCATCTGGAGCACGGTGGAAACGTGGTCATTCAAGGCCGGCAGTCACCGGCACAAATGAGCGCACTAAAGGCTTGGTCTAATGCCGCCAAGGTCGCCGGCGGCCAAATATGGATGCAACTCTCGCATTCCGGCCGCCAGACCCAGAAGTCCATCAATCCCACACCAAAGGCTCCCTCGAGCGTTCAAGTCACCCTCCCCGGCAACAAATTCGGAACGCCGGTCGCCCTGACACATACCGAGATACTCGACCTGATCGACCGGTTTGCCTTTGCTGCGAGTATCGCGCGCGAGACCGGTTTTGATGGCGTCCAGTTGCACGCCGCACACGGGTACCTGATCTCACAGTTCCTGTCGCCGCGTACGAATCAGCGGAACGATGCGTGGGGCGGTGATCTGCCTGGACGAGCGCGCTTCCTTTTGGATGCAGTCGCCGCCATTCGCGAAAAGGTCGGGCCTGACTACCCCATTTCAGTGAAGCTGAACTCTGCTGACTTCCAGCGAGGTGGCTTTAGTTTCGAAGACAGCCAAACCGTCGCAGGCTGGCTGGATGAAGCAGGCGTCGACCTGATCGAAATTTCGGGCGGCACCTACGAGCAGCCGAAAATGGCCAATATCGAAGGGCTAGAGCCGGTTTTCGATCCCACCCTCAGCAAATCGACACGCGAACGCGAAGCTTTTTTTGCCCGCTTCGCTCCCGAAATTCGCCGCCATATCAAACGTGCGAAATTGATGGTAACTGGCGGTTTCCGCACCGCTGAGGGCATGGCCGACGCGATCACCCACGACGGCGTCGATCTGATCGGCATTGGCCGTCCGCTCTGCGTGTATCCCGGCGCGCCCGCGGCACTGCTACGCGGCGAGTTGTCAGGCTTTGAATCCCTGGAGCACCGCCTGCGCCTGGGGCCTGGTCTGCTCGGCCCCCAATCCTCTATCACAATGATCAAGGCGATCAACGGTTTTGGATCAGTGACCTGGTACAACGAACAACTGCTTCGTATGGCTGATGGTTTGGCGCCCGATCCTAAGATGAACTTCTTTATGGCGGTCGTGCGTGGCCTTTCACGTGAAAGCCGTGTGGCGCGAGAGTTGGTTCGGGTGTAATCCCCCCTCCCCCCCCAAAAAACCTGCCACGCCGCTTCGCAGAAGATTTTCCGCTGGCGGCGTTCTCGTGACAGAAAATCAGGTGATGCCGGCCTTATCGGATTCCGTCTTGCGATCTGAACAAACGGAATGATTCATATAGCATTTTCGTCCCCCATTGAGTCTTCCTCGAAGAGGACACAGGGAGCAGGCGCGCCTGTCCACGCCTTTTAGTCATGTCGGCCACCGCTTGCGGAATTGGCCCAGGCAGACCTTGCCTCTTGCGCCTCGGAAGCTGGGAAGTTCAGCTCAATGATCACGCCAGACGGATCCTCAACGAAAACCTGATGCAGTCCGAGAGCAGGAACCGTGCGATCGCGCCAGGCAATCCCTTCAGCCTTGAGGAGATTCCAAAACTCGACCAATCCTGTAACCAGAAAAGCGATATGGTCAACCGTGCCGGTGCCTGTCAGCAGCATGTCCTTGTCGCCCAAATATTGTTTCAGGCCCTCTGGATTGGAGGGGTCAATGCCAATAATGTGAACTGTTCCAAAATCGGCTTCATCTCCCCCCATGTACAGCCAGGCCCCGGGAAAATCGAATGGGGGCCGGTAACCGCGCACGAAGCCGAGCACCCTTTCGTAGAAATGGCAGGACTTTTCGAGATCCAACGAGCGAATCGAATAATGAGCGAGTTTCTTTACGTGCATGGTGCCTCCAGGTTGCTTCATATGTGATGCCCTCAGGCTTGCAGCGTCCCAACCGCCCCATCGCGCAAAGCTGAAGTACGTGAAGTTTGAGTCTGCGACAATGATCGCTGTAGTATCATGTTCATTTGCACGCCATGGCAGTTGACCGTAGGAGAAAAAATGAGACAGTGGAGCGCAGACAACCCCAAAGCCTCGTTGATGGAGCGTAAACGCGCCCTCATCGTAGCCGCTGCACAACAGGCGTTTCTGGACAAGGGCTATGCCGAGTCGTCCATGGGCCGCATCGCCGACACTGCTGGAGTTTCGATCAAAACCGTCTATCGCCACTTCGAGAACAAAGACGATTTGTTCAGTGCAGTCATGCATGCCGCGTGCAATACAAATGGCATGAGCGGGACTGGCGAGGAAGCACCGCAGCAGCTTGAACGCCCTTGGTTCTCCAAAGAGCCCAAAAAAGCCCTTCCCTTGGCAGGCATCGACTACCTCACCGACGTTCTCGGTGCCCAACAACTAGCGCTCTATCGGGTGGTCACGCGCGATGCTCACCGGTTTCCAGAATTAGGCCAACGATACCGAGCGGAAGTGACCGACCGTCGCACTGCACTTTTCGCGGACTACCTCCGGCACTGGGCACTATTGGAGCAATGGAAAATCAAGGATATTGAAGAAGCGTCACGGACATTTCTGGCATTACTGCGCGTCGACCTGCTGGACAATGCCCTCTTCGGTACCCATCAACCGAACGATGAGGAAATAAGCAGTAGAGCCCACAGCGCAGCGGACAACATGCTGCACTTGCTGCAAGCTGCCCGCTTCTGAGCTCCTCGCTGATAGCGCTACAGAGGCGTGTAACGCCATCAAACGCTGCGATTCAGACGCCTTTGAGGAAGTCTTCAGCCAGCGACGGTCGGCTTGGCGACCAGCCCAACCGACGTGCGTTGACTGCACTCACGCGACTGTTGGACGCTGCTCCATAACGCGCAGCCTCACCGAGATTGCGCGTGACATCGTCCACATCCAGGCTCTGGGTTTTGCCGCCCAACCCCAGTGACTCACTGATCAATTGGGCGATTTCAAGAAACGAAGCATGACCGTTCTCGGCAAAATAAAACGAGCCCCCGGGAGCCTTCTCCAGGACCAGCAGGTACAGGTCAACCAGATCGTCGATGTGGACGTTCGAATAGCGGTTCAGCCCCTTACCCACATGAATACCCGCGCCCACCTGTGCCGAAATGGCGGTCATTTGCGGAATCTGTTCACTCTCTTGCTTGAGCCCCGCACCTACGCCATAAATCATCGACGGACAGATCACGATAGCGCGCACACCTTTGTCGATAGCGGCCTGACGCACGTGTCGATTCATCTCGACACGCTGGCGACGAAACGGGACCGGTGTAAAGTAGTCATCGTCGCTGTAAACTTTCTCACTGGCATATTCGCCACACGCATCGTCAGCCACGATGGCGGAGCCACTGGTGTGGATCAGCAGCTTACCGCTGCGTTCAAGTGCTGCGACCAGGGTATGAATCGACGGCTCGTGATCGGCACTGGCAGCATGTATCACTGCGTCAGCTTCCTGGGCAGCCTTGGTTAATACCGCCGCGTCATCCAGCGTGCCAATGATCGGTTCGATACCACGCTGACGCAGCAACTGTGCAGTCGCCTCGGTGCGCGTCAGACCCGTTATGGTGTGACCCACTTGAAGCAATCGATGAGCAACGGCTCCGCCTATGTAACCAGACGCCCCTGTAATAAAAATCTTCATAAAGAACTCCTCGATGAGAAAACGAAATGGGGATCAGGACTCAACAACTGCACGATGCTCAAGCAGCTTGCGCATAGCGCGCTCTTCGATAGCGATGAATTCGACGACCGCAGCCTCACCCGCCAACGTCAGATCCGGCTCGACATCGTCGGCCAAACGCTCGATCTGTACGTTGAACCACGGCAGCAAGTGGAATGGGTTAATAGCCGCTTCGGGCGTCAGAGCGGTGGCCCATTCGCCAGCCAACAGCCGTGCCGGAGTTATCGGGTCTGAGATCAATGGACGGCCCAGGCCAACCATGTCGACATCACCGCGCTCGAAAGCCAAAAGCATGCCTTCAACGCTACGGAAATTCCCCGTCACCATCACCGGCATATCAGCCACCTCGCGTACCGCACCGGCAAACTCGACAAAATAAGCTTCGCGTTGAATCGTGCTCGCGCGCGGCGCATCTTCGCCCTCATCCTTGACTACCAGCCCTACTACTTTCGGCTGCTCCAGCGAACCACCCGATAGCTCCAGCAGGTCCAGACTGGTTTTGTTGAGCAACCCAACCAGTGCAACGCACTCGGCATTGGTGAAACCACCCTTCTGGAAGTCAGACGAGTTCAGCTTGATGCCAATCGGGAAGTCGTCGCCAACCTCTGCGCGCACTGCAGCGATGACCTCAAGCAATAGACGCGCACGATTCTCCAGCGGTCCACCCCAACGATCTGTGCGCTGGTTGGACAGCGGGCTGAGGAACTGGGACAGCAGGTAGCCATGAGCAGCATGCAGTTGCACGCCTGTGAAACCCGCAGCGCGTGCCTGAGTTGCAGCGAAAGCGAATTGATCGATAACGGTGGCGATCTCATCCTCGGTCATTGCGCGTGCCAACCCAAACTCCAGACCCAGCCCCGGTGGAA
This sequence comes from Pseudomonas sp. GW822-FHT06B12, assembly GCF_058799675.1. Lineage (NCBI taxonomy): Bacteria > Pseudomonadati > Pseudomonadota > Gammaproteobacteria > Pseudomonadales > Pseudomonadaceae > Pseudomonas > Pseudomonas sp. GW822-FHT06B12. Next base: position 904,689 of record NZ_JBXALR010000001.1, read on the forward strand.
CCTCAATGGCTACCGGCGAAGGCGCCAGGGGTTGCGGATTGATCACCTGAAGTACCTGACGCCCGGTATGGCTCAACTGCAACCAGAAATCGGAGCCACCAGCGGTTCCGGCAGCGGCCATCGCCCGTAAAGCGGTCAAGTCAGTTTTGGCATCAAGCACGATGTTTCCCGGGCGTTCCAGGTGCTGACGGTCCACCTGCACGTTCCCGGACAGCAGCAAACCAGCGCCGGACGAAGCCCAACGCCGGTAAAGATTCACGTGGCGCTGAGTAGCATCATTTTTGTGGTCGGCCAGGCCTTCGCTCATTGCTGCTTTGCACAGTCGGTTTGCTAAAACTACGCCGCAAGGCAAAGACAACGGACTAGAGATTTGATCAGTCATAAATACCTTCGGCTGCATGACAGGGGCTGTTTGAGCTGCTCAGTTGAGCTGCACGCGGAACGCCAGGATAGAAAGTAGAACGATCGCTGTCGTACACGCGACAATGATAATTGTTGTTTTGCCGATGTCAAGCGAAACATCGGCTACGAGGCGCGCCGTTTCATGCCTTCTCCAGCACCACCTGCACCTCTTCTTGCGCACCTTCCTTATGCCGAGCAGGCAAGAGCAGACAAGCGAGCGCCGGCATCATCAACAGGGCGCCAACCATGTTCCAAAGGAACATGAACAGCAGCAGCAGCCCCATGTCGCCCTGAAACTTGATGGATGAAAACATCCAGGTCGAGACCCCCAATGCCAGCGTAATTCCGGTGAGGGTGACGGCGGCGCCGGTGGTTTTCAGGGTTTCGTAGTACGCCTGTTTGAAGTTCAAGCCGCGAGTCATGAAATGTTCAATTCGGTTGTAAATATAGATGCCGTAATCGACCCCGATACCGACTCCGAGCGCGATGACGGGCAATGTCGCGACTTTCACCCCCATGCCCAATTGAGCCATGAGCGCCTCACAAATCACCGAGGTGATATACAGCGGAATCATGATGCTGATCGCCACTCGCCAGGATTTAAACTCCCACCACACCAACAGCGCGACGATGCTGTAAACCAGCAGCAGAATCCTCGGCTCGGATTGCTTGATCACTATGTTGGTGGCGGCCTCGATACCGGCGTTACCGGCTGCCAGCAAAAAGGTGGCGTGCTCATCGTTGTTCGCCTTCGCGAACGTCTCCGCCGCATCGACCACCTTGGCCAGGGTTTCGGCCTTGTGATCGGTCAGATACACCATGACCGGCGCCATTGAGCAGTCGCTGTTGTAAAGCTCGTTGGGAATGGTCTTAAACGCCGCATTGGCGATGTAGCGATTGCGAGTAATGGCATACCAGCGCAAGTCGCCACCGTTCGAACCCGCAGAAAACTTCTTCAGTTCATCCACCAGGGAGTGGGTCGACTCCACTCCTGGCACCCCCTCCATCGTCCACTTCAAACGTTCGATTGCGCTGCTGACCGGGTACGAACCGCACTCCCCTACCTGGGTCTTGACCATCACCACGAACACGTCCGGGCTGCTGGCGTAATGGTGGGCGAGAAAGTCATTGTCCTGGTTGTAACGACTGTCCGGGCGCAGTTCTGGTGCACCGCGATCCAGATCACCGATCTTCAGATCCTGCTTCAAATACCAGGCGCCGCCCAACAGCATTGCCGAGATCAACAAGCCGATCAGCGCCGGCTTCGATTCGGCGGCATGCGATAACCAACGTGCCAGGCGATGCTCGCTGTTAGCCTTGCGGGTCTGATTGCGCACGGCAGCGGGTGCTACCCCGCACCAGGACATCAGCACCGGTAGCAAGAACATTTTGGTGAAAATGATCACCGCCACACCCACGCTCGCGCTGATAGCCAACTCGCGGATCATGTCGATATCGATCATCATCATGGTCGAGAAACCGACCGCGTCGCACAGCAGTGCAATCGACCCTGGTATGAAAAGCATACGAAAGGTTCGTCGTGCCGCTTGCATGGGGCTGTAACCCGCAGCGCAGTCGGCACTCATGGTGTTGATATTCTGCACTGCATGACTGACGCCGATTGCGAACGTCAGGAACGGCACCAGGATCGAATACGGGTTAAGCCCAAAGCCCAGCAAGTTGACGATACCCAACTGCCACAGCACCGCGAGAGAGCAACAGAACAATGTGACGGCGGTACTTCGCCAGCAACGCGAATACGCCAGAAGCAGCAGCGCTGTCAGGACGAAAGTAATCGCAAAGAACTCGAAAATATCGTGCGCGCCTTCAATCAGGTCACCGGCAATTTTGGCGAAGCCGGTGATATGAATGGCGTATCGATCGCTGTTGTACTTGTCGCGTACCAGTGTTTCCAAACGCTGGGACAACTGACCGTAATCAAGCTTTTCGCCGGTGAGCGGGTCGCGCTCAAGCAAAGGCACAAGCACCACCGAGGACTTCTGATCCGCGGCCACCAGACTCCCGATGCGCCCGGAACGCTGAACGTTGAGTTGCACTTGGGCCAAGGTTTTGGCTGAGCCGTCGAAGCCATCTGGAATGATGCGGCCGACAGCAAAACCGTCTTCGGTGACCTCTTGCCACAAGACGTTGGGGGTCCAAAGTGATTTCAAGTTGCCACGATCAACGCCCGGAATGAAGAACACCTCGTCCGTGACGTTCTTCAGTGTTTCGAGATAGTCCTTGTCGTAGATGTTGCCCTGCCGTGCTTCAAGTGCAATACGCACCACATTGCCCAGCGGACGCAATTCGCTTTCATACTGCTGGTAGTTGACGATATAGGGGTGATGGCCGGGCACCATTTTCTGCAGGCTGACATCAAGCCCAAGCTTGCCGGCCTGATGGGCGAGAAACACCGATATCACCAAGAACAGCAGGACCACCGTGACGCGATGGTTAAACAGTAGCGGCTCTATGCGGGTCTCCAAAAAACCCGGCTTAACCGGAGCGGCGGTTAGATTGTCTTGTTTCGCGCTCATGGGGTCGATCTCCAGATTCATTTGGCGTTTAGCTCGATCAGATGCGCGCCCGCAATACCAGCGGCCAGCACCGCCCCATCGGGTAGTTCAAGCAGCGAGGCAACACGCAAGCCGGGACGGGCCTCGGTCATCTGAAAATGCTGACCACCATCGACGCTGCGCAACAAGCTAGCGTCCTGACCTAACAGAACGATCTCGCCGTTATCACGCACAATGCCGGCCACCAGAGTAGGTGCCTTGGCGTTCGCTCCTACCTGCACCCAAGAGACACCCTGATCAATCGAACGGAAAATATGCCCGCCGAAGCCGTAGGCCAGCAGAACGTCTTGATTGTCCTGACGCAATTGCAACACGCCATAGAGAGCACCGTTGTAGCCGACATCGAGCGTCTTCCAACTGCCGTCGACAGCGCTGATGTACACCTTGCCCGCTTCTCCCGCGATGACTTGCTGCCCTGACTTGTCGCCGGTGATCGAGTTGTAGTGCAGCGCATCAGGGTTGTTGAGCCGCTGCGACAGGGATACCCAATGGATTCCACCGTCGGCGGTGGCGAAAATCTGACCGTTCGATCCCACCACATAGCCTGCGGTATCGCTGGCGAACCAGACACCGAGCAACGGGCGGGAAGGCCCGAACTGTGCACCCGCGTTGACATCATCGAGCCCGAACTGCGCCTGTTCGATCTCGCTCTGCAAAGTTGAATCACCAGGCGCCTCCTGCAGCGCCGCCTTAGCGCGCACCAGCCGTGCTTCGGCATCGGCCCGTACCAATGCGTTAAGCCGATTTCCATCGGCCTGTTTGACCCAGGTCTTGCCACCATCGGCGCTGTGAATGATCACTCCATCGTGACCCACCGCCCAGCCGCTGGAGGGGTTGACGAAGTACAGCGCCGTCAGTGTGACCGAAACCGGCACTGCGCTCTGATGCCAGCCGTGCGCACCATCGTCCGAATACAGGATGATGCCGCGCTCTCCCGCCAACACCACGCGGGTACCTGCAAGAGCAGTGGCCATCATGGTTACTGTGGCGGCACTGGCTGATTGCATGGCTGGCAGGTCCAGAAGATCGGGCGCCGCTACGGCCAGCGGCGGCATCAATACTGCCGCGCACGCCAGAATCAGAACAACGCCCACCCTGCTACAGCGCCGTATATTGCGATAGGTCTTCACCATTCTTCACCACGAAAAAAGCTTCACCACGAGAAAAAACTGACGATAGCCGTAGGCAAAGCCTTCTCTGGAAGGGATGCCTACGGTGATTTACACGATCAGTTGCTGGATCGTCGCAAGTTGTCCACCGAGTAATAGGCAGCATTTCGCTTGACGTTGTACTCAGCAGGTTTTTCTTCGTTCGACAGGAACATCACGAAAGCGCGACGCGATTGCAGGTCGTAATCGACTTGGCCAGCCGTCGTGGCGGCGAGGACGTCATAAAGGTTAACCGAGTGGTTTTCCTGAACTCGCCAAAGATTGTTGCGGGTGTCATACAAGTCGCCATGCACGATTTCCCAAGTGTCCTCGTCGACGTACAGCATGCGCCGGCCATAGATGCTGCGAACCCCCGGTTTGACTTGCGCTTCCACTACCCATACCCGGTGTTTCTCATAGCGAGGCAGATCCTGATTCAAGTGATTCTGCTGCACGATGTCGCGGTACTTGAGGGACTTCGACGTGAGGTCGTAGTTGTTGTACGACACGATCATTTCTTTCTTGCCAACCAGCTTCCAGTCGTAGCGATCCTGGCCGCCGCCGAACATGTCGTAACTGTCGATGGTGCCCAGTCCGTCGCTGTTGAATTGCGGTGTGTCATACGCCACGTCTGGCGCGCGCAATACGCGACGCTGGCCCGGGTTGTAGGTCCAGGTTTTGCGCGCTCCAGCCGTACGGTCCGAGACGTCGACCAGCAGAACTGCCTCGCCGGCAACGTTGGATGGGCTCAACGTGCGCTGCATGTAATAGGTGATCTGGTTAGTGGGACTGTCAGGGATTGCCTTGCCCGTCGTCCGTGATTCGGCCCATTTGATCGGCGTGAAATTGCCGTTGCTCTGTACCGGGAAAATGACGAACTCACGCTCCGTACTCAAGCCGTAGTAACGGTATTCGTGGTTGTAGATCACCTCTTCACCGCTTTTCGGCGTAGGGAAAGGTACGCTCGACACGAAGATATTGGTCGCACCCATACCGCCTGCAACCGTCTTGGCCTTCGCGGCCTCGGTCTTGATATCGATGTATTCCTGTGGCGGTAACGCGGCCGTCCGGTGGGTGGGGTAAACCTTCATTTTGTAGTCTGGGTAACGCTTGAGCATTTCGATCTGCCCCGGCGCCAGCAGGCTCTGGTATTGCGCCAGATTGGCGGCGGTGACCGTGTACAGCGGCTTCTCCGCCGCGTAGGGGTTGGCATACCCTTTGGTTTTATCGAATCCCGCCACAGGCTGGGTCAAACCGCCTTCCCAAGGCGGAATCGAACCATCCGCATTACCTGCTTTTTCCGCCCCGACAGGCGTGAGATCCTTGCCCAGTCGGGCAAGGTCTTGCTCTGAAGTTTCGGCATGCGCGCCGAGGGTCACCCCAACCAGCGCGCCCGCGGCCAAAATACCCAGCACGCCTTTTATTCTTTTGTTGTCCATGCTTTTGCCTGCTTTGGTTAAAAGTTGATGCCAGCGACCAGAGAGAAGAAATCACGATCATGGAATTCGTCGTATTTCGCGTTGTGGTTGAAACGCGAATAGCTGAAGTCGACGTAATACTTGCCGCTGTAGTCGAGACGCACGCCCGGCGCTACCACTAGTCGCCCCTCACTGAACAAACCATCAGCGGAGTAGCCACTTATGTCGTCAGACACGAAGACTCGCGGCTTGACGTTTACCCCGGCGAATACGTCCGGGTAGCTGACCTCCAGTTGGGCACGTACACCCCATACGTTGGATGTGGCGAAGCCTTTGTTTTGGCAATAACTCGGATCGGGGTTAAGCGCCGTGCACGACACGCCTGCGACCGGACCCGAACCGAACACAAACGCGCGTCCGTAACGGGTCGAGTTGTCTGGATTGCCGATTCCATCCCAGTGCTGATAAACCGCTTCCGCCGCCAGAGTGGCAGCCTCGGCACCGAGGATCCGTGGCAACACCTGGATGGTCGACAACTGAGCCTGCGTTTTGGATTTGCGGTCATAACCGCTCACGAAGGAACCATCCGGTGTGGATACCAAATTGGCCTGTGGGCCGATACCAGCGACAAGGCCGTTAATCAGGTCGACTCCGTTGATCTGCACGGGCAGGCCTGACGTATGGCTAACTTCACCAAACACAGACCAACCACCGATAACGGTAGAAGCACTCAGGCCAACGACATGGATACCGTCAGCGCTGTAGTCGAGGGTCTCCTGCGCAGCGCGCACGCCTTGCGGCGGGTCGGCAGACCAGATCGATCCAGGTATCGTGGTGGGCACCAGCGTCGCGCTTACGTTAGGGACGCGGGTGTGATAACGCGCATAGTAGAGCCCGAAATCAGTGTCCAGTGCCTCGACCCGGTGACGCAGTGCGATGCCGTACTGACCGCTGTTTGGGGGTTCTCGATCAGGCGTCAACGCCATCCGGAAGTTGGCTCCGCCCAACGCAGGAATTCCGGCGAAGGTCTGGCGGTCGGTAAACGGTCCCGCGCCCACCACTGTTCCGCTGTTCGAGCAGTTGGCGACACTGGACGGAGACCAGTAGGTGCCACAGCCGTCCAGCACGGTTTTTTCCCAACGCAACTGGTAGAACGCTTCCACACTTGTGCCGTCAGCTATGCCAAAGCTGGCGAACAACTGTGGCAACGGGAGGAGGATTTCTTTGACCTGAGCGCCAGGCCGGTGGGCAGCGGTAATGTCGAATGCACCGAATTCGTTGATACCAGGTACAAACAAACTTTCCCCCCAGTTCACGACCTGGTTGCCCAACCGGACGGTCAGAGGATGATCGCCGCTCAACTGGAATGTGTCGTAAACGTAGGCGTCGAGCAATGCGACGCCGGAGAATTTGGACAAGTGATCGAAATCGGAGTCGTTCAGCCTCGCGCCGTGCTCATAGCCGTTGGCAACACTGCCATGGGGCACGCCACTGTTGCTGAGCGTGAAGTCATCCCAGGCCTTGCCGCGTACAAACACGCCAAGATCGTCCTTACTGATATCGATGTCGCCAAGGATATTCACGACTGTTGAGTAGCGTTGCCCCTTACCGTAGTTCAGATCGCCGTTATCGTTACCGCTGCTGGCTTTACCACCATTTCCCACGGAAATCAGACCAGGGTCGGCGCTGCTTGCTCGCCAACTGGTGCCCAGCGAAGTGCCAAGCGACCAACGAACATCGGCCCCCTCATCAGTGGTAAACGAACCAGCCTCGGCGTTGCTCGCGGCCAGACCTGCAAGACACAACGCGACGCCTAGCCTGCCGGCGCGCACGACGCCGGAATGGTCCTTGTTTTTCATAGTTTCACTCGTATTTTTGTTTTTGGAGGTTGCGAGGAAATTTGTGGATCAGTGCCAGCCTCCGCAGCTGGCAACTGATTTTTTCCAGGACACTGGGTCGACGCTTACTTCGGTACCTCGGGCTTGCGGACGGGGCCGGCGGTCACACCACCATCGATCACCAGTTCGGCGCCATTGACGTACGAGGACTCGTCCGATGCCAGATAGACCACCGCGTTGGCGACGTCACTGGGCAAACCCACACGTCCTGAAGGGATCAGTGCACTGAACATCTCTTCAACACCCAGCCCCGCACCGAAGCCGTAATGACTCTGCGTCATCGGCGTATGGATCACACCCGGCAGCAAGGAGTTGCAGCGAATTGCTAGCCCCTGACTGGCAGCTTCAATCGCGGCGCATTTGGTCAATGCCCTGACGGCACTCTTGGAAGCGCAATAGGCCGTCTGGTTGGTTGCACCTATCAGCCCTCCAATTGAGGACATGTTGATGATCGAACCGCCGTGCTCTGCCATGGCGACAAAGGCCGCCTTGATCCCCAGGAACACGCCGTCGATATTGATCGAGGTAACTTGCCGGAATTGTTCGAGGCTCATGTCGGTGATCGACTGTACCGCCAGCACTCCGGCGTTGTTGACCAATACATCAAGCTTGCCGAACCGTTGCTGAACCTGGGCCATCACCGCATCCCAACTTGCGGCATCGCTGACATCATGACGAAAGGCTTCTGCGGTCAAGCCCCGATCGCGCAAACCTGCTGCCACCTGCTCAGCGGTGGTCAGATCGATATCGGTCAAGGCCACGTGGGCGTAATGACGCGCCAATGTCGCAGCGATTTCCGCACCAATGCCACGAGCTGCGCCCGTAATCAGTACTACTTTGCCATCCAGTTTTTTCATTGCATCGCCCTGAATTATGCCGAGTGCACCAGATCGTCATGAGGTTTTGACAATTCTGAATTCTTATTGGTATTTGGATGCCGCAGAGAATTTCTACACTATCAACCGAGCATCAGCTAGAGTTTTTTTATTTTTTTGCAACGTGTCTCTGGCACTAGGCATTTGCAACGATTCAGTCATAGCTGTGGGGGGGATGATCCAGGGTGGACTCAACGCGGAGGCTGGATAGGCGACTTCGCAGGCTTCCTGCTATATTCACGTGTCGATAACTGGAGAGCCCAATTCGCCCATGCGCCCCGCCCGCCTAACACGCCCTCAACAGCAAGCCCAGACACGCGAATATCTTCTGACTGCAGCAGAGAACGTCTTTTCTCGGCTCGGTTACGGTGGAGCCTCATTAGAGCTGATCGCCGCCGAGGCAGGTTTTTCAAAGGGCGCGATCTACTCCAACTTTCCGAACAAGGAAACGCTGCTCTTGACGCTGCTGGAGCGGTACATGGAGCGCGACATGGTTGGATTGACACAGCTTGCGGCTCAAGATCCTGACAGCATGTTCGAAGGGGTGACCGAGTGGTTGATGACCATGAATTCCGACAGCGAGTGCCCGCTGTTGGCGGTCGAGTTACAACTTCATGCGAGCCGCAATCCCGAGTTCGCAGCGGCATACGACGCGTTGCATAAGCGTCAGACTGAAGGGCTGGCTAATCTCCTCGACCTGTATTTCAACGCCACTGGCACGAAAAGCCCTCTACCTTCGACCGATCTTGCCGTAGCACTGACAGCCATGGTGCATGGCATCAGCCTCCAGCGACGCAACGCCAACGATACAGCCCCCGTTGAAGCGGGTCGTATCATCAACCAGTTATTGACTAGCCTGGTCGTCCGACAGCGAGAGGCGTAGCCGTCTCCGCGTTTGAGCTTTTTCGTCGAAGCGTCTCTAGTAACTTTGGCCAAGCAATTACCCTGGTCCAGGTAAGGAGTAGAGGCGCCCTCCCACCAGCCCTTACTCCCGTGCGAAAACCGGCAGCAGGTATGTTCACTGGTGGTCGGGCAAACCGTTAGAGTCGCAATCCACCGTCGACCAGAATCTCGGCGCCATTGACATAACTGGCCGCATCGGATGCCAGGAACGCGACGACCTCGGCGACTTCCTTCGGATCAGCGATCCGGTTGAGCGGGATCATGGCTTGATACTTTGCATTTGCTTCCGGTGGGTTGCCGGCGATCATCGGCGTCTGGATCATGCCTGGAAAGACCGCGTTGACACGAATACCGACGCGCCCCAACTCGGCGGCGGCGCAACCGCTCATCCCACGTACCGCCCACTTGGACGCTGCATAGGCGAACTGCCCCGGAATATTGCGAATAGCCGAAAGCGAGGAGATGTTAATGATCGAGCCACTGCCGGTGCTTTGCATCGCCTCGGTCACTGCCTGCATGCCCAGCATCACGCCCAGCACGTTGACTTGGAAATACCGCTCCAGCTCGCTCGGCGTGGTCCCCTGCATATAATTCGGACTGTAGATTCCCGCGTTGTTGACGAGGATGTCGATCCGGCCGAACCGTTTCAGTGTCTCCTCGACCACTACTGCCCAACCTTCGGTGCTCGAAACGTCATGTTTGATGAAGAACGCCGCCTCTCCGATCTCTGCCGCGACTTGTTCGCCCTTATCTTGAATATCAGTCAACACAACTTTGGCGCCTTCGGCGGCGAAGAGCCGGGCCTCGGACTCTCCCTGCCCACTTGCCGCACCAGTAATGATTGCAACCTTGCCGCTTAAACGTCCCATGCCATTTCCTCTTTTTATTGTGTTGTATGAATCGCAGCGCCTCGACGTTCTGGAGCTGGTTGTGTGGCGCAGGATCGATTAGATACCATTTGGTTTCTGAAAATCAATTAGTATTTTAAGAGCGCAAAGGGAAGAAAAAATACCGGCCGTGACTCCGCGGATGGTGCTCAGCACGGAGACGCCCAAAGAAGTGAATTGCCCCCTGCTTCCAAGACGCATGACTGGCAGCTATGGGTTTTGGACTTCGGCCAATCAGGACAAGCAGAAATCGGCCAGAAGCGGACGGCTAGCCGAGATATCGGTGTCGATCAGCTCATCGAGCAAGTGGGCCTGGGGGGAGTACAAACACTACTACGACAATTCGCGTATCAGGCTGGAGCTAAGCGGCTTGAGCCCTGTTGAGTACAGGACTCAGGCCGGTAGAGGATAGAAAATCGTCCGGTTTTTCGGGGGGTGGTCAAAAAAGGTGGAAACCATCACCCTAAACGTTGGGATCAGGATGATGTGTTGGCCGGTGCACGTACCGCGCTATCCTCGTGGATGATCATGTATTCAGCCAGGCCGCCCGGCAGCGGTGAGCCGAAACAGTAATCAGGCTCATGCGGCCCCGGCGCGCCATCCAGCCAGCGAGAATACAGATGCGAACAAGCCGGCGCTGACGGTGAAGATTGCGGCGCGGGTTTCCCCAATCTTAGCTGCCATAAACCTTCGCTGCCGGCACCGCTTGCGCCAACAGTTGCTGCACCGCTTCGCCGACTTCGCCCACGGCCCAGCGCCCTTGCCTGTCCAGTTGCGGGCCGCGGCGCCAGCCGTCGGCAATCGACAACTTGCCGCCCTCCACTTCAAACATCTGGCCGTTGACCGCGCCAGACGCCTCGGAACCCAGCCAGACCACCAGCGGCGCGACGTTCTCCGGGGCGAAGTAGTCGAAACCTTCTTCTGGTTTTTTCATGGTGTCAGCGAACACTTGTTCGGTCATGCCGGTACGCGCTGCCGGGGCCAGGGCGTTGACGGTAATCCCGTAACGGCCCAGTTCGGCGGCCTGAACCAGGGTCAGTGCGGCGATTCCACCCTTGGCTGCGGCATAGTTGGACTGGCCGATGGAACCCTGCAAACCGGCGCCGGAGCTGGTGTTGATGATCCGCGCATTGACCTGCGCACCGGCCTTGGCTTGCTCGCGCCAGTAACGCGCGGCGTGGCTGGCAATGCAGAAATGTCCCTTGAGGTGCACCGCTACCACCGCGTCCCAGTCGGCTTCGCTGAGACTGGTGAACATACGGTCGCGGCAGATGCCGGCGTTGTTCACCACCACGTTCAAACCGCCAAAGGTTTCGATCGCCTGACGCACAATCAGCGCGGCGTCGTCGTAGCGGGTTATGTCGTCGCTGTTGGCCACGGCGCTACCGCCCTGCCCCAGAATTTCGCCAACAACGGCCAGTGCCGCGTCACGGTTGATGTCGTTGACCACCACCTTGGCGCCTTCGGCGGCAAAGGCCAGCGCGTAGGCACGGCCCAGTCCGCCGCCCGCTCCGGTGATGATCACTACACGGTTTTGACACATATTCATGCTCTTGTTTCCTTGAAAAAACGTCGCTTACAAGCGCTCGATAATCGTCACGTTGGCCTGGCCACCGCCTTCGCACATGGTCTGCAAACCGAAGCGCCCGCCACTGCGCTCCAGCTCATGCAGCAAACTGCACATCAAGCGTGTCCCGGTGGCGCCCAGCGGATGACCGAGGGCAATTGCACCGCCGTTGACGTTGGTCTGGGCGTGGGGGTAGCCGGTTTCCTTGAGCCAGGCCATGGCCACCGAGGCGAAGGCCTCGTTGATCTCGACCCGGTCGATGTCTTCCAGCCGCATGCCGGCGCGTTTCAGCGCGTAAGCGGTGGCCGGGATCGGCGCGGTGAGCATCCAGATCGGGTCTTCGGCGCGCACGCTCAGGTGATGGATGCGCGCACGCGGTGTCAGGCCATAGCGTTTGAGCGCAGTCTCGGAGACGATCAGCATCGCGCTGGCGGCGTCGCAGGTCTGGCTGGACACCGCGGCGGTGACCCGGTCGCAGCCGAACAGAAACTCCAGCTCGGCCATTTTCTCCAGGCTGGTCTGGCGCGGTGTTTCGTCATGTACGACGCCGGCCAACGGCACGATCTCGCGGGCAAAGCGGCCCTGTTCGATAGCGCGCAAGGCCCGCTGATGGGACTCCAGCGAATACCCTTCCAGATCGGCCCGGGACAAGCCCCACTTCTCGGCGATCATCTGCGCCGAACGAAACTGCGTCGGAGGTTGCGCACCGTAGCGCTTGACCCAACCTTTGGAGCCGCTGAACGGATCGCTGAAACCCAGCGGTTCGGCGGCGATCATCGCCGAGGAAATCGGGATCTGGGTCATGGTCTGCACACCACCGGCAACCACCACGTCCTGGGTGCCGCTCATCACCGCTTGCGCAGCAAAGTGCACTGCTTGCTGCGACGAGCCGCACTGGCGGTCGATGGTGGTGCCCGGCACCGCGTGCGACAGGCCGGCGGCCAGCCAACTGGTGCGGGCGATGTCCCCGGCCAGCGGGCCGATGGTGTCGACACAGCCGAAGATCACGTCGTCGTAATCCTCATCGGGAATGCCGTTGCGTTCGACCAGCACGCGCAACACATGGGCGCCCAGATCGGCCGCGTGAATCTGGCTCAGACCACCTTTGCGGCGCCCGGTGGGCGTACGCAGGGCGTCGACAATATAGGCTTCAGGCATGCTTTACCTCGATTCAAGAAAGAAAATCAGTTGACTGATACGCCGCTTTCGCGAGCAAGCCCGCTCCCGCACTTGCTTTGCGTCGTGCACAAGTACTGCGTCCGCCACAGATCCCTGTGGGAGCGGGCTTGCCCGCGAAGACGCCAGCACAGTCAGCATCTTTATTGGCTGAGCCACCGCTTTCGCGAGCAGGCTCGCTCCCACAGGTTTCGCGTTGGCCTGATCAGAACGTGTTGCCGGCGCCCAGGGCCTTTTCGCCGTCGAACAACGCCGCGCGCACGCGGGCCTTGTGCAGGCCGCGATCGCCCCAGACCTTGTCCAGCGCCCAGGCGCGTTTCATGAACAGTTGCAAGTCGACTTCCCAGGTGTACCCCATGGCACCGTGGGCCTGGATCGCGTTTTTTGCCGCAAGCAGAGCGGCTTCGGCCGTCGCCAGTTTGGCGTGGGACACCTGCACGTCCTGCCCCGGCAGCTCATGAGCCACCGCATAAGCAGCGCGATACAACGGACCTTTGGCGAACTCGATCTGCACCGCCACATTGGCCATCAGGTGTTTGACCGCCTGGAACGAGCCGACCGGTTTGCCGAACTGTTTGCGTTCGAAGGTGTAATCCACCGCCAGATCGACCATGCGTTTAGCCAGCCCCAGCAGTTGCGCGGCGCTGCCCAGGGCACCGCGATTGAACGCCGCCGCCCACAGGCGTCGGCCTTCTTCAGCGCTGGCCACGCAGGTGGCGGCGGTTGGCGTCCACTGAACCTGAAACAGCTGGCGACTCGGGTCGACCGAGACATTACGTGTCAGGCTCACATCCTCGGGTTTGAGCGCGTGGACCTCATCGCCGTGAGCCAGCAGCAGCAAGTCGGCGACATGGGCGTCGCTGACCAGCGGGTTACCCGGTTCGGCTACCGCCAGTCGTGCGCTGCCCTCGGCGACGCTGGCCAGCCAATACTGCTTGAACGCGACGTGGCGCTCATCGAGGCCAGCGAGCAGCGGCACGCCGATCAACATCGTGTCCACCAGTGGCTCGGGCAAACCGGCGTAGCCACATTCCTGAGCCAGCAAGACGAAGTCCAATGCGTGCATGCCCATGCCGCCGAACTCTTCAGGGACAGTCAGCGCACTCAGGCCCAGTTCCACCAGTTGCCCCCAGAGCGCATCGCTGCGGCCGGTGTCGCGGTGCCACAACTCGCGAATACGCTCGGGGGTGACTTCGTTGATCAGGAAGCTGCGAACGCTGTCCTGAAACAGCAGTTGATCGCGACTGAAACTAAAATCCATGGTGTTTTTCCTCAGGCCCGCGGCATGCCGAGCATGCGTTCGGCAATGATATTGCGCTGGATCTCGTTGGTGCCGGCGTAGATCGGCCCGGCCTGGGCAAACAGGAAACCGTCGAGCCAATGGCCGACGTCACCCGCCGCCGGCGCTTCGGGCAGCAACTCGCCGCGCAGGCCAAGAATGCTCATCGCAGTGTCGTGCATGCGTTGGTCGAGCTCGGACCAGAAGATCTTGTTGGTCGAGGATTCCGGGCCGATCTTGCCGCCCTGCCCCAACTGCGACGCGGTCATGTAGGTGTTCAAGGTGTAGGCCTCGGCGTCGAGCCAGGCGCGCATCACTGCCTCACCGATGGCCGGATCACGGTCCGCTGATTCGCGGTTGGCCTGGTACAGCTGCACCAGACGCCGAGCGGTTTCCTGAAAACGCGCCGGCGAGCGCAGCAGCAAACCGCGCTCGAAGCCGGCGGTGGACATCGCCACATGCCAACCCATGCCCTCGCCGCCCAAGGCGTTCTGCGCCGGCACCTTGACGTCGTCGAAGAAGATCTCGGCAAACCCCGGCAAACCGTTAAGTTGCGGGATCGGCCGCACGGTGATGCCCGGCGCATCCAGCGGCAGCAGAACGAAGGTCAGGCCTTGATGACGCTGGGAGTTGGGGTCGGTACGGAAAATCCCGAACGCCCAATCCGCCCACACGGCCCGGGTCGACCAGGTTTTCTGGCCATTGATCACGTAATCGTCGCCGACCCGCTCGGCCCGCGAACGGATCGCCGCCATGTCGGAACCGGCGCCGGGCTCGGACCAGGCCTGAGCCCAAATGTCTTCGCCAGTCGCCATGCGCGGCAGAAAGCGGGCTTTCTGTTCCTCGGTGCCGTACTCCATCAGGGTCGGGCCGAGCAGGAAGATCCCGTTCTGGTTGACCCGCGCCGGAGCGTTGGCACGGTAATACTCTTCTTCGAAAATCAGCCACTCGATCAGGTCGCAACCGCGTCCGCCGAGTTCGGTCGGCCAGGTGACCATGCCCCAACGACCGTCGTTGAGTCTGGCCTCCCAGGCGCGATGCTCGGCAAAGCCCTGCTCGGTGTCGAAGGACGCCAGCGGCTCGCTGGGTACGTTGGCGGCCAGCCAGGCCCGCGCCTCTAAGCGCAGGGCCTGTTGGGCCGGGGTATAAGTCAGGTCCATTGGAATGCCTTCAGCCGTTGAAGTGGGCAGCGCGTTTCTCGACGAACGAGTCCCGGGCTTCCTGAGAGTCGAGCGAGCGATAGGCTTCGAGGGTCAAGCCTTGCTCGCGGCGGTATTTGTCTTCGAGGTTGCCGTCTTCGATGCCGTTCAAGGCTTCCTTGGCCAGAGCGATCATGCCCGGGCTTTTCGAGGCAATACTACGAGCGATCTGCAACGCCGCCTCACGCAGCTCTTCGCGCTTGACCACCCGCTCCACCGCGCCGAGGCGCCAGGCGTCGGCGGCGTCGATCATCTCGCCGGTGAAATACATGTGACGGACCTTCTGTACCGGGAACAGCCGCTGCAAATGCGCGCCGCCGCCCATCGCGCCTCGGTCGACTTCCGGCACGCCAAACCGCGCGCATTCGGACGCCACCAAAATGTCGGCCGCGCCACAGATACCGATGCCGCCGCCCAGGACGAAACCGTGCACCGCGACAATCACCGGTTTCGGATTGCGGTGAATGGCCTTGAAGGTGTCGTAGTTGCCTTTGTTCACCGCGACGATCAGGTTGCTGTCGGCGGCCAGTTCCTTGATGTCCACGCCGGCGCAGAAACCCCGGCCTTCGGCGCGGATCACGATCACCCGCACCGAGCTATCTGTGCCCAGGCGCACGATTTCGCTGGCGATATCGGCCCAGCCCTGACAGTTGAAGGCGTTGACCGGAGGCTGGTCGAACACCAACTCGGCGATGCCGTTATCGATACTCACGCTAAATGCTTTCATCGGTTGTTCCTTCACGAGACGCGGCGGCACAGCTCGCCCAGACGCGCTTGCGCGTCGCGGACGATCTGCTCAATCAGTTCAGCGCAGCTGGGCAAGCTGTCGATGCTTGCGGCAATCTGCCCGGCCGGCAGCACGCCCTCGGCGGGGCGGCCATCGACCATGGCTTTCTGGATCACCATCGGTGCGTTGGCGGCCATCAGGCTTTGCGCGGCGGTCAGCTCGCCGCTGCCGCGCATCTTCAGCGCGCTGCCCAACAGTTGCATCAGGCTCAGACCGCTGTGGCGCCGGTACGCCAAGCCACTCTGGAACGCCAGCAACAAACGCCGGAACGCACCGCTGGCTTCCAGTTGGTCAAGCAGTTCGTTGCGGATCATTCGCTGCGGCATGCCGTCGATGGCGCGGCTGATGATGATCGCCGCCGGGTCGGTGACCGCCAGGTAGCGGGCCAGGGTCGCCGCCGGCACCGGGCTCTCGGCGCACATCAAAAAACGCGTGCCCATGGCGATGCCTTCGGCGCCGTAAGCCAGGGCCGAGATCAGTCCGTGACCGTCCTTGAAGCCCCCCGCCGCAACCACCGGCACCGACACCGCCCGCACCACTTGATCCAGCAGCAGCGAGGTCGGCACCACGCCTGTGTGACCACCGCCCTCGCCGCCCTGCACGGTCACCGCGTCGGCGCCCATTTCCACGGCTTTTTGTGCGTGCTTGAGGGCGCCAACCGTAGGGATGCACACCACTCCGGCGTCCTTCAAACGGCCGATCATCTGCTTGCCGGGCGAACGGCTGTAACTCACCGCCCGCACCTTGTGCTTGAGTACCAGCTCGACGATCTCGGCCGCGTTGGCCTGGTACATGTGAAAATTCACCCCGAACGGCTGCGCGGTCAGGCGTCGGGTTTCGAGGATGGCCGCCTCCATGCGCTGCGGCTCGATGGTCGCCCCGGCGAGAAAACCGAAGCCGCCGGCATTGCCGGTGGCCGCCACCAGTTTCGGATCGGCGACCCAGCCCATGGCGGTCTGGATAATCGGGTAACGGCAACCGAGCAGCTCGGTCAGGCGCGTGTTCAGAGAGACCGCCATGCTCAGGCTCCGTCAGTCGTGCGTTGGGAGCTGGCCATGGCTTTGGCGTCGTAGCCGCCGAGCCGATCACCGGACACCAGTTCATTGTGCGCATGGGCGAAGTGATGCAGACCGAACACCATGTCCATGGTTGCGCGCTTGCCCATCAGGTCTTCGGCGTTATTCACCGCCTGCTTGCTCAGTTGCAGGCCCAAACGTGGCATCTGCGCGATACGCCCGGCGATCTCCAGCGTGTCCTGTTCCAGGGTTTCACGCGGCACCACGCGGTTGAGCATGCCCATCTGATAAGCACGCGCCGCCGGCATGCGCTCGCCGAGGAACAGAAACTCCTTGGCAATACGCGGGTTCAGTTCATGCACATGGGCGAAGTACTCGACCCCGGGAATGCCCATGCGCACCACCGGGTCAGCGAAATACGAATCCTCGCTGGCGACGATCAGGTCGCAGACCCAGGCCAGCATCAGCCCACCGGCAACGCACGCGCCCTGGACCATGGCGATGGTCGGTTTGGGCATCTCGCGCCAACGCCGGCACATGCCCAGATAAACCTCCTGCTCGCGGGCATAGAGAAACTCGCCACCCGGTTTGTTGGTGTGGTCGTACCACAGGCTGGCGCGGTCGAACGTCTGGTGCACGTCGCGTCCCGGCGTGCCGATGTCATGCCCGGCGGAGAAATGCTTGCCGGCACCGCACAGCACGATGACCTTCACTTCATCGTCGTCACAGGCCCGGCGAAACGCTGCGTCCAGCGCGTAGGTCATGTGCGAGTTCTGCGCGTTGTGGTACTCGGGGCGGTTCATGGTGACCAAGGCCACTGCACCGCGCACCTCGTAAAGCACCACGCAGGCGGAGTTATTGTCGTTATGTTCAGCCATCACTTTTCTCCGAAACGCGACTGTTTGCGCGATGCTCAGCGCTGGCCGGGCGGGTTGTCTTTGAGTTGACTGGCGCGCAGGTTGTGCGGGTCGAGTCGCTGGATCAGCTGCAACTGCTCAAGGGTCGGTGCGGCCGTGACCGGACACTGCGCTGGCGCGTGTAAGGCAAATCCGGTGTTGTCCTGAACCTCGGCCAGGGTCACGCCGGGGTGCAGCGAGCGAACCCGCACCTGATGGTCAGGGCCCTGGAAATCCAGCACGCAGAGGTCGGTGACGATCAGCCGGATATCGATCTCGTCCAGCGACCAGCCGCGTGCCAGACGCGCCGGGTTGTAGCCGACCGAGGCGACCATATCGACCTCGCCTTCGACGAACACCCGGCGGTTATGGCTGGGCACGCAAAAGGAGTTGGCGTGGCTGATGGAGTTGCCGGGGAAACCGCGCACACCGAGCATCTGCGCCTTGGGTTTGGCGTAGTCACCGATTGCTGAAATATTCGCCTGACCGAAACGGTCGATCTGGGTAGGGCCGACCAGCGCATGACGCTTGCCGCCCCAGACGTTGTCGAAAATTCGCGAAAAACCCATCCAGCTGTCGCGCTTGGGCTGGTAGCCGTTGCGCGCGCCCAGCGGCACCGGTTCGGCGACCATGTAGGCTTCAGAGTCGGTCATCAGTAGCTGCGGGTTGCTGCTGAGCATGGCCAAGGACGCGGCCAGACGCGGGATCACACCGATGCCGGTGGCCAACACCTCGCCGTCCTCGCGCCAGGCTTCGGAGGCCGCGCAGATCATCAGTTCGGCGAGGCTGTAAGTCGTAGTGCTCATCGGAAGGCTCCCTTAGAAAATCGGCAACGGCAGTTGGCGGATTGCAGCCAGGCCGCCGACCTTGTCCAGGTACTGTTCGTGGCTGCACTCGACATAATCCCGAACATAGGCCTGCCAGCCATCGGCAGCCTGGACCGAAGCGTTATAGGTTTTGAAGTGCGGCACATCGAAGCCATACAGCGGCGCGCAAGACGATGGGTGCGCCCCGCCCGGCACGTGGGCCACGCCGGTGGTCAGGTTGCGTTCCCAGAACACCTGGTGGGCGTGGTTGGCGTCGCTGTGGAAGTACTCGCTGTCGACCAACTCGTCACAGGTCACGTAGCTGCGCGCCGCCGCGCGGACGAACAGGTCGTCCATGTAGTGATCGGGACCACTGATCTGGCACACGCCACGGGCATCGGCGCGATCGACGTGCAGCAGCGCCGCATCGAGCTTGAGCGCCGGCATCGCCACCCAGTCCTTGCCATCGGCATAGGGTGAAGCAATCAGTTTGATCTGCGGGTTATGGCGCAGCACATCGGTGCCCAGACCTACCGCCGTCGGAATGAACGGTATATTCATCGCTGCCGCACGCAGGCCCAGCACCATCATGCCTTCATCAATTTCCATGATTTCCAGCGCGGCTTCCTGACGGGCCTTGCGGAAGTATGGTTCCAACGGGATGAAGTCGAGGGACACAAAAGCGAACACCAGTTTCTTGATCTTGCCGGCCGCGCAAAGCATGCCGACGTCCGCGCCGCCATAGGCGACCACGGTCAGGTCCTTGAGGTCCGAGCGCAGGATCTCGCGGATCAGCGCCATCGGCTTGCGCCGTGGCCCCCAGCCGCCAATACCAAGGGTCATGCCATCGCGCAGTTCAGCGACGATTTGCGCGGTGGTCATTCGTTTATCCATGGTTATCGTCCTCATTGCCGGCCCACGCTGAAGTCATGGCCCCAGTGGCTGACCACGGTGCTTTCGAACGGCGTGTGCCGATCCCAATTCACCACCAGCCCATCGCAGCCGTATTCCAGGTCAAAACCCGACGGCGTCTTGATGTAGAACGAAATCATCTGGTCGTTGGTGTGTTGGCCGAGGGTGGCCGAGAGCTTCACGCCGTTGGCATGCACCCGGTCCAGCGCCCTGCCCACTTCATCGAGGGCATTGACCTCGACCATCATGTGCACACAGCCGTGGGGCATCGGGCACTCGAAAATCGCCAGCGAGTGGTGACGACCGTTGTTGCAGTGCAGGAAATGAATGGCCTTTTCAGGCTCGGCAGGGTCCGGCGTAAACCGTACCTTCATCAGGTCCGAGAGGCCGAAACCCATCACCTGTTCGTAGAAGTCCCGGCAACGGGCGAAGCTCGGCGCGGGTAGCACGACGTGGCCCATGCCCAGTTCGTTGGTGACAAAACCCTTGACCCCGACCGGGGAAACAAAACGGGCGAAGTCCTGCAGCGGCCCCCAGAACAGCTCGTGACGGTTGCCGTCCGGATCACTGAAGCGCGCCAGCTCTTGAACCTTGCGCACACTGGCCTCGGCCGCAGTGCCGCGCTCGACCTGAACATCAGCCTCTTGCAGCTCAAGGATTGCCTGCTCAAACGCGACCTTGCCAGCGACTTCCCAGCCACAGGAGCCAAAGCCGTCTTCAGGGCTTTTCTGCACCAGCAGGCGGTAGTGGCGGTCGTCCATTTTCAGGTACAGACGCTGATCGTCATCGCTGCCCGTCGAGACCATCATGCCCAGCACCTGGCTTGCGTAATGACGCCACTGCGCCAGGTCGCGCGACAACAGGGTGACGTAACCCAGACCACGGATATCCATGGATGCACTCCTCGTTATAACCAGCCCGAGCCACCCCGCAGGGAGGCCTTATGGATAACGATTTAAACGGCTTGCGGCGGCGCCAACATCGTCCAATGGGACTAGCGCAGCGGGTTGCGTGAACAATAAAAAACGGGCCGTGAAGGCCCGTTTTCTTTGCGGAACACCGTAGCCCCTGTAGCAGCTGGCGAAGCCTGCGTTCGGCTGCGAAGCAGTCGTAAAATCAGGCGGCGTGTTCTTTCAGGCATACCGTGTATGCCGGATTTGCGAGGACTTCGTCCTCGAACGCAGCCTCGCGGGCTCGGCAGCTGCTACAGGTCAGCCCTTAGGCCTTGCGAAAATGCGGAATCACCTTCTCGCCAATATTGCGCAACGTCTCCAGTTGCGCCCATTGCGGAACGGTGCCCATCTGGCAGATGAAGAGGATTTCGTCGGCGCCGGCGTCGATCAGCCGTTGCACGTAGCCGATGCAGTCCTCCACCGTGCCGTAGGCGTGGTTGGGGTTCATCATCGCCATGGTCGGGTCGGAAAAGTCGACGCTGACTTCTTCCGAGGCGAAGCGCGACTTGATCACGCTCTGGCCATTGCCATCGACGAAGGTGTCGTCTTTCCACTTCTCCGGGTCCGGACGCTCACCGCCACCGTACCAGTAACCCAGCGACTCCATGAAGTAACGCTGACCGCGAATACCGATGCGGCGTGCCTCTTCGTTGTTTTCCAGAACGATTGCCGGGCACAGGGCCGCGATGTGCCGATTCGGGCGGAAACCCACCTGCTTCTTCAGGTCACGGTTGTCCCACGCCTCGTGGTACACCTCGACTTTCTTGGCGATTTCTTCCGGGCCACCGAAGCCCAGCACCAGCGCGCCCATGCCGCGGCCGCCAGCATTTTTCAGCGACTCGGTGTTGGTGCACGCCAAGTACATCGGCGGGTGTGGGTCTTGATACGGCTTGGGATGGATCGGGCGTTTCGGGATCTGCACGAAGTCGCCGTGGTGCTCGATCTCGTCCTGTACGAAGATTTTCGGAATCAGGTACATCATTTCGTCGATCTGCGGTTGCAGGGTCGCCAGGTCGTAGCCGAAGGTACCGGCCTCTTGCTGGGTGCCGCCCTTGCCCACGCCAAAGTGCACACGGCCCTTGGACAGCAGGTCGAGGGTGGCAATGCGCTCGGCGACCTTCACCGGGTGGTTCATTGCCGGTGGCAGGCAGACCACACCGTGGCCGATGCCGATGCGTTCGGTTTTACCGGCGACGAAGGCCAGCACGGTTTCCGGCGCCGACATGTGCGAGTAGTTGCTCAGCGCGGTGTGCTCGACGCACCAGAAGGTGTCGAAGCCAAGCTTGTCGGCAAGCACCGCCTGCTCGACGGTGTCCTCGAAAATCCGCCGGTCGCCCTCACGGCTGGAGTCCACTGTCTGGGCTTCGTAAATCAATGAGAATTTCATGCTGGATCCTTGTTGTTATGGAATGCGCGATCGGCGCCAGGAGCCGCGCCTTGCAGTGCATGCTCGGTCAAAGCCCGGGCGTTCGAATCACGCAAACGGACTAGCTAAAGTCGGTGGTATTCAGAGAAAGAAATCGTTGCTGTCCTGGCCCATGCTCACGCCGCCGAGGTTCCAGGCGTACTTGGCCGGGTTGTTGGCCACGTGAGCGCGCCCGGTATGGATGTCGCGGAACGCCCGGTTGATCGCATGACTGCGGAAGATCGTCGAGGCGCCGCTGTTGAACATCAGGTCGGCCACTGCTTTCGCGCATTTATCGGCCACCAGCGCCGAGTCGTAACGCATCTTCACTCGCTCGGGCATGCTCAATGGTTCACTGTTCTGCGCACGTTCCAACATCAAGGCAAAGTTGCGCAGCAGCACGGTCTTGCACTCGTCGACGCAGACCATGGCATTGGCCAGCGCGCTCTGGGCCGCCGGGTCCTGGACCATCTTGCGCCCGTCGTTGACCCCGACCCTTGCGCGGTTATGGGCGACGAACTGATCCACCGCGCCCTGCAAGGCACCGATCGCCGAGGACGACACTGCACGCACGAAGATCTGCCCGAACGGCAAGCGAAACAGCGGCGCAGTGTTGACTGAGTTACCCGGACTGTTTTGCATGAAACCGTCGAAGGCACGGTGGGTTCGGTACTCGGGAACAAAGGCGTTTTCCACCAGAATGTCGTGGGAACCGGTAGCCTCCAGGCCCATGACATTCCAGTTGTCGAGAATCTGATAGTCGCTGCGCGGCACCAGAAAGGTTCGGTAATCCGGCGCGCCGCCGGGCTCTTGTGGCGGTACCAGGGCGCCGAGGAACGCCCAGTCGCAATGCTTGCTGCCCGAAGAGAAGCCCCAACGACCGCTCAGTTTGAAGCCGCCCTCGACCACTTCAACCTTGCCCACCGGCATATAGGAAGAGGAAATCAGCACGCTGGAGTCGTTGCCCCAGACGTCTTGCGCGGCGCGGTCGTCGAACAGCGCCAGTTGCCAGTTGTGGATCGCCACCACCCCCAGCACCCAGGCCGACGACATGCAGCCTTCGGCAAGGGTCATTTGCACTTCAAAAAAGTCCTTGGGTTCCAGCTCATAGCCGCCCCAGCGCGCAGGCTGAAGAATGCGGAAGAAACCGGCCTCATGGAAATCGCTCAGGGTTTCAGCCGACAACAGGCCCTGCTGCGCGGCGTGCGGTGCGCGTTCGCGCAATACCGGTACCAACTCGCTGGCTCGTTGACGCAAACGCAGGCGTTGCAGATCGTGGTTGAGCATCAGGTTGTTCTCCTTGGGAACCCCGTCCGCCGGGGCGCGCGTACAGCGGCTCATTCAAACAACCCTTAAAGTTGCGGACATCCCTCAAACGGACCATGTGCCTGACACGGTGCTAATGACCAACGCAAAACCTGTGGGAGCGAGCTTGCTCGCGAAGAGGCCAGAACATCCAGCATTGATGTTGTCTGACACGCCACCATCGCGAGCAAGCTCGCTCCCACAGGGACTGAGGTGATTGATTGTCCTGCGACGACTAGTCCCCTCGGACGATGTTGCGGCCCGGCCACATTGCAAGAATTCATCGCACTCCATGCACTACGAGAGGGCTGTGCGATGAATGATGTCAATCTGAAAGCCGATATGCTCCAGGCCATGCGCCGCCTGGCCAAGTCCGTCACGATTATCAGCACCAGCAATGGCGCCGAGCGCTTTGCCATGGCCGCCACGGCGGTGGATTCGCTGAGCACCGAGCCGCCGTCGCTGCTGATCTGCGTGAACAAGACCGCCTCGCCCCACGCCGCTCTGGCAACTGGCGCGGGTTTTTGCGTGAACATTCTGGGTGTGGAACAACAGGAACTGGCGCACCTGTGCAGCGGCGCAATCAAGGGTGAAGCGCGGTTTGGCAGCGGCAACTGGCTGACCAGCGCCGAGGGCATTCCGTACCTGGGCGACGCTCAGTCGGCGATTCTTTGCCGGCAGGACGGGCACTTCAGCTACGGCACCCACACCGTGTTCATCGGCCGCATCGTGCAAATTCACACCAGCGCCACAATCACTCCGCTGGTTTACCTCGACGGTAGCTACACCACCACCGCCAAACCGACCCCTTCCCTCGCCGCCGCTGGTTGAGGCCGCAACCATGGACGCTTTGACGCCATTGCGGGTGAGCAGCGCCGAGCAACTGCGCTGGGACGATAGCTGCGATTTGCTGGTAGTCGGTTTCGGCGGTGCCGGGGCCAGCGCGGCCATTGAAGCAGCCAGCCGTGGTTTGAAGGTGTTGGCCGTGGATCGCTTCGCCGGCGGTGGCGCCACGGCACTGAGTGGCGGCGTGGTCTATGCCGGGGGCGGCACGCCGTACCAGCAACAGGCCGGTTACGCCGACAGTAGCGAGGCGATGTTCAACTACCTGCGCCAGGAAGTCGGTGAAGCGGTCAGCCTCCAGACCTTGCGTGATTTCTGCGAGCGCAGTGTCGAGCAACTGGCCTGGCTGGAGCGTCAGGGCGCACGCTTTGAAGCCAGTGTCCCGCCGCATAAAACCTCGTACCCGAGCGACCGGTTCTACCTTTATTACTCCGGCAACGAAGCCCTGCCGAACTATGCCGTACACGCCGCACCGGCTCCGCGCGGGCATCGCTGCAAAGGCGCGGGCATGTCCGGCGCCAGCCTGTTCGCCGCGCTGAAAAACAGTGCTTTAACCAACGGTGTACGCCTGCACAGTCAATGCGAAGTCCGCCGTCTGGTGCTCGATGGCAACGATCAAGTGATCGGCGTCGAAGCCTGGCAACTGCCGCCCGAGAGCCGCGCCGCTCGCCAACATGCACGACTGAGCCGTTGGACCAGTGCGATTCATATGTACGCGCCGGCCCTGGCGGACAAACTGCGCGCTCGACAGCGACGTATCGAACAACACAGCGCCGAGCGCCGATTGATCCGCGCCAGCCACGGTGTACTGTTGAGCAGCGGCGGTTTCATTTTCAACCGTGCATTGGTCGCTCGGCATGCGCCGCAGTACCTGGCCGGTTTGCCGCTGGGCGCCACCGGTTGCGACGGCAGCGGTATCGCCCTCGGCCAGAGTGCGGGCGGTTGCGTCACGCGAATGGAAAAGATCAGCGCCTGGCGCTTCATCAATCCGCCACTGGCCTGGGCGCGTGGCTTGATCGTCAACGGTCGCGGCCAGCGCTACGCCAACGAAGAGCAATACGGCGCGACCCTCGGCCATGCGATGGTCGAGGAACAAGACGGCCGGGCGATTCTGATTCTGAACCGCGCACTGGTGCGTGAGGCGCTGCGTCAGGTCGGCCCGGGCAAGGTCTGGCAATTCCAGCGCCTGCCGGTGCTGCTCAACCTGTTATTCAACGCAAAACGCAGCAACAGCCTGGCCGGATTGGCCAAGCGCTGCGATCTGCCGCCCGAGTTGCTGCGCCAAAGTGTCGAGCGTTACACCCGTGCCGCACACGGCGAAATCGCCGATGAATTTGGCAAATCGGCGGCGATGCTCGCCTCCCTCGAGCACGGCCCGTGGTACGCCCTCGACCTGTCCTTCGACAGCAAACTGTTCCCCTGCCCGGTGATCACCCTCGGCGGGCTGAAAGTCTGCGAGCAGAGCGGCCAGGTCCTCGATCATCAAGGCACAGCGATTCGCGGCCTCTACAGCGCCGGACGCAACGCCGTGGGCGTTGCCTCCAACCTGTATGTCTCGGGCCTGTCGCTGGCCGACTGCATTTATTCCGGACGCAGGGCCGCATCCCATGCGTCCGGGCACGCCGACGTTCAACCCTTACGATCAGGAGAATCACCATGCAACGTGTAGAAGGCAAAGTCTGCATCGTCACCGGCGCCGCCAGCGGCATCGGTCGCGAAGACGCCCTGCTGCTGGCCAGTCAAGGCGCCAAGGTAGTGCTCACCGACCTCAACGATGAAGCCGGACGCCAGGTCGCCGCCGGAATCGGCAGCAACGCGCTGTTCATCCGTCACGACATTGCCAGTGAAAGCGATTGGCAGCGCGTGATCAAAACCACCGTCGAACACTTCGGCCGTCTTGACGTGCTGGTGAACAACGCGGCGATCCTGGCCTTGGGCAGCATCGAGGACACCACCCTGGAGCTGTGGCAGAAGGTGCAGAAAATCAACGGCGAGGGCTACTTCCTCGGCTGCAAGTACGCCATCGCGGCCATGAAAGAAACCGGTGGCGGCTCGATCATCAACATGTCGTCGGTGGCCGCGCTCGGCGCCATGCCGATGTTCTGCGCCTACTCCGCCTCCAAGGGCGCAGTGGCGGCGATGACCCGTTCGATTGCCTTGCACTGCAAGCAACAGGGCTACCGCATCCGTTGCAACAGCGTGCACCCGGATGCCGTCAACACGCCGATGACTCAGGCCCTGACTGGCGGCCAGGCAATCCCTCAGGAAACCCTCGATCAGGATCCGATGAACCGCATGTGTGCGCCGCTGGATATCGCCAACGTGGTGCTGTTCCTGGCCAGCGACGAGTCGCGTTTCGTCAATGGTGCCGAGATCCGCGTCGACAACGCCCAATTGATCAGCGGGATCTGAGCCGAGGTGAACATGGGCACGCAACAGCTGAACCTGAACCCGGCCGAACCGACGCTCACCGGCAGCTATCACTTGCAGGTAAGCGCGGTGATCGACGAAACCTTTGATGCCCGCTCACTGGTGTTTGAAGTGCCGCCGGCGTTGCGCGAGCGCTTTCGCTACAAGCCAGGCCAGTTCTTGAGCTTTCGCGTGCCGTACGCCGGCAAGCTGTTGACCCGTTGCTATTCCATGGCCAGCTCGCCGCTATGCGACGCGCTGCCCAAGGTCACGGTGAAACGGGTCGATGGTGGCCGGGTGTCGAACTGGATGAACGAGGTACAGGTCGGCGACTGGCTGGAAGTATTGCCGCCTGCCGGGCACTTTTGCCTGAGTCCGCAGCACGAGGCGGATGAGCAACGTCCGCTGGTGTTGTTCGGCGGCGGTTCGGGCATCACCCCGGTATTTTCCATTCTCAAATCGGCGCTACACAGCGGCAGTCGGCCGATCACCTTGATCTACGCCAACCGCGACGAAGCTTCGGTGATTTTCAAGGAGGAGCTGCGGCAACTGACCAAGGCTCATCCGCAGCGTCTGGAAGTGTTCCACCAGTTGGATTCGGTGCAGGGTTTTCTCACCGATGCCCAGGTGCGGCAACTGGTTCGCCATCGCCGCGCAGGCGAGTATTTCATCTGCGGGCCGGGGCCGTTCATGGACACCGTCGAAGGCGCGTTGCTGGCCTTGGGCGAAGCGCGTGAAGCCATTTACGTCGAGCGTTTCGTCTCGCCACCCGACCCGGATCAGATCGAAGCGCTGGAGGTTCAGGCCCGGGCCGCCGCTGCCGAATCGACCTGCGAAGCGTTGATCGTCGAACTCGACGGCCAGCAACACGAAATCGCCTGCCAATCCGGCGACACCTTGCTGCAAAGCTGCAAGGCCGCCGGGCTGGACGTACCGTCGTCGTGTGAAGAGGGTTTCTGCGGCGCCTGCATGTGTGTGATCAAGGAAGGTCAGACCTTACTGGCGCGCAACGACGTGCTCAGCGAACGCGAACTCGCCGACGGCTGGACCCTGGCCTGCCAGAGCCGCCCCACCGGGGCTCGCGTGCATTTGAAGTTTCCCGATTGAGATTCACCGCGCCAATAGTCCCAACGGACGATCACTGCGCGTCGGACCGCGGTTAGACTCGGCCGCAACCTGTCGGTCCATAACAATAAAGCCCACAACAATAAAAGAGGTTCACTCATGGCTCGTTTGCAGAACAAGGTCGCGGTAGTTACCGGCGGCGCTTCGGGTATCGGTCTGGCCTGCGTGCGGCGCTTCGCTGCTGAAGGCGCGCAGGTCGTGGGGCTGGACATCGGCGCTGCGCCAGCAGACTTTCCCGGCTTGTTCATGACCCTGGACGTGCGCGACGAAGCGCAGGTCGAGCAGGTGATGAAAGAAGTCCTCAATCACTTCGGCCGCATCGACGTACTGGTGAATGCCGCAGGCGTCGCCGATCAGGGCAGCGTGACCCAGACCACCACCGCCAACTGGCAACGGGTGCTGGACATCAACCTGACCGGCAGCATGCTTACCAGCAAATACGTGTTGGGCACGATGGAGTCGCAACGCAGTGGCTCGATCATCAACATCGGTTCGATCTTCGGCCTGCAAGGCTGCGACGGCAACGTGGCATACAACGTGTCCAAGGGCGGCATCAACCAGTTGACCCGCTCGATGGCCGTCGACTACGGCTACGCCAATATCCGCGTCAATGGCCTGTGCCCCGGGCTGATCGAAACGCCGATGACCAGCATGGTCCGCGAACAGGCCGAGTTTCACGCCTACTTCGCCTCTCAGCACATGCTCAACCGCTCCGGGCAGCCGGAAGAAGTGGCGGCGGTCGCGCTGTTCCTCGCCTCGGATGACGCGTCCTTCGTCAGCGGCCAGATGATCGCCGTGGACGGTGGTTTCTCCGCTGGCCGTCGCTTCGCCCCGCCAGCCCCCTAAGTCTATGGCGGCCGGGCGCCCTGCCCGGCCGGCTCCTTTTTTTTTGAATTCATCCTCTGCCTGAGGAGGCACCATGCCGTCTGTCGCACACGCTCCGAGCATCGCGCACCTGTTCGCCCACGCAGCCCATACCTACGGCGACCGCCCGGCCATCGAAGAGGGCACCCGGCACATCAGCTATCGGCAACTCGATCAACTGCGCCAACACGCAGCCCGCGCCCTGCTGGCACTGGACGTTCAGGCCGGGGATCGGGTGGCGATCTGGGCACCGAACCTCTGGGAATGGATCGTCGCCGCCGGTGCCCTGCACAGCGTCGGCGCTGCCCTGGTGCCGCTCAATACCCGAATGAAAGGCAGCGAGGCCGGCTACATCCTGCGCGAGAGTGGTGCCCGCCTGTTGTTCACCATCGGTGAATTTCTCGGCGTCGACTATCCGCAGATGCTCGCCAGCGAAGCGCTGCCTGACTTGCGGCATATCGTCAGCCTGCGCACTGACAAACCCGGCACTCTCGGTTGGGACGACTTTATGGCGCTTGCCGCCGAGGTATCACCCGCGACCCTGCTGACCCGTGAATCGGCTGTGGGACCACAGACGTTGTCGGACGTACTGTTCACCTCGGGCACCACCGGCAAACCCAAAGGCGTGATGACCCAACACGGGCAAAACCTGCGGGTGGTGCGTGACTGGAGTGAAGTGGTCGGCCTGCGCGAGGGCGATCGTTACCTGATCGTCAATCCGTTCTTCCATTCGTTCGGCTACAAGGCCGGCTGGCTGGCGGCGCTGATGCGCGGCTGCACGATCATTGCGCAGCAGGTGTTCGACGTGCAGGCAGTGCTGGAGTGTGTGCAGCGTGAGCGGATCAGCGTGCTGCCCGGACCGCCAACGCTGTATCAGTCCTTGCTGGCGCATCCGCAACGTCATGAATATGACCTGTCATCCCTGAGGATTGCGGTGACCGGCGCGGCGGCGATTCCGGTGGAGATGATCTGGCGTATGCGCGACGAGCTGGGTTTCGCGACCATCGTCACCGCCTATGGCCTGACTGAAGTCTGTGGCTTCGCAACCATTTGCCGCCCCGGTGACGACCCCGAGCGGGTCGCCAGCACCAGCGGCCGGGTGATGCCAGGGGTGGAGATTCGCTGCGTCGACCTCAACGGTCGCAGCCAGCCACCCAATGTGCCCGGCGAAGTACTGATTCGTGGCTACAACCTGATGCAGGGCTACCTCAACGATCCGCAGGCAAGCGCGGAGCTGCTCGACAGCGACGGCTGGCTGCACACCGGAGACATCGGGGTGCTCGATGAACAAGGCTATTTGCGCATCACCGACCGCCTCAAGGACATGTTCATCACCGGTGGCTTCAATGTGTATCCGGCGGAGATCGAACAGTGCCTGTTGACCTACCCCGGCGTGGCGCAGGCCGCCGTCATTGGCGTACCTGACGAACGTCTTGGCGAAGTGGCCATGGCCTTCCTGCTGCCGGCGCCGGGGCAGATGATCGAGCCTGGCGCACTGATCGCCTGGTGCCGCGAGCAGATGGCCAATTACAAGGTTCCGCGTCGGGTGCAGGTGCTGGACGCCATGCCGCTGAATGCAGCGGGCAAAGTGACCAAGAATGTCTTGCGCGAGTGGGCGGCAACGACGTTGTAGATGTATGGCTTGCCGACAATGGCGATCTAACAGTCACCATTTTGCGATCCGTAGCAGCTGGCGAAGCCTGCGTTCGGCGGCGGAGCCGTCGTAAATAGCATCACCCCCGTTTACCTGAAAGACCTTGCTGCCCGATTTTGCGGCCGCTTCGCACCCGAACGCAGGCTTCGCCAGCTGCTACAGGGAGTGCGTTACGCCAGAGTCAGTGAACATTCAGATAATCCGCGCTGGATGCTGCTGACGCGGGTTGCCAAGCATCGCCCGATGGGACGGTGGTTGCCGGCCCTGGTCTTCGCTGATGCCGTAGCCGAGGGCGATTTCAGCGGTGATCAAGGTCTGCCCGGACAGGCTCATCACCTTTGGATCATTGAGCAGCGCATGAATCACCCGCCCGTTGAATTGCGGTGTTTCGGCGTCGGCCAAGAACGCCCGGTACTGCTCGCCATGCTGTTCTCCGGCAATCCGCGTGCGCTCGGTCAATTGCGGGCCGAGCCATAGCGAGACTGCCGCGACGTCACGCCCTTCAAAATCGATCGCCATGTCCGCCGCCAGTTTGTCGACACCCGCCTTCTGCGCGCCGTAGGCCGGGCCGTGCATGTAACACCCGGCGCCGAATGAGGATGTGAAACAAATCAGCCCCTGCTCGCTGCGCAGCAACAACGGCGCGGCGTAGTAGCTGGCGATGTAGGCCGAACGCAAACCCACATCAAGGATCCGCACCAGCTCCAGTGGTTTCTCCCAGAACGGGCCGGGTTCGATCAACTGGTCATGGATAAACGCCGCATTATTCACCAGCAAGTCCAACCGTCCGCATTCCTCCTGCACCCGAGCAAACAACGCCTGCACCTGGGCATCGTCGGCATGATCACAAACCACTGCGATCCCACGCCCACCCGCCGCGGTAATCGCGGCAGCAGTGTCTTGCAGTGAACCCCTCAATGCTTGCCCATAAAGGTTCGAGCCACCCTGCCCCGACGCACGCCCGGTGACAAACACCGTCAGGCCCAACTCGCCAAGCGCCAGCGCAATACCTTGACCAACCCCTCGGCTGGCACCCGTGACGACCGCGACTTGATTATGTTTGGTGCTCATTTGCAACTCCTCTGCGCAGCACTGACCGACAACGCCTGACGCTGACTTTGCTGTTGAATGTGATTGGCGGCCGCATAACCGAAGGTCATCGCCGGGCCGATGGTCGATCCGGCGCCGGGGTACGTGCGACCCATCATCGACGCCGCGCTGTTGCCGATCGCGTACAAGCCATTGATCGGTTGACCGTCCTCGTGCAACACCCGAGCGTGCACATCGGTGAGCAATCCACCCTTGGTGCCGATGTCGCCGGCATCGATGCGCACCGCATAGAACGGCCCCTTGAGCAACGGCGCCAGGCACGGATTGGGCTGCACACTGGGGTCGCCGTAATAGCGGTCGAACAAGGATTTACCCTTGTGAAAGTCTTCATCCTTTCCCCGCACGGCCATGCCGTTGAAGCGTTCAACGCTGCGCACCAGCCCCGCGCCGTCAACGCCGATCTGCACAGCCAGCTCCGGCAAACTCGCGGCTTTGTGAAAGTAATCACGCAAGTGTTTCGGCACTTGCCAGTCAGGTTGCGCATACCCCGGCAGTAGTGCACCACACGGGTATTTACGACGGAACTCGGCGTCGAAAATCATCCAGCACGGCACGCTCACCGCCTCCGGCCGATTGTTGGCGTACATCGCGTAAACGATGTCGGTATAGGGCGCGGCCTCGTTGACAAAACGTTCCCCGGCTGAGTTCACCAGCACGCAACCGGGCAAAGTGCGCTCGACGAACATTGCACGCTGTTTTTCCTCACCTTGAACGTAGGTGGTCGGTGCCCACCAGCTATGGTCCATCAGCGCCGTGCGTGCACCAATTGCCTGACCGGCGCGGATGCCATCGCCGGTATTATTCGGCGGCGTGGCGCTCCATTCGGCCCTGGACGGCTGCGGCAGATATTCTTCGCGCATCGACTGGTTTCGCTCGAAACCACCGGCAGCGATGATCACCCCATGGCGGGCCTTGATGTTGAGCATCTGCCCATTGCGACACACCCGTGCGCCGCCAACCCGGTCACCAACGATCAGCAACTCTTCCAGCGCACAATTGAGCCACAGCGGTCGACCGCGATCCTGCAACGAGCAGCGCAGCGCGCCGATCAAGGCATTGCCCAAGGTGAGGAAACGGTCGCGCCGGGACAGGCGGCGCCCTTCGCGGTCACGCCAGTAGCGCCACATCACCCGCAGTGTCAGACCGAGCCAGCCGCGTCCACGGCACAGAAGCACTTGCGCCTCTTTCATGGTCATGGCCATGCGGCCCATCATCAGCGTTCCCGGTGACGGCGCGCGCATGCGCAAGAATTCTTCGCCCAGGTCAGCGGCGTCGAACGGCTGCGGGTCCATCGAGCGATAACCCGGTTTGCCGCCGGGCACTTCCGGGTAGTAGTCGGCATAGGCTGGCTGCGCTTCGAAACGCACCCGGGTCTGCGCCTCAAGGTACTCGACCATCTCGCGGCCCTGCTCGACGTAGGCCTCGATGCGCCCATCGTCGATTTCGCCATGGGTCACGGCACGAATGTAGGCGATCCCTTCGGCTGCCGAATCGTTGCCACCGAGGGCCTTGATGCGGTGGTTGTTGGGGATCCAGATACCGCCGCCGGACACCGCCGAGGTGCCGCCGTACTCGGCGCTCTTTTCAATCAGCAGTGCGTTCAGTCCCAGGTCGTGAGCCCGTAGCGCGGCGGTCATGCCCCCCGCGCCCGAGCCGATCACCAGCACATCGCAGCACTCATCCCATTTGATCTCGGCATCTTTCATCCGCACATCTCCGCAAAGCGCCAACAGGCAAGAAGCCGCCGCAATCGGCTCTTGGCCTGACGCAGTCGGTCTCGGGATTGTTGGTGGGCTGACGCGCCCGGACATCGTCCGATGGGACTAGCGCAAAAGCACCGCCCACCCCCGCCAAAACGCTTAGTCCGGTTGGACGATGTTGCGCCGCAAGCGTGACTCCATAGTCGCCCCTGCTTCACTTCCCAACCCTGAACTGCAGGTCGGGCAGGCCTGATCCTTAAGCATGAGGACGACATGATAAAAACAATAATCGCCCCACCACTGCTGCACACTTATGTAAAGGCGCACGCAAAGACGCGCATAAAAATGGCTGTATTGATGTTGGCCGGGGGGCTGGGCGGTCAAGCCAGCGCCATGACCTTCCAGCCCAGCGATGACCTGACTGTCGACTGGGACACCACGCTGACCTACAGCCTGGCCTGGCGGACCGAAGGGCGCGATCCCAAGTTGACCGCCAATGCCAATGGCAACGACGGCGACAACGCGTTCGCTAAAGGCAGCTTGATCAACAACCGCAGTGGTTTTTTGACCGAAGCCAACATCAAGTGGCAAGACGACTACGGGATGTTCATCCGTGCGGACGGCTTCTACGACAACGTCTACGACCGCAGTAACGACAACAACACCGGCACCTCCAACTGCTTCGCCGGTGGCCAGTGCGCCCGGCCGGACCATTTCTCCGACGAAACTACCGACCAGCATCGCAACGACCTGCGCCTGCTCGATGCTTACGCCTATGGCACCTGGGATTTGTCCGGGCACAACCTCAACGCGCGCCTCGGCAACCAGGTCGTGAGCTGGGGTGAAAGCCTGTTCTACCCGGGTATTTCTGCGGCGCAGAGCCCGGTGGATGCGACCAAGTCGACCACACCCGGGGTCGAGGTCAAGGAAATCCTGTTGCCGGTCGGCCAACTGTTCACCCAGTTCAGCCTGACCGACAGCCTCGATGTGCAGGCCTACTACCAATACCAATGGAAGAAGACTGAACTGTTCGGCGTCGGCAGCTACTTCTCCACCACCGACTTCATCGACCGGGGCGGTTTCAACGACGCCAGTGGTTTTGTCCATCGCCTCCCGGACGACAAACCGAGCGACAGCGGCCAGTACGGCCTGGCGTTCACCTACGCAGCGGCGTCGTTGAACAACACCGAGTTTGGCGTCTACTACTCGCGCTACCACGACAAGACCCCGCAGCTGGATTTCCAGAGCCAGCTGGGCAGCTACCGCGCGGTCTACTTCGACAACATCGACCTGTTCGGCGCCAGTTTCTCCACCGTATTCGGCGACACCAGCATCGCCGGTGAAGTCAGCTACCGCGATGGTCAGCCGGTCATGGTCGACAACGGTTTCGGCAGCCCGGTGCGGGCCAGGACGATGCAGGCCCAGGTCTCGATGATCAAGGTGCTGGGACCTTCCGCGTGGGCGGACAACACCACGTTGGTGGGCGAGTTGGTCTACAACTCCGTGCTCAGCAACGACAGCTCGGCGCCGACCCAACTGGCGCCGGGCTTCAGCCTGCCGGGCACCGACAAACTGTTCTACGACCGCTCGGCCTGGGGTTACACGCTCCAATCGACCTTTGACTACAACGACGTGTTCAGTGGCTGGGACATGTCGGTACCGGTCACCTTGAGCATTGCCGCCCACAACGACAGCTCGCTGGTGGGCTCGATCAACATGGGCCAGGGCGACAACCGCGCGAGCATCGGCAGCTCGTGGCGCTACCTCGGCAACTTCACCGTCGAGGCCCGTTACAACGCCTACCTGGGCAATGCCAACAACAGCCCGCTGGCGGACCGCGACAACGTCGCCCTCAACTTCAAATACCGGTTCTGATTCCCCTGATGGAGGAGCACAGCATGTCGAGCATTACCCACACTTTGTTGCGCACGGCGCTGGCCGTCAGCCTGTTGGGCGCAAGCCTGGCGTCGCAGGCCAAGGTCAGCACCGAGGAAGCCGCCCGCCTGGGCCAGGACCTGACCCCGGTCGGCGCCGAAAAAGCCGGCAACGCCGACGGCAGCATTCCGGCCTGGTCCGGCAAATGGCTGGGCCTGCCGCCGCAACTCAAATACGCCGGCCCTGGCACGCCATATCCGGACCCGTACGCGGCGGAAAAACCGCTGTTCGTGATCAACGAGCAGAACATGGACAAGTACGCCGCCAACCTCACCGACGGCCAGAAAGCGCTGCTCAAACGCTACCCGAGCACCTTCACTATTCCGGTGTACCCGACTCACCGGGATTTCCGTACGGATCAACGCAACTACGACAACATCAAGAAAAACGCCCTCAATGCCGAATTGGCCAACGACGGCAACGACACGAATAACGCCTGGGCTGCCTCGCCGTTCCCGATCCCGAAAAACGGCAGCGAGCTGATGTTCAACCACACCCTCGCCGGGCGCGCCAATACCGAAGAGGCGAACTACCAGCAAGCGGTGGTTTATTCCAACAAAGAACGGGTGCTGGAGCAGGTCAACTACAAGATCTTCTCGATCTGGTCGAGCCCGGACAAAACCCTTGAGTCCGCCAACGGCATCCTCACCAACTTCCTGATCACCACCCTGGAACCGGTGCGCAAGAAAGGCGAAATCGTCGTCGGCCACGAGTTCATCAACCCCACCGCCGCGCCGCGTCAGGCCTGGCAGTACACCCCCGGGCAACGCCGGGTCCGTCGTGCCCCGACCGTCGGCTACGACTCGCCGACCGGCGCGGGCGGCTTCCGGGTGTATGACGAAGACCGCTTGTTCAACGGTGCCCCGGATCGCTACAACTGGACCATCGTCGGCAAGAAAGAAATCTACATCCCGTACCACAACTACAAGATCGACGACCCGAGCATCAGTACCGACCAGATCCTCGCCACCACCGGCCACGTCGATCCGCAGTACATGCGCTACGAAAAGCACCGGGTCTGGGTGCTGCAAGCGACCCTCAAGGAAGGTGCGCGGCACGTCTACGCCAAACGCGTGCTGTACCTCGACGAAGACACCTGGGCCGCCACCCTGGCTGACAACTACGACAGCCGTGGTCAGCTGTGGCGCACCAACATGCAGAC
The DNA here is from genome assembly GCF_058799675.1 of Pseudomonas sp. GW822-FHT06B12. NCBI lineage: Bacteria > Pseudomonadati > Pseudomonadota > Gammaproteobacteria > Pseudomonadales > Pseudomonadaceae > Pseudomonas > Pseudomonas sp. GW822-FHT06B12. The sequence goes on from NZ_JBXALR010000001.1 coordinate 940,899, forward strand.
CTCGATCTACGCCTACGAGATGCAGCGTTACCACGCCCGCCTCGGCATCTACCATGATCTGATCGCCGGTTCGTACCTGGTTGACCGGCTGCTGGTCGACCAGAAGCCGGCCAAGCTCAACGCCAGCAACTTCGTCGATGAAGACTTCACCCCGGGCAACCTGCGCAAGCTCGGCACCCGCTAAGTGTTCACGGGCCCCGACCGAATCACTCGGTCGGGGCCTTGTTGCATCTACCTCCCCACCAATACGGACATTCCCCATGAACAAACTGCTCACCGGCGCGATTGCCCTGGCCAGCATCGGCCTGTCACTGAACGCCAACGCCCTGAACATTCTGCTGACCAACGACGACGGCTGCCGCGCCCCCGGCATCGACGCGATGTACCAGGCCCTGACCGCCGCCGGCCACGACGTGACCTTGGTCGGGCCGTTGAATGACAGCAGCGGTATCAGCGCCGCCAGCGTGGTGATCCCCGGCCAGGCCCTGGCCATCACCGAATTGGCCCCGCACAAATTCTGCGTCGGCCCACCGGACGGCTACAGCGCGCCGGCCGGCAAGACCTCCGCGATTGGCACGCCGGTAGACGCGGTCAACGTCGGTTTCGACCTGTTGCTCAAGGACCATCGCCCGGACCTGGTGGTGTCGGGCAGTAACTTCGGCGAAAACGTCGGGCCACTGACCCAGATGTCCGGCACCCTCAACGCTGCCGTACGCGGGATGTTCAAAGGCGTGCCGGGGGTGGCGGTGTCGACCGGGATTGATATGGACCTGATCATGCGCGACCAAAAGGCCGGCTACCGCAAGACCCTCGACGCCATGCCAGACACCGCGAGCTTTGCGGTACGGGTCATTGCACAGGCCAGTGAAGCCGGGACCAAGGCCCGTGTCCAGTGCACAAAAGATCATCAGGCCTGCGAACTGAACGTGCTTGGTTTGCCGGGCGTCAACGGGCTGAACCTCAACTACCCGGCGTTGCCGGCGAGTGAAGTCAAAGGGGTGAAATTCGCGCCTATCGGCAATTGGGATCGGGTGAACTTCACCACCCAGCGCGGCGAAGACGGGATCGTGCGGGTTAACCTGGTCGCTCCACCTAAACCGACCAAAGCCCAGCAACAGGCGGATGCATGGTTGTTGTCACAGGGCAACGCCGTCATCACCGTGATCGACGGCAACCACACCGCCCCGAAAGCTGTACAGGACCGGGCGCAGAAGATGTTGCAGGGCGTCAAACCCTAACCTCGCCCCCACACCCTCCGCGTAGGAGCTGCCGCAGGCTGCGATCTGTTGATCTTGATTTTCGGCATTCCCGGCACCGCCAAAGATCGCGGCCTTCGGCAGCTCCTACGGTCGAACGCCGGGTTCGCCACGCCGTTCAATTGAGCGCCACGCGCAGATCGGCGGCAGCTTCGGCCAGGGCCTCGGCGGCGCGCTCGACAAACAGCGCCATGCTGATGAAACCGTGAATCATCCCCTCACAGCGTTGCACACGCACCGGTACACCAGCGGCCTGCAGGCGTTTGGCCAGGGCCTCGCCTTCATCGCGCAGCGGGTCGAACTCGGCGCTGATCAGGGTGGTGGGCGGCAAGGCGGCAAGGTCTTCGGCGCGCAACGGCGAGGCCAGCGGGTCGTCGATCTGCCCGGCGTTTTGCAAGTATTGCTGCCAGAACCACCCCATCATTGCCCGCGTGAGGAAGTAGCCTTCGGCGAAGTCGGCATAGGAAACGCTGTCGCAACCGGCATCGGTGACCGGGTAGAACAGGCATTGATGACGGATCTTCGGCCCGCCCCTTTGCGCCGCAAGACGGCTGACCGCCAGCGCCAGATTGCCGCCGGCGCTGTCCCCGGCCAACGCCAGACGACTGCCATCGACACCCAGCTCGGCGGCGTGTTCCACCAGCCAACAGGTGGCCGCGTAACAGTCCAGCGGTGCCGCCGGGAACTTCGCCTCCGGCGCCAGTCGGTAGGCGACCGACACCACCACCGCGCCGGTCTGGCTGGCCAGCGCCCGGCAGAGGTTGTCGTGGGTGTCCAGCGTGCCAATCACAAAACCGCCACCGTGGAAAAACACCAGCAGCGGTAAATTGTCCTGCGCCAAGGGTCGGTACAGCCGCGCATCCAGCTCACCTTCGGCGCCAGACACCCGTAGGTCACGCACATCAAACATCGGCGCGCCGGGAATCGGTGGCATCAGGTTGTCGGAGAACTGCCGGTACTGCACGGCATCGAGCTGGCGGTAGTCGGGCTCTGGCATGTCGCGAAACTGCTGGAGCACAGCGGCGATCTGGCTATCGAGCGGCATGGGTATCTCCCTGAACATCGGTCATCTGAAACACCGGGTTGGTTTCCTCAAGAATGCTCTGTACCCGACGCTCCAGCGCCGGTTTGAAGTCTTTGTGCGGCAGGATCCAGAAGCGCTTGTCGTCGACGGCGTCGAACACCAAGTCAGCCAACTCGGTCGGAGTCATGCCCTGACGAATGCTGGAGTCGAGCAATTGGCTGAAGGAGGAACCGGCGGCGTCGGCGACCTGGTTCGAGGCCATGATCTCGCTGGCTACCGGCCCCGGACACAGCACCGACACCGAGACCGGTGCGCCAAGCAGCACCAGTTCGTAATGCAGGGTTTCCGAAAGCGCGACCACCGCTTGCTTGGTCACGTTGTACGGCGCCATCAACGGGCTGCTGAGCAACCCCGCCAGCGATGCGGTGTTGATCACATGGGCGGCGCGGCCCTGACTCAGCAACAGCGGCACAAAGCAGCGAATGCCGTTGATAACGCCTGTGAGATTGATGTCGAGCATGCGTTGCCACTGCGTTTGGCTGATCTCCCAGCTGTAGCCGGTTTGCATCACGCCAGCGTTGTTGAACAGCAGGTCGACACCGCCAAACTGTTCAACGGCGACATCACGCAGGCGCTCGACCTGCGCCAGTTGCCCGACATCGGTGACGCAGGCAATCGCCTGCGCACCCGTGGCTTGCAAGGTCGCGCACAACGCCTGCACGCCTGCAGCGTCGACATCCGCCAACACCAGCCGCATGCCCCGCCGCGCCGCCTGTTCGGCCAACCCTCGGCCAATCCCGCTGGCGGCCCCGGTAATTACCGCGACCTGCCCGTGCTCACTGCTCATCTGAAGACTCCCGCTCTCGGTCAATGCCACCAGTAGAGCCGCCCGCCGTTCACCGGCCATCGTCCATTCAGACGATGCCCCGCAGCACAGGGGCGGCAGAATCGGAGCAGCACAAGCGCTTGCCAGTCAGTTCAGGCACGAACCCTGTGGGAGCGAGCTTGCTCGCGAAGAGGCCGTCACAGCCAATATCAATGTTGACTGGACCACCGCCTTCGCGAGCAAGCTCGCTCCCACAAGGATCTCACTTGACTGATAGGCATCGGGACTTGCCTGAGCCCCAAGCCGCCCAACCCGCGATGAACCGGAGAACAATAAGATGAGCACCCTGCACCGCATCGAAACCAAGCAGCTGGAAGACCGTTATGCCCGTGGCTGGCACTGCCTGGGCCTGGCCGAGCAATACCGTGACGGCAAGGCCCACCGCCTGGAGGTGTTCGGCACCCGGCTGGTGGCGTTTGCCGGTGAAGACGGCGAACTGCATATCCTCGACGGCTATTGCCCGCACATGGGCGCCGACCTGAGCGCCGGTTGTGTCGAAGGCAACTCGATCCGCTGCCCGTTCCATGCCTGGAGCTGGGGTGCCGACGGGGTATGCGATGACATCCCCTACGCCAAGCGCATCCCTCCACGGGCGAAGATCAAGAGCTGGCCGCTGATGGTGGAAAACCAGTTGCTGTTCGTCTGGAATGACCCGGAAGGCAACCCGCCGATTCCTGAACAACGCATTCCACGGATCGACGCTTGCTTCAGCGACGAATGGGCGGCGTGGGAAGTAGAGGAACTACAGATCGCAACCAACTGCCGCGAACTGATCGACAACGTCGCCGACATGGCGCACTTCGGCACCGTGCACGGCGCGCCGATCGAGGCCTTCAGCAACGTCTTCGAAGGTCATATGGCGACGCAGATCATGTGTGCTCGCAGCGAGCGCTTGTCCGGCGACGGAGAACTGCACAGCGCCGCCACCTACTTCGGCCCGGCTTACCAGATCACCGAAATGACCGGCTCCATGAACGGCCAGCCGATCCATTCGATCCTGCTCAACTGCCACGTGCCCGTCGACCTCAACAGCTTCACTCTGCGCTACGGCGTGCTGGTGAAAAAAATCCCGGGCCTGAGCGAAGAACAGAACCAGGCGATGGCCAAAGCCTATGTGCAGCAGGCCCAGGAAGCGTTCTACGAGGACGTGACCATCTGGCACAGCAAGACCCGCGTCGATAACCCGCTGCTGTGCGACGGCGACGGCCCGGTCTATCAACTCCGCAAATGGTACGAGCAGTTCTACACCGATGTCAGCGCATTGCCGGCGAGTACTTCCGAGCACAAACGCTTCGACGTGCGCGAGCGCGAAACGGTCTGATGCCCGCATCCCGCCGCGTTCCACGGCCTGCCGGTTTGCCACCGGTCAGGCCCGCAGCGACAGCGTTGCACGCAGACGATGCCGACGCTTATTCTCGGCCACCGCCAACGCTAATAATAAGAACGGTTTTCCCCATGCAGAAGAACCTCAGCCTTGAGACGTTCAGTGAACTGATCGGCAATCTTTATCAGGGCCCACTGGAAAACATCCCGTGGGCGACCTTTCTCAATCAGCTCAACCTGTACCTCGAAAGCAAGTACGTGACCTTCATCCTGCGCCCGCCGAGTGCCCATGTGGATGGGCTGATGGTCAACACCACCGGCACTTCGACCGAAGCCACCTCCTCCTACAACAAGCACTTTTTCACCCTCGACCCCTTCGTCGACCTGCCCAACCGGCAAGTGGTGACGCTGGCGGAGTTCGTCTCCAACGACGATTGGCAGCAGTCGGAGTTCTACAAGAATTTTCTCGAACCGGTGGATGTGTTCCATATCCTTGGTGCCGACATCAACACCTGCGACGGCGCCCAATGTCGCCTGCGCATTAGCCGCGGGCGTGACGACAAACCCTTCGGCAACGCTGAAAAAGAACTGCTCGCGCAGTTCATTCCGCACCTGGAACGCTCGATCAAGATTCACATGCAGCTCAACCGCATCGAGGCCGAACGTAATCTCTACGCCGGTGCGGTGGATCAGATGGCGGTCGGCACGATCATCCTCGACGAAGCCGGCAAGGTCCTGCAAACCAACCAGGTGGCCGATCGGCTGATCCAGGAAAAGGACGGCATCAAACTGGTCAACGACGGACTGCAAGTCGGCACCGCCCGTGACACTCAGGAGTTCCGACGCCTGGTGAAACAGTCGCTGCTGTCGCAAAAAAGCAGCAACCCGTCGGTGGTCGAAGCATTGCGGGTGCAACGGCCTTCCGGTCGCGCGGACCTGGGGATCATCGTCCGTTCGGTGCCGCTGTCGGCCTGGAGCGAAGGCAAGCAGTGCCCGACCGTGGTGATTTTCATCAGCGACCCGGAACAGCAATCCACCGCGCCCCAGGAAATCGTCCGCGCACTGTTCGATTTCACCCCGGCTGAAACCCAGCTTGCCATGTTGTTAGCCAACGGCCTGACCCTCGACGAAGCGTCAGAAGAACTGGGCATCAGCCGCAACACCTCACGGGCACACTTGCGCTCGACCTTCTCCAAAACCGGCGTGACCCGCCAGACCATGCTGGTGCGGCTGATCCTGCGCAGCGTGGCAACCCTCGGCTGACCGCCCTGTCGCCCTCGTCCGCTTGGACGATGGCGACGCAGCTTGCACAGCGCACAGTGCGATGACTCCCACCATCCCCTAGCGGGGGGCATCCCATGCGCAGCTGTCCGACCATCCTCAAGACCGAACTGTTGGCCGAAAGCGGCCATTTTCAGATCGAAGCCTTGCACCTGCAATTCAGCAACGGCCAGCAACGGGTCTACGAACGGCTGCGTGGCACCGGTTATCGCTCGGTGATGCTGGTGGCGATGCCTGATCCGCTGCACGTGTTGCTGGTGCACGAATACGCGGTGGGCGTGGAAAGCACCGTGTTGGGTTTGCCCAAGGGCGGTGCCGAACCGGATGAAGACTTCCTGCAAGCAGCGCAACGGGAGCTCTGCGAAGAAGTCGGCCTGCGCGCCGGGCGCCTGACCGAGCTCGGTGAGTTGACGCTGGCGCCTGGTCATTTGTGTCATCGCTATCAGGTGGTGCTGGCCGAGGATCTCAGCCCGTGTCTACTGGAAGGTGATGAACCGGAACCGCTGGAATGCCTGCGCGTGCCGCTGGCGCAGATTCCGGAGCTGGTGGCCTGCGGGGATTTGCACGAAGCGCGGGCGATTGCGGCGTTGTTTATGGCGATTGGGGCGTTGGCCCGACGGTGTTCGGACAGCTAACACACCCCCTGTAGCAGGTCTTCAGAAACACCGTTTATCGAGCACACCATCGGCTAGTCCATTCGGACGAAGCAACGCTTCGGCTATCGCCATAAGGTTTGCCTACAACAATAAAACCGCCGTCGAGGCTCGTCATGCGAAAAGCCACCTACGCCCTGCTCATCCTCGTTTGCGCCGGCAGCACTGCCAGCCTCTGCCAAGTGTTCAAGAATGAAGCCTATCGACCGAGCAGTGCCCTGCTCAGTTGCGCCAGCACCACCAACAGTTGCTACCCGCCGCTGGTGCGCAACCTGTTGCCCTGAGCCACAAAAAAATCAACTCAAAAAAAACCACCGGGCTTGCACACAAGGCCGGTGGTTTTTTCGTGCATTCAACAATCAGGTCGGCAACACACCGCGCGCCCGTGACAGGGTCAGCGCCAGGTCTTCGATCATGTCTTCCTGACCGCCCACGGTGCCGCGTCGGCCCAGTTCCACCAGCAGTTCACGGGCGGCGATCCCGTATTTCTGCTCGGCACGTTTGGCGAATAACAGGAACGAACTGTAGACCCCGGCATAACCCAGGGTCAGCGCGTCGCGGTCGAGGCGGATCGGCTGGTCCATCATCGGCACCACCAGGTCTTCGGCGACGTCCATGATCCGGTACAGATCAATGCCGCTGTTCACGCCCATACGTTCCAGCACCGCGACGAATACCTCCAGCGGCGTGTTACCGGCGCCTGCGCCGAGCCCTGCCACTGAGCCGTCGATCCGCGCCGCGCCGGCCTCGATCGCCGCCAGCGAGTTGGCAATCGCCATGCCCATGTTGTGGTGGCCGTGAAAGCCCACCTCGGTGCCGGCGTTGAGCCCCTGTCGCAGCGCGCCGATCTTCTCGCTGACTTCGTCCGGCAGCATGTAGCCCGCCGAGTCGGTGCAGTAGATGCAGTTGGCGCCGTAGCTCTCCATCAATCGCGCCTGCGCAAGCAACTTCTCGGCACTGAGCATGTGCGCCATCATCAGGAAGCCTACAGTGTCCAGGCCCATTTTCGCCGACATGCCAATGTGCTGACCGGAGACGTCAGCCTCGGTGCAGTGGGTCGCCACGCGAATGGTGGTGACCCCGTGATCAAAGGCCATTTTCAGGTGATCAAGGGTGCCGATCCCCGGCAACAGCAGCGCCGAAACCTTGGCCTGTTTGAGCCGCGGAATTACCGCCGCGAAGTATTCCTCGTCGCTGTGAGCCGGAAAACCGTAGTTCAACGACGCGCCGCCCAAACCATCGCCGTGGGTGATTTCGATCAGCGGCACACCGGCCGCATCCAGGCCGGTGGCTACAGAAACCATTTGTTCCAGGCTGATCTGATGACGCTTGGCGTGCATGCCGTCACGCAGGCTCATGTCATGCAGACGAACGCTCTTACCTTGCAGATTCATGGCAATTCTCCACTTAACGAACGGGCAGTTGCAGGGTGCCCTTGTGGGCTTCTTCGGCGAACATCTCGGCGGTGCGCAAACCGGCGGCGGTCATGATGTCCAGGTTGCCGGCGGACTTGGGCAGGAAGTCGCCGAGACCTTCGACCTCGATGAAAATCGAGACCTTGTGCCCATCGAACACCGGCCCGTTGATCAGCTTGTAACCCGGCACGTAACGCTGCACTTCCTTGACCATCTGCAACACCGAGGTGCGGATCGCGTCCTGGTTCGGCTCCTCATCAGTCAGGCAATGGATGGTGTCGCGCATCATCAGCGGCGGCTCGGCCGGGTTGATGACGATGATCGCCTTGCCGCGCCGGGCGCCACCGATCTGCTCAACGGCTCCTGCGGTGGTGCGGGTAAATTCGTCGATGTTCTGCCGCGTGCCCGGCCCAACTGAACCGGACGACACGGTGGCGACGATTTCGCCGTAACTCACCGACTGCACCTGCGACACCGCCGCGACCATCGGAATCGTCGCCTGACCACCGCAGGTGACCATGTTGACGTTCATCGCCAGGCTCAAGGCGTGTTCCTTGAGGTTCACCGGTGGCACGCAGAACGGGCCGATGGCCGCCGGTGTCAGATCGATCATGATCACCCCGAGCGCGTTGAGCTTGCGGCTGTTTTCGGCGTGCACATAAGCCGAGGTCGCGTCGAAGGCGATGCGGATGTCGTCGTCGAGCACGTGCGGCAGCAAGCTGTCGACGCCGCCCGCGGTGGTTTTCACCCCCAGCTCACGAGCGCGCTTGAGGCCTTCGGATTCCGGGTCGACACCGACCATCCACACCGGCGCGATCCATTCGGAACGGCACATTTTCATCAACAGGTCAGTGCCGATATTGCCCGGGCCGATAATGGCCGCTTTGAGTTTCTTGCTCATCCGGTTACAACCCCTTGAGTCAGGCGCAGAAGGACACCCGGGCACTGCCCAGGCCATCGATAGTCAGGGAAAAACGGTCGCCGGCCACCGCCGGTTCCAGCGGCACCAAGGAACCGGAGAGAATGATTTCCCCGGCCTTGAACGGAATGCCGAAGGCGCCCAGGGTATTGGCCAGCCAGGCCACGGCCGTCAGCGGATTGCCCTGGACGGCAGAGCCCAGGCCTTCGCTGATCAGTTGATCGTTCTTGAACACCTGCATGCGCAGGTTGGGCAAATCCAGTTCACGCGGATCGACCTGGCTGTCGCCGAGCACAAACACCCCGCACGACGCGTTGTCGGCCACGGTGTCTTGAATGCGGATGCGCCAGTCGTGAATCCGCGAGTCGACGATTTCGAAACACGGCATCACGTATTCGGTGGCAGCCAGTACATCAGCCTCGGTCACGCCGGGCCCGCGCAAATCGTGCTTGAGCTTGAAGGCGATCTCGCCTTCAGCGCGCGGCTGGATCAGCTTGTTGGCGGACAGGGAAATCTGCGCGTTATCGGCGAAAGCCATTTGCTCGGTGATAAAGCCGAAATCCGGTTGATGCACATTGAGCATTCGCTGGACCGCTGCCGAGGTCACGCCGATTTTCTTGCCGACAATACGGTCGCCATCCGCCACCCGGCGTTCGATGCTGTAGAGCGAAATATGGTAGGCATCCTCGATGCTGATCGCCGCCCAACGCTCGGTCAGCGGTACCAGGGTCGAACCGCTGAGCAACGCCTGATACAGTTCTTCGCCATACTGCTCGCGCAATTGGGCACTCATGCTCGGCCCTCTGCAAGGAAATCCAGGCACTGGCGATTGAACAGCTCGCGGTGCTCGACCATCACCCAGTGTCCGCATTCGCTGAGCAGTACAAAACGAATTTTCCGGCAGTGCTCCAGCATGGTTTGCGCGCCGGAGACCGGGCAGAATTTGTCGTTCATGCCCCAGAAACCGAGGATCGGGCACTGCAATTCGCCCAGGCGTGCGGTCATGTTCGGCACTTGCATGGTCGACAGCACGCAGATCGGTTGCTGCTGTACTACCGCGACCCGCTCATTCACCGTTTCATCGCTGATCAGCGACGGGTCGAACAGCTGCAAACTGAGCAAGCGGCGCATGCCAGCGGCGTCGTTGAGTTCGCCCTTGGCGAACGCCGCGCCCATCTTCTGGATGCCTTCCATTTGCAGGTAGTACTGCTCTTTTTCCATCAGGCCACCGGGCGCCATCAGCACCAGTCGACTGACCCGCTGTGGCTGGTCGAGCGCCAGTTTCAGCGCGATCGCGCCGCCCAACGAGTTGCCGACCAGCACGCAGCGCGGGATATCCAGCGCGTCGAGCAGACCGCTCAGGGCTTCGACGAAAAAGTCCAGGGTATAGAGGGTTTCCGGTTTGTCCGAGGCGCCGTAACCCGGCAGGTCCGGGACGATACAGCGGTAACCGGCGTCAGCGAACACCGGATAGTTCTGCTTGAAGTTGCTGTGGCCGCTGGCGCCCGGCCCGCTGCCATGAATGAAAACCACCGGCTCACCGGCACCGATGTCCTGGTAATGCAGCTGCAAACCACTGGGCAGCGTAACGAAGTGCCCCTGCGCTGATGCGCTCATGCGGTGTCCTCCCGGCCTGTTGTTGTGCAGGGAGTATTCCCGTCGCCCAACCCGCCAACATCGTCCGACAGGACTACGCCTGATGCCGGTTTGAACATAGCAATCCTTGTGGGAGCGAGCCTGCTCGCGATGCGGTGGGTCAGTAATCATTGATGTTGAATGTGCCGACGCCATCGCGAGCAGGCTCGCATAGGGACATTGCTTGAGCTGACTGGCGTTGAGCCAACCCCCCTAGTCTTTTCGGACGTTGGCCCAAGGCCGCGTCGAGCCCCAGTATCCGGCCCACGCACACCTGATAAAACGAGGCAGCCATGCACGATCCGATGGACTTTCGCGGCACTGTGGTATTGATCACCGGCGGTGGCAAAGGCGTGGGACGCGGCATCAGCCAGCGCTTTCTCGACTGCGGCGCCGAGGTGGTGATCTGCGGCCGTGAAGCTCCCGAAACCTTGCCCGCCAGCGCTGGCCGCGAGGCGCTGTTCGTCGCCTGCGACTTGCGCGATGTCGAGCAGTCGCAGCAGTTGATCGACAGCGTGGTCAAGCACTTCGGCCGACTCGATGTGCTGGTCAACAACGCCGGTGGTGCACCGAATGCCGACGCCGCGACCGCCTCACCGCGATTCAGCGAAGCGATCATTCGCCTCAACCTGCTGGCACCACTGAACCTGTGTCAACAGGCCAATCGGGTGATGCAGTCCCAGGCCACGGGCGGCTCGATCATCAACATCGCCAGCGTCAGCGCCACCCGCCCTTCCCCTGGCACCGCCGCCTATGGCGCGGCCAAGGCCGGGCTGTTGAGCCTGACCCGTTCGCTGGCGGTGGAATGGGCGCCGAAGGTGCGTCTCAACGCGATCACCGCCGGGCTGATCCTCACCGAACAGGCCGCGCTGCATTATGGTGACCAGGCCGGCATTGCCCGGGTGGCTGCGGGTATTCCGTTGCAACGGCTGGCCAACCCGGACGATATCGGCGATACCTGCCTGTACCTGGCCTCCTCGCTGGCGCGCTACGTCAGCGGTGCCGATCTGGTGGTGCATGGCGGCGGCGAACGCCCGGCGTTTCTCGATGCTGCTCAAGCCCATTCATAAGAGGACACCCGATATGCCCGCCGTTGCCAGCCACAGCGTTTTACTCAACCTCAGCCAGCCCGCCGCGTGGGCAAAACTGCGCGACCTCAGCCTGGCCCCGCACTATGTGCCGGGGCTGACCGGTTGCCAGTTTCACCCAGGCATTACAGAAGGCTTGGGCGCCAGTCGCCGGGTGTTTCGAAAAGGTGGGCAGTGGCTGGATGAAAGCGTGGTGCAGTGGCAGGAAGGCCAAGGGTTCGTGCTGGTGCTGCACAAGGCCAGTGATGGAGCGCCCTTCCCGTTTCGCGAGGCGACGTTTCACTACAGCTTGCAGGCTGAGGGTGATGTGACGCGGATTACCACGTGCATGAAGTACAGCTTGCGGGGTGGAAGGATTGTCGAAGGATTGTTGGGCAAGGCGTTCAACAAAGTCGTGCGGCAGATTGCCGAGAACCTCAAGGCCTACTATGAGACCGGGCAGACGCAAAATGCGGATTTTCGCTAACCCCACGCAAAACAACCTGTGGGAGCGAGCCTGCTCGCGATAGCGGTGGTTCAGTCAGCATTGATGTTGAATGTAATACCGCCATCGCGAGCAGGCTCGCTCCCACAGGGATTGCGCTTAACCAGGTTAAACGCAGCCTCCCCTCCCGCTCCATCAACTTTCCTGCGGACCGATATTGACCGGGCCCCAATACGCCTTCATCGACCGAATCCTGCCCTCGGCATCGAACTCCATCACGTCGATCACCTGCAACGAGCATGCTTGTCCGCCCCACATCATGTCGACCCGAAACGGCATCGCCCCACAGCCGTTGAGCGTCGCCCGCACCGGGCCGGTCAGGGTTGCCGAGACCTTGCTGGCGCCCAGACCTTGCCGATAAAACTGCTCGATGCCGGCGAGGCCATGAATCGGCGGATTACCCACCGGGTCTTCGACCACCGCGTCCTGCGCATAAAGCGCGACAATCCCGTCTATGTCGCCGGCGTCCACCAATTCGACATACCGCGCCATGCTCGCCTGAACCTGCTCTGCACTGATCATCGCCGCCTCCTAGACCACTTCAAACAACGCCGCTGCGCCCATGCCGCCGCCGATGCACATGCTCACCACCACGTAACGCAAGCCACGGCGCTGACCTTCGATCAAGGCGTGGCCGACCATGCGTGCGCCGGACATGCCGAACGGGTGGCCGACGGAAATCGCCCCGCCGTTGACGTTCATGCGCTCCATCGGAATACCCAGGGTGTCGCGGCAATACAACACCTGGCTGGCGAAGGCCTCGTTCAATTCCCAGAGTCCGATGTGGTCCACCGTCAAACCGTGACGCTTGAGCAATTTCGGAATAGCGTAGACCGGGCCGATGCCCATCTCGTCAGCGTTGCAACCAGCGACGGCCAAACCACGGTAGATACCCAATGGCTCAAGCCCGCGCTGTTCGGCGAGTTTGGCGCTCATCAGCACCGAGGCCGAGGCGCCATCGGACAGTTGCGAGGCGTTGCCGGCAGTGATGAAGCGGCCCTTGCCGGTCCACTCCCCACCCTGCCACACCGGCTCCAGCGCGCTCAGGCTTTCGCGGGTGGTGTCGGCGCGGTTGCACTCGTCGCGCAGCAAGGTCAGGGTCTCATAGCGGGTTTCACCGCTGGCTTTGTCGACGATCATCTTGCGGCTGGTCATCGGCGCCAGTTCGCGGTCGAGCAACCCGGCACTCTGGGCCAGCGCGGTGCGCACCTGGCTTTGGTAACTGTATTCGTCCTGCTCTTCGCGGGAGATGCCGTAGCGCTCGGCGACAATCTCGCCGGTTTCGATCATCGGAATGTAAGCCCGCGGGTCCAGCTCGATCACCGCACCAGACTGGTTTCGGTAGACGTTCTTGTATTTGTTCTGCACCAGCGAAATCGACTCCAGGCCACCGGCCACGGCGATGTCGATTTCATCGCAGATGATGCCCTTGGCAGCCGTGGCGATGCTCATCAGCCCCGAGGCGCACTGGCGCTCGATGGCCATCCCGGCGACCGTGCTCGGCAAGCCGCCGGCAATCGCGCACAGCCGCCCAAGGTTGTAGGACTGGGTGCCTTGCTGGGCGGCGGCGCCCATCAATACGTCGTCCACCTCACCCGGTTCGATGCCGGCGCGGCGCACCGCTTCGCGCACTACGTGGCCGCCCAGTTGCGGTGCTTCGGTGTCGTTGAAGGCGCCGCGAAAGGCTTTGCCGATCGGCGTGCGGGCGGTGGAAACGATGACGGCTTCTTTCATGCTGGAATCCTCGAATAAACGGCTGAAGTACTCAGGCCGGGTAGTAGCGACTGATGGTGTCGACCACGCAGCCAGGACGTTCCTGGCCTTCGATCTCGACACTGACGCGGATGGTCGCCTGAAACCCGCCCTTGACCTGCTCGACCGCCATCAGCTGCGCGCTGCCACGCACCCGCGAGCCGACGTGAACGACATTGGGAAACCGCACCCGCTCGCAGCCGTAGTTGACGCCCATGGCAATCGCGCGGACCTCGACGATCTGCGGCAAAAACAGGTTCACCAATGACAGGCTCAAGTAGCCATGGGCGATACAGGCACCGAACGGCCCGCTGGCAGCTTTGATCGGGTCGACGTGAATCCATTGGTGATCGCCGGTCGCCTCGGCAAACAGATCGATGCGCGACTGATCCAGCAGCAGCCAGTCGCTGACGCCGAGCGCTTCGCCCACCGCGTCGGCCAACTCATGAGGCGTGTCGAAAATCCTTGGCATGTTCAGGCCCTCTGACTGGAAACCGACAACACTTCGCCGGTCATGTAGGAGCTGTAATCGCTGGCCAGGAACATCATCACGTTGGCCACTTCCCACACTTCGGCGGCACGCCCGAACGCTTCGTTGGCCGCCAGTTGATCAAGCACCGCCTGTGGTGCCGAGCGGCGCAGGAAGTCATGCAAGGCAATGCTCGGGCTGACGGCGTTGATGCGAATCCCGTGCTCGGCGGCTTCGACCGCTGCGCAACGGGTCAGCGCCATGACCCCGGCCTTGGCGGCGGCATAATGGGACTGTTCTTTCTGTGCCCGCCAGCCGAGCACCGAGGCGTTATTGACGATGACCCCCGAGCGCCGCTCGATCATCTTCGGCAGCATGGCGCGGGTCATGCGCATGGTGCCGGTGAGCGTCACGTCGAGCACCCGGTGCCATTCTTCGTCGGGCATCTCCACCAGCAACCGCGAACCGCCGAGGCCGGCGTTGTTGATCAACACATCAACACCGTGCAGATCGCGCTCGGCGCAGGCGATCAAATGCTGTACCTGGGCTTCATCGGCAACGTTGCAGACCTCGCCATAGACCTCTTGCAAACCGGTCGCTTCGCGGATCTTCAACACCGCCTCGCGCAACCGACCTTCATGGATATCGCTGAGCATCAGCGCCCGGCAGCTTTCTTCGGCGGCGCGCAAGGCTGCGGAAAAACCGATACCGGCGCCGGCTGCGGCGGTGATCAGCACCGACTTGCCGCGCAACAGACCGTGGCCCGCCACATACTGAGGAACTGACATGCAAATACTCCTTTTTTTCAGGTGCGCGGGCGCGGCTCTTTGGGCATGCCCAAGGCGCGTTCGGCGATGATGTTGCGCTGGATTTCGTTGCTGCCGCCGTAGAGGGTGTCGGCGCGGCTGAACAGGTACAGCGACTGCAAGCGGGTCAGTTGATACGGTGCGGCGTCGAGCAGTTCGGCCTCGGCGCCGAGCACGTCCATCGCCAGCTTGCCGAGGTTGGCGTGCCAGGTGGACCAGAACAATTTGTAGATAGTCGCCTCTTTGCGCAGCGTGCCGTCCTGCGCGCCCGAGAGCATGCGCAGCGAGTTGTAGCGCATGATCCGCAAACCGCTCCAGGCCTCGGCCAGACGCTGGCGCAGCACCGGGTCGCGAGCAGTGCCATTGGCGCGGGCGATGGCAATGATTTCGTTCAGTTCGTTTTGAAACTGCATCTGCTGGCCAAGAGTCGAGACCCCGCGTTCGAAGCCCAGCAGCGCCATGGCAATCTTCCAGCCTTCACCCGGCTGGCCGACGATGTTCACCGCAGCAGTGCGGGTATCGTCGAAGAACACTTCATTGAATTCCGAAGTGCCGGTCAGTTGCTCGATCGGCCGCACGCTGATGCTGGCCTGCGCCATCGGCACCAGCAGGAACGACAGGCCCTTGTGGCCGACGCTGCCGGCTTCGGTGCGAGCGATCACGAAACACCAGTCCGACTCATGGGCCAGCGAGGTCCAGACCTTCTGCCCGTTGATCACCCACTCGCCCGTGGCCTCATCCAGCACCGCGCGGGTCTTGACGTTGGCAAGATCCGAACCGGCGCTGGGCTCGGAGTAGCCCTGACACCAGAATGCCGTGCCGCTGACGATCCCCGGCAGCAAGCGGCGTTTTTGTTCTTCAGTACCAAACGCGGCGATGGTCGGTCCGGCCAGGCCTTCACCGATATGGCCCATGCGGCCGGGGCCACCGGCGCGGGCGTATTCTTCGTGGAAGATCACCTGCTGAGTGATCGACAGACCGCGCCCGCCATGCTCGGGCGACCAGCCAACGCAGGTCCAGCGACCTTCGGCGAGCTTACGCTCCCAGGCTTTGCGCTCCTCGGGAAAGCTGTGTTCATCGCCCGGACCGCCGCGAAAGCGCAACGGCTCGAACTCACCGCACAGGTTGGCGGCCATCCAGTCGGCAACTTCCTGGCGGAAGCACTCATCCTGCTCACTGAAACCGATCTTCATGGCTGCTCTCCAAGAATCTGCGCGGCGATCCGCTCGCGGTGCCAGGCCGGTAGCCCGAGAAAGCTTTCGCTGGCCCGGGCCCGTTTGAAGTACAGATGCGGGTCGTATTCCCAAGTGAAGCCCACGCCGCCGTGCAGCTGGATCGACTCGGCGGCGCAGTGGAAATAGCTGTCCGAGCACTGTGCCTTGGCCAGCGCCGCCGCCAGTGGCAACTGCGCCGCAACCTGCGGATCGCCTTGCGGATCGAGCACTTCCTGAGCTACGCAGGCCGCGTAATAGCAGGCCGAACGCGCACACTCGACCTGCAACATCATGTCGGCGGCGCGGTGCTTGAGGGCTTGAAAACTGGCGATCGGTCGACCGAACTGCTGGCGCTCCTGCATGTAGGCGACGCTCAGATCGAGCACTTGCTGCGCGCCACCGGTCTGCTCGGCGGCCAGGGCGATGCAGGCCAGTTGCAGCACCTGATCGAGGACTGGCCAGCCTGCGCCGAGGGTGCCGAGCAGGCAGTCCGCTTCCAGATACAGGTGATTGAGTTCGATCCGCGCCTGACGACGGGTCTGATCCATGGTCGGCAGCATTTGCCGAGTGATCCCGACACGGTCGGGCTCGACCGCAAACAGGCTGATGCCGGTTTCCCCCATCGAGCCGGGAGTTCGTGCGGCGATGATCAACAGGTCAGCGCTATGGCCATCGAGTACGTGAGTCAGCGTGCCATCAAGCACAAACCCCGAACCTTCGGCCACCACCGTGGTTTGCAGGTTTTCAGCCGCCCAGCCATTACCGCTGGTGAAGGCCAGCGTGGCGGTGAGGCTGCCCTCGGCAATCAGCGGCAGCCAGCGCTGTTGTTGCGCAGGATTGGCCGCCAGTAACAACGCGGGCGTGGCCATGCAGGCGGTGGCGAAGAACGGTGAGCAGAGCAAACGCCGGCCCATCTGTTCCAGCAGAATCGACAATTCGACAAAACCCAGCCCCAAACCACCGAACGCTTCGGGAATATGGATCGCCGGCCAATACATTTCGCTGCACAGGCGCTGCCACAGCGCGCTGTCATACCCCTGCTCACTGACCATGGCCGCCCGCACGGCGGCACAGTCGGACACATCGGCGAGAAAACCTTCGGCCGATGCGCGAATCATTTCCTGCTCGTCGCTGAATGCAAAGTCCATCGCGGCGCCTTCTGCTCGTCTGGCGAGGTGCAACACCTCTTGGGCCATCGAGTGTGGCGACCGGCGCCGGCGGCAGAATCGTTAGCCTTGCCTAGTCCGAACGGGTGATGCCTTGGCGATCGATGTGATTGCCCCTCAGGCGTCGTGATTGACCATCCGCCCAACGCAATCTGGCACCCCAGGCTATCCACGTTATAGTTGAAGGGACCCAAACCACGTGGAGGGGGTATGCGCCAGATTGTCAGCAAAGAGCCATGGTGGGCTGCGCCGCCCAAGCCTGGGCAAGATGAGTCCGAGTTGGAGTGGGGTTGGCTGGTCACGTACAGCGAGGGTGAACCGCGCTTTGAGTTTGTCAAAGAGCGGCCGACGGATCAGCAGATCCACAATCGCAAGAGCTGCAGGATCACCGTTCAGGAATAGGAATGGGGCGGCGGCCTTGCTCGCCCCACTCTGGGATCACGCGAACCTCACACGTTTACGATCGTCTCGAAGCCGCCGAAGATCATCCGCTGACCATCGAAGGGCATTGAGTTGCCCTCCGAGCGGACTCGAGGGTCGGCCATGAACTGTTGCATGCCGGCGTCGCGTGTTTTGCGATCCGGCCAGACGATCCACGAGAAAACCACGGTCTCGCCTTCCTTGAGTTTCACCGCCATCGGAAACGAGGTCACCTTGCCTTCGGGCACGTCGTCCCCCCAGCATTCGGTGACGCTCAGTGCGCCGTTTTCTTTGAAAATGGCGGCCATGAACTCGGCGTGTTGCTTGAATTTATCGCGGTTGGTGGTAGGTACGGCAGCAATGAAACCATCGACATAGGACATGATCACTCTCCTCGTTGAATTGCATCATCGGTTTACCAAGTAGTCGATCCACTGAAGCTCAAATCGACAGGCCTGTCAGGTAAACCGACCAACGGACATAAATTGAAATGCGGTGCTGCACCGCATCCCTCAGAGCAGGACCTGCTCCTGACGCTCTGTCAGGTCCACGGCAAAATGGCAGCCGTGGGGTTCGCAGGTGGTGAGTTCCACTCGCCAGTTCTGGTTGGTGCAGATCCGCTGAACCAACGACAGTCCCAGGCCCAGCCCTTCGCCCCGGTGTTCGTCGCCTCTGACAAAGGGTTGGAACATTGCGTGGCGTTTTTCCTCCGGGATGCCGATCCCGCTGTCTTCCACGCTGAAGCCGTGGTCACGCAGGGTCAAGCGAATGAAGCCATGATCAGTGTAGTGCCAGGCGTTGCGCAGCAGGTTGCCCATCACCGATTGCAGGAACGTCAGGTTGTAGTGGGTGTTTGAGGCCTGCTCGTTAACGTAGATGAACTCCAGGCCTTTTTCCCGGATCAGCCGGCCCCAAATTTCCGCCAGGCTGTCGGCGACCTCTTTCAAGGACGCGTTGACACCGTTGCCGGACTCGCTGTCCCGGTCACGCGCCAGCATCAGGAACGTGTCGACCAGTTGCCGCATTTCATCGCTGGCCCTGGCAATACGGCTGACCTGAGCCATGGAGCGCGGATCCAGGGCACGATTGCTCAGCAACAGCTCACACGAACTGGCGAGCACCATCAGCGGGGTTCGCAACTCGTGGCTTACATCGCTGGTGAAGAGTTTTTCCCGGCCCAGCGCCGCGCGCAGTCGCCCCAGGGTTTGATCGAAGGAAATCGCCAGTTCGCCGACCTCGTCGACGGCATACTCGGGCGCCAGTGGTGGTGCGAGTTCCAGCAACTGGTCGCGATGACGCACCTGGCGCGCCAGACGAATCACTGGTGCCATGACGCGTCGAGCCAGCAGCCAACCCAACAGAATCGCCAGCAGGATGCTCAACACGAACCCGACAATGACCACCGCGTACAACACCCGTTCGCGTTGTTCGTGGCTTCGCTGATCTTTCAGCAGGATGTATTGTCGACCGTCGACTACCCGCACCATGGCGTAGTAGTCCTCGCCGTCATAGACAATTTCCTGAAAGCCCGGATGCAGCGCCTTGAGCTGTTTGTCGGGGGTCATTTCGCCCAGCCCGCCCTCAAAGAAAAACAGCTCGTCTTTCTCCGGTCGATGGGTCCAGTCAGCGGTGTTGTCCATCAGCAGCAAACGTTGCAGCCCACCGCTCAGACTGGTCGTGGTGAGCTTTCCTTCAACGACGTGCACGGTCACGACAATGCCGACCGCAAAGACCCCCGCGACAAACGCAGTCATCAGTGCGAAAACAATCACAATCCGTTTTGTCAGGCTCTGTTTGGAGTCCATGTCTTTCCAGTGTTCGAATGCCGGCTTCACACCTTGATGTCTTGCGCGACGAGTTTTTGGCTGCGACGCCGACGCTCAAACCAAAGGTAGACGACCGGTGTGGTGTACAAAGTCAGGATCTGCGAGACCGCCAGGCCACCGACGATGGCGATACCCAGCGGTTGGCGAAGCTCCGAGCCGGCACCGTGACCGAACGCCAGGGGCACCGCACCGAGCAACGCCGCCAGTGACGTCATCAGGATCGGCCGCAGCCGCAACAGGCACCCTTCACGCACGGCGTCTCTGGCGGACAGGCCACGTTGCTGGGCCGACAGCGTGAAGTCAACGATCATGATCGCGTTCTTCTTGACGATACCGATCAGCAGAATAATGCCGATCATCCCAAGTACCGACAGGTCCTGTCCACACAGCATCAGTGCCAGCAGCGCTCCGAACCCGGCGGACGGCAGGGTCGAGATGATCGTCAACGGGTGAATCGCGTTCTCGTAGAGCACGCCCAGCACGATGTAGACGGTCAGAATCGCCGCCAGAATCAGCCACGGCTGGGACTTCAACGAGTCCTGGAACGCCTGGGCGGTGCCCTGGAAACTGCCGACGACAGAGTCGGGCATCGCCACTGCCAGGGACGCCTGATTGATCGCACTGACCGCATCGCTCAAGGCTTGGCCGGGCGCCAGGTCAAACGACAGGGTAATGGCCGGAAATACCCCTTGGTGGTTGATGATGATGGGCACCTGCTCGGTCTTGATGCTCGCCAACAGATTCAGTGGCACCAGGGTTCCCGAGCTTGCGCGCACGTATAAATGTTCCAGCGTGGTGGTGGACGTCTGCCAGTGCGGGTCCAGTTCGAGCACCACATGGTTCTGGTCGAGTTGGGTGAACATCGTCGCCACCTGACGCTGCCCGAAGGCGTCGTACAGTACGTCGTCGATGGCCTGCACCGTCACGCCCATACGCGCCGCCGTGGCCCGGTCGATGACCAGCGTTGCCTGTGGGATTGCCTGCTGCTGGTCAGAGGTCACGTGTTGCAGTTGCGGCAAAGTCTTGAGTTTTTCCAGCAACACCCCGCTCCAGTGATCCAGTTCTGCGCTGTCCGGGTCCTGAAGGGTGTACTGATACTGGGTTTTACTGGCGCGGCCACCGATCTGGATGTCCTGGTTAGCCTGCAGGTAAACCTTGACCCCGGACAGCTGATCGAGGGCCGGCTGCAAGCGGCTGATCACCTCGCGGGCACTGTCGGTGCGCTCGCTGAACGGTTTGAGGTTGATCATCACCTTGCCCTGGCTGACCGTCGGGTTCGGACCGATCCAGAAATACACCTTGGCCACCGCCGGGTCCTGCCCGACGACTTCGGCGACACGGTTGACCTGCTCACGCATAGCCATCGGCGAGATATCGGCAGCGGCTTCGGCCACGCCCTGGATCAGGCCGTTATCCTGCTGCGGGAAGAAGCCCTTGGGAATGCTCACGTACAACATCGCCGTCGCCAGCAACGTCGCCAGTGCCACGCCGAGGGTCAGGCGTTGATGGTCGAGTACCCAGTCGAGGCTGCGGCGATAGCCATTGTGCAAGCCAGTGAACGCCCGCTCGCAGGCTTGGGCGAAACGCCCCTCCTCGCTTTCGGCATGCGGTTTAAGCAGCCAGGCACAAAGCATCGGGGTGATCGTCAGCGAGACGATGCACGACATGATGATCGCCACGCTGACCGTGACCGCGAACTCGCGCATCAGGCGCCCGACGATCCCCGACATCAACAGGATCGGCAAGAACACCGCGATCAGCGACACCGTCATCGAGACAATGGTGAACGCCACTTCGCGCAAGCCATCGACCGCCGATTGCAGGCGTGATTTGCCCATTTCCAGATGGCGCACGATGTTTTCCATCACCACGATGGCATCGTCCACCACAAAACCGACGGCAATCGCCAGGCCCATGATCGACAGGTTGTCGAGACTGTAGCCGAGCAAATACATGACACCGAAGGTCGACACCAGCGACAGCGGAATGGTCAGGCTGGGAATCAGGGTGGCGGTGGCCTTGCGCAGGAACACGAAGATCACCACGACCACCAGGGCAATCGACAGCAGCAAGGTGAATTGCATGTCATTGACCGAGGCTTCGATGGTCTGGGTGCGGTCGCCCACCACCTGGACCTGCACATCACGCGGCAATGAAGCGGTCAGTTCGGGCAACTTCGCCTTGATCGTGGCGATGGTCGACAGCAGGTTGAACCCGGGTTGCTTGTGAATGTCGACGATCACCGTCGGCTCACTGCCCAACTGTGCCGCTTGTTGGGTATCTTCGGCACCGGCAATCACCCGGCCGAGATCACCGAGTTTGATCGGCATACCGTTTTTATAGGCAATCACCTGATCCCGGTAATGCTGCGGGTCGAGCATCTGGTCGGTCGCGCCGAGGGTGACGGAACGGGTCTGCCCGTCAAGGGAGCCTTTAGGCTGATCCACGGTGCTGACGCCGATCACGCTGCGCACGTCTTCAAGGCTCAGGCCACGTGCGGCCAACGCATCCGGGTCGATCTGAATACGTACCGCCGGTTTTTGTTCACCATGGAAATCCACCAGGCCGACGCCGGGCATCTGCGACAAACGCTGAGCAATGTAGTTGTCCGCATAACGGTCGAGTTCCGGCAGCGTGCGTGTCGGCGACGTCACGGCCAGCGACAACACCGTACCTTCCGCCGGGTTGACCTTGTTGAAGGTCGGGGTGCTGGTCATGGTCTTCGGCAGGTTCGGGGTGGCGGTGTTGATCGCGGTCTGCACGTCCTGGGCGGCACCGTCGATGTTCCGTGACAGGTCGAATTGCAAGACCACCTGAGTCTTGCCGGCCGCGCTCGATGAGGTCATCGAGGTGACTTGCGGAACGGCAGCAAACGCTCTTTCGAGTGGCGTCGCGACCGATGAAGCCATGGTCTCGGCGCTGGCCCCGGAGAGTTTGGCGGTGACCTGAATGGTCGGAAAATCAACCGTGGGCAGGGGTGCCACCGGCAATTGAAAGTAAGCAAAAGCCCCGAGCAGCATGACCCCAAGTGCCAACAGGCTCAGGCCGACGCGTCGTTGAATCAGTCCGGCGAGTCCGTTCATCGTGCACTCTCCACCGGCGTGGCAGCAGCCAGCGCAGCCGCTTCGTCAGCCTTGATCGGTGCGACTTTTACCCCTGGCGCGATGCGTGACTGGCCCTGCACCACCACCGTTTCTCCGGCCGCCAGCCCCTGACGAATCCACTGTTTGCCATCGACCACGGCGGCTGCATCGACCTGACGCGGCTGCACTCGTTGATCGGCACCCACCACATAGACGAAGTTGCCTTGACGACCGAACTGCACCGCATTGGCCGGCACTACCGTGACGTCCTGACGGGTGCTGACCAGCAAGCGTGCGCTGACCAACTCGCCGGGCCACAACTGGTTGGCACTGTTGTCGAACTCGGCCTTCAACTGGATCTGACCGCTGGCCGCAGCGACCTGGCTGTCGATGAAGCTCAAACGGCCACGAGCGATTTCCTGATGGCCGTCGCGGGTCATGGCGACCACTTGCAAGGCGTTCTTGGCGTTTTCTTCGAGAATCTGCGGGAGTTCATCCTGCGAGACAGCGAAGGCCACCGAGATCGGGTTCATCTGGGTAATCGTCACCAGGCCCGTGGCTTCCGCGCCATGAGCGATGGCGCCAACATCCAGCAAGCGCTGACCGGTGCGCCCGGTCAGCGGCGCCTTCACCTGAGTGAACTCCAGTTGCAGGCGCGCGTTATCCAGTGCCGCCTGGTCAGCCTGCACCGTGGCCTGTTGCGCTGCCAGTTGGGCGCGATAGGTGTCGACGTCCTGGGTTGGGCCGGCTTTGGCGACTGCCAGTTTGCTGGCGCGGTCGAGATTGACCCGCAGGTTGGCCAACTGAGCCTGATCCTTGGCCACCAGCGCTTGCGCCTGTGCCACTTGAGCCTGATAGACCCGTGGATCGATCACCGCCAACAGACTGCCGGCGTTCACCGTCTGGCCTTCCTTGAACAGGACTTTCTGCAACTCACCATCCACCCGAACCCGCACATTGACGCTGTTGAGCGGCTGGACGTTGCCGATTGCACTGAGCCAGATCGGCAAGTCCTGCTGGCTGACTTGCGTCAGTTGCACCGGCACGGCCGTGGCTTCGGCTTTAGTGGGCGCGGCCTGGGCCCGTTTGATCCACTGAAAGCCGCCGACGCCGGCGCCCAACAGGAGGATCAGCAGCGCCCAGGAAAGTGCTCGATGGCGAGGGTTCGCAACGCGTGGCTTAGCATTCATGGGTGAGACGCCTGGGAAGGAGAAAGGGAAGCGAGGGTGTCGGGCGTGAAATCACCGCCCAGCGCCCGAAACAAACCGACGGCGGCCTGCAGGTGTTGCAGGCGCACCTGCAACAGCGTGTCTTCGGCCTGATACTGGGTGCGCTCGACGATCAGCAAGGTCTGAAAGTCGGTGGAGCCCAGCCGATAACGAACCTGCGCCAACCTGGCGGCCTCGCGGGCGGAGTCCACCGCGGCCTGATTCAAGGCATAGCTTTTGTCCAGTTCGCGGGTGGCGCTCAGTTGGGTTTCAACATCTTGCAGCGCCTCGATCACCGATTCACGGTAACTGGCGGTCAGTTCCTGCACGTGGGCCTGATCAACGTGCAATTGGCCGCTGAGCTGGCCACCGGTAAATACCGGTTGGGCCAATGTGCCGACGACGCTCCAGATATTACCGCCGGCAATCGTGTCGATACCGCCGATCAGGTCCAGCGACAGATTCGGCAAGAACGCCGCGCGGGCGACCCCGACATCGAAGTTGGCCGAGACCAGTCGCGCTTCAGCTGATTGCACATCGGGCCGCTGACGCAGCAGGCCGATAGGCAAGCCAGCGGACGGACGCGGCACCTGCAAGCCATCAAGACCGGAGCTTTGCAGGTGGAAACCTTGCGGCGTCTCGCCCACCAGTACCGCCAATTGGTAAAGCGCCAGATCACGCTGCTGACGTAACGGTGGCATTGCGGCCTGGAAGGTTTGCAGGGCGTTGCGTTGCTGCGCGACTTCAAGATTGGACACCGCGCCCTGGCTGGCCTGGACCTCGACCAGATCGAGTACTTGCTTGGCGTCATCGGCAATCGACTGGGCCAGGCGCAGCCGTTCTTCCAGTGACAAGACCTGGAAGTAGCTGTCGGCAATGCTCGCCCCCAGGCTCATGCGCAGGGTTTGCGCATCGAACACACTGGCATTGGCCAACGCATCGGCGGAATCGGCGGCGGCGCGCTGTTTGCCCCAGAAGTCCAGCTCGTAGGTCGCTTGGGCGAACATGCTGCTTTTTTTGGTGGTGCCGTAGTTGTTCTGACGCTGAACGTTGCCACCCAGCGCCAGCGTCGGATATTGCCCGGCGCCGACGACCTGAGCCGAAGCGCGGGCTTCTTCGATGCGGCTGGCTGCGGCTTTAAGGGTATAGTTGGCCGAGAGGCCGCGGGCGATCAGGTCATTCAGTTCAGCGCTGTGGAATTCGCTCCACCACTGCCCTCCTCGAGCGGCGGACGTTTGCTCGGCGCCGTTCCAGTTTGCCGCCAGCGGCATGTCCGGCTGGTGGTAAGTGGGCACCATCGAGCAACCGCCGAGCATCAATACGCCCAGCAGCACCGATATTGATAAGAAGTTACGCCTCGGTGAGGTTGCAACTGACATTGGCACGCGATCTCCGGCTGAAACGTTTGTGGAGCAAGTCCACGAATCAGCCGAAGATAGCCAACAGCGCCTAGCAGAGCGTTCGCCTGTAGGTAAACTTTTGTTTAATCAGGCTCGGGACCACCGCCCTGAAAGCTGTAGCCCGCACCCGGAATGGTTTTGATCAGCGAGTACTCGAAACCCTCGTCGAGTTTGCGCCGCAACCGATGGATATGTTTGTCGATGACATTGTCATTGGGGTCGAAAGCGTAATCCCAGGCACTGTCGAGCAGCATGTCGCGGGTCACCACCTGGCCGCTGTGGCGCATGAGCTTCTCAAGCAGTAGCGCTTCACGCTGTTGCAAGACAATGCTGCGCCCCTGACGCACCGCCGTCCGCGTCGCGCAGTCGAGTTCGAGCTCGCCGACTTCCAGCTTGCGCCCGGTAGCGCTTGGTTGATCGGCGCCGCGCAACAAGGCCTCGAGGCGCGCCAGTACTTCGGCGAAGGCATAGGGTTTGGCCAGGTAATCGTCGCAACCGGCTTGCAGGCCTTCGACTTTTTGCGCAGTGGTCGACTGAGCACTCAGCATCAACACCGGAATGCGCAAGCCGCGACTGCGTATTGCCCGCACCAGCGCGATGCCGTCGAGCCCCGGCAAGCGCCGGTCGACAATCAATGCGTCATGAATGTCTTCCAGGGCCATGGCCAGGCCATCGTTGCCTTCTTCGGCGACGTCCACTACATGCCCGCTTTCCGTCAGCCCACGCAACAGGTAGGTAGCGGTCTGGGCATCGTCTTCAACGACTAGAATGCGCAAGGAGCTTCCTCTCTTAACAAAAAACTAAACTTTTATTTATCTGGCGGCGACGTTGGCGTCTGCCTGGATTTGACACACTATGCCATCTCTCACTCGTTCAAGTGGCCGGTTCAACTCCCATGACCCACGTTCTGGTCGTCGAAGACGACAACTCCACCGCTCGCGAAATTGAAGCAGCTCTGCAGGACCACGGCTTTACGGTCACCTGCGTGAACAACGGCCGTGATGGTTTGCTCAAAGCCCTGAGCGAGCCCTTCGACCTGATCGTCCTCGACCGGATGCTGCCCGGCGGCATCGATGGGCTGGGCGTGTTGACCGCCTTGCGGGCGGCGAGCGTGAGCACGCCGGTGTTGATCCTCAGTGCCCTGAGTGCGCTGGATGAACGTGTCCGAGGCTTGCGCGCCGGTGGCGATGACTACCTGACCAAGCCTTTCGAGTTTATCGAACTCACCGCGCGGCTGGACGCCTTGAGCCGTCGCCGTGCCGAACCCACTACCCGCGAACCGGACAATCAGTTGCGCGTCGGCAACCTGCACGTCGACCTGTTACGGCGCAGTGTGCGCCGTGGCGATCGAACCATCGAGCTGGTTCCCCGTGAATACGCACTGCTGGAGCACCTGATGCGCAACGCCGAACAGGTGGTCACGCGCACCATGTTGTTTGAAGCCGTATGGAATTACAGCTATGACGAGCGCACCA
Source organism: Pseudomonas sp. GW822-FHT06B12 (assembly GCF_058799675.1). Taxonomy (NCBI): domain Bacteria; kingdom Pseudomonadati; phylum Pseudomonadota; class Gammaproteobacteria; order Pseudomonadales; family Pseudomonadaceae; genus Pseudomonas; species Pseudomonas sp. GW822-FHT06B12. The sequence goes on from NZ_JBXALR010000001.1 coordinate 967,682, forward strand.
ATGTCATCGAAGTGCATATCGGTCGCCTGCGTCGCAAGATCGACGCCGAAGGCGAAGCGCAGATGATCCACACCATTCGGGGGGCCGGCTATGTTCTCCGTTCACCTGAGTGAGATTCCGCGCACCATCAGTTTTCGCACGGGTCTGATGTTTCTGGGGCTGTTCGGTTGCTCGTTTCTGGCGCTGTTTGGTTACATCTACTGGCAGACTGCGTTTTACCTGAAGACCGAAGCCGACACTGCGCTCTATCGTCAGGTAGAAAGTCGCAGCCAGCAAACCCCGCAACTGCGGGAAGAGGAAATCCGCAAGCACGCCATTTCGGACACGGAAGGTCGCCTGCCCCATAGTTTGTTCGATGAAAACAACCAGTACATTGTCGGCGCCATTCATCAACTGCCAGCGTTCAAAAAATATGATCGACCCACCGAGTTCGACTGGCAAAAAAGCAACGATCGCTCCCGTCCCGTGCGGTTTATCGCCCATAAACTGGAAGACGGCAAAACGCTGCTGGTCGCCCAGGATATGCACGATATCCGCGAGTTCGACGAACTTCTTGTCCATGCACTGATTTCCGGCGGGGTCCTGCTGTTGGTGGTCGGCCTGCTAGGTGCGATCGGCCTGGGCTACTCGGCGCGGCGCCGGCTCGACAGGTTGAGCGATTCGATCAAAGGCATTATCGAAGGCGACTTGAGTGGCCGTTTGCCAACGCTGGGCAACAACGATGACATCGACCGCCTCGCCCACGTCGTCAATAGCATGCTGGATGAGCTGGAACGGTTGATGAGCGAGGTCAAGGGAGTTTGCGACGACATCGCCCACGACCTTCGCACGCCCTTGACCCGGCTGATCGCGGGCCTTGAGCGCGCACAGCGCCGAGGTCTGCGCGAGGACGAATACGCCGCCAGCATTGACTCGGCGCTGGCCGAGGCCAAGGGCTTGCTGATGACGTTCCGTGCCTTGCTGCGCATTTCGGAGATTGAAGACAGTGCGCGACGCAGCCACTTTGCGCCGATCGATCTGAACCTGATTGGTGCCGATGCCTGTGAGCTCTATGAGCCGTTGGCCGAGGAGCGCGGCATCAGCCTGGCGTTCCATGCCAGTACGGAGTCCGCGCTGATCGCCGGTGATGCCCAATTGCTGTTCGATGCGTGCTGCAATCTGTTGGATAACGCGATCAAGTTCTCTCCCGACCATAGCAGTGTCAATCTCAGGGTTATTGCCGATGAAGCAGGTGTCGGTATTCGGGTAACCGACAATGGTCCGGGCATTCCGGAAGCCGAGCGCGAGGCGGTATTTCGCCGGCTCTACCGTTCAGAACTGAGCCGCCACACACCCGGCAACGGATTGGGTTTGAGCATGGTTTCGGCGGTGGCGCGATTACACGACATGAAACTGGCGGTTTACGACGCGGCACCGGGTTGCCGAATCGATCTGCTGGGGAAACCGCCCCACGAAGCAATTTGAAACAGGTGCGCCTGAGCGGGCACTTACCGCCTCCCCGACGACCAGACTCGCGGTCCCGGCGAGGCGGCGCCCATGGCTGGCAATGCATCTAAAATCAACTAATTAGCCTTGATTAAGGGAAGGTTAAGAGTCCCAGCAAAATTTTCACATTCGTTTCACTTATCCCCCACCTGCCTGCCCCTAAATTGGCCGACACAATTCGACCTTCAATGCTCGCGTTTCTTATGTACTGACTAAGCTGCCTGCTTGAACGGTGTCGAACTTCTTCGTCCCAATACTATTTACAGGTGAAAGGCGTGGTTAATTCTGCAATGCCCAAGGACTCGCCTAAACGGGCGATCAAAAACCGCTTCATGAAAGTGACCCTCGCAGTGTCGGCAGTGGTCGTGGCAGCACTGGTCACCGGTTTCGTCTTGTGGCCCCGCTCTCCTGCGATGCTGGCGGAAGGGAATCACATGGCAACGGCTGGTGTATTCGAACACTGGCAGGCTGGTGACGTGGTCGTGCTGGTTCGACATGCCGAACGTTGCGATCAGTCGAAAAATCCTTGCCTGGGCCCAGCCGATGGCATTACCCAGGTAGGCAGTGCGGCATCGACAGATGTGGGCAAGGGGTTCAACGCTCTGGGCATGGACCATGCCGATGTGTTCAGCAGCCCGGCGACCCGTACGATGCAAACCGCGCAATACATGTTTGGTAAAGAGGCGACGCATCAGGAATGGCTCGCCCAGTGCGGCAAGGCCATGCGTGACGATGTCGTCGCACACAAAACCGCGCATCGCAACCTGGTCCTGGTCACCCACAGCGGCTGCATCAGTGACTTCGAGAAGCAAACCGGCTTCAAGCATGCCCCCACCAGTGAGTACACCAGCGCCCTGTTCGTCTCGGTTACCGCTGATGGGCAGTTGAAAATCCTCGGCATTGTGAACTCTCAGGACTGGCCAGCCGTGCTGGATAAACGATTCGCCAGCAAATAGTGCTAGCCGTCAGCGCACACAGACGCGGTTAACCAGCTCAAAAAGTGCTAACTACGGCAGTTCGTCAGCGTTTGTGTGCGCTTGAAACAAGTTGAATAACTTTATTTTTTTCAGCGTGTTACTGGAAATCCTTGGGTTTGGGGCTTGAATGCCTGCCGGGGGGACAATCCTGAATGGAAGACTCGTGATTCCACTTGTAGCATGCGGTACCCGCCTACAGCGGGTTACCCTTCCTACACCCGTTCAGTCCGTTGCCAGGAGGCCCAGGATTTTTTCTTTTGCTGAGCAATACGTGCCCGCGTCCCTGCGTGAGCCTCTGTTGAAGCAGGTCTGCACGGCACCGAACGTCATAACCAAAACACTAAAAACCGAGCAATGTCTTCCGGTATCAAGGCCGCCTCATGAAGCGAAAAATCATACTCGTCACGCATCACTTTACTGATTGCCCACGCAGCAATCCGAACCGTCGCATGAAGTCGCAGGGAGCACGAGTCAAATGATCAAGCGCTGGGCTTTACCCTTCCTGTTGTTGGCCTTCGGCCTGTTCTACCTGTTGCCGATGATGGGCCACGGGTTATGGATCCCTGACGAACCCCGTTACGCGCAGATCAGCCAGGAGATGTTGCTGAGCGGTGACTGGGTGTCCCCGCACTTCATGGGCTTTCGCTACTTCGAGAAACCCATTGCCGGTTACTGGATGATCGCCATCGGTCAGGCGATCTTTGGCGAGAACCTGTTTGGCGTGCGCATTGCCTCGGCGCTCAGCACCGGGCTGAGTGTATGGCTGGCTTATCTGATCGCCCGTCGGATGTGGAACGATCCGCGCAAGAGCTTTGCTGCAGCCCTGCTCTACATGAGCTTCGGCCTGATCGCAGGTCAGGCTGGCTACTCCAACCTCGATCCGCAATTCACCTTCTGGGTCAACCTGAGCCTGGTTGCCCTGTGGTTTGCCCTGGATAACCAAACCCCACGCGGCAAACTCGGTGCCTGGGCCTTGCTCGGCCTCGCCTGTGGCATGGGTTTCCTGACCAAGGGCTTTCTCGCCTGGCTGTTGCCGGTGTTGATTGCCGTGCCTTACATGATCTGGCAAAAGCGCTTTAGTGAGTTGCTGCGCTATGGCCCGGTAGCGATGGTTGTCGCCATAGTTATCAGCCTGCCGTGGGTACTGGCGATCCATAACGAGGAACCCGATTTCTGGCGGTTCTTCTTCTGGCACGAGCACATTCGCCGGTTCGCCGCCGAAGATGCCCAACACACCCGGCCGTGGTGGTTCTTCCTGCCGATCATGGTGGTTTCGAGCCTGCCGTGGGCGGCCCTGCTGCCCTCGACGCTGGCCCAGGCCTGGAAAAACAAGACTCAGAACAGCACCGGCTTCCTGCTGCTGTGGATGCTCCTGCCGTTGGTATTTTTCAGCCTGAGCAAGGGCAAGCTGCCAACCTACATCATGCCGTGCCTGTTGCCGCTGGCCTTGCTGATGGCCAATACCTTGATCGATCTGGTGAACGAGGCCCGTGGCCGGTCGATTCGCATCAACGGTTTGCTCAACGCGGCGATCGCGACGATTGCCCTGATTGTCCTGATCTATCTGCAGATCACCAGGCAGATCTTCGATAACACCGAAATGTTCCCTATGTCGCTGGGCTTCATCGTGCTGGCCGGCTGGATCATTGCCAACGCCCTGCAAGCCCTTCGGCCGCTGGTCTATTGGGCCACCCCGGCGCTGGGGATCTGGCTACTGGTCGCCTTGTTGCCTGCCGCGATGCCAAGCACAATCGTCAACAGCAAAATGCCTGACCAGTTCATCGCCGAGCATGTTCAGGAGTTGAGCGAGACCACGTCGCTGTTGAGTAACGATCTGGGCGCGGCCTCGGCATTGTCCTGGCGCCTGAAACGCCCGCAAGTCGACCTGTACAACACTGTCGGCGAACTGCAGTATGGCGCGGCTTACCCAGAGGCGGAACACCGCAAAATTGATATGAACGGTGTCCAGCAGTGGATGACCGAAGCCCGTAAAAAGGGTTCGGTGGGCGTGGTCATGCGGGTGAAAAACGCCCTGGAAGAGCAGGAAGTCTTGCTGCTGCCGATCGATGGCAAGCACTACAAGCGGGGCGAACTGGAGATCCTGATTTTCCCGAAACTGCCCTGAAGATTCCTGATGCGCTGGATTGCCGGGTGACGATATCCATATCGTCACCCGGCAAGTAGATGATTTGCATTTTCTGACCCTGGCGCGCAGGTCGCGGCGTCCATAGGCACGGAGCAATCCTGCGGCTGGCGGTCGAGACCTAGGGAAATACCACATGAAGTCGCGGGAAACGGAAACACGCGCGCTGCTGATCCTGCTTGGGGTTTCAGCGCTTCTCCTGTTATTGGGACTGGGCACACGGGAACTCTGGGGCCCGGAAACCCGTTGGGCAAACATCACGTTGCAGATGCTGCAAAGCGGTAACTACTTCGATCCGTACCTCATGGGCGGCTCCTATTACGACAAGCCACTGCCCTCCTACTGGCTGATTACCGCCACCACCTGGTTCACCGGCGGCCTTGGCCACTGGTCCTTGCGCCTGACGTCGGTGATTTCAGCCTGGCTGAGTGTCTGGCTGGTCTACCTGATCGGCGAGCAGCTGTTTCGCAAAGGCACCGGCCTGATCGCCGGCTGGATGCTGGCAACCACCTTCTACTTCGTCTTTTGGGCGCGGGTCGCGACGGCTGACATTCTGACCGTGTGCGGCGTGCTGGCGGCAGTCTGGTGGTATTGGCGCGGACCGGACGACACGCGACTCAGTCGCTACTGCGTGTTCTTCCTGCTGCTGTCCGTGACGTCGCTGTTCAAAGGCCTGATCGGTTTCATCCTGCCGGGGCTGGTGCTACTGCCCCATCTGCTGCAAGACGGCCGCTGGAAACGTCACCTCAACCTGCGCGTGTGCGTCGCCCTGCTGGTTGCCGGCCTGGTCTACGCAGTACCGTTCGTGTTGTCGAATATCTACGGCGCACCCACCTCCGCCGAGAATGGTCTGGGACTGGTCTTCCGGGAAAACGTGGTGCGGTTTTTCCAGCCGTTCGACCACATCGGGCCGATTTACACCTACCTGATTTACTTGCCGGTTTATACCCTGCCCTGGGCACCGTTCTGGGTGCTTGGGCTGTGGGTCGCGGCGCGCAACTGGCGCACGCTCGAACCCAATGCCCGCTGGCTGATCTGGGGTCTGGGCTTGCTGTTCCTGTTCTTCACCGCCAGCGGTAGTCGACGCAGTTATTACGTCTTGCCACTGGTGCCATTTGCCCAACTGCTGGCGGCCTGGTGGGTCACCCGGCGCATGGAACAACGGCGTGCTGCCGGCAAAGTCGAAGGACGCGGGCTGAAGATCGGCTTTGGCGTCACGACCGTCCTGCTATTGCTGATACTCGGGATTATCGTGCCCTGGAGCAACGGTGGTGGTGGCGTCGTGCAGTTCGGCAAGGACGTCAAGGCTCAAGCCAGCCTGATCGCACCGTGGAATCAATGGCGGATGGTGATGGTCGAGGTCGACAACAAAGTCCCGATCTACCTGCAAAACGACGGTGCGCCGTTCTACTACGTGCCTGATACCCAGGACTTCCCTCGTGAAGGCAACAGCGCACAGTTCATGGCGTGGCTGGAAAAGACCAGCGGTCAGCAGTGGGACCCGCAGCGCACCATCATTGTGGCGCACTACAAACGTGGCGATCAGCTGCCGTTGAACTACCTGACTGTCGACCATCAGGCCGTCGTCACGCAACCCGACAACGGTGAGCGGCTGATGCATCCGCGCTCGGATGCCAGCGTCGCCTTCATCCCCAACGCCCCCGCCCAATGAAAAAGCATCGAGAGGCCCAGTGGGCCTCTCGATCCTTTCCAGCACTACTCACGTGAAATCAGTGAGCGCTACAGGGAACAAGGCGCAGCTGCGGTTTTCGACCGTCGCTGCACCTCGCCCGCCGAGCCTTCAGGTATACAACCTGCCCAATGGCACCGATATCGATGGCAGTCCCGGGTCAAACACGTGCCGGGTGGTCTTTTGAGTCCAAGTTGCCGTGCGGCATTCAAACGATGATTGCCATCCATCACGATGCCGCAGGACTCTTCCACGATAATCGGCTCCCGCACTCAACGTAGCTTAAGAACCGAGGCAGTCCACGTTCTTCTGGATCAACATCATCGCCTCGGCCTTGTGCGCCGTGGTCGCGGCGTTGACCTTGCCGGATGTGCCGCCCGTGAAGAAAGCACCGACAGTGAAATCGACGACGAGCACTGTCAAAACCAGCGGTCTCTGGCAATCCTCACCTTCATCGAAGCCCTGGAGCGTCTGAGCTCACAACTCTCCTGAATGACAGGACCCGGTTCGCCCCTTGCGTATCGGGCTCGCTCTAAATTAGTATTGGGAATACTTCTCACTCTCATAAATACCTGTCTATGATCGATACTTTGTCCGCAGCCAACACCCATCACCTGCGCAACATTGAAGCGCTCTGATTCTTCCGTGCGCTCCACCGGCCAGACTGGTGGGGTCGCGTCTTACGGCGCGTTCTCTCAGGGTTCGCCACGCACCCTGCAACTGTCGGCGACTGTCGATTTCTAAAAACCTCTGTCGGCGTGCAACGGCCCGGGTCATTGCACGCCTGCTGACCCACGGTAGAGTTTTCAACCATGGCATCTCAATCTCGACAACGCAGCACACTTATCGCCCTCCTGTTTGCGGCAGTTCTGGGGGCGACCTTTCTGACCTCGATCTCCCCCCGCAGCGCGGTTGCTGCCAACCAGGACCCGGCAGCCATCAGCGTCACCGATCTGCTCGGACGCAAAGTCCGGGTTCACGTCCCGGCTCGGCGGGTGATCCTCGGCGAAGGTCGTCAGTTGTACCTGGTGGCGGCGCTGGATACGCAGAACCCGATCCAGCGCATCGTCGGCTGGCGCAAGGATCTGATCCAGTCCGACCCGGACACCTACGGTGCTTACCTGCGCAAGTTTCCGAAAATAGCTGCGATCCCGACCTTCGGCGGTTTCGAGGACGGTACCTTCGACATTGAACAGGCGATCTCGCAACAGCCGGATGTGATCATCCTGAACATCGAGGCCCAATACGCCACCGAAGATGCACGTTACATCGAGAAGCTCGATGCGCTGGGCATTCCCGTGGTCTACGTCGACTTTCGCAATAACCCGATGCAAAACACCGAACCGACCATGCGCCTGTTCGGTCAACTTTTCGGCAAGGAAGCCCGCGCCGAGGAATTCATTGCCTTTCGCAACGAACAGATCCGCCGCGTCACTGATGTGATCAAGGCCAGCCAGCCAACACGGCCAAAAATATTCATCGAACGCCTTGGCGGCTACGCCGACGATTGCTGCCTGAGTTTTGGCGACGAAAACTTCGGCCGCTTCGTCGACATGGCCGGCGGTGACAACATCGCCAAAGGCATCATCCCCAGCACGTTTGGACAACTGAACCCGGAACAGGTGATCGTCGCCAACCCTGACCAGGTGGTAGTGACCAGCGCCAACTGGGAAGCCTTCGCCCCGAAAGGTCACTGGGTCGGCGTTGGGCCGGGCGCGGATCTGAACGAGGCGCGACGCAAACTGCAGTGGTACACCCAACGCCCGGCGTATGCCGGGATCAAGGCTCAGGACAGCCATGAATTTCATGCTGTCTGGCACCAGTTCTACAACAGCCCCTACCAGTTCGTGGCGATTCAGCAGTTGGCCAAATGGTTTCACCCAACACTGTTTGCCAACCTCGACCCCAACGCTTCGTTGCGCGAATTGCATGAACGCTTTCTGCCCGTGCCTTACGAGCCGGGCTACTTCGTCAGCCTGAAACCCGAGCAGGTCAGTCAATGAGTTCATTAGGTACAGCGGACATCGCCCAACACGACACGTACCGCCAATTGGTCCTTCGCAAACGCCTGATCCTCGGTGTTTTGCTATTTCTACTGATATCGAGCGTATTGCTGGACCTGGCGCTGGGTCCCGCCAGTTACAGCCTCGGCGAGGTGTTGGGAGCGTTGTTTTCACCCGATACGGCCCCGGCGCAGGTACGCGTGGTGATGTGGGAAATCCGCTTGCCCGTGGCCTTGATGGCGGTGGCCGTGGGTGCTGCGTTGTCACTGGCCGGGGCACAGATGCAGACCATCCTCAACAATCCACTGGCCAGCCCTTTCACTCTGGGCATCTCCGCAGCCGCCAGTTTCGGTGCAGCCATGGGCCTGGCGTTTGGTGTTGCGTTGTTTCCGCTGGCCGCGCAGTACATGGTTCCAGTCAACGCCTTCATCATGGCGATGGTCTCGGCACTGTTAATCCACTTCCTGAGCATGCGCCGTGGCGTGACCGCCGAAACCATCGTGTTGCTGGGCATTGCCCTGGTGTTCACTTTCAACGCGCTGCTGGCGCTGGTGCAGTTTTTTGCCACCGAGCAAGCCGTCGCTACCGTGGTGTTCTGGACCATGGGCAATCTGACTAAAGCCACCTGGCCCAAACTTGGGGTGATCTGTCTGGTGATTCTGATCACCCTGCCGATCTTCGCCAAACGCGCCTGGGCCATGACCGCGCTGCGCCTGGGTGACGACAAGGCCGCAAGCTTCGGCATCAATGTGCGCAGCCTGCGTTTTCAGACACTGATCATGGTCAGCCTGCTCGCATCGTTTCCAGTGGCCTTCGTCGGCACCATCGGTTTTATCGGGCTGGTCGGACCGCACATCGCGCGGATGCTGATCGGCGAAGACCAGCGCTTCTTCCTGCCGGCCTCGCTGTTGACCGGCGCGCTGATCCTCTCGGTCAGTTCGGTGGTGAGTAAAACCCTGATCCCCGGTGCGATCTTCCCGATTGGCGTAGTGACGTCTCTGATCGGCCTGCCGTTCTTCATATCTCTGATCCTCAGCGGGAAGAAAAACTCATGGTGAAGGTACAACTCGACAACGTGGGTGCCGGCTACGGCAAACGCCCGGTGATTTCGGGCGTCAGCACCTCGACGTTTTATGGCGGGCAGGTTGTTGCAGTGGTTGGGCCGAACGCGGCCGGCAAGTCGACGTTGTTCAAACGCATGGCCGGGGTGATCGACGGCCCAGGCCAGGTGATCTTGCAGGACTCGAAAAAAGGTCCCCAAGGGATTTGCTACATGCCTCAAGGCCTGAATGCCAGCGCCCGACTGACCGTTTACGAATCCGTCCTGCTGGCGCACAAGCAACTGACGCCTGGCTGGGCGGTGCATGACGATGAACTGGCACTGGTTGATCAGATCCTCGGTTCGCTGGGGCTCACCGAACTGTCCTTTCGCAACCTCGGCGAACTTAGCGGTGGACAGCAGCAACTGGTGTCGATCGCACAAACTCTGGTGCGCGAACCGGAAATCCTGCTCATGGATGAACCGACCAGCGCCCTCGACATGCACCGTCAGGTGCAGGTTTTAAACTTCATGCGTTTTATCGCAAAGACTCGCCAAGCCATTGTATTTATTGCAATTCATGATCTTAATCAAGCATTGCGCTTTGCCGATCAAGTGCTGGTGATCGCGAACGGTACCGCTCACGGCAGTGGCCCTTGCGAGGACGTGATCACCGTGCAAATGCTGCGCGATGTCTACAACGTTGAAGCACGGATCGAGAAGTGTTCGAAAACCATCAGCCACATACTCGTCGACGATATCGTTTGAGCTCGAACTGCTTTTCCGTTCAAACTGCCGCCTGAGCTGCTCAATCTAAATACAAACGACATTGATTAATAATTTATTTGACGTTTTTTTCACATATCCCACACTAAATTGCCGGCGCACGAAAAGCATGCGAATGATTCGCATTGTTTTGAGCAAGCTGCAGGGATCGCGGGAACTGATTGACAGGCTTGCCCACCTGATTCTTAAAAAAACTGCAGGAGCTGCTAACAAAATGAATCCTCGTCTTCCTTCGTTTCTGAAAACCGCGCTGCTCGCCACCGCTCTATTGGGTGCCGGCCATGTCTTTGCTGCGCCAAGCAGTGACGGCATCGTCGTCTACAACGCTCAGCATGAGACCCTGACCAAGGCCTGGGTCGAAGGTTTTACCCGTGAAACAGGAATCAAGGTCACGCTGCGCAACGGCGATGACAGCGAAATGGGCAATCAGCTGGTGCAAGAAGGTGCAGCCTCGCCGGCTGACGTGTTCCTGACCGAAAACTCCCCAGCCATGGTGCTGGTGGACAACGCCGGGCTGTTTACCCCTGTCGCCCCTTCGACCCTTGAACAAATCGGTTCGGCCTATCGCCCGGCCCATGGCAAATGGGTGGGCATCGCTGCTCGTTCGACCGTGTTTGTCTACAACAAAAGCAAACTGGCCGAAGCCGATCTGCCGAAGTCTCTGATGGACCTGGCTTCCCCAAGCTGGAAAGGTCGTTGGGCCGGTTCGCCTGCCGGCGCCGACTTCCAGGCCATCGTCGCTGCCGTCCTCGAACTCAAAGGCGAAGCCGCTACCCTGGAATGGCTCAAGGGCATGAAAGCCAACGCTACCGCCTACCGCGGCAACAGCGCTGTGCTCAAGGCAGTGAACGCCGGCCAGATCGAAGGCGGCGTGATCTACCACTACTACAGCTTCGTCGATCAGAGCAAAACCGGCGAAAACAGCAAGAACACCTCGCTGCACTACTTCAAGCACAAAGATCCGGGCGCGTTTGTCAGCCTCTCCGGTGGCGCTGTCCTGGCCTCCAGCAAACACCAGGAAGAAGCTCAGGCGTTCCTGAAGTGGATCACTGGCAAAGAAGGTCAGGCCGTTCTGAAAACCGGCAACTCGTTTGAGTACGCGGTAGGCAAGGATGCTCAGTCGAACCCGAAACTGGTACCGCTGGCGCAACTTGACGCGCCTGCCGTCGACGCCTCCAGGCTCAACAGCAAAAAAGTTGTCGAGCTGATGACTCAGGCGGGGCTGTTGTAATCCGATGTCCAAGCCAGTCGCGCTGCCAGAAGCTACCGAAGTCGTCCATCTGACGACTCTGGCCACCCCTCGTCCACACCCTCGCCGCGCCTCCGGGAGGCGCAGCGGCTCGTGGGTGGTGGCCATATCCATTCTGGTGTCGTTGCTGGCGCTGCTGCCGTTGGCGTTTGTCATCGGCATTTCCATCAAGACCGGCTGGGCGACGATCGCCGAGCTGGTCTTGCGACCTCGGGTCGCCGAACTTTTGATCAACACCGTTCTACTGGTGGTGATCACGATTCCTTTATGTATCGCGCTGGGCGTGGCACTCGCCTGGTTGACCGAACGCACCGACCTGCCGGGCCGACGCCTCTGGTCGGTACTGGCAACGGCACCGATTGCGGTGCCGGCGTTTGTGCACAGTTATGCCTGGGTCAGCCTGGTACCACCGATTCACGGGTTGTTTGCCGGGGTACTGGTTTCGGTTATCGCCTACTTCCCGTTCCTCTACCTGCCAATCGCCGCCACCCTGCGGCGCCTCGACCCGGCCATCGAAGATGTCTCCGAATCACTGGGGCTAAAACCCTGGGCGGTGTTTTTCCGGGTCGTGCTGCCGCAACTGCGCCTGGCCATCTGTGGCGGCGCCTTGCTGGTCGGGCTGCACTTGCTGGCCGAATACGGCCTGTACGCGATGATTCGCTTCGACACCTTCACCACGGCGATCTTTGACCAGTTCCAGTCGTCCTTCAACGGCCCGGCGGCGAACATGCTGGCCGGGGTTCTGGCGCTGTGCTGCCTGCTGATGTTGACCGCCGAATCAGCCTCCCGTGGCCATGCCCGTTACGCCCGGGTCGGTTCCGGCAGCGCGCGCCTGCAACGTACCCAGCGTCTGACACGCAACACCAAAGCCGTCATGTTGTTGCTGCCGATCATCAGCAGCGTGCTGGCACTCGGCGTGCCGCTGATTACCCTGGCCCAATGGTTGATTGCCGGTGGCGCGGAGGTCTGGCGCATGTCGGAAATCCTCCCTGCGTTGAAGCAAACCCTTGTTCTGGCCAGCGTTGGCGCGGTCATCACCACCTGCGCGGCAGTTCCGGTGGCCTGGCTGTCGATACGTTCACCGGGACGCCTGCATCGCATTCTGGAGAGCTGCAACTACATCACCAGTTCATTACCTGGAATCGTCGTGGCGCTGGCACTGGTGACAGTTACCATCAACTTCGCCCGGCCGATTTACCAGACCACCATCACCGTGCTGCTGGCGTACCTGCTGATGTTCTTGCCACGCGCGCTGGTCAGTTTGCGTGCGGGCATTGCCCAGGCGCCGGTAGAGCTGGAAAACATCGCCCGCAGCCTGGGCCGCTCGCCGAGCAAGGCGCTCTGGCTGATTACCATGCGCCTGGCCGCACCGGGCGCAGCCGCCGGTGCCGCGCTGGTGTTCCTGGCAATCACTAATGAGCTGACCGCGACCCTGTTGCTCTCGCCGAGTGGCACCCGCACCCTGGCCACCGGTTTTTGGGCCATGACCAGCGAAATCGACTACGCCGCAGCGGCACCTTACGCGCTGATCATGATTTTGCTTTCGCTTCCGTTGACCGCGCTTCTCTATCATCAATCCAAACGCACGGCAGGCCGATGAACGCTCTCGAACTGAACTCCATCTACAAAACCTTCGGCGCCCTGCCCGCCCTCGACAACGTCAGCCTGTCGGTACCCGCGGGCAGCCGCACGGCTATCGTCGGCCCTTCCGGCTCGGGCAAGACCACCTTGCTGCGGATGATTGCCGGGTTCGAGTTTCCCGATTCGGGCAGCATCTCGCTCAACGGCCAGACACTGGTCGACGGTTCGACCGAAGTCCCCGCGCATCAGCGCATGATTGGTTATGTACCGCAGGACGGCGCGTTGTTTCCGCACATGACGGTTGCCGGCAACATCGCCTTTGGACTCTCGGGTGACTCCGCCTTGAAGCAAGCTCGCGTCGCCGAGTTGATGGACATGGTGGCGCTGGATTCGCGCATGAGCCAACGCTGGCCGCACGAACTTTCCGGTGGCCAGCAACAGCGGGTAGCCCTGGCCCGCGCCCTGGCGCAACGGCCGCGGCTGATGCTGCTGGATGAACCCTTCTCTGCACTGGACACCGGCCTGCGGGCGTCCATGCGCAAGATGGTTGCCAGGCTTCTGTCAGACACCGGCGTGACCACCATTCTGGTTACGCACGACCAGTCCGAAGCGCTGTCATTCGCCGATCAACTGGCCGTGATGCGTCAAGGCCGGCTGGTGCAGACCGGACAACCGATGGACCTGTACCTGCGCCCTCATGATGAAGAAACGGCGTTGTTCCTCGGCGATGCCGTGGTCATGCCTGCATGGGTCGAAAATGGCCACGCGACCTGCGACCTGGGACGGGTTCATGTCTCCAACACCTCGCAAAACGGCGCGGCGCGGATCATGTTGCGGCCCGAGCAATTGCAGATTTCCAGTCAGGCCGCAGATCTGGAACAGGTTGACGGCTGTATCGGGGTAGTGACCGATCGCGACTTTGGCGGCAATACCTGCACCTTGACGGTGGAACTGAAACTGCCCTCACCCGCGAAGAACGGAGAGTCAGCGAGCCGCTCGTTACTGGTTCGAAGCTCCGGGGTACACGCACCGGAAGCGGGCAGTCTGGTGCACATTTCGACCTTGGGTCATGCGCACGTACTGACTGAGCCCGTTCGCCGACAGGCAGTTGCGGCGCCCTGATCGATCCCGCTCAGAGGTCAAATCGATCAATCGCCCGGCGCCGCTCGTTGTCATCACGCACGTCGTAGTTGGCGGTCGTCTGGATATTGCTGTGATGGGCCAGTTTCTGGGCGATCGACAGGTCATGCTCCTCGATCACCCGGGTGATGAACGAACGGCGAAAGTCGTGAGGCATGATCTTCACCCCCACCTGCGCACCGCGCTGTCGTGCAATGTAATAGATCGCGTGCTTGGTAATCCGCTCGCGGGTGATGTGGCTGCCGCGGCGAATCCGGTTGAACAGGAACCCATCGTCTTCCTGCCCTGGCGACAACAGCGACCGACGCAAATCAAGCCACGCTTGCAGCTTGGCGAACGCCCAGCTCGGCGCATATTTGATCAGTTGCTTGTTACCTTTGGCCGTGACCCGCAGGCTGCGTTCGGCAAAGTCGACTTGCGCAAGGTCCAGGTTCACCGACTCGGACTTGCGCATCCCCGAACCGTAGAGAATCGCAATGATCGCGGCATCGCGCAGACCCTGAGGCCTTGGGTCGGCAGCGCAGACCGCCATCAGGTCGCGAATCAGCGTGCGCTTGAGGTTGCGCCCCTGAGACAACCGGGTGCCGGCGATGCCTTTGACCGAGCGCATCTTCAGCAGGTGCTCGTGACTGATCAGGCTCAGGCGCCAGGCTTCGTTCATCACGCCGCGCACAGCGTTGACGTACAGCGAGGACGTATTGGGGGCGTAACCGTCACTGCGCAGCGTCGCGACCAGTGCGATAACATGCTCGGGTTGAAGTTCGTGCCAAGGGATTTCTTCGATGTTCAGCTCTTCAAAGCCCAGTCGATCTGCGGCATCCTGTAACACATAGCGCATGGTCAGCTGACTTGAAGGGGCAAGACGCGCCAGATAAAACGTCAGGGAGTTGGGCTTGGCCGACCGAATGGCTGTCATTTCTGGCTGGGCGGTGGCGCAGCGAGGCAATGCGGTGTCGGGTAGATCAATCAAACTGAACCGGCCTTAAATGAGCGCCCCTCAACGTACGAAATTTGTGTTGAGAACGATGGAAAATGGAGATCAACAGGGTAACGGATCGGCGATGCACAGGCCATATGATGGGCTTTTTCGCAGTGCCAAAAAAATGGCGAGAGCTGTCAGAAAGGACTTTAAGCTATGAAAAACCCTGAACATTTGCTGTAAAGGTTACAGTTAAACATTCTCGATACCGGTTTTTCATGTCCCTTTCACATTTTCGAGATTACCCTCTGCGCATCCGGAGCGATGCCTTTGGGTCGTTCAAACTGCCGACCGACAAAAAATAAGTCAATTAGTGCACTTTTCCCAAAAGATTGGTTAACTGATTGATATACTTTTCGTTTTTTACGTCTACGCTGTCACGGACGACGCTTCGAAGCACCGCTTCGAGCTGATTCGCAGCATGTGACCGCTGATTTACCGCCTACCAGGGCTGTTGACACTTCCAAACCCGAGGTCCACATGAATCAGGCTTTTCTCCCCTTCTCTCGCCCAAGTATCGGTGATGAAGAAATCGCCGCCGTCGAGCAGGTTTTACGCTCCGGCTGGATCACTACCGGGCCGAAGAACCAGGAACTGGAGGAGCAATTCGCACAGTACGTAGGTTGCAAGCACGCCGTAGCACTGTCTTCGGCCACCGGCGGCATGCACATCACGCTGCTGGCGCTGGGTATCGGCCCTGGCGATGAAGTGATCACGCCGTCGCAGACCTGGGTCTCGACCGCCAACATGATCTGCCTGTTGGGCGCCACTCCGGTGTTTGTCGACGTCGACCGCGACACCCTGATGACCGACGTCCAGGCCATCGAAGCCGCCATTACCCCACGCACCAAAGCGATCATCCCGGTGCACTACGCCGGTGCCGCGTTCGATCTCGATCCGCTCTATGCGCTGGCAGACAAGCACGGTATCGCCGTCATCGAAGACGCCGCCCACGCTGCCGGTACCCGTTACCGTGGCCGCGCCATTGGCGCTCAGGGCACCGCAATCTTCTCGTTCCACGCGATCAAGAACATGACCTGCGCCGAGGGCGCAATGTTCGTCAGCGACAATCAAGCGCTGGCCGATCGTGTGCGCATGCTCAAGTTTCATGGCCTCGGTGTAGACGCTTACGATCGCCTGACCCATGGCCGTAAACCTCAGGCCATGGTCATCGAGCCGGGATTCAAGTACAACCTGGCCGACATCAACGCAGCCATTGCACTGGTGCAATTGCAGCGTCTCGACGAAATCAACGCCAAGCGTACAGCGCTGGCGCAGACCTATCTGCAACGCCTGGGAGGCCTGCCGGTACAACCACTGAGTGTGCCGACCACTTACCCGCAGCAACACGCCTGGCATCTGTTTATACTGCGCATCGACGCTGAACGTTGCGGGATGGACCGCGAGGCGTTCATGAAAGCCTTGCAAGAACAGAATATTGGTACGGGTATTCACTTTGTGGCCACCCACCTGCACACTTACTACCGCCAGCGATTCCCGGACATCCATCTGCCCAACACCGAGTGGAACTCGGCACGGCTGTGCTCGATCCCGCTGTTCCCCGACATGACTACCGACGATGTCGAACGCGTCGTTGGCGCCATTGAAAACATTCTGGACTGAAGCCTTTGAAGCCATATCCAATTAACTGCGTGTCGATCGTTATCCCGGTCTACAACGAAGAAGAAAGCTTGCGTGAACTGCTACGCCGGACCGAAGCGGCCTGTCAGCAACTCAAGCACGAGTACGAGATCGTACTGGTCGATGACGGTAGCCGCGACAACTCGGCTCAAATTCTCGAAGACGCCGCTCAGCGTGAAGGCAGTTCAGTGGTTGCGGTCATTCTTAACCGCAACTACGGCCAGCACGCGGCAATCATGGCTGGTTTCGAGCATTGCAAAGGCGATGTGGTCATAACCCTCGACGCCGACCTGCAGAACCCGCCGGAAGAAATCCCCCGTTTGGTGGAACAAGCCGAGCTGGGCTACGACGTGGTTGCCACTGTGCGCAACAATCGCCAGGACTCGGCCCTGCGCCGCTGGCCGTCGAAGCTGATCAACCTGGCGGTGCAACGCTCCACCGGCGTTGCCATGAGCGACTACGGCTGCATGCTGCGCGCCTACCGCCGCACCATCGTCGACGCCATGCTGGCCTGCCGTGAACGCAGCACCTTCATCCCGATCCTGGCCAACAGCTTCGCCCGCCACACCACCGAGATTCTGGTGCAGCACGCCGAGCGCGAGCACGGCGAGTCGAAGTACAGCCCGATGCGTCTGATCAGCCTGATGTTCGATCTGCTGACCTGCATGACCACTACCCCACTGCGCCTGCTAAGCATCATTGGCTTCAGCCTGGCGGCGCTGGGCATGTTGTTTGCCTTCCTGCTGATCTTCCTGCGCCTGATCTTCGGCGCCAGCTGGGCGGGTGGCGGCACCTTCGTCCTGTTCGCCGTGCTCTTTGTGTTCACGGGTGGCCAGTTCATCGGCATGGGCCTTCTGGGTGAATACCTGGGCCGCATGTACAGCGATGTTCGCGCCCGACCGCGTTTCTTTATTGAAAAAATCCTACGTAACCAACCCGCTGCTCCTGCTCCCGTTGTCACTGTCGACGGTCTGCCTTCCACCCCTACTGATCAGGTTTCGCCATGAGTTCAAAAGCTGTTGTTTTCGCCTATCACGACATTGGCTGTGCAGGTATCGAAGCACTGCTCAACGCAGGTTTCGAGATTGCTGCCGTGTTCACCCACGCCGACGATCCGAAGGAAAACACCTTCTACGGCTCGGTCGCGCAACTGTGCGCCCGTAAAGGCATTCCTGTGCACGCACCGGAAGACGCCAACCACCCACTGTGGATCGAGCGCATCGCCAAACTGAACCCGGACTACCTGTTCTCGTTCTACTACCGCAACCTGTTGGGTGAGCAACTGCTGGCTACCGCCCGCAAAGGCGCGTTCAACCTGCACGGCTCGTTGCTGCCAACCTACCGTGGCCGCGCTCCAGCGAACTGGGTACTGGTCAACGGCGAAACCGAAACCGGCGTGACCCTGCACCGCATGGTCAAGCGTGCCGACGCTGGCGCGATCATCGCCCAGCAACGCGTTGCGATCGAGCGTGCCGATACCGCTCTGACCCTGCACGGCAAGCTGCGCGAAGCCGCTTCCAACCTGCTGCGTGACACCCTGCCATTGCTGGCTCAGGGCAAAATCACCGAAACCGCCCAGGACGAATCCAAGGCCACTGTTTTCGGTCGTCGTACTGCGGCAGACGGCAAGCTGGTCTGGAAGAAACCGGCTGAAGAGCTGTTCAACCTGGTTCGCGCCGTGACCCAACCTTACCCGGGTGCTTTCTGCGCCGTGGGCGAGCACAAACTGATTGTCTGGAGCGCTGAAGTCGTCAAGGGCAACGAAGGTCTGGCACCAGGCCGCGTGATCAGCGTCGACCCTCTGCGTATCGCTTGCGGCGAAGACTCCCTGGTCGTCACTTCGGGTCAGCGTAACGAAAACGGTCTGTACCTGAGCGGCCCGCAACTGGCCAATGAACTGGGTCTGGTCGACGGTTCCGTACTGCGTGGCGCTGAATCGGGCCGTGCCCCGCGTCGCACCCGCGTACTGATCCTTGGCGTCAACGGCTTCATCGGTAACCACCTGTCCGAGCGCCTGCTGCGTGACGACAAGTACGACGTCTATGGTCTGGACATCGGTTCCGACGCTATCGAGCGTCTGCGCAGCCATCCAAACTTCCACTTCGTCGAAGGCGATATCAGCATTCACTCCGAGTGGATCGAATATCACATCAAGAAGTGCGACGTGGTTCTGCCGCTGGTGGCCATCGCCACCCCAATCGAATACACCCGCAACCCGCTGCGCGTATTCGAACTGGACTTCGAAGAGAACCTGAAACTGGTTCGCTACTGCGTGAAGTACAACAAGCGCGTGATCTTCCCGTCGACTTCCGAAGTCTACGGCATGTGCCAGGACAAGAACTTCGACGAAGACACCTCGAATCTGATCGTTGGCCCGATCAACAAGCAACGCTGGATCTACTCGGTCTCCAAGCAACTGCTGGACCGCGTGATCTGGGCTTACGGCGCCAAGGGCCTGAACTTCACCCTGTTCCGTCCGTTCAACTGGATGGGCCCACGTCTGGACCGTCTGGACTCGGCACGTATCGGTAGCTCCCGCGCCATCACCCAGCTGATCCTGAACCTGGTGGAAGGCACGCCAATCCGTCTGTTCGACGGCGGCGAGCAGAAGCGTTGCTTCACTGACATTGCCGACGGTATCGAAGCTCTGGCGCGTATCGTTGATAACGAAAATGACGCGTGCAACGGTCAGGTCATCAACATCGGTAACCCGGACAACGAAGCCAGCATCCGTCAGCTGGGCGAAGAACTGCTGCGTCAGTTCGAAGCTCACCCGCTGCGCGCCAACTTCCCTCCGTTCGCCGGTTTCCGCGACGTAGAGAGCAAGGCGTTCTACGGCGCTGGCTACCAGGACGTGGAACACCGCAAGCCAAGCATCGAAAACGCCAAGCGCCTGCTGGACTGGACGCCAACCGTCGAGATGAGCGAAACCATCGGTAACACGCTGGACTTCTTCCTGCGCGAAGCCATGCTCGAAATCGCGGACAAGCGCTGATGCAGGCAGGTCTTCGGATCGATGTCGACACCTACCGAGGTACCCGTGAGGGGGTACCCCGGTTGTTGGAGATGCTCGATGAAGCACAAGTCAAGGCGACGTTTTTTTTCAGCGTTGGTCCGGACAACATGGGGCGCCATTTATGGCGCCTCATCCGTCCGCAGTTTCTCTGGAAAATGCTCCGCTCCAATGCCGCGGGTCTGTACGGCTGGGATATTTTGCTGGCCGGCACTGCCTGGCCCGGCAAACCCATCGGCCGTGACCTGGGGCACCTGATGCGCCAGACCCTCGCGGCTGGCCATGAAGTCGGTTTACACGCCTGGGATCACCACGGCTGGCAAGCCAACGCAGGGCGCTGGAGCGACGCTGACCTGATCGAGCAGATTCGCCGGGGCGTAGACACCCTCAGCGATATTCTCGGGCAGAGCGTGGACTGTTCGGCGGCCGCCGGTTGGCGCGCCGATGAGCGGGTCATCGAAGCCAAGCAACGTTTTGGCTTTCGTTACAACAGCGACTGTCGCGGACAAAGCCTGTTCCAGCCTCGGCTGGCAGACGGTAGTCTCGGCACGCCACAAATTCCGGTCGACTTGCCAACCTTCGATGAAGTGGTGGGTCCCGTCGTAGCAGCCAATGAGTTCAACTCATACATTCTTGACCGATTCAGCCCCTCGAAGCTGAACGTATATACGATACATGCGGAGGTAGAAGGGATTCTGATGGCAAACGATTTCCGTCAGCTACTGGTCGACGCGCGTCAGCGCGACATCCAGTTCCAGCCTTTGGGTAACTTGTTGCCCGCCCAGCCGACAACCCTGCCTCAAGGCCGCGTAATACGTGGCGCCCTTGAAGGCCGAGAAGGATGGTTGGGAGTGCAAGGCGCATGAGCAAACGCTGGGCTTTGCCGTTACTGCTTATCGCTTTCGGTCTGGTCTATCTGTTGCCGCTGGGCACGCATGGTCTGTGGATTCCGGATGAAACCCGCTACGCCCAGGTCAGTCAGGAAATACTCCTGAGTGGCAACTGGGTGTCGCCGCACTTCATGGGCCTGCGTTATTTCGAGAAGCCGATTGCCGGTTACTGGATGATCGCGATCGGCCAGGCCCTGTTCGGTGACAACCTGTTCGGGGTGCGCATTGCGTCGGCACTCTCGACCGGTTTGAGCATCGTGCTGACCTACCTGATCGCACGCAGGCTCTGGAACGATCCGCGTAAAAGCATCGCCAGCGCATTGCTGTACATGAGTTTCGCAGTAATCGCCATTCAAGGGGGCTACGCCAACCTCGACCCGCAATTCACTTTCTGGGTCAACCTGAGCCTGGTGGCCTTGTGGTTTGCGCTGGACAGCAACAGTCGCAATGCGCGACTGATGAGTTGGGCGAGCCTGGGTCTGGCCTGCGGCATGGGCTTCCTGACCAAGGGTTTCCTGGCCTGGTTGCTGCCGGTACTGATCGCCCTGCCCTACATGATCTGGCAAAAACGCTGGCGTGAACTGCTGGTGTACGGCCCGCTGGCAATCGTGGTTGCGATTGTCATCAGCCTGCCGTGGGCCCTGGCCGTGCATGTGCAGGAGCCCGATTACTGGCGTTTCTTCTTCTGGCACGAGCACATCCGCCGCTTTGCCGGTGACGATGCGCAGCACGCCTCCCCTTGGTGGTTCTACCTGCCGATGTTGGTAGCGTTCAGCTTGCCGTGGGTGGCGTTCCTGCCTTCGGCGCTCAAACAAGCCTGGCAAACCAGGCGTCAGGCCAGCAGCGGATTCCTGTTGCTGTGGCTGGTCCTTCCGTTGGCGTTTTTCAGCCTCAGCAAAGGCAAGTTGCCGGCCTACATCCTGCCGTGCCTGTTGCCTCTGGCGCTGTTGATGGGGAATGCACTGATTGACCGACTGAACCTGGGGCAAAGCCGACTGTTCAGGATCAACGGCCTGCTGAACCTGGTCATCGGTCTGACCACCCTGCTGGCGATGGTTTACCTGCAACTGAAAAACCCCGTGTATGTCGATGAAATGCACAACCTGGTGCTGGTGTTCATCGTGCTCATGGGCTGGATCCTGTCCAACCTGCTGCTGGTATTCCGACCGTTCAGCGCATGGGCTGCACCGGCAATCGGCAGCTGGCTGCTGATCGCCATTCTGCCGGCCGCATTGCCGCACTCGGTGGTCTACAACAAGATGCCCGACCAGTTTGTCCTCCAGCACATTGACGAACTCAGCCAGACCAAAAGCCTGCTGAGCAATGACCTGGGGGCCGCATCTGCAGTCGCCTGGCGTCTGCAACGTCCTGAAGTGGCGTTGTACAACACCATCGGCGAAGTGAAATACGGCCTGGATTATCCGGATGCCGCTGCACGTCGGGTCGATACCGAGCATGTGCAGCAGTGGATGAGCGAAGCCCGCAAGACCGGCCCGGTCGGCGTGGTCATGCGCGTCAAGGGTGACGACGAAATCCGCGAACTCGAACTGCTGCCTAAAGATGGCAAGCATTACGAGCAAGGCAACATGGTTATTCTGATCATCCCGCAGAGCGCGCCATGACCCTGATACTGCTGTTGTCGGCCTGCCTGCTGACCTGTCTGGGTCAGATCGCCCAGAAATACGCCGTCGAAAGCTGGCGCGGCAAAGACTCCGGCTGGGGCGAGAAATTGCTCTCGCCGTGGCTGTGGCTGGCCCTGGCCAGCCTGGGCTTCGGCCTGTTGGTGTGGCTATTGGTGTTGCAGCGTCTGGAGGTCGGTGTCGCCTACCCGATGTTGAGCCTCAACTTTGTGCTGATCACCCTGGCCGCCCACTTCGTCTTCCACGAAACCATTGATCGTCGTCACTGGATCGGTGTTGCGCTGATCATCGCCGGCGTCGTTCTACTCGGGAGGCACGCATGAGCCTTCGTCGCGGAATCAGCTTTGCCATGGGCAGCGTGGCGCTGGTCAGTGCAGCCCAATTGGGCATGCGCTGGAGCATGAGCCATTTACCGCTGCCCGATCAGTGGCTGCAGGCCCTGAGCAACAGCAGTATCGACCTGCTCGCGCTCGGCGTGGTGCTTGCCTCGATCTGCGCTTACGCCCTGTCCATGTTGTGCTGGCTCGCCGCGCTGCGCGATCTGCCGCTGGGCCGGGCCTACTCGTTGTTGAGTATCAGCTATGCACTGGTGTATCTGTTGGCCGCCAGCCTGCCGCTGTTCAACGAAAACTTCAGTCTTTCCAAAACACTCGGGGTGGCCTTGGTCATCCTCGGTGTCATCACTATTAACTCTCGAACTGCCAGCGCCCCAGAAGTCAGGAATGCCTCATGAAAATCAGTGTAATTGGTAGCGGTTATGTAGGTCTGGTGCAGGCGACTGTCCTGGCTGAAGTCGGTCATGATGTCGTGTGCATGGACGTCGATCAGAACAAGATCAAAATGCTGCAGAAAGGCCACGTCACTATCTTTGAACCAGGGCTGGAGAGCATGGTCAAGGAGAACCTGGAGAGCGGGCGCCTGCACTTCACCAGCGACGAGAAGATGGCGATCGAGCACGGCCAGGTGTTGTTCATCGCGGTCGGTACGCCGTCGGACGAGGACGGCTCGGCCGACCTGAAATATGTTCTGTCCGTGGGCGACGCCGTCGCGCGCCATCGGGTCGAGCCGCTGATTCTGGTGGAAAAATCCACTGTTCCGGTCGGTACCGGCGACACCCTGCGCGCGCACATTGAAGAAGTGCTGAAGAAAGCCGGGCGCACCCTGGAGTTCGATATCGTCTCCAACCCGGAATTCCTCAAGGAAGGTTCGGCCGTCAGTGACTGCCGTCGCCCTGACCGCATCGTCATCGGTTGCGAACGTGAAGAAGTCCGTGAAGTGATGCGCGACCTCTACGCCCCCTTCAACCGCAACCATGACCGCATCATGTTCATGGACCTGCGCAGCGCCGAACTCACCAAGTACGCAGCCAACTGCATGCTTGCGACCAAAATCAGCTTTATCAACCAGATCGCCGAACTGGCCGAACACCTGGGTGCTGATATCGAAGCCGTGCGCATGGGCATCGGTGCAGACCAGCGCATCGGCTACCACTTCATCTACCCTGGCTGCGGCTATGGCGGTTCGTGTTTCCCGAAAGATATGCGCGCGTTGATCCACAGCGCCCAGGAAGCCAATTGCTCCAGCGACCTGTTGCAAGCGGTCGAGGCCATTAACCAGCGGCAGAAACACAAGCTGTTCGAACGCATCAATGCGTTCTACAAAGGTGAGCTGAAAGGCAAGACCTTCGCTCTCTGGGGCCTGGCGTTCAAACCCAACACCGACGACATGCGCGATGCGCCAAGCCGGGTGCTGATGGAAGCGTTGTGGGCTGCCGGTGCACACGTACGGGCCTTCGACCCTGAAGCCATGCAGGAAACCCAACACCTGTACCCGGATCAACCGAACCTGTCGCTGATGGGCACCCCGGAATCCGCGCTGGTAGGCGCAGACGCCTTGATCGTTTGCACCGAATGGCAACAGTTCAAGGCGCCGGATTTCAAATTGATCGAAGAGCGTCTCAAAGCTCCGGTGATCTTCGACGGGCGTAACCTGTATGACGCTGATCGCCTGGCACGCAAAGGCTTCAAGTACTTCCCGATGGGTCGTGGCGAGTCGCGCAATCTGCCAATCCCTCAGCAACAGTGGCCAGCTGCTTCCGTTTAAGCCCAGGAGGCCGCGTGCACGCATATCCATCGACAGGGATCCGTCAACAATCGTTAGGTCTGGGGCTACTGGCGCTGCTGCTGTTCTGCGCCGGGGTCTACCAGCAATCGGCGATCGGATTCGACTCGCGGTTTGTACTGTTTGCCCAGGAAATGCTGCGCCATGGGCCGGGATTCTTCCCGACCACCTATGGCCAGCCTTACGCTGATTACTGGGCCACTTCGACGTTTTTTACCTGGCTGCTTTCGTTGCCCTTTGGCCAGGTAAACGCGTTGACGGCCTGGTTACCCAGCGCCATTGCCTCGGCAACGATTGTCACGCTGATGTACCGACTGGTAGCGCCCTACTCCAGAACCTGGGCGCTGATCAGCATCGCCCTGATGCTGCTCAGCAATATGTTCATCACCGAAACTCGCGCCGTGTCCCTCGACCAGATGGTCGCGGCCGTGACTTTTGCTGTGTTCTATCTGGGCTATGCCAC
The DNA here is from genome assembly GCF_058799675.1 of Pseudomonas sp. GW822-FHT06B12. NCBI lineage: Bacteria > Pseudomonadati > Pseudomonadota > Gammaproteobacteria > Pseudomonadales > Pseudomonadaceae > Pseudomonas > Pseudomonas sp. GW822-FHT06B12. The sequence goes on from NZ_JBXALR010000001.1 coordinate 992,522, forward strand.
TGACCATTTCCAGGCACCACGACGACTGTTGTTGATACTCGTGTTGCTGGTACTGGGCTTTGCCATTCGTGGGCCGATCGGCTTAGTGGTACCTACCGGTGTGTTGTGCACTTATTACCTGCTCAATGGCCAATGGCGCCGGATGATCAGCGTCGGCTTGCTGGCTGCGTTGCTGCTGGCAGCCGGTATCGGCCTGTTGCTGTGGCTGGCACACGTCAGTGGTGGCCCGACCTTCGTAGAAGACGTGATCCGCATGCAGTTCATGGGGCGCATGGACGGTCGAGAAGGTGCGAGTGGCGCGCTGTATTACTTCAGTAGTTCCTTGGGCAACTACGCACTGGCGTACCCTTTGGCGGCATTGGTGCTGGCCGCGGTGTTGCTGGTCGGGCGCAAGGACCGTGGACCGGCGTTGCGTCTGCTGACTTTGTGCACGGCTGCCGGGCTGATCGTGATGATTGGCCTGTCGATTCCGATGGCGAAAAAAGCCCGCTACATGCTGCCGATGCTGCCGATGGCGGCAATCGTCGCGGCGTATCCGTTCCAGGGTGCGCAGGGTCGGGTATTCCAGTGGTTACGCGGCCTGATGCAGGGCCTGTGGTTGCTGATGCCTGGCTTGCTGATCATTGGGCTGGTGGTGGCCAAGCGACGCTTTCCGGAGCATCTCACCTCGATGACGGCGGTGATGGCGATTCTCGGCGTGTTGCAGGTGATCGCACTGGGGCTGTTGTTCAAACCGCGTCTGCGTGCAGTGGGCCTGGCGTTCGCCGCGGTGCTGGCGCTGTGGTCGACCTACATTCTGGTGTTCGAGCCGGTGGAGCGTTCGCTCTACGACACACGCACCTTTAGTCGCGCAGCCGTTGAGCTGATTCAAAAAGACCCGGCGCCCGTGGTGTTGCACGCCATGGGCAAAGACGCCAAGGCCATCAAGTTCATGGTCAACGTCGATCACGACTTGCTCCCGGTTTTCACTTCTTCAGTGCAAGAGCTGGAGAACCTGACAGGCCCTGCCTGGCTGGTGATGGATAAAAGCGACTACGAGGCCCTGAAAGGCTCTCGGCTGGCGACATTGCAGCCGGTGCTTAACGGGACCTTCGACAAGAACGATTACGTCCTGCTGCATCTGGTACCCGTGCAACCCTGAACCGGTTGCACTTCGTCAGGGCGCTTGCTTAAGCTTGCGCCCATGACTCCTTCCCTCCGCCGTGCCCAACTCGCCGATGCCAGCGCGCTGCCCGCCGTAGAGCGTTCAGCTGCCGCCCTCTTCCGTCACGATCCCGAACTCACCTGGCTCGCCGACGCCCCCGTGACCAGCATCGAACAGCACCAGCGCGACATCGAGTCCTCACTGGTCTGGGTTGCCGAGGCGACTGATAGATCAATTGTGGGCTTTCTCAGCGCCCATACCGTCGATACCGAACTGCATATCCAGGAAGTGTCCGTCAGCAGCGGGTTTCAGGGTCAGGGCCTGGGACGCAGGTTGTTGCAGACCGCCCTTGAGCACGCACGCCATAGCGGATTGATCGCGCTGACGCTGACGACCTTTCGTGAACTGCCATGGAACGAGCCGTTTTATCGGCGATTCGGTTTTCAAACACTGCCGTTTTCCAGTCTCGATCAACGCTTGAAAGCGGTGCTGGAAGCAGAAATCTCCCATGGATTGCCGGGTACCCGACGGTGTGCCATGCGTTATTGCATCGAGCCATAAGGGCTACTGTATCGTTAGAAAATGGGTGCAGGAACAGTCGCCCCGCGCCCCGAACTTTCACCGTATTGCCCCATCTTTCGTTGAAAGATTTCAGATTGATATCAGTCAACACTTCAGGCAAAACAGATGGGTTGTTTTACTTGTCCACCGACCACTTGAGGAAGTGTTCGACGCACCCTGTCAGAGGCTATAAATGCCAAACCCTGCGACAACTCCGCCGTGCTATCAGTGGCTATCAACCAAGCAGAAATTCGCGCTTGATGTCAGGCGCCGGACTTCAGATCCACCCCCAACGCCCGGGCGAACGCCTTGACCAAAGGACTGCGCACCGTGTTGTGCCGCAGGATCAGGTTGAACGTTGTATTGAAGCTGATCAGGTCCGGCCGCAAGGCTCTGAACGTGCCTTGTGCAACCAGTGACGCCGCATAGTGCTGCGGAAGAAAACCCAGGAAACGCCCGGTTTTGATCAGCATGGCGACCGCTTCGACCTGCGACGCCGAAGCGGAAAAACTGTCGTACCGGGCAAACGTCAGCTTGTCGCGGTGAATGGCGTAGCGATGGTTGATGAACTCGTGATGCTTGAGCACATCTTCGCCCATCTCCTCGTCCGGAACAGTGAACAGCGGGTGCCCCACCGCACAGTAGGCTTCCGACCTTTCTTCATACAACGCGAAGTAATCGAATTCTTCTCTTTTCTGATAAACCGGCACTATGCCGGCGACTAACCGACCCTCTACAACGCCTCTTTCCACTTCATCCAGTTGCGAGGCATGAAGTTGAAATCTCACCTTCGGTGACTCTTCATTTATTCGTTTAAGCGCTGCAACTAACGGAGAATTTTCATCGGTAATCGTATTGTCGATAACCCCTACCCCCAAGTCCCCGATCAATTCATTCTGCGCGCAACTAAGCCGGTCTCGAAAGTTATCGACCGAGGCAAATAAATCGATCGACGCCTGGTACACAAGACGCCCTTCTTCGGTCAGGCAAAACCCCTCTCGCCCCCGTGTACACAAGCGCATGCCGATGCGAATTTCGAGGTCGGAGATCTGTTTGCTGATGGCTGCAAGCCCCACATTCAGCTCGTTTTGAGCGGCGCTGAACCCACCGGCCTCGACCACCGCCTTGAACACTTTGAGCAGTTTGAAGTCCAGCCCGCTGAGGGCCAAAGGGGCTCGATGGGCCGTTTTCAACGGCGGGTTTCCAGAATTGGAAAGTGGGGTTTCCATAATGCTTATTTACCTCTGGCGCCCGATTCAACAACCTGTGTCCAACAACAAAAATAACGCTGGCTAATAATAATGAACACAGAAAACCAGGCTTGGCAACTCCCAATAATTCCCCCCAGTCAGCGCCAAGTCGCTGATTCGAAACTATTAAAAGCTGACACTTCGATCAGCTCTCGCCATTTGCAACTGCCCTCTTGAAAACTGCATGAGCCGAACCACGCCCGGAAGATCCCGGCGAGCGTTCAAGGCTCTGCGTAACGACATCAGTTCGTATTACCGACGAGGAAAAATAACAATGACTCAAGCAACCGATCGTTTGTGGGGCGCGCGTTTCAAAAGTGCTCCGTCCGAAGCCCTGGCAGCCCTGTCCCGCTGCCCTGAACGGTACTTCCGCCTCACCCCTTACGACCTGGCCGGTTCCAAGGCTCATGCAGGGGAACTGCACCGCGCCGGGCTGCTCGATGCGCAAGAAACCCAAACCATGCTCGATGCGCTGGAGCGCATCGGCGAAGACTTCCGCGCAGGTCTCGTCAGCCCGACGCTGGATGACGAAGACGTCCACACCTTCATCGAGCGCCTGCTGACCGAACGCCTGGGTGCACTGGGCGGCAAGCTGCGCGCCGGACGCTCGCGCAACGACCAGACCGCCAACGATCTACGGCTGTTTCTGCGTGATCACGTTCGCACCCTGACCACTGAAGTGTTGGCCCTGCAACAGGCGCTGGTCGACCAGGCCGAGCAACACATTGAAAGCATTTGCCCTGGCTTTACTCACCTGCAACAGGCGCAGCCGATTGTGTTCGCCCACCACCTCTTGGCCCACTCCCAGTCGATGCTCCGCGACGTGCAACGTCTGGTCGATTGGGATGTGCGCACCTCGCTGTCGCCGTTGGGCGCGGCAGCCATGGCCGGTTCCGCCATCGCCCGCCAGCCACAGCAATCGGCCAAGGAAATGGGCTACAGCGGTGTCTGCGAAAACTCCATTGACGCGGTAGCCAGCCGCGACCACGTCGCCGAGTTCCTGTTCGTGGCGAGCATGCTAGGTGTCAATATTTCGCGGTTGGCCGAAGAGTTTTGCCTGTGGTCTTCACGGCAATTTCGTTGGGTCGCGCTGGACGATGCCTATGCCACCGGCAGTTCGATCATGCCGCAGAAGAAAAACCCGGACATCGCCGAACTGGCTCGTGGCAAGGCGGGTCGTTTGATCGGCAACCTGACCGGTCTGCTCTCGACCCTCAAATCCCTGCCGTTGTCCTACAACCGCGACTTGAGCGAAGACAAAAACGGCGTACTCGACAGCGTCGACACCCTGCTGCTGGTGCTGCCGGCCATGGCCGGGATGGTCGCGACCATGAAGGTCAACGTCGAAGAACTGCGGCGTCAGGCGCCGCTGGGCTTCACCCTCGCCACCGAGGTCGCCGACTGGCTGGCGGTGCGCGGTGTGCCGTTCAAGGAAGCCCACGAAATTACCGGCGCTCTGGTTCAGGCCTGTGAAAAACACGACATCGAACTCTGGGAAGCCTCACCCGCGCTGCTCGCCGAGATCGATGTACGACTGACGCCCGAAGTCCGCGACAGTCTGACTCTGGAAGCCGCCATCGCTGCGCGCAGTGGCTGGGGCGGCACCGCGCCGCAACAGGTCCGTGAACAGATCGGTCGCTTGAAAACCGCCCTCGCCGCACAACAGCAATGGGCGGCGGACTATCAGGGCTTTCGTCTCTGAAGCACTGCACAGAACCTGTGGGAGCGAGCTTGCTCGCGATAACTGTGGGTCAGCCAACATCGATGTTGAATGTGATACCGAAATCGCGAGCAAGCTCGCTCCCACAGGTGTTTGGCTTGATCTGCAAGACCAGCGTACGGAGAAACACCATGAACCAGACTCAGGCAGAGCTCCTCGCGGAGCGTAAACAGGCCGAAAACCAGTTCGACATCACCCAGTACGAACATGTGCCGCGGCGCTATTACGGGCGGATCTTCTTCGCCACGCTGATCGTCGTCGCCATCGTCGGCCTGGTCAGGGCCTTTGCCGAGGGCAAGATCGAGTGGTCGTACATCGGCCAGTTCCTGACCTCCCAGGCGATTTTGTTCGGCTTGCTCAACACCATCGTCATGGCCGTGCTGGCGATGGCGTTGGGGATTGTCTTCGGGGTGATTACCGCCGTGATGCGCATGTCGGCGAACCCGATCCTGCGCTATGTCGCGGTGACGTACACCTGGCTGTTCCGTGGTACGCCACTGATTCTGCAACTGCTGTTGTGGTTCAACCTGGCGCTGATTTTCCCCACCATCGGCATTCCCGGGGTGATCCAGCTCGATACCGTCAGCCTGATGACACCCTTCGTCGCCGCGCTGCTGGGCCTGAGCATCAACCAGGGCGCCTATACCGCTGAAGTGGTGCGCGCCGGCCTGCTCTCGGTGGATACCGGCCAGTACGAAGCCGCCAAGTCGATCGGCATGCCGCGCCTGCAAGCGCTGCGCCGGATCATTCTGCCGCAGGCCATGCGCATCATCATTCCGCCGGTCGGCAACGAGTTCATCGGTATGGTCAAGATGACCTCGCTGGCCAGTGTGATCCAGTACTCGGAACTGCTCTACAACGCCCAGAACATCTACTACGCCAACGCCCGCGTGATGGAGCTGCTGATCGTCGCCGGGATCTGGTACCTGGCCGCCGTCACCGTCTTGTCCTTTGGTCAAAGCCGTCTGGAGCGTCGTTTCGCTCGTGGCGCCGGCAAGCGCTCGTGAGTCGCGCAGGAGAATTGAACATGAGAAGCATCGTCAAGGCCGTTGGCCTGAACAAGTACTACGACCAATACCACGCGCTCAAAGACATCAACATCGAAGTCGAACAGGGCGAAGTGCTGTGCATCATCGGGCCGTCCGGCTCCGGCAAAAGCACCTTGCTGCGTTGCGTCAATCAGTTGGAAAAAATCGACAAGGGCGGCCTCTGGGTCGACGGCGAACTGGTCGGTTACCGCATTGCCGGCAACAAACTGCACGAGCTCAACGAGTCGCAGATTGCCCGCCAACGCCTGGCCACCGGCATGGTGTTCCAGCGTTTCAACCTGTTTCCGCACATGACCGTGCTGCAAAACATCATCGAAGGCCCATGCCAGGTGCTCAAGCGCTCGCCCAAGGAAGCGCACGAAGATGCACTGGAGCTGCTGGCCCGCGTCGGCCTGGCCGACAAGCGCAACAGCTACCCGATCGAACTCTCGGGTGGTCAGCAACAACGGGTAGCTATTGCCCGAGCGCTGGCCATGCGGCCCAAGCTGATGCTGTTCGATGAACCCACTTCGGCACTCGACCCGGAACTGGTCGGTGAGGTGCTGTCGGTGATGCGTGATCTGGCGCAGACCGGCATGACCATGATCGTCGTCACCCATGAACTGGGCTTCGCCCGCGAGGTTTCCAATCGCATGGTGTTCATGGACGGCGGGCAGATCGTGGAGGCTGGAAGCCCCGAAGAAATACTAATAAGTCCACAAAACCCGCGCACCCAAAGCTTCATTTCTGCCGTTCGCACCTAACGACAACTCAAAAAGAGAACGACCATGAAAAACCTTCTTATCCCTGCAGTACTGGCTGGTCTGATGGCCTCTTCGGTGACCTGGGCAGCTGATTTGCCCGCGAGCATCAAGGCCAAGGGCGAAATCGTCGTGGCGATCATGCCCAACTATCCGCCGATGGATTTCAAGGACCCGGCCACCAACACCCTCACCGGTCTGGACTACGACCTGGGTAACGCCTTGGCCGAGCGTCTGGGCGTGAAGATCAAATGGCAGGAAACCGGCTTCGAGCAAATGATCAATGCCTTGACCACCGATCGCGTAGACGTGGTGCTGTCGGGCATGACCGACACCGCCGAGCGTCAGCAGAGCGTGACCTTCGTTGACTACTTCACCAGCGGGCCGCAGTTCTACACCCTGCAAAAGAACAAGGACACCAACGAAATTGCCGACCTGTGCGGCAAGAAAGTCGGGACCAGCCGACGCACCACCTTCCCGGCGGAAATCGCCGAGTGGAGCAAGGCCAATTGCGAGGCGAAGGGTAAACCGGCGATCAACGTGATCGGCACCGAAGGCTCCGCCGACGCCCGTGCGCAACTGCGCCAGAGCCGCATTGACGCGGCGATGCAGGGCAGCGAAACGTTGTCGTACCTGAAGACTCAGGAAAAAGACACCTACAAGACCGTGGGGGCGCCGATCTCGGTGCAGTTCAGCGGGCTGGGCGTCAGCAAGAAGAAGCCTGAGTTGAGTGAGGCAGTGAAGGTGGCGTTGCAAAGCATGATTGATGACGGCAGCTATCAGGCGATTTTGAAGAAATGGGATCTGGAGTTGGGGGCGATTAAAACCGTGACCATCAACGCCGGTAAGTAAGCATCTGAGGGATGCCCTTTGTGGGAGCGAGCTTGCTCGCGATAGCGGACGTTCAGTCACATCCATTTTGAATGTGCTGCCGTCATCGCGAGCAAGCTCGCTCCCACAGGTTTTGCGTTGTACACATAGATCAATGGAGCGCCACGATGTCCTCCTCGCCCCAACCGACTTGGCCCGACGGCCACAACGCCTGCCTGGCCCTGGCCTTCGATCTCGACGGCCCCACCGGCGATGCAATGCTCAACGGTTCGATCTGGCACAAGCCCGAGTATTTCGGTTTTGGCGGTTACGGACCGTATCGGGCCTTGCCACGGATACTCGACCTGCTCGACGAATTCCGCATCCCGACCACCTTCTTCGTCCCGGCCTGGGTCGTGGAAAACTGGCCGAAACAGTGCCAGTCGATCATCGAGCGCGGGCATGAAGTGGCTTACCACGGCTACAAACACGAGTCCTTCTATGCGCTGACACTGGAACAGCAAAAGGACGTCATGAATAAATGCCGCGAGGTGTTCTGGCAGCATTTGAACATCCGCGCAGAAGGCTTTCGCACTCCGTCCGGAGACTGGCGGGCCGAGACACCGGCCATGCTGGTAGAGGCCGGCGTCACTTACTCCAGCAGCATGCGCGGCGATGATCGGCCGTATCTGGTGAAGGTCCCGGGCTATGAAACCCCGCTGGTGGAAATTCCCGGCCGCTGGGAAATGGACGATTACGCCTCCATCGCCTACACCCGTGCGCCGGACTTTCCCTCGGGGCTGGACCGTACCGCCAGCTACGAGCTGACCCTCGACAATTGGTGCCGCGAGTACGACGGCGCAATGAATGAAGGGCTGTGCCTGACCACCCTCTTCCACCCCAAGATCACCGGCAAACCGGGGCGCATTCTGCTGCTGGAGAAACTCTTCGAGCACATGCGCACGCGTGATGACGTGTGGTTCGCCACCTGCCGCGATGTCGCCCACTGGTGGCTCAAGGAGCATCAACATGGCTGAGTCGACTGTCTGGCCCAAAGGCTACCGTTGCGCGGTGGTGTTGACCGTCGACTATAACGACGTGCACGGCATCCTGACCCAGGCCCCGGAAGTCGCCGGTCGCGACAAGACCCTGTCGGTGTGGCGCTACGGCACCCAACGTGGGGTCGAACGCTTGCTCGGTCTGTTCGAGGAGCTGGGTGTTTCCAGCAGTTGGTGCGTACCGGGCATCGTTGCCGAAGAAAACCCGGAACATATCCGCTCGATCCAGGCGGCCGGTCATGAAATTGCCTGCGCCGGTTATCGCCACCAGAACTACGACACCCTGAGCCTGGCTGAGCAGACCGCCGCCCTTGAGCACGGCTGCCAGGCACTCGCGGCCATTACCGGCCAGCGCCCAACGGGTTTCCGGATTCCCGCCGGCAACTGGGCACCGGGATTTACCGAGGCGCTGCGCGAGCAAGGTATTCGCTGGTCGTCGTGCTGGCGCGGCGATGACCTGCCGTTCGCCCATCCGACGGCGCCCGAGGTGATCGAACTGCCGTTGCACTATGAGCTGGAGGACGAACCGTACTTCGCGTTCAACCTGAGCCCGGCGGTGCCTCCCGCGCAATCGCGGATTGCCTCTTACAGCCACACCTTGGGCAACCTGAAAATGGACTTCGCCGGGTTTCATCGCTTTGGCCTGTGCTACGTGCTGCGCCTGCACCCGGAAATCATCGCGACCCCAGGGCGCATCGGTGTCCTGCGCGAGTTGCTGCTGGGTATCCAGCAACACGACGACGTGTGGATCGCCACGGCGGGCGAAGTCGCCCAGTGGTGGGCCGAGCGCGCCGCACCGATGGACGAAGAACATCCGTCAGCCGTATATGAGCGGCATTATCGAGCGTACTTGCCATGAGCGAACGATTGCAGCGTCTGGCGCAATTCTGCGTCGAGACCCGTTTCGAAGACTTGCCGCCGGCACTGGTGGCACAAGCCAGGCGACACATTCTTGATACCGTCGGCGCGACCCTGGCCGGGGCCGCCAGTGAAATTGCCGTCGCCGCCCGGCAAACCTTTGCCAATGAAAACGGCAAAACGCTGGTCTGGGGCACCGAGCAGCATGTCGGTGCGGCGCAGGCAGCAATGCTCAATGGCATTGCCGCCCATGCGCTGGAACTGGACGATACCGGCGGCTGCGATCACTCCGGCGCGGTGGTGCTGCCCGCAGTGATGGCGGCGGTCAGCCTGAGTCCCGCACCCGTGAGCGGTCGCGAGCTGATCACCGCCGTGGTGATCGGTTATGAAATCGGTCGGCGCGTGCTTGAGGCCTGTGGCGGTTACTCGGCGCACAACGGCGCCGGTTGGCACTCGACTGCCACCTGCGGCGTATTCGGTGCAGCGGCGGCCAGTGCGCGAATACTCGGACTTGATCAGGCACAAACGCTCGCTGCACTGGGCATTGCCGGCAGTTTCAGCGGCGGTCTCTGGGCGTTTATCCACGATGGCTCGCAAAGCAAAAAGCTTCACAGCGGCCGCGCTGCCGAAGGTGGCCTGCTCGCGGCACGCTTTGCCGAGCAAGGGATCAGCGGGCCAACGAAGTTGTTCGACGACGTTTGGGGCGGCTTTCTCAAGACCCTCGCGGCTGAACACGCGCAGCCCGAGGCGCTGGACGCGGAGCTTGGCGTGGTGTGGAAACTCGCCCGCTGCTCGATCAAACCTTACGCGTCATGCCGTGGCACGCATTCGGCCATCGATGCCTTGGGCTTGTTGCTTGAGCAATTGCAGATCGAGGCCGATCAGCTGGAAGACGTCCAGGTGTTGCTGTGCGGTTTTCTCAACGAGATGTGCGGCGGGCGTGATGTCGGCAGTTTGGCTGCCGCGCAAATGAGTCTGCCGTATGCCCTGGCCGCGCGGTTGGTCCATGGTCACTGCCGGCTTGAGGCTTACGACGACGAACAACGCAGCGCGTCAGAAATCGCTCATTGGATGTCGCGCATTCACCTTGTAGTGGATCCGCAACTGTCAGAGGATGGCGAGCCGGTCGTGAGCATTCGCAGCCGCGATGGACGCCAGGTCAGCCTGTGTGTCGAGGTGCCGTTGGGCGCGCCGGGGAATCCGTTGAGTGATGCAGCGCTGGAGGAGAAATTCCTCAGCCTGGCGACGCGGGTGCTGCCGGAGGAACAGGCAACTGGATTGCTGAAGCAGTTGTGGCAACTGGAAAAACTGCAATCGGTCGGTAAGTTGATCGTTCCCACGCTCTGCGTGGGAATGCAGCCAGGGACGCTCTGCGTCCCAAAAGCGGACGCAGAGCGTCCGGTGAGGCATTCCCACGCAGAGCGTGGGAACGATCATCCGAACACAAAAAAATAAGGACATCCGCACCACCGTGGCCACTTACTCGCTCGTTATTCGCCGCCTGATGATCTGCTCGCTGACCATCGTCGTCAGCCGCGCTATCACCAGCCCGCTGCTGACACTGTTCCTCAGCAACAAATTGGGCCTGAACCAACAAGACGTCGGCCTGCTGCTGGGCGTCGCGGTATTCATCGCCACCCTGCTCGCGTTGTATGGCGGTTACATCATCGACCGCCTGGAAAAACGCCGGTTGCTGATTCTGGCGATGCTCTCCAGTTCTGTCGGCTTCGTCCTGCTGACCTTCGCCCACAACCTTTACCTGACCACGCTGACGTTGGTGATTACCGAGACCGCTTCGGCACTGTTTCTGATCGGCTCCAAAGCCATCCTCAGTGAAAACCTGCCGATGGGCCAGCGGGCCAAGGCGTTTTCGCTGCGTTACACCCTGACCAATATCGGCTACGCCACCGGCCCGATGCTTGGGGTGGTGATCGCCGGCGTGCAGCCACTGGCACCGTTCCTGATTGCCGGTGGCATCGCTTTTTTCAGCACCTTCCTGATGAGAGGAGTTCCCGGATCCGCCAAGGACGCAGCGCTCGGCCAGCCGCAAAGTTTTCTGAAAACCCTGGTGACCCTGAAAAACGACCGCACGCTGATCATGTTCACCTGCGGCTGTCTGCTCAGTACCGTGGTTCACGGGCGTTTTACCCTGTACCTGTCGCAATACCTGCTGGTGACGCAAAACGAGCACATTGCGCTGCAAACCATGGCGGCGATCCTCGCCTGCAACGCGATCAGCGTGATTCTCTTGCAGTACCAGATCGGCCGCTTCCTCAAACGCGAGCAACTGCGTTACTGGATCGTCATCGGCAGCAGCCTGTTCATCCTCGGGCTGATCGGCTTCAGCTTCGCGCAGAACCTGGTGCAGTGGTGCCTGGCGATGTTTGTCTTCACCCTCGGCGAAATGATCATCTACCCGGCAGAGTTCCTGTTCGTCGACACCCTGGCCCCGGAAGAGTTGCGCGGCAGTTACTACGGCGCGCAGAACCTCGCGGCACTGGGGGGCGCGGCGAGTCCGGTGATTTGCGGCTTTTTGTTGACCCACAGCGCACCGGCTACGATGTTCTATGCCCTCAGTGCAATGACGGCCATGGGTGGTCTGCTGTGTTTCCTGAGCGGCCGACGCGTCGCTACACTTCAAAAATAATGCATTCAAACCGCATTAATATGAATTTGTCAGCTGGCGGATAGATCGGCACACTGTGCCGGTTCCTCCCCCAAATGTTGGAACGCTTAAAGGGCTTTCTGGTGATCCAGACAAGCCCTTCTTTTTGCCTGTTCTTTGCCACTGGATCGTTTTCGTTATGCTCGCTCGCTGGATACCCGCTGCCATCAACACCCGACCATCCGAATGGAGCCGCGCCGCTATTGGTATGTCTCTGGGCACACTGCTGAGTGTCTGGGTCTGCGGCCAAGTATTCGGGATGGACGTGGCCTTACACTTGATCGGCCCGTTGGGCGCATCGGCGGTGTTGCTGTTTGCGGTGTCGTCCGGCGCACTGGCGCAGCCGTGGTCGATTCTCGGCGGCTACCTCTGCGCGGCAGTGGTGTCGCTGCTGGTGGCCCATGTGCTGGGGCGAACGTTGGGCAGCGCCTGTCTGGCGGCCGGCATGGCGCTGATTCTGATGTGCTGGCTGCGTTGCCTGCACCCGCCGGCCGGAGCGCTGGCGTTACTGCTGGTGCTGGCGGACCCGGCGACCATCGCTATGGACTGGCGCGAACTCGGGCCGGTGATGCTCGCTGCGACGTGCATGCTGTTCAGCGCCCTGGCCTATAACAACCTGACCCGAATCCGTTACCCCAAGGGCCACATTGAACCGGTCTCGGCGGTGCCCGCCGACCATCCGCCCGCAGACGCGTTGGCGATTACCGCCGAAGACCTCAAGCTGGCCCTGGCCGATATGCAGGAGTTCTTCGACGTCACGCCCGAGGACCTTGAGCAGTTGATCCACGCCAGCGAGTTGCACGCCAAGCGTCGCAGCATCGGTGAGGTGTTCGGCAGCCGCTAAGCTGCTGACAGCTGCCGTGCCGGCACAGCCAGGCTCACCGCCCGCACCGAAGATCCGGCACTCAACCCCAGTGCCTTGGCGGTTTGTGCATCGACAATCAAGGTCCCGGCGGCGACCCGCGCCGGTGCAGCGGTGATCCGGCAATCGGCGAACTGGCGGTTGTGAATCAGATAGACCGCCGCCTGCTCTCCCGGCGTACCGATGCTCAACTGCAACACCTGGCTGTCGCGCACGGCGCGGATGTCGCCGGTTGCGCACTCGATCAACGGGCCGCCGTCAAAGATGTCGATGTAGTCCTTGTGCTCGAAACCTTCAGCCTTGAGCATCCCCAGCGCCGGTTCGGTGTTGGGATGAACCCGGCCGATCGTCGCCCGCGCAGCCTCGGGCAGCAAGCAGGTCGGCAGCGGGAACTTGGGCATCAGCTCGGCAATAAAGGTCTTGTTGCCCAGCCCGGTGAGGTAATCGGCGTCGGCAAAATCCATCTTGAAAAAGTGCCGGCCCAGCCCCTCCCAGAACGGCGAGACACCCTCTTCATCCGAATAACCGCGCATCTCGGCGATCACCTTGTCGCCAAAGTACTGACGGAATTCGGCGAGAAACAGAAACCGCGCCTTGGACAACAAACGACCATTCAAACCGCTGCGATGACCGGCGTGCAGAAACAGCGAGCAGAGTTCCGATTGACCGGTCATGTCATTGCCGAGAAACAGCGTCGGCAATTGCTGGTTGATCCCGAGATTTTTCGAGGCGGCGACAAACAGCCCCATCCGGTAGTTGTACCAAGGTTCGCGCAGCCCAACCGCGCCAGCCAGGGCGCAGATACCGACGGCTTCGCCGTTGTCCGCCTGCAGCACAAACAGGTAATCGGCATCAGCCCGTTCGGCTTCACCGGCGAAGGTTTTTTCGGCCCATTCCAGGCGCTGACGCAAACGTCCGGGATCGGCCGGCAAGGTGGTCAAACCGGTGCCGGCGCTATGGGCCAGTGCCAGCAGCGCCGGCAGGTCATTCATCGTTGCAGGACGGACGATCATCAATGGTGCTCCTGTGGGCTCACGCGTTTAGGCAGATAGACTTCCGCGAGCATGCAGCGCGCGCTGCCGCCGCCAATTCGCTCGATGGTGTCGATGTTTACGGGTAGAGGTTTGGCATACGCTTCGACCATCCGGCGCTGGTCGGCATGCAGCGACCGCCAGGCCGTGCGCGACATCACCAGTAAGGGCTCGCCGGCACGGTTGTGCACTTCGAGCATGTTGCCGGCGAAGGACTCCAGTTGATCGAAGCTCAGGGTCAAGACTTGCTTGCCGCTGCGTTCCAGGCGTGAGCGCAGTGCATTGCGCTCGTCCAGGTCGCTGAGCGATTCCAGGCAGACCACCGCCAGTTTCGTGCCGACGCTCATCATCACGTTGGTGTGATAGATCGCCACGCCGTGACGGTCCACCGCGTTGAATGCGCAGAGCTCATAGCCGAGGTGCTCGACCAACTGATCCAGCGCTTTGGCATGGGTACGGGTCGAGTAGCCGGCGTAACAGATCCGCTGTTCGCGATCGAGGACCATGCTGCCGGTGCCCTCGAGGAACACTTCCTGCTGCTCAAGGCCGGAGAGGTCGAGCAATTGCTCGATCCGGTAGGCATCGCGCAGCCAGTCGAGTACGCCTTTGTCGCGCTCAAGACGGCGGTTATGGCCTTGCATCGGGTACAGCACCAGGGTGCCGTCGGGATGGCTGCTCCACCAATTGTTCGGAAAGATCGAATCCGGGGTATGCGGTGCTTCGCTGTCGTTATGCACCATGACTTCAATCCCATGCTCACGCAGGGCCGCAACGTAGCCGTCGAACTCTTGCAGGGCCTTGAGTTGTACGTCTTCGGCCGCAGCCGCGGGACGCTGGAAACGGTTGTTGGCGGCCGTGTCCTGGTTGAAGGAGAAACGTGTCGGGCGAATCATCAAAACGGTATTGGTGGTTTGCATGGGCACAGAATCAATGAGGGTTGAGAGGTGCTCATTGTCTGATTCGGCGCCGGAAAAACCCGGCTGATAAGGAGGGAGGCAGTGCAGGAAATGGCTGAAAACGAGGGGGCTTGCAGCCGATTTGGTGGGACATTGATCGTTCCCACGCTCTGCGTGGTAACGCCTCATTGGACGCTCTGCGTCCGCCCTTGATAGGTGACGCGGAGCGTCACGGGCTGCATTCCCACGCAGAGCGTGGGAACGATCATGTCCGTCTGCGTGGGAACGAGAAGAGTTGTGTGATTACGAGGAGGTTTTGACCATCGCCAGCTCAGGGTGGCTGACCAGTTTGTCGATGTGCAGGTCCGGGTCGTCGAACCAGACTTCGGTCAGCACCCGGTAGTGTTCCATGTCGCGACAGCGCATCCGCAGGCTGTAGTCGAAGGCGCCGCTGATCAATTGGCACTCCAGCACCTGCGGGCAGGCGCGGACTTTGGCTTCGAAAGCTTTCTGCGCGGCGCGTCCGCTCTGGTTCGACAGCGCCACCAGCACCAGCAGCGACAAGCCAGGGGTCAGTTTCTTCTCGTCGAGAATCGCCCCGTAGCCACGAATGACGCCGAGCTGTTCGAGTTTGCGCACCCGTTCAAGGCATGGCCTTGGCGTCAGGTGCACGCGCTCGGAAAGCTTCTGATAGGTGATGCGCCCTTCGTGGCGCAGCACCTCAATGATCGCCTGATCGATTCGATCAAGCACGATCGACATATCGCGGATGTCCGCCATGTACGTTTTGCCTCACTTCAAACGGCCCGATAAAAATTGCTGCAAACGCTCGCTTTTTGGCTGGTCGAGAATCGTTGCATCGCCCTGCTCTTCGACCCGGCCTTGATGCAGAAACAGCACCTGACTGGACACCTGCCGGGCAAAGCCCATTTCGTGGGTCACCATCAGCATGGTCCGGCCCTCTTCGGCCAAGGCCTGAATCACCTTCAATACTTCACCCACCAGTTCCGGGTCGAGGGCCGAGGTCGGCTCGTCGAACAACAGAATCTGTGGCTCCACCGCCAACGCCCGAGCAATTGCCACTCGTTGCTGCTGGCCGCCGGACAGGAATGCCGGGTACTGCTCGGCCACCCGTTGCGGCAGACCAACCTTGTCCAGGTAGGCCCGGGCGCTGGCTTCAGCGTCCTTGCGGCTGACACCCAGAACCTTGCACGGCGCGAGCGTGATGTTCTCCAGCACCGTCAGATGACTCCACAGGTTGAAGTGCTGAAACACCATCGCCAGCCGCGTGCGCAAGCGCTGCAACTGCGCCGGGTTGGCAACGCGCATGCCGCCGGCCGCCTGACGGGTGACAATCCGCTCGCCGTCCAGCTCGATGGCGCCATCATCCGCCCGCTCAAGGAAGTTGATACACCGCAGCATAGTGCTTTTGCCGGAGCCACTGGCACCAATCATGCTCACCACATCACCGGCGCGGGCATTCAACGAGACGCCCTTGAGCACTTCATTGTCACCAAAGCGTTTATACAGATTTTCAACGGTCAGCTTGTACATGGAACACTCCTGGAGCGCTGCCGTTGGCGACAGCGTTCTGGACAGAAAGAGGGAGGAAAAAAGCCGGCTCCAGATTTCAGTGAGCCGGCCCGAGGAAATTCAGCCAACGCTTCTCTGCGAGACGAAACGCGCCGACCAGCCCGAATGACAGCCCGAGGTACAGCAGCCCGGCGATACCGAATGCCTGGAAGGTCATGAAGGTCGCGGCATTCGCGTCCCGAGCGACCTTGAGGATGTCCGGAATGGTCGCGGTGAAGGCCACGGACGTGGCGTGCAGCATCAGGATCACTTCGTTGCTGTAATACGGCAGCGCCCGACGCAACGCCGAGGGCAGAATCAACTGCACATACAAGCGCCAGCCACTCAGGCCGTAGGCATGGGCCGCCTCGATTTCACCGTAGGGAATACTGCGAATCGCCCCGGCGAAGATCTCGACGGTGTAGGCACAGGTATTGAGGGTGAACGCCAGCAAAGTGCAATTCATCGCATCGCGAAAGAACGCTTCCAGCAACGGCTGCGAACGGACCACCGCGATGCCGTAGATCCCGCTGTAGCAAATCAGCAACTGGATATACAGCGGCGTACCGCGAAACACATAAGTGAACAGCTGCACCGGCCAGCGCAGCAGGCCCCAGCTGGACGTGCGCATGATCGCCAGCGGCAGCGACAGACAGAACCCGAGCACGATGCTCACCACCAGCAGCCATAAGGTCATGGCCAAACCGGTGAAGGTGTAGCCATCGCTGAACAGGAACGGTTTCCAGTATTCAGAGATCAATTCAATCATCGCGTCATCCCCCGTACGCCCTGGTTGTAGCGCCGTTCAAGGACGCGCAAAACATAGTTCGAGGCGCTGGTGATCAGCAGGTACAGCGCTGCCGCCAGTAACAAAAAGTCCAGCATATTGAAGGTACTTTTGCCGGCCTCCTGCGCAACTTTGACCAGGTCCGACAAGCCGATGATCGACACCAGCGCCGTGGCCTTGAGCAGCACCAGCCAGTTGTTGCCCAGGCTCGGCAAGGCGAAGCGCATCATTTGCGGGAACACCACATAGCGAAAACGCTGCCAGCGGCTCAGGCCAAACGACGCACCGGCCTCCTGTTGTCCCCGAGGGACACTGAGGATCGCGCCACGAAAGGTCTCGGTGAAATAAGCGCCGTAGATGAACCCGAGGGTGACGATACCGGCCACGAACGGGTCGATTTCCATGTACGGCCATCCCATGAATTCGGTCAGGCTGCTCAGCCAGCCTTGCAGGCTGTAGAAGATCAGCAGCATCAACACCAGGTCCGGTACACCGCGAATCAACGTGGTGTAAAAGGTTGCCGGCAGGTTCAGCAGCCGCAATGGCGAGAGCTTGGCCGCCGCACCAAGCAGGCCCAGCAGCATGCTGACCACCAGCGACAGCGCCGAGAGTTTCAGGGTCACCCAGGTACCGTGCAGCAACAGTGGGCCATAGCCTTGCAGGGCCGAGAAATCCAGACCCAGAGCATTGAGGAAGGTATTCACGCAAGTCACCTGTCTTGAAGCACCACAGCGAGGCATTGGGTCGTGAACCACGGCCCAATGCCTCAGGTGCGCTGATCAGTTGTTGTAAAGGTCCAGATCGCCGAAGTATTTCTTCTGGATCTGCGCGTAGATGCCCTTCTCGTGCAGGGCCTTGATGGCGGTATTGAGCATGCCTTTGAGCTCGTCGTTGTCCTTGCGCACACCGATGGCAATGTCCGCCGGCACCAGCGGATCACTGATGCCTTCACTGTTCTTGAACCCGGCGCCTTGTGGCGATGTAAGGAAGCTCATCTGCGCTTGCAGCTTGTCCTGAATCGAAGCATCGAGGCGGCCGTAAACCAGGTCGGCGTAGACCTGATCCTGGTTCTGATAGGCGCGCAGTTTCACCCCGCCCGGCGCCAGTTTGGCCCTGGCGTAGGTTTCCTGAATGGTGCCTTGCATGAAGCCGATGGTCTTGCCCTTGAGCGACTCGGCGGTCGGCTCAAGGCCGGAATCCTTGCGGGTGACGATGGCGGTCGGCCCGGCGTACAGGCGGTCGGTGAAGTCGATCTGCTTGCGGCGTGCGTCAGTGACGGTCATCGACGACTCGATGGCGTCGAACTTGCCGGCCTTGAGCGCAGGAATCAGCCCGTCGAAGTCATTGCTGACCCACACACATTTGAGCTTCAGTTCGGCGCAGATCGCGTTGCCCAGGTCCACGCCAAAGCCTTGCACGCCACCGTCGGCGGTGGTCGACTCAAACGGCGGGTAGCTTGGGTTGGTGCCGAAGCGCAGCTCGGTCCACTCCTTGGCGCTAGCGCCGGCCGAGCAGAACAGCAACGCGAGTACAGGCAAAGTCAGCCATTGGGTTTTCATCTTCGTAAGTCCCGATTTGTTTGGAATTATCGCGACCGGGCACGCAGGCCTGGACGCCTTTATGGGCAGGAACAGAGAGTCGATGCGGCATCTGCCGCAGCAGCGTTCTTATTGTTTGTGTTCGGTGCACCGCCAAAGGCCGGCCACACCCCACCCTGAAACCCTTGGCGCAGACGGCTTCGAATGGAAGGCCAGAATGCCAACAGACGATTGTGTCGAGGTGTCGAAAGGGCCGTCGCAGACAGCTCGCTTGTGCTGATGTCGGCATTTTCACAGCCGATTCTGTCGTGAATGCCCTATTAGGGTATTTATGCGATGGATGAGCCTGCGGGTATTGCAAAAATGCAGACCGGACCTGCATCTATCCGGGTTGTACATCGCAAATTTGCACTGCTACGATCCGGCATCGTTCGCGCGCGAACACTTCTATAAAGAACAATAAAAGCAGGGAGTTAGTGATGACTGCTCAGGTTTCATCCCAGGCGACACGAGGCATTGATGCCACCGCCAACGAAGTGCTGGCCGAGGTCCGCAACCACATTGGCCACCTGACCCTCAATCGCCCCGCCGGCCTCAATGCCATTACCCTGGACATGGTCCGCAGCCTGCACCAACAGCTCGATGCCTGGTCCCGTGACCCGCACATCCACGCCGTGGTGCTGCGCGGTGCTGGCGAGAAAGCCTTCTGCGCCGGCGGCGATATCCGCTCGCTGTACGACAGTTTCAAAAGCGGCGGCACCCTGCATGAAGACTTCTTCGTCGAGGAATACGCCCTCGACCTGGCGATCCACCATTACCGCAAACCGGTACTGGCGTTGATGGACGGTTTTGTCCTCGGCGGCGGCATGGGCCTGGTGCAAGGCGCAGACCTGCGGGTGGTCACCGAACGCAGCCGTCTGGCGATGCCGGAAGTGGCCATCGGTTACTTCCCGGACGTCGGTGGCAGCTACTTCCTGCCACGGATTCCCGGCGAGCTGGGTATCTACCTTGGCGTCAGTGGTGTGCAGATTCGCGCCGCCGATGCGCTGTATTGCGGGTTGGCCGACTGGTATCTGGAAAGCGAAAAACTCGCCGAACTGGATCAACGCCTCGACAGCCTCAAGTGGCACGACACCCCGCTCAAGGACCTGCAAGGTCTGCTGGCCAAACTCGCGGTACAGCAACTGCCCGACGCCCCCTTGCAGGCACTGCGACCAGCCATCGACCACTTCTTCGCCCTGCCGGATGTGCCGAGCATCGTTGAGCAACTGCGCACCGTTACGATTGCCGACAGTCACGACTGGGCAATCACCACTGCCGACCTGCTCGACAGTCGTTCACCGCTCGCCATGGGTGTAACGTTGGAGATGTTGCGGCGCGGTCGTCAGCTGAGCCTGGAAAATTGCTTCGCCCTCGAACTGCATCTGGACCGACAGTGGTTCGAACGCGGCGACCTGATCGAAGGCGTCCGCGCCTTGCTGATCGACAAAGACAAGAGCCCACGCTGGAATCCTCCGACCGTGCAGGCGCTGGACGCCAGACAGGTTGCGAGTTTCTTCAGCGGTTTTGACCAGAGCGGGAGCTGAGCCATGCACGATATCGAACTGACCGAAGAACAAGTGATGATCCGCGACATGGCCCGGGATTTTGCCCGCGGCGAAATCGCCCCCCACGCCCAGACCTGGGAAAAAGCCGGCTGGATCGACGACGCGCTGGTGGCAAAAATGGGCGAGCTGGGTTTGCTCGGCATGGTGGTCCCCGAAGAATGGGGCGGTACTTACGTCGACTACGTGGCCTACGCGCTGGCGGTGGAAGAGATTTCTGCCGGCGACGGCGCCACCGGCGCCTTGATGAGTATTCACAACTCGGTGGGCTGCGGGCCGGTCCTCAACTACGGCACTGAAGAACAGAAACAGACCTGGCTGGCGGATCTGGCCAGCGGTCAGGCCATCGGCTGTTTCTGCCTGACCGAGCCGCAGGCCGGTTCCGAAGCGCACAACCTGCGCACCCGCGCCGAACTGCGCGACGGCCAGTGGGTGATCAATGGCGCCAAGCAGTTCGTCAGCAACGGCAAACGGGCGAAACTGGCGATTGTGTTTGCGGTGACCGACCCGGACCTGGGCAAGAAAGGTTTGTCAGCGTTTCTGGTGCCGACCAACACCCCGGGGTTTATCGTCGACCGCAGCGAACACAAGATGGGCATCCGCGCTTCCGACACCTGCGCGGTAACGCTGAACAACTGCACTATCCCCGAAGCCAACCTGCTGGGGGAACGCGGCAAGGGTTTGGCGATTGCCTTGTCCAACCTCGAAGGCGGTCGCATCGGCATCGCCGCGCAGGCACTGGGCATCGCCCGTGCAGCCTTCGAAGCAGCGCTGGCCTACGCCCGTGACCGGGTGCAGTTCGACAAGCCGATCATCGAACACCAAAGCATCGCCAACATGCTGGCCGACATGCACATGCAACTGAACGCCGCGCGCTTGCTGATCCTCCACGCCGCACGGTTGCGCAGCGCCGGCAAGCCCTGCCTGTCGGAAGCCTCGCAGGCCAAGCTGTTTGCCTCGGAGATGGCCGAGAAGGTCTGCTCGTCCGCCATACAGATTCACGGCGGCTACGGTTATCTGGAAGATTATCCGGTGGAGCGCTACTACCGCGATGCGCGGATCACGCAGATTTACGAAGGCTCGAGCGAGATTCAGCGGATGGTGATTGCGCGGGAGTTGAAGAACTATCTGGTGTAAAGCCTAAAAGCATCGCGAGCAAGCTCGCTCCCACAAGGACCTCTGAGTACCGGAGATCCAATGTGGGAGCGAGCTTGCTCGCGATGACGTCAGTGAGGACGCTGCATTACTTACCGACGAACTCGGCCTCACGCTTGGCAATAAACGCCGCCATGCCTTCCTTCTGATCCTGTGTGGCGAACGCCGCATGGAATACCCGACGTTCAAAGCGCACACCTTCGGACAGGCTGACTTCAAAGGCGCGGTTAACGCTTTCCTTGACCATCATCGCAATCGGCAAGGATTTTTTGGCGATCAGCGCTGCAACCTTCAGCGCTTCATCCAACAGCTCATCCACCGGCACGATGCGCGCAACGATGCCGCAGCGCTCCGCTTCCACCGCATCGATCAAGCGGCCACTGAGGCACATTTCCATGGCTTTGGCCTTGCCCACCGCTCGGGTCAGGCGCTGGGTGCCGCCCATGCCCGGCAGCACGCCGAGGTTGATTTCCGGTTGACCGAATTTGGCGTTATCACCGGCCAGAATGAAATCGCACATCAGTGCCAGCTCACAACCGCCGCCCAGGGCAAAACCGGCGACAGCCGCAATGATCGGCTTACGTCGGTTGGCAACCCGATCGCTGTCGCTGAACAGGTCGTCGAGGTAGATCTGCGGATAGGTCAGCTCGGCCATTTCCTTGATGTCGGCGCCAGCGGCAAAGGCTTTTTTCGAGCCAGTCAGCACGATGCAGCCGATTTCCGGATTGGCTTCCAGACCGTCCAGCGCATGGTTCAACTCGCTGACGATCTGCGCGTTCAAGGCATTCAGGGCTTGTGGGCGGTTGAGGGTAATCAGCCCCACGCGGCCCTGGACTTCCAACAAAATCGTTTCGTAGCTCATGCAAGCGTTCCTTCTCAAAGATTGCGCGAAATGACCATGCGCTGAATATCGCTGGTGCCTTCATAGATCTGACAAACCCGCACGTCGCGGTAGATGCGCTCCAGCGGGAAGTCGCTCAGGTAACCGTAACCACCGAGGGTTTGCAACGCCATCGAACAGACCTTTTCGGCCATTTCCGAGGCGAACAGCTTGGCCATCGAGGCTTCCACCAGCGCTGGTTTGCCGCTGTCACGCAGGGCGGCAGCGTAATGCACCATCTGCCGGGCGACGGCGATTTGCGTGGCCATGTCCGCCAGTCGAAAGGCTACTGCCTGATGCTCGATGATCGCTTTGCCGAAACTCTCACGCTCACGGGCGTAATCGCGAGCGGCTTCGAATGCGGCGCGGGCCATGCCGACCGATTGCGAGGCAATTCCGACACGTCCACCTTCAAGGTTGGCCAAGGCGATTTTGTAGCCTTCGCCCTCCTCGCCCAGCCGATTGGCCACTGGCACCTTCACGTCCTCGAAAAGGATCTGGCAGGTGTCCGAGGCGTGCTGGCCGAGCTTGTCTTCAACGCGTGCAACCTTGTAGCCCGGTGAATCGGTGGGCACGATGAAAGCGCTGATTCCGCGTTTGCCGGCACTCGGGTCGGTGACCGCGAAGACAATCACCACCCCGGCGTTTTGCCCGGAAGTGATGAACTGCTTGCAGCCGTTGAGCACGTAGTGATCGCCGTTCAGCCGGGCACGGGTTTTCAGGCTGCTGGCGTCGGAACCGGCCTGCGGCTCGGTCAGCGCGAACGCCCCGAGCATCGCACCGCTGGCCAAGGGTTTGAGGAAGCGCTCTTTCTGATCGTCGTTGCCGAACTTGAGAATCGGCACGCAACCCACCGAGTTGTGCACGCTCATGATGGTCGAGCAGGCGCCATCGCCGGCGGCGATTTCTTCCAGGGCCATGGCGTACGCCAGGTAACCGGTGTCGCAACCGCCCCACTGCTCCGGCACCAGCATGCCGAAGAAGCCCAGTTCGGCCATCTCGCCGATGGCCTCCTTGGGAAAGCGATGCTCGCGATCCCACTCGGCGGCGAACGGCTTGAGCCGCTCCTGGGCGAATTGCCGGGCCGCATCGCTGATCTGTAGTTGTTCGTCATTGGGAATCATGCCAATTCCTTAAAAATCAAACCTGAATGCGAGAACCTGTGGGAGCGAGCTTGCTCGCGATGGCGGTGTGTCATTCAGCAGGAATGTTGAATGTGAGTCAGCCATCGCGAGCAAGCTCGCTCCCACAGGGATTGGCGTTGGCCTTAGTACAGGCATTCAACGGCCATGGCCGTGGCTTCACCGCCGCCGATACAGATGGCTGCAACGCCGCGTTTCAGGCCTTTCTGGCGCAAGGCCGAGAGCAAGGTCACCAGAATCCGCGCGCCAGAAGCACCGATCGGGTGGCCCAGCGCACAGGCGCCGCCGTGGACGTTGACCTTGCTGTGGGGGATTTCCAGCTTGGTCATCGTCACCAGGCTGACCACCGCGAAGGCTTCGTTGACTTCGAACAGTTCGACTTCATCCAGCGACCAGCCGGTTTTCTTCAGCAGTTTCTTGATCGCGCCCACCGGTGCCACCGGGAACAGTCCTGGCGTATCAGCGAAGGCCGCGTGACCGTGGATCACCGCCAGCGGTTTCAGGCCACGTTTTTCAGCCTCCGAACGACGCATCAGCAGCAATGCCGCCGCGCCGTCGGAAATCGAACTGGAGTTGGCCGCCGTCACCGTACCGCCGTCGCGGAACGCCGGTTTCAGGCTGGCGATCTTGTCCAGTTTGGCTTTCGGTGGTTGTTCATCATCGGTGATGAGCTTTTGCTCTTTGCCGACCATGACCTGCAACGGGACGATTTCGGCGTTGAAACTGCCGTCCTTGATCGCCTGCTGTGCGCGGGTGGTCGAAGCGATTGCGAACTCATCCTGCGCTTCACGCGTGAAGCCGTTGGCCTCGGCGCAGTCTTCGGCGAAGGTGCCCATCAGGCGGCCCTTGTCGTAGGCGTCTTCCAGACCGTCGAGGAACATGTGGTCGAGCACTTTGCCATGGCCCATGCGGTAACCGCTGCGGGCGCGGTCCAGCAGATACGGTGCGTTGGACATGCTTTCCATCCCGCCAGCGACCACCACGTCGGCGCTGCCGGCCAGCAGCATGTCGTGGGCCAGAATGGCGGCCTCCATGCCCGAGCCGCACATTTTGTTCAGGGTGGTGCAACGGGTCGACTTGTCCAACCCGGCGCCCAGCGCAGCCTGGCGTGCCGGGGCCTGACCGAGGCCGGCAGACAGCACACAACCAAACAGCACTTCTTCTACTGCATCGGCAGCCACGCCGGCGCGTTCGACGGCAGCGCGAATCGCGGCAGCGCCGAGTTGTGGCGCGCTGAGGCTTTTCAGTTCACCTTGAAAACCGCCCATCGGGGTGCGGACGGCGCTGACAATAACGATTGGATCGTGGGACATAGTCATGACAAATACTCCTTATTTGGCGGCCATACGCAAGGCACCGTCGAGACGGATCACCTCGCCGTTGAGCATGCTATTTTCTATGATATGCCTGACCAGCGCGGCGTACTCAACCGGTTTACCAAGGCGCGGCGGGAACGGCACACCAGCGGCCAGCGAGTCGCGAACTTCCTGGGTCATACCGGCCATCATCGGTGTCTCGAAGATGCCCGGAGCGATGGTCATCACGCGGATACCGAGGCGCGCCAGTTCACGCGCGGCGGGTAAGGTCAGGCTGGCAATCGCGCCTTTGGACGCCGCGTAAGCAGCCTGGCCGATCTGGCCGTCGAAAGCCGCCACCGAGGCGGTGTTGATGATCACTCCACGCTCGCCGTCTTCATTGGCTTCGGTTTCGGCAATCGCCGCAGCCGCCAGGCGCAGCATGTTGAAGCTGCCGATCAGGTTGACGTTGATCACCTGGCTGAAACTGGCCAGCGCATGCGGGCCGTTCTTGCCGAGGATCTTCTCGCCACGGACCACACCGGCGCAGTTGACCAGCCCGTGCAGGCCGCCAAAGGCTGCAACCGCTGCCTGCACCGCCGCTTCTGCTGCCGCTTCCTGGCTGATGTCCGCCACGACGCAATGCGCGCCGAGCCGTTTTGCCTGAGCGGCGACGGCTTCGGCGTTCAAGTCCACCAGCATGACTTTGGCACCGGCGCCCACCAGCATTTCAGCCGTGGCCGCGCCCAGGCCCGACGCACCGCCGGTGACGAGAAAAACCTTGTTTTCGATCTGCATCATTGTTTCCTTGGATTCAAGCTGAAACGTTCTTCGCCGTGGCCTCTTGAGCCTTGGCGATTTCCTGGTTGCGCAAGATAAAGCGCTGCAATTTGCCGCTTGGGGTTTTCGGCAACTCGCTGACAAATTCGATTTCACGCGGGTATGAGTGCGCCGCCAAGCGCTTGCGCACATGCTGGCGCAGCTCCTCGACAAGCTCGGGCGAAGCACGGTATTGCGCGCTGAGCACGACGAAGGCTTTCACCAGCTCGGTGCGCTCCGGATCCGGCTTGCCGATCACGGCCGCCTCGACGACTGCCGGGTGCTCGATCAACGCACTTTCCACGTCGAACGGGCCAACCCGGTAGCCGGAAGTGGTAATCACATCATCGCTGCGGCCAACGAAGCTGATGCTGCCGTCCGGGTTCAGTTCGACGGTATCGCCACTCAGGTAATAGTTACCGACGAAGGCCTTGGTTGGCGCGCCTTCGTAACCGGCAAACCAGCACATCGGCGATTGCGTGCGGTCGATGGCGAGGATCCCCGGCTGACCGACCGACAATTCGTTGCAGGCCTCATCCAGCACCACGATCCGGTGACCGGGCGAGGCAAACCCGGCCGCACCGACATGCACCGGATGCTCAAGGCCATGGTGATTGCACAGCACCATGCCGAGTTCGGTCTGGCCGTAGTGGTCGTGGATCACCACGTCGAGGTTGTCGGCGAACCAGCGGATCACTTCCGGGTTCAACGGTTCGCCGGCGCTGCTGACGATGCGCAGTTTGCCTTTGATCGAACGGGCGAACTCATCGCCGCCAGCGATCAGTAAACGGTAGGCGGTCGGTGAACCGGTGAGGTTGGTGATGCCGTACTTATTGATCACCCGGCAGGTGCTTTCGAGCGTAAACGGACCATCGTAAAAGGTGATCGGATGGCCCATGGACAACGGTCCGGTCACACCAAAGTAGATGCCATAAGCCCAACCCGGATCGGCAACGTTCCAGAAAGCATCTTCAGGGCGCAGGTCCACCGCGTCACGGGTGTAGCTCTGGAACGCGACAATCGCCTTGAGTGGCACCGACAGGGCTTTCGACGGGCCGGTGGTGCCCGAAGTGAACATCAGCAGGAATGGGTCTTCACCGCTCAGCAGCAGCGGTTCGCACTGAGCGGAATAGTTGGGCAGTTCGGCCCAGAAACTGAAATCACCGCGCACGATGCCCTGACCTTTCGGGCCACCAACGGTGACGATGGTCGGGCAGTCGGCAACTTCACTGAGCTTTGGGCGATTGACCGCATCGGTCACCACCACGGCGGCGCCGGAACTGTTGAGGCGGTGTTCGATGGCTTTCGGGCCGAAGGCGGTAAACAGCGGCTGGTAGACCGCGCCGATACGCCAGGTGGCGAAAACCGCAATCAGCAATTCGACATTGCGTGGCAGCAGACCCGCGACCTTGTCGCCCTTCTTCACACCTTGAGCCAGCAGGAAATTGGCAAAACGCGCAGCTTTGTCCTGCAAGTCGCTGAAGGTGTATGTGGCGCTGGCACCGTCGCGGCCCTCCCAGAACAAGGCGATGCGCCCGGGCAACGCATGGCGGTCGCAGCATTCAACGCAGGCGTTGAGGGCCGTCAACGAGCCTTTGAGCGCCGCCTCGACGGTGTGCTGATAGTTGAACTGTGAAGTCGCAGACAGGTAATCGCGCATTGCCAGAATCCCTCTGTATTTTTATTGGGTTGGGGGAACCGTAAAAATCCAGGAAATACTCGCTCCGCGGGCGACGCGGGACAATGGTCAAAGCTTTCAAGTTGCGTGACTGGTTTGGCCAAGATTTGGGAGATGTAGCGTCAGGGATGGCCTCATCGCGAGCAAGCTCGCTCCCACCTTTGGAATGCGTTCCCCTGTGGGAGCGAGCTTGCTCGCGATGAGGCCGGCCGTATCAACGCAGGGTCTGGATCAATGGGCTTCGTTGAGGATCAAACTGCGGTAATGCCCGGGATTGGACCCCGACCATTTGCGAAACGCCTTGTAGAACGAACTGGCATCGGCGAACCCGAGCCGCGTGGCGATCTCGGCGAAGCTGATCGAAGGTTCGGCCAGCCAGACAATCGCCAGCTCCTTGCGCACGCTGTCCTTCAAGCCTTGATAGGTCTGCCCTTCTTCCGCCAACCGTCGACGCAATGTCGATGCGGACATGCACAGGCGCTGCGCCAGGCTGTCGGTTTCCGGCCACTGTTCGGCGGGCAGTTGCCGCAAGTCGTGTTTGATCCGGCTGGCGAGGCTTTGCGGATCGCGGTACTTGACCAGGATATTGGCTGGCGCATGGGCCAAAAAACGCTTGAGCTCGTCGCTGCTGCGCTTGATCGGCAGATCCAGGCACTCCGCCGAGAAGATCATCCGGGTGCGCGGTCGGTCGAAACGCAGGTTCTCGGAGAACATCACTTTATAGTCATCACAGAAGTCCGGTTCCGCGCAGCGCAGTTCGATCGCCAGAATCGGTATCCGTCGCCCTGCCAGCCAGCAGGCAACGCCATGGACGATCATCCAGTAGGTGAAATAAGTGAAGGCGCGACGCGGGTCCTGGTCGTCTTCGAGCAGGACGATTTCCGCCAGGCTTTGCTGATGAACCAACTGCGCCGGCATGCGTTCAAGCATCAACGACAGAAACCCCAGACCAGACGTCAACCCTGCTGCCAGCGTCGGCTGCGCGATGGCGCAACGGCAAAGAAATTCCAGACTGCCGGATTTCAGCTGGCGCGGGTCCATGCCAAAGAACTCGTCGTCCATGCGTCGCGCCAGTAACCGCCAGAGCCGTGCATAGGCCGTGGCCGGAACACGAGCGTCAGCCACGTCAAGCAAGCGTGGCTCAATCCCGACCTTGAGCAAGATCTCGTCACTGACCACGCCCGGCTCGCAGCTTTGCAACAGTGCTTCGCGCACCAGGTGAATGGAGATGGTGTCTTTTTCCGACATTGAGCGTGGTGAACCCTTTTTTGTTGGTCGGCCATCTTAGCGCAGGCGTTGATTTCTTAAGATCAAAAGATCGCAGCCTGCGGCAGCTCCTACGTTGGGCTGCGATCTTTTATGTTGTTCAGTCACCGTTCAGATAAATGCCAATCATCTCTATTTAGTAATGAGTATCATTATGTTACAAATTAGCTTCCACTCTATAGCCAACGCGGTGCTGAATGCTGGTTCCCTTTTTGATCATGCTGCGCGAAGGCGTTGAAGCGGCGTTAATCGTCGGCATTATTGCCAGTTACCTCAAGCAAACCGGACGCGGCCAATGGATGCCTGCGATGTGGATCGGAGTTTTCCTCGCCGTCGCGCTGGCCCTGCTGGTGGGTGGTGGCTTGGAGTTGGTCAGCGCCGAGTTCCCGCAAAAACAACAGGAACTCTTCGAAGGCGTGATCGGCCTGCTGGCGGTCGGTATTCTGAGCTCCATGGTGTTCTGGATGCGCAAAGTGGCGCGCTCGATCAAACACTCGCTGCACGCTTCACTCGATCACGCGATGGCCGGTTCCAAACACCAGGTCACTGCACTGATTGCCATGGTGTTCTTCGCCGTCGCCCGGGAAAGTCTGGAAACCGTGTTCTTCCTGCTCGCGGTATTCCAGCAAAGCGAAGGTCCGGGAGCGCCTGTCGGTGCCCTGCTCGGCCTGGCGCTGTCGATTGTCATCGGTTTCCTCATCTACAGCGGCAGCATGCGCCTGAACCTGGCCGTGTTCTTTCGCTGGACCGGGTTGTTCATTCTGGTAGTGGCGGCCGGCATTCTCGCAAGCTCGGTGCGGGCACTGCACGAAGCCGGACTGTGGAATCACCTGCAAACGGTCTTGTTCGACTTCAGCGCAACCCTGCCGATGGATGGCCCGCTCGGATCAGTGCTGGCCGGCATGTTCGGTTATCAGGATGCACCGACCGTCAGCACCCTGGGCGCGTACCTGATTTATCTGGTGGTCGCGCTGGTGATGTTCTTCCTTCCGGGTAGCGCGCCTGCCAAACCGGCCACCACGCCACCTTCTTCCGTTTCCAGCCATTAAGGGCATTCATGTCAAACCAGGCCCCTCTTCAGACCTCGCCTCCCCGCGCCCTGCGTTGGGCGGTGGCCGGTTCGGTGATCGTGATGATCGCTGCTGGCGGGTTGTTCTACTACGCGTCGCAAATGGCCGCGGCCAAGCGCCAGATCAACCACGACGAGATCACCGTCACTATTAACCCGCACAGTTGCGAGCCAAATGCTCTGAGCGTCCCGGCGGGTCACAGCAGTTTCCGCATCGTCAACCGCTCGGATCGTGCCGTTGAATGGGAAGTCCTCGACGGCGTGCTGGTGCTTGTAGAGCGGGAAAACATCGCCCCCGGCCTGAGCCAGGTGATCACCGCCAACCTGTTGCCGGGAGACTACGCGATTACCTGCGGTCTGCTCAGTAACCCACGCGGCACCCTGCACGTCACGCCCACCGCGGCATCCGATGCTGCGGCCAAGGCACGGCCGTCGATGGTGGCGTTTATCGGCCCGTTGTCGGAGTTTCGCGTTTACCTGAGCAGTCAAGGCACTGCACTGATTAACGCTGTCACCGCGTTGCAACAGGCTATCGACGCCGGTGACCTGAGCCAGGCCCAGGCGCTCTACGTGCCGGCCCGCGTTGCCTATCAACGTATCGCGCCGGCGGCTCAACGTCTGGCGGAACTGGATAAGGTCATCAATGCTCGCGCCGATTACTTTGAAAAGCGCGAGCAGGATCCGGATTTCGTCGGCTTCCATCGCCTCGAATACGCGCTGTTCCAGCAACGAAAAATCGAAGGTCTGGCGCCGATCGCTCAGCGCCTGCTGGCCGATGTCACCCAGCTCAAGCAACAACTGCTGGCTCAGTCGCTGCCGCCGGAGCAACTGGTGAGCATCGTCACACGCAACATCCGCAACATGGCCGATGTTCGAGCCAACAGCGGCGAAGAAGAACGCTACAGCCACACGGACCTCAACGGATTTGCCGGCAACCTTGAGGTCACCCGCAAAGTGCTCGATCTGTTGCGTCCGTTACTGAGCAAGTCCGCCGCAGCATTGCTGACCCGATTGGACACGGCCACCCACGCTCTCGATGCCGAACTCAATGGCTTGCGAGTGCAGGACGGCTACAGCAGTTACGACAGCGTCGGCGCCGATCAACGCGCACGACTCGCCGACAAGGCCAAGGCTCTGGCCGATGCACTCGATGGAATCGATCCCGCCCTTGGCCTTTCCGGCCTGTAAGCAGAAGACAAAAAATCAGATGAACGATTTAGATCAGATCAATGCCCAGCGTCGCCGCGTCTTATTGGGCATGGGCGCCGCCGGCGTCGCGTTGGCAGGCAGCACCTTGAGCTGCCCGGCCATGGCCGCCAGCCCGGCACAAGTCACTGAAGCACCGAACAGCGACAAAACCCAGGATCGCCATGACTTCCATGGCCCGCACCAGACCGGCATCGTCACGCCGCGCCCGGCGTGCGGCATGTTGGTGTCGTTCGACGTACTGGCTACCGATCGCGAAGACCTGGAGCGGTTGTTTCGCACGCTGAACCAGCGCATTGCGTTCCTGATGACCGGCGGCCCGGTGGCTCAAGTCGACCCGAAATTACCACCCATGGACTCAGGGATTCTCGGCCCGGTGGTAACACCCGACAACCTGACCATCACCGTGTCGGTGGGTGAATCGCTGTTCGACGAGCGTTTCGGCCTGGCCAGCGCCAAGCCCAAGCGGTTGATCCGCATGGTCGGCTTCCCCAACGATGCGCTGCAACCCGAGCTCTGCCACGGCGACCTGAGCCTGCAGTTCTGCTCCAACACCGCGGACACCAATATTCACGCCTTGCGCGACATCGTGAAGAACCTGCCGGACTTGCTGCTGGTGCGCTGGAAACAGGAAGGCAGCGTGCCGCCGCAAGCGCCGGCCAAGCCTGGAACACCTGCGCAGAGCGCGCGCAACTTCCTCGGTTTTCGTGACGGCTCGGCCAACCCCGATTCCAACGACAACAAAACCATGGAACAGATTGTCTGGGTGCAACCGGGCAGCGATGAGCCGGCCTGGGCGGCCAATGGCAGTTATCAGGCGGTGCGGATTATCCGCAACCTTGTCGAGCGCTGGGATCGCACGCCGCTGCAAGAACAGGAAAGCATTCTCGGTCGGGTCAAAAGTACCGGCGCGCCCATGGGCGGCAGCCATGAAAGCCAGGTCCCGGACTACGCCAAGGATCCGCACGGCAAGCTGACCAAAATGGACGCGCACATCCGCCTGGCCAACCCGCGCACTGCCGCGACCCAGGCCAACCTGATCCTGCGTCGACCGTTCAACTACTCCAACGGCGTGAGCAAAAACGGTCAGCTGGAAATGGGCTTGCTGTTCATCTGCTACCAGGCCGATCTGCACAACGGTTTCATCACCGTGCAAACCCGACTCAACGGCGAGCCGCTGGAGGAATACCTCAAGCCTATCGGCGGCGGCTATTTCTTCACCTTGCCAGGTGTTACCGGCGACAAGGACTTCATCGGTCGTTCATTGCTCAATGCCACTCAACCGAAAACCACGGCTTGACCCCTAATCACAACAAACCCACGGAAACGTCCCATGAAAAAGTCGCCTCTCGCTTTGCTGGTTGCCCTTGGCTTGCTCCACCCCCCACTTTCGGCTTTCGCTGCCACAGCGCCGCTGGATCTGGTGGGACCGATTTCGGATTACAAAATCTACGTCACCGAACAGCTCGACGGGTTTGCCAGCCACACCCAGCAATTCACCGACGCAGTGAAAAAAGGCGACCTGGCTACCGCTCAGAAGCTTTATGCGCCGACCCGTGTGTACTACGAGTCGATCGAGCCGATGGCCGAGCTGTTCAGTGACCTGGATGCGTCCATCGACTCGCGCGTCAACGACCACGAAAAAGGTGTCAAGGCTGAAGACTTCACCGGTTTCCACCGCATTGAGTACACGCTGTTCTCCGAGAAGACTACCGAGGGCCTCGGTGATCTGGCCGATGGTCTGAATAACAATGTCAAAGAACTGAAAACCCGCGTTGCCGGCCTGACCTTCCCGCCAGAAAAAGTTGTCGGTGGCGCCGCTACCTTGCTCGAAGAAGTCGCTGCCACCAAGATCTCCGGTGAGGAAGACCGCTACAGCCACACCGACCTGTATGACTTCCAGGGCAACATCGACGGTGCGAAGAAAATCGTCGACCTGTTCCGTCCGCAGCTTGAGAAGCAGGACAAGGTTTTCGTTGCCAAAGTCGACAAGAACTTCGCCAGCGTGAACAAGATTCTGGCCAAGTACAAAACCGCCGACGGTGGTTTCGAGACCTACGACAAGGTCAAGGAAAACGACCGCAAGGCATTGGTCGGGCCGGTCAACACCCTGGCTGAAGACCTGTCGACCCTGCGTGGCAAGTTGGGTCTGAATTAACCGTTGTTTCAACGTTGCCTGAACTGACGCCTTCGCGAGCAAGCTCGCTCCCACACTGGATCTGTGTCTGACCACACTGTTGTGATCAACATAGAACCCATGTGGGAGCGAGCTTGCTCGCGAAGGCGGTCTTACGGGCGCCCACCACCTGTAAACAACCGTTAGCCTGCTTCCTTTTATTTCAGACCCGCGCCATGATGCAGCTCTCCTGCCGCCCGCCCGCGAACGAGCCCTCATGTCTGCGCAACAAACGCCTCCCGTCAGCTCCATGGCGATCACCCTGCAGATCGTCTCCATCGTTTTTTATACCTTTGTTGCCTTCCTCTGCATCGGCCTGCCGATTGCAGTATTGCCGGGCTATGTGCATGAACAACTGGGTTTCAGCGCCATCGTTGCCGGCCTGACCATCGGTTCGCAGTACCTCGCCACCCTGCTCAGCCGCCCTATGGCGGGCCGTATGTCTGACAGCATCGGCACCAAACGGGCGATTGTGTATGGCTTGCTGGGGATCGTGCTCAGTGGCGTGCTGACGTTGCTGTCGACCTTGTTGCAGAACCTGCCATTGCTGAGCCTGATGATTCTGATCGGCGGTCGATTGTTGTTGGGGATCGCCCAAGGCTTGATCGGTGTCGGCACCATCAGTTGGTGTATGGGCCAGGTGGGTGCCGAGCACACCGCCCGCTCGATTTCCTGGAACGGCATTGCCTCGTATGGCGCGATTGCCATTGGCGCACCACTGGGTGTGGTGATGGTCGGTGAGTTGGGGTTTGTGAGTCTTGGGATTGCGCTCTCGGTGTTGGCGCTGGCGGCATTGCTGCTGATTCGCAACAAACCTTCGGTGCCGGTCATTCGTGGTGAGCGATTGCCGTTTTGGGCGGTGTTCGGGCGCATCGCGCCGTTTGGCGCGAGCCTGAGCCTGGCCTCGATTGGCTACGGCACACTGACGACCTTTATTACCTTGTTCTATATCAGTCGCGGTTGGACCGGCGCGGCCTGGTGCCTGACGGTCTTTGGCATCTGCTTCATCCTCGCGCGCCTGCTGTTCATCTCCAGCATCAACCGTTTTGGGGGGTTCAGCTCGGCGATCGCCTGCATGAGCATCGAAACCCTGGGGCTGGGCCTGTTGTGGCTGGCACCTACGACGGCAGTGGCGTTGATTGGTGCGGGGCTGACCGGGTTCGGTCTGTCGCTGGTTTATCCAGCATTGGGTGTCGAGGCGATCAAGCAAGTGCCAAGTACCAGTCGAGGCGCCGGTTTGAGTGCCTACGCGGTGTTTTTCGATCTGGCGCTGGCGATTGCCGGGCCATTGATGGGCGCGGTGGCGCTGAATCTGGGGTACTCGTGGATTTTCTTCTGTGCGGCGCTGCTGTCGATCACCGGACTGGGGCTGACGCTGCTCCTGAAACGTCGCTCAGCACTCAGCCCGTCGTAAGATCCTGGCGTCTACGGCAAAGTCTGGTCAGCCGTCTGCATCCCGGCCCGACTTGGCTTGCTCAGGGTTTGGGCGAAGAAACGCCCGGCTTCGGAAATCAGGTTGCGGTGAATGTCCTCACGGTCAACACCATCGGCATCGGTGCACAACGCCGGCATCGCCACCCGTTGCTCCGGCGTACATGGCGCCATGAACACGAAGTGCCCGGCCCCGGCCAGCAGTTTGAAATCCGGAGCGACGGGTAGTTTGCGAGCGAGCGCTGCGGCGTTTTTATCGAGCGCGACCAGTTTGTCGCCATCGCCGCTATACAGCAGCACCGGCACATGCACACCGGCCAGGGTATGGCGACCAAACTTCAGGCTCAATGGCGCCATCAGCAACAAGGCGTGAACCCGTGGGTCAGCGACTGGCCGCAAGTCATCGCGGTCGACAATCAGTTCACCGTTGGTGCTGCAGGCGTCCCCGTCGTCAGGACGCTCCTTGCAGTAACGCCGCAGACGATTCAGGTCCGGCGTGGCGCCCGAGAGAATCAATGCGGTTTCGCCACCGGCCGAATAGCCGATCACCCCGACTTCGTCAGGATTGACGAACGGCGACAGCATCGGGTCGGCGAGGGTTGCGGTAATGGCTTCGGAAATCTGGATCGGCCGTCCATAGAGGTTGCTTAATGTACCGAGGCGGCTGTGGTCCTTGGAGTTGTCACCGGGATGAATCACCGCCACCACCACAAAGCCTTTGCGTGCCAGCGATGTGGCGAGGTCATGCAACGCCAGTGGAGTACCGATGTTGCCGTGGGAGAGCATCAGCATCGGAAAGCGGCCAATCGCGACCCTTGCGTCTTCGGTCGCCTGGACTTGATAACCCTCGAGCTTGCTTGAATGCTCAATGCCGGTCGACGGGTAAAAGGCGATGGCCCGCATCGGCTGCAAATCCAGCGGATCAAGAAACGTCAGCACATGGTAGCCAACGCTCCAATGGGTAGGATGCGGCGCGAACGCGGCTTGCACTGTATTCAGGCTGCTGAGCAGGCATATCAGTAACATTGCACAAAGACGCACCATGGGATGCCCCACCTTGTTACCTGACTGGAATACCCGTTTTCTTCCAATTTCTTGGATTTAGAGCCTTGAGTCGGCTTTTGCCGCTTTCAAGGCCTGTGCAGAACGGGGCCGATAACCCTGGATTGCATAACCTGGGCCAACACCTGTAACACCAGCACTTTTGATTCATGAAAGAAAAGTTAGGAAACAGGAAAACTCCATACCCCGATCGTTTTACGACGATCAGGGTATAGAGTCTAGTAGGTCTTGCCTGAGCTTTTTAACTCTTTACGAAAGCCTTACGCGGCAGCGAACAGTTGCTCGCTGATCTGCGCCTGAGCATCGCTCATGGCTTTGCTGCGAACGTCGTCACCGTAAGCCAGGCCATGGGCGCGGACGAACTCGATGTCGGTGATGCCCATGAAGCCCAGCATGACTTTCAAGTACTCTTCGTGACCGACGCCAGTCGCCTGACCGACGTGCATACCGCCAGAAGTCGATACCACCACAACTTTCTTGTTACCGCACAGGCCTTCAGGGCCGGCTTCGGTGTAGCGGAAAGTCTGGCCGGCAACGGCAATGCGGTCGATCCAGGCCTTGAGTTGAGTCGGGATGGTGAAGTTGTACATCGGCGCTGCGATCACGACGGCATCGGCAGCGAGGAATTCAGCCAGGGTCGAAGCGCTCAGCTCGGCTTCATGCTGTTGCGCGGCGTTACGCAACTCAGCGGTGGTGCCCGCCGCGACCAGAGTCGCTGCAGAGAAGTGGCTGATGGCGTCGCTGGCCAGGTCGCGGTAGGTAACCACGGCAGCAGGCTCGGCGGTTTTCCAGGCCTGGACGACACTGTGGCTCAGTTGACGGGAAGCAGAGTTGTCGCCAAGGATGCTCGAATCAATGTGCAAAAGTTTCATGTGGGATCTCCAAGTGAGGATCGCCACCGGGCGATCTAGTGGGGACAATCCTACAGACGAAACCAATAGCTGATTAGCCAGCAACAATGCGATAGTTCGTCCCACTGACAGGACAATCGAGTAACGCCATGCAAGACCTCAATGACCTCTACTACTTCGCCAAAGTGGTCGAAGCCGGCGGTTTCGCTGCCGCCGGGCGTTTGTTGGGCATTCCCAAGTCGCGGCTATCACGGCGCATCGCCGAACTTGAAGAGCGTCTGGGTGCCCGCCTCCTCCAGCGCACCACTCGCCAGCTCAAGCTGACCGCTGTCGGCGAGCGCTATTTGCGCCATTGCCAGGCGATGCTGCTGGAGGCCGAGATGGCTGACGAGGCAGTGGCCAGCATGTCCAGCGAGCCCCGAGGGCGGTTGCGGGTTTCCTGCCCGGTGGGCCTGGCCCATGAGTTTTTGCCGTCGGTCATCAGTTCCTTTCTGGAACGTTTCCCTCAAGTGCAATTGGAGATGCAGTTGCTCAACCGCCGGGTCGATCTGGTGACCGAAGGCATCGATGTCGCCTTGAGAGTGCGTGATCTGGGGGATGAAGACCCGCTGCTGGTTACGCGGCGTCTGCGTCAGGCGCAAATGGTGATGATCGCCAGTCCGGCCTTTCTACGCGATCACCCGATCGGCAATCCGGAAGATCTGAAGCAGGTTCCGGTGCTCGGCGCTCTGGAAGCTGATCGCATGGTGCATGTGCGCATGCTCGACGCTCAGGGCAAAACCTGCGACCTGACGCTGGAAGCACGACTGGGGATCGATGATTTCATTGTGCGCAAAGCCTGCGTGCTTGCAGGTCTTGGCTTCACCCTGCTGCCAATGATGTACTGCGAAGAGGAACTGGAAAACGGCTCGTTGGTGCAGCTGTTGCCCGAGTGGTCGCTGCCTGGCGGTTGGCTGCTGGCGGTCTACCCTCATCGGCGCGGCTTGCTACCGGCGGTGCGCGCCTGGATCGACCATTTGACCGAATCATTCAAAGCCTGCGGGGATCGCTTGTTATGAAGGCTAAACCGATGAACGAGGAAGACGTGGCGCGTTTCTGCCTGGCGCTGCCCGGCGCGCAAGAGGATTACAAATGGGGCGGCGTGCGGGTGTTTTCTGTCGCCGGAAGCAAGATGTTCGCCCTGCAAAACCTGCGGGGTGAATCATTGGCGTTCAAGGTCGACAAAGAACTGTTTCTGGGGCATGTCGATCGCCCGGGCATCGGGCCTGCGCCCTATCTGGCAAGGGCGCAGTGGATCATCATGCAAACGCCCTACCCGCTTGGCGCCGATGAGCTGCAAGGCTTGCTGCAACGATCTCACCAACTGGTAGTGAGCAAGTTACCCAAGCGCGTGCAGGTCGGGTTATTGCTTTAGGCTTGCCGCTTACAGCTTGAAGCTTGAAACTGCTGTCCAGATCCAGAACACCTGATGCAGCAGCACGATGATCCAGAACACCAACTGATAGGACACTTTGCGGGTCTTGTGCCGGAACACTTGCTGGGCGAGCAACGCGCCCGGCCAGCCACCGGCCAGTTCGATTGCGTGCAGCACGTTCTCCGGTGTGCGCCAGCTGTCTGCCTGGGCCTTGCGCTTGTCGCTCCAGTACAGGAAAAACGCCAGCAGGCTGACAACGGCGTAGGCCATAAGCGGAATCAGCGAAATTCCGCGCCACCATAGAACAGTCGAACCAAAAGCCGGCAAGGCGCACAGCACCAGGAAAATCAGACCTTTGAGGCGCGGGTTTTGAATCCCGCGCCCATTGCGTGGCTTGATCACGATGTGGCAGCTGCCCAGTCGACCCAACCGAACTGCCAGGTCGCCAGAATCAGCAAGCCGAACGCGATCCGGTACCAGGCAAATGCAGCGTAGCTGTGGCTGGCAATGAACTTGAGCAAGCCCTTGACCGCGATCATTGCGAAAATAAACGCAGTGACGAAGCCGATGGCGAACACCGGGAGGTCAGCGGCCTGGAACAGGTCGCGATATTTGTAGCCGGAGTACACCGCGGCACCGACCATGGTCGGCATGGCCAGGAAGAACGAAAACTCGGTGGCGGTTTTACGCGACAGCCCAAACAACAAGCCGCCGATGATCGTAGAACCGGAGCGCGAAGTACCGGGAATCATCGCCAGACACTGAGCGAAACCGACCTTCAACGCGTCTTTCCAGGTGATGTCGTCGACGGTTTCGGCATGCACGGTGTGCTCGCGACGCTCAGCCCACAACATGATGACCCCGCCCACTACCAGGGCCGTTGCCACGGTGATCGGGTTGAACAGGTATTTGTGGATCATATTGGCGAAGATCACCCCCAACACCACGGCCGGCATGAAAGCGATCAACAAGTTGACGGTAAACCGTTGGGCATTGCGCTGCGTGGGCAAGCCCGTCACCACGTCGAGGATCTTGCGGCGAAACTCCCAGACCACGGCCAGGATCGCGCCGAGCTGGATGATGATATTGAACGCCATTGCGCGCTCGCCACCGAAGTTGAGCAAATCCGCGACGATAATCTGGTGCCCGGTACTGGAGATGGGCAAAAACTCTGTCAGTCCTTCTACAACGCCAAGAATCAAAGCCTGAACGGCGGTCCAAAAATCCATTAATCCCCCAATGAAGCGATGCCTCCAAGGCATGCCTAGTCGATAATATTTAAGCCTTCACTGCGATCAGCCAGCATCGCTGAATCAAGACGCGCGCAATATCCACGCGAAATCTCACAAATCTCCTGAGAAATCAGCGCGAAATCAGGTTTCCACTGACGCGGCCGAAATCCTATCAGACATGCCTGAATAACGCTGCGCCGTAATTGAACTTGAGTCGGATAGGCCGAGCGGCGGGTTTGTCTCACAGCACTGCCTTGGCCGCTGAGCAGTCGAGCGTCGCGAGCGCACATTTGAAAGAGCTCAGTGAACAGTTGAACAGCCTGCTCAAGCAGTTTCGGGTGTAGACACATTTTGCGTTGAAACACAGCTCCTGTGGGAGCGGGCTTGCTCGCGAAGCGAACACCGCAGTTTTTCAGGCATTGCGCGTCATCGTTCTTCGCGGGCAAGCCACGCTCCCACAGGGTCCGCGTCTGAACTGACCGGCATTCGGGCAAGCCCCCTCGCCACACCCCCACCTGCGTTACAATCGGCGCCCTTTTCGACTTCACCAAGGAACCTTCATGTCCGGGCTTGAACTGTTTGCCGCCGCACTCGGCGTGATTGCCGTCTGGTTGACGGTCAAACAGAACCCCTGGTGCTGGCCGATCGGACTGGTGATGGTGCTGCTCTATAGCTGGATCTTCTTCGAGGTGAAGCTGTATTCGGACATGCTGCTGCAGGTGATTTACGCCGGTTTGCAGCTCTACGGCTGGTGGCAGTGGACCCGCGCCGGCGAAGCACAGCATGGACGGCAAGTCACGCAACTGGATGGCCGCTCGATGTGGGCGGGGTTGGCCGTCGGTGCCGTCGGCAGCTTGCTGCTGGGCGCCGCCATGGCTCATTGGACCGACGCCGCTCAGCCCTGGCTGGACGCAGCATTGACCGGTTTCAGTCTGGTGGCGCAACTGTGGATGGCGCAAAAACGCCTGCAATGCTGGCCGCTGTGGATTGCCGTCGATGTGATTTTCGTCGGGCTGTTTATCTACAAAGGCTTGTACCTGACCGCCGCACTCTATGGCCTGTTTACGCTGATCGCCGTGCAAGGCTGGCGTGAGTGGCGGACCGATCCGGCGTTGCGCGCATGAAAGTATTGGTACTGACCGGCCCGGAATCCAGTGGCAAAAGCTGGTTATCGGCAGAGCTTCAACGCCACTTTGGTGGGTTGCTGGTGGGCGAATACGTACGCTACTTCATCGAACAGAACCCTCGTGATACCTGCCTTGCCGATATCCCGGAGATTGCCCGCGGTCAAATGGCCTGGGAAGACAGCGCCCGGGCCAAGCGCCCTGAGTTGCTGATTCTCGACACACACCTGCTGAGCAATATGCTGTGGAGCCAAACCCTGTTTGGCGAATGCCCCGCATGGATCGAGGACGCGCTGCTGGCGAGGCAGTATGACTTGCACTTGTTGCTTTCCCCTGAAGTGGTGGGCTGGACGGATGACGGCCAACGTTGCCAACCGGATCTGAGCCAGCGCCTGGCGTTCTTCAACGCAACAAAAGCCTGGCTGGAACAGCACCAGCAAAGACTGCAGGTCATCAACGGCGATTGGGCCGAGCGCCGCCGTCAGGCATTTGCTGCTGTGGAGCAATTGCTAACGCCGTGAAAACACCTGCATTTGAGGTGGGTTATGTCCATTCCTGAAACACTCCAGTGCAGCGCAAGAGCCCTATCAACGGCGTTCATCCTCTTGTCATGCTGACTGTTAAGTCATTGGTACACTCGCCCGCAAACACTTGATTTAGAGCTTTTCGACCGATGGGTCCGGCTCGCGATGGCGGGCACCGTCTCACGGTTGATACAGCTCAAACATCCCCCTTCCTGCCCCACCCTTTAACCCATTGAATTAAATCAATAAATAAAAAGCGGCACAGCTTCTGCTCTCTCCTTCACAACGCTGACCAGAGCCAGCGCAAAAAGAAGAGGGAGTGCCGACGTGGAGACAATCGATAAAGGCTTTATCCGCCTCCTGCTGATCGGATGTGCGTTCAGCTCTGTCATCAGTCTGCCTGTCCAGGCCGCCGATGGGATCATTGTCATTCAGCGGGAAGTCCAAACGCGTAACGCGACTCGCCGCCCCCTGGTTCCCGACCCTAACCCCCTGACCGTCAATGCCAACCCGTCCAAACAAGTCATCAGTGCAACCAACGAACTGTCGGACAGTGACATTTCCGGCATCAGCAGCGGTGCAAGTATCGCCGGCACGATCACTCAAGCCACCGGCACGCTGAGCGGCAACATCAACGGTCAGTCACAGCTGCCCGGCTTGTCCGCAGGACATTCCGCAGGCTCCGGCAACGGCATTGCCAACAGAATCGACGGCACCATCCAGCAAGGCCTGGGCAGTCTGAAAATGTTATCGGGGGGGCAATAAAATGAATCGCACTCTGCTGATTCTGGCCATGTTTTGCAGTGCGCCGACCTTTGCCCAACCTCCTGTTATCGATACGGCCACCATCGACAATTCCGGCAGCCAGTACCAGGGCAACTTCTCGGTCAACCAGGCTGCCGGCGATCAGCAACAGCAGGCCAACGCCCGAGCCATCGCCATTGACACCGACGCCAGCGCCACCACGCAGATTCGCCAACGGTTGCGTACTCAGGTCGATCCCAGGATCGATGCCCAGTCAGCCATTAAAGGCAACGCCTTCAGTAACGGCAATGGCGTACTGGGGGTCAACCAGAGCTCGGGCGCCAGCAACCAGCAAGCCAACGCCCTGCGGATAAGCATCAGTGCTACGCCGCAAAGTATCGACGACAGCGTCCTCCTGCAACAGAACGTGGCGCTGCTCAACAACTCCGATTCAACGGATCTTACTCCTGGCCATCGCCAGGTCGCTACCAGCGACCAGGCCTTCACCGGTAGCCGTGGAGTGATCCAGTTGAATCAGAGCGCCGGGGTGGGAAACCGAACGGCCAACACCCTGAGCGTACGGGTCGCGGATTGACCCAAAAGGTAAAAAACAACACTTAACCTAAAAATAAAGTACGGAGAATCAGCATGAAACCCACAATGGCAATCAAGCCTCTGGTTTTCGCAATCGCTGCGGTAATGGCTATTGCTGCACAAGCTGGTCAGGGTGGTGACGAGCATCATCATCGTCATCACGTAAATCCAAAAGACACCACCAATGCTGGCGCCACTGCCAACGCTACAGATAAACAAACCAGCACTGGCAACTACATCAGCAATGAAGGGACTAAAAACACCGCCAACATGACCAACTCGGCCACGGGCGCCTCCGGTAACGTGGGCGTCAACGTTGCGGCAGGCGACGGCAACCAACAAGACAACGCTGCCGCCATTGCCAGCGGTGATGGCTCGTTTGTCTTTGGTTCTGTGGTGGCAACCGCCAAGGTCACGCAAACCCAAAACAACAACGAGGTCTACAACCAATCCACCAATAACAGCGCCAATATGAGCGGTTCGGCCAACGGCGGCAGCGGCAACATGGGTATCAACATGGCTGCTG
The DNA here is from genome assembly GCF_058799675.1 of Pseudomonas sp. GW822-FHT06B12. Classification (NCBI taxonomy): domain Bacteria; kingdom Pseudomonadati; phylum Pseudomonadota; class Gammaproteobacteria; order Pseudomonadales; family Pseudomonadaceae; genus Pseudomonas; species Pseudomonas sp. GW822-FHT06B12. The sequence continues at coordinate 1,034,855 of NZ_JBXALR010000001.1, forward strand.
GCGACCTTAACCAACAGAAAAACACCATGGCGATCGCTGTGTCTGGCGGCAAGCACGCTACCGCAACCGCGAGTGCCGATCAATCAGGCCCAGGCCTGAGGGTGGATAACGACGCCGATCGGACGTTCCGCCTGGATACGCTGTCGCGTACCGTCTCAGCCAGCGGTCATCAGTCTTTCCAAGAGGCATCCAAATCGCACTCAGCGTCGGACTTTACCAAGCGCTTGAATACCGCCTTTGCTACGCACGAAGCTACCAGTTCTGCTTCGCGCTCTGCTAGCGCCTCTGCCAGCGCCGCTGCTTCGCATGCTGCTGTGAATGCTAATCTGGATGTGAACGTGGATGTGGACGTTAGCTCTAGCAGGACTAATGGCTGGCACACCAACAGCAGGAGTGCGACTTTCGACGCCGATATCGACGCATCGCTCGCCGCATCGATCGACAAATCACGCAGCGCATCGAACAGCGCATCGCACAGCGCATCTAGCAGCGCATCGCGCGACGCATCGGGTAGCGCATCGTTCGCCGCTTCTGGCAGTGAGTCGAAAGATAAGTCGCAAAGCTTCAGCGAGTCCAGCTCCTTTGACTTGAGCAACACCGTGTCCTGGCAAGTGCTGACCCCAACTGGCTGGGCAAACCCTGTGACCAACACTGCTAACCTGAACGGTTCGGTGAATGGTGGCAGCGGCAACTTGGGCGTCAACGTGGCTGCCGGTGTTGGCAACCAGCAAAGCAACTCGCTGTCCATTGCATCCGGTTGCAGAACCTGCCTGTAAACCTAGCTCCAGAGTCTGGAGAGCCCCCTTCGGGGGGCTTTTTTTCACTCTTGCACGAGGGCTTCCGATCATGCGCATTTTCGCCCTGGCGTTCCTGGTTTTTCTGGCTGGTCTGAGCGAAGCGGGACAAATGCCGCTTTCCGTCTTGCCAGGCGGAGCGGTCGTTTTCAAACCGGTCCAGAGCATGCGTGAGCGCAAATTTGCCGACCTGGTCCAACAGAAAACCGACTTCAGTTGCGGTGCAGCTTCCCTGGCGACCATATTGCGCCAGGCCTATTGGCTGGACGTAACCGAGGCACAAATCATCGAAGGCATGCTGGCTCACTCCGACCAGAATCTGGTCCGCGTCCAGGGCTTCTCCATGCTCGACATGAAGCGTTACGTGGAAAGTATCGGCATGCGTGCCCGTGGTTACCGGGTAACGCCGGAAACTCTGACCAGCGTCGCGATTCCGGTCATCGTGCTCATGGACATCCGCGGCTACAAGCACTTCGTGGTCATGCAAAAAGCGGAGAAAGACTGGGTGTATATCGGTGATCCGGTACTCGGTCACAGACGCTTCAAGTTCGACGACTTTGTCAAAGGCTGGAACGGCATCATCTTCGCTGTGATAGGCCAGGGCTACGACAAGACCAACGTCTTGCGCGATCCACCTTTGCCACTGACCGCCAAGAACCGCATCAACACCTTCAGCCCGGTGCGGGATACAGAATTGATGGATTTCGGATTCATCCAGAGCGACTTTTTCTAATGACAAGGGAGCACGAAGCTCCGGGAGTATCCAATGAAGACTCCATACTGGCTGGCCGTCGTTTGCCTGGCCGCCAGCCTGCCCACACAAGCACTCACGTTCAAACCGATTGAACTCAAGGATCAGGAGTTGGCGACCCTTCGCGGCCGGTATGTCATGCCGGGCCGGATCATCAGTTTCGGGATTGTCATGACCAGTACCTGGCAAAATGCCAGCGGTGAAGTGATCGGGGCAACCTCCTCGATGCAGATTCAGGAATCGACCATCAAGCCACAGTTCTATGTGTCGATGATCGACAAGAAAGGTGATGGTTCGCCGGTCTCCCAGGGTTCCGGCACTGTCAGCGGCGGCGGCGGCCTCAATACCACCCAGGGTGTAACCCAGGTCGTGCGCGCCGCCGGCGACTACAACAGCGCCTACAACAATGTCGGCATCAACGTCAAAGAAGCCAACCAGGCACCACAAATGGATACCCAGGGCCAGCCATTGGCTGCCGGCACGACCCTGTCCGCGTCCAACGGTGCCGGGACCTTCAGTATGTCGTCAAGTAACACTGGCGTGCAGTTGAACATTCAGGCCAACAACAATCAGGGCAGTACCGTGCAACGCCTTGCCCAGGGCGGCCTGATGCAGAACGCGACCTTGCTCGGCGGAGGAAACCAGGTGAACAACCTGACGTCCCTCAATGTTGTCCTGCGCAACAACCTGCCAACCGCCGGGGCGCTGGACTGCAGTCTCGACCAACTAAAAGGCCTACGCACTCTCGGATACTGATCTACGCTGAGTCTCATCGAATGTAGTCAGAAGGGACGGCAAACCCATGCACAGATCTTTTACGTTCAGAGCTGTCGTTTGTTTGAGTACCCTGGTCCCGGCCACATTGCTGCAAGCAGCACCGGACCCCCAGGTAGAAGCCCTAAAACAAGAACTCATGGAGCTGAAACAGCGTTACGAAGCACAACAGAACGCGCTGATGGTACTTGAGCAGCGCGTTAAACAAGTCGAAGAAACACCTGCAACGCCTGCCCCCAAGCGCCTGACCCGCTCCCCTGCCGAACAGACCGCAGGCGCCAAGACCGTGGCCACGGGTGCCCCTGGGACCAGTTCGTATGGGCAGTCGCTCAAGGATGACTCGGGACCGGCGCAAAGCGTGTCCAACCTGTATGACGAAGCCAGCGGCTTCTTCGGTGGTGGCAAGTTCAGTCTCGAAACGGGCATGACCTATACGCACTACGATACCCGTGCATTGGTGCTCAATGGCTTTCTGGCTCTTGACTCGATTTTTCTCGGCAACATCAACATTGACCGCATCAAGGCCGACAACTGGACCCTTGACTTGACAGGCCGCTACAACGTGGCGCAACGCTGGCAATTCGACATCAACGTCCCGGTCGTCTATCGAGAATCGACATACTCTTCTGGTGGTGCAGGAGGCGCAGCCCCGGTCTCATCCGACGCCACCGTTAAGCGCGATCCGACCATAGGCGATGTCAACTTTGGTGTTGCCTACAAGTTCCTGGATGAATCGGAAAGCCTGCCCGACGCGGTCGTCACTCTGCGAGTCAAGGCGCCGACCGGTAAGGATCCCTACGGAATCAAGCTGATCAAGGACCCGGGCAACGACAATTTGTCGGTACCTCAGTCACTCCCTACCGGCAACGGTGTCTGGTCGATTACCCCAGGTATCTCGCTGGTCAAGACCTTCGACCCTGCCGTGCTCTTCGGCAGCCTGTCCTATACCTACAACATGCAGGACTCCTTCAGCGATATCAGCCCCACTGTAAACTCCACGGTCCCGGGAGATGTGAAACTGGGCGATTCCTGGCAGATCGGCGCCGGCATCGCGTTTGCCTTGAACGAGAAGATGAGTATGTCGTTTTCGTTTTCCGACCAATTCGCCCGCAAAAGCAAAGTCAAACCAAGTGGCCAGGACTGGCAATCAATCCCGGACAGCGACTACAACGCTGCCAACTTCAACATCGGCCTGACCCTGGCGGCAACCGACAAACTGACGATAGTCCCCAACCTCGCCATCGGCTTGACCCAGGACGCACCGGCCTTCTCCTTCAGCCTGAAATTCCCGTACTACTTCTAAACGCCACACAAGGAAAAGGCCCGCTGCGACGTAAATCGCAGCGGGCCCTTTCGTTTCTCCGCGCCCTAGCGGATCTGGTGCTTGTGCAGCAATCGGTAAAAAGTCGGCCGTGAAACGCCCAGTACTCGAGCGGCTACGCTGAGGTTGTCACTGTGGCGGCTCAATACGTCGCACAATGCCTGGCGTTCGGCACGGGTCTTGTAGTCTTCGAGGGTGCCCATCGGCGCGGTAATCGTCTGTTGGCCAATCAACCCCAGGTCCCGCGCCTCGATCTGCCGGCCTTCAGCCAGCACCAACCCTCGACGCACGCGATTCGCCAGCTCACGAACATTGCCCGGCCAATCGTGTTTGCCCATGGCAATCAGCGCGTCGTCGCTGAAACTGCGCGGCCGACGTCCGGTTTCCTGGCTGTAGAAGTGAGCAAAATGGTTGGCCAACATCGCCAGATCGCCGTGACGCTCGCGTAACGGTGCGGTGACCACCTGCAGGACGTTGAGCCGGTAGTACAAATCCTCGCGGAAGCGTTTGGCTTCGATCGCGGATTCCAGATCCACGTGGGTGGCTGCCAAGACCCGAACATCCACCGGAATAAGTTGACTGCCGCCCACCCGTTCGATGTGTTTTTCCTGAAGGAAACGCAACAGGTTGGCTTGCAACTCAAGGGGCAGATCGCCTATTTCGTCCAGAAACAGGGTGCCGCCATTGGCGGCTTCAATACGTCCGACTTTACGTTGATGAGCGCCGGTGAAAGCACCCTTTTCGTGGCCAAACAGCTCGGACTGAATCAGATGTTCGGGGATCGCACCACAGTTGATCGCGACAAACGGTTTGCTGCGGCGTTGCGACTGACGGTGCAGGGTTCTGGCGACCAGTTCTTTACCGGTACCGCTTTCCCCTCGAATCAACACCGGCGACTCGGTCGGCGCCAATTTGCTCAGCAGCTTGCGTAATTCGCGGATCGGCCGGCTGTCGCCCAGCAGTTCATGCTCGGGCTGGTCGACGTGAATCGTGCCCTGACCGCGCAGACGCGCCATACCGAATGCCCGTCCAAGGGTCACTTGAACCCTGGAGACGTCGAACGGCAAGGTATGAAAATCGAAAAACCATTCGCAGACAAAATCGCCGGCATTCTGCAACCGCAGGACTTCCTGGTTGAGAACAGCGATCCATTCAGTGCCGCTGTGGCTGATCAGCCCTTTGACGGCTTCCGGGCGCTCAAGATGAACAGGTTGAAGGCGCAGCAGGCCGACATCACAGGATCGATGAGCGGCGTCCTCCAGCGTACAGCTGTCGACATCCCAGCCGATCGTACGCAGGCCGGGTAATAGGCGATGGCAGTCGTCACACGGATCAACCACTAGCAAACGTCGCAATGCAGGCGTTTCGATCATGACTGTTCCTTGGCGCCAAAAAATTAGAAAAGTTATTGGAAACAGTCGTTTGGCGGTCCTGAATGTAACGTTAGCAAGGTATTGACGCTGTCTTGTATCGTTTAACTATAAGGTTAACGTCGTTTTCGTTATAAAACACACCTCCGTCAGTTACCTGACGGGTTTGAACCTTTCATTCAGCTTTCAACGCGGCCCTTGCAGTTGAACCTATAAAAGAAAGTTGAAATTTCTTTTGATTGTGTGTGACCCGCCCCCCTGTTGCGCGCATCAGTACAAGTAACCAGCCGAACGGTAAGCCCAACCGACGGCACATCACTTGATTGGGCACAGACGAGAGAAGACCCCATGAACGCCCCGCTCCGTATCAACGAAGCTCTTTTGATTGCCGACCGCGCATTTACGCCATTTCAATGCGTGGCCTGGGCTCCACAGGACGGTACTGGCGAACTCAGCCTGACCGTCATCGACCGCACCAGCACCCCTATCGGCCGCAAACAGATCCCAAGCAGCGCCTACACCGACCCGGCCCAACTTGAATTCTTGCTGGAACAGGTTCGCGCCGAGTTGAGCGAGGAAGGTTATCAGCTGCAATCCTGGACAATGCCGCAGTAAATCAAATGAAGTGTGCGGATCACCACGAAGTGATCCGCACTGTTTTATCGATGCACCTCAAAACTCCCCTCCTCTTCGCCAGACACTGTTGACGCTTTATTGCGATAGACGGTCGTATTCCCCTGGCAAACTTGTCACCGGTTCGCAAAGACATTGTTCTGGCACACAACGCCGCTCCGCCTGTAGTTCCGGATAGTTGTGCAATGCACCAATCAGGGATTGAATATTTCCTTCGAAGTCTTCCTCCGCGGTTCTGGATCCGGTTGACTCGCAAGGAGATGCGACATGTCCATCCATCATGCTTTTGCCTACGCCGCCCCCATCAGCACAGCGGGACAACTCGACTCAAGCTTTGCATCGTCAGGTAAGGCCTGGGTGCAGTTCGCGGGTAGCCTGTCGAGCATGGCCAACGATGTCGCGGTCGACTCGATGGGCCGCTTGCTGGTCGCGGCCAAGGTCGGAATGCACGATGGTTGCCGCTATGGGCTGGCCCGACTGCTTGAGGACGGCTCAGCGGATCCGAGCTTCGGCGTCCAGGGCAGCATCATCGGCCAGTTCGAAAGTGGCTTCGAAGCCACCGGTGGCAAGGTTCAAGAACTGCCCGACGGAAAAATCCTCCTTTGCGGCCTGCATTACCAGGACCCTCACCGTACGTTCCCGGCGCTGGCACTGTTTAACCGGCATGGGCAGCCGGATCTGAATTTTGGTAACCAGGGTGTACAGATCGTGCGCTTACCCGGTGATTTGTCCCGAGGCCTGCGTGACGACTGGTTACCGCCGGGAATCCCCGGGGCCGAAGCCTGTGACTTCTGTGTACAGGCCGATGGCCGGATCCTGTTGTTGGCCAATCATCATTACGAGTTTGCGGATCACGTCGGCATCCTGATACGACTGAATCCGGACGGGACGCTGGACGATACCTTCAACGGCCATGGTTTTGTCATGGTCAGACACCTGCTGATGAATACCTGGCTTAGCAGCATTCTGGTGCAGGCAGACGGTCAGATTCTGGTCGCAGGGTCTATCGACCTGCCACAGAAAGGTTTGCTGGCGCGCTTCGACAAAACCGGGCGGCTGGACGACAACTTCGCTGAAGACGGCTTTTTCAGCTTCAAGGTTCTGGGGCGCAGCGCCCAGGTTAGCCGGGTGATCGAACAAATGGATGGACGTTTGCAGTGTTTCGGTAGCAGTCGCGACCCGATGCATTGCCTGTCGCTGACCGTACGCAGCAATGGTCGGCCAGACACTCATTGCAACGGCGGGTATGCGCGGCTCACCGAAATGGGTAGCAGTGGCTGCCTTTGGACGGCAGCCCAGGTTCTTGCCGATGGCCGTGTGCTGAGCGTCGGTGCAACCATAGGCGGTGTTGCAGCGGATTTCATTCTGGCGCGACATCTCCCGAATGGACGCCTGGATCGTGAATTTGCCAATGGCCAAGGCTGGGTTCGCACTCGACTGGGGCGCAGCCTCGACACAGCGACCTCGCTGGCGGTGCAGGCAGACGAGCGGATTGTGGTAAGCGGTTACTCGCTGGACGGCCACTATCGGGCGGTATTGGCGCGCTATCTGGGATAGTGCTTTGCCTTTGCTCCGCTACAGGTGCGCCATCACCGATTGATAATGAAACTCAAGAACTTGATCTTCCCCGACTGTTACGGCAAGTTGCGCGCTTCTTAATAGAAGGAGCAACCGATGTCCGGTTCAATGGCCCAGGCGTTTGCGCACAATTTCCTCGGGCATTCACCGCGCTGGTACAAGGCGAGCATTCTCGCGTTCCTGATTCTCAACCCGCTGGTGCTCTGGACGGCAGGTCCGGTGGCGGCAGGCTGGTTGCTGGTGGCGGAGTTCATTTTCACCCTGGCCATGGCACTCAAGTGCTACCCGCTGATGCCGGGTGGTCTGTTGATGGTCGAAGCGTTGCTGTTGCGCATGACCACACCTGTTGCCCTGTATGACGAACTGCAACACAACTTCCCGGTGATCCTGCTGCTGATGTTCATGGTCGCCGGCATTTACTTCATGAAAGACCTGCTGCTGTTCCTGTTCTCCCGACTGTTGCTTGGGGTTCGCTCCAAGGCATTATTGGGGCTGATGTTCTGTTTTCTGTCAGCGTTTCTGTCGGCATTTCTCGATGCGCTGACGGTAACTGCTGTGATCATCAGTGCGGCCGTGGGGTTTTACTCGGTCTATCACCGCGTAGCGTCGGGCAATGACCCACGGCAGGACAGTGAATTCAGCGATGACCACAACCTGCCTGTCCTGCATCACGAAGACCTTGAGCAGTTCCGCTCATTCCTGCGCAGTTTGTTGATGCATGGCGCCGTGGGTACGGCGCTCGGCGGTGTTTGCACCTTGGTGGGCGAGCCGCAGAACCTGCTGATCGGTCATGAGCTGGGCTGGCACTTTGCAGAGTTCTTCCAAAAAGTCGCCCCGGTCTCGCTGCCAGTGTTGATGGCGGGGCTGGTGACCTGTGTGTTGCTGGAGAAATTGCGCTGGTTCGGTTACGGCACTTTGCTGCCCGACAACGTCCGCGCGGTGCTGGCCAACTATGCGGCACAGGACAATGCAGAGCGCACGGCCCGCCAACGCGCTGCATTACTAGTACAAGGCGCAGCCGCGCTGATTCTGATTGTCGGACTGGCGCTTCACATAGCCGAGGTCGGGCTGATCGGCTTGATGGTGATCGTCTTGATCACCGCGTTCACCGGTATCACCGAAGAGCACCGGATCGGCAATGCCTTCAAGGATGCGATGCCGTTTACGGCGTTGCTGGTGGTGTTCTTCGCCGTCGTGGCGGTGATTCACGATCAGCAACTGTTTACGCCGTTGATCCAGTGGGTGCTGGCCCTGCCGGTAGATCAGCAACCGGGCATGCTGTTTATCGCTAACGGTTTGTTGTCAGCGATCAGCGATAACGTGTTCGTGGCGACCATCTACATCACGGAGGTCAAGCAGGCGTTCATCTCCGGCCATATGAGCCGCGAGCATTTCGAAACCCTGGCAATTGCCATCAATACCGGCACCAACCTGCCCAGTGTGGCCACACCCAATGGTCAGGCGGCATTCCTGTTTTTGCTGACCTCGGCGATTGCCCCGCTGATTCGGCTGTCTTACGGGCGCATGGTCTGGATGGCCTTGCCGTACACCGTGGTGATGGGTGTGTTGGGCTGGTATGCGGTGAGCTACTGGCTGTAACACCGACTAATGTGGGAGCGGGCTTGCTCGCGAAAGCGGTGTGTCATTCGACAACGATGCTGAATGATATGGCCTCTTCGCGAGCAAGCCCGCTCCCACAGGGTTTTGTGTGAATTATTACCTGACTCAGCCGAGGCTGTGCCAGACGCGACCGTCGCGGGCCAGTAACTCATCAGCAGCATCCGGCCCATCTTCGCCGGCAGCGTAGGTTTGCACCGTTGCGTCCTCTTTCCAGGCATCGAGGAACGGCTGAACCGCGCGCCAGCCGTTTTCAATATTGTCAGCTCGCTGAAACAGCGTCTGATCACCGGTCAGGCAATCGTAGATCAAGGTTTCATAACCGGTGGATGGCTGCATTTCGAAGAAGTCCTTGTAGGCAAAACCCAGCTCGATGTTGGCCATGTTCAACGCAGGCCCAGGACGCTTGGCCAGCAGGTCGAACCACATGCCTTCATTGGGCTGAATCTGGATCCTCAGGTAAGTCGGTTGCAGCTCATCGACTTCGGTATCGCGAAACTGTGCGTAGGGCGCAGGTTTGAAGCAGATGGCTATTTCGGTGTCGCGTACGCTCATCCGTTTGCCGGTACGCAAGTAGAACGGCACGCCGACCCAACGCCAGTTGTCGATCATCACCTTGAGCGCGACATAGGTTTCCGTCGTGCTGTCTGGCGCGACGTTGGGTTCTTCGCGATAACCGGCCAACGGCTTGCCTGAAATTTCACCGGCGACATACTGACCGCGTACCGAGTTGGCTCGCGCCTCTTCGGTGGACCAGGGACGAATCGCCCCTACGACCTTGGCTTTTTCACCTCGAACCGCATCGGCACCGAAGGCCGCCGGCGGTTCCATCGCGACCATCGCCAGCAACTGGAACAGGTGATTGGGCACCATATCCCGCAGAGCGCCCGTGTGTTCATAGAAACTGCCACGGGTTTCGACGCCAACGGTTTCGGCGGCGGTGATTTGTACGTGATCGATGTAATGGTTGCTCCAGAATGCTTCGAACAGGCTGTTGGAGAACCGGCTGACCAGAATGTTCTGCACGGTCTCCTTGCCCAGGTAATGGTCGATCCGGTAGATCTGCTTTTCCGTCATGACTTTGAGCAAGCAAGCGTTCAAGGCCTCGGCGGTATGCAGGTCGGAGCCGAAGGGTTTTTCGATCACGACCCGACGGAAGGCGTCGTCGCTCTCCACCAGCAGCCCGGACGAACCCAGACGGCGCACCACTTCACTGAAAAAGCGCGGCGCGGTGGCCAGATAGAACACCGCGTTGCCGGTAGCACTCTCGGCGATTTTCGCGCCCAGCGCCTGATAGGTGCTGTCGTCGAGAAAATCGCCCTGGACATAGCTGATGCCCTTGGCCAGTTTGGCCCAGAGCACCGGGTCCAGAGTGTCATGGCCGTTGCCGACCTTGTTGGCCGCCTCGGTGCGAATGAAGTCCTCGAGTTTTTTGGCGAAGTCCACATCGCTGATCGCGTTGTGGTCGACACCGATGATCCGCAGTCCATCACCGAGCAAACCATCACGACTGAGGTTGTACAGCGCCGGCATCAGCAAGCGCTTGACCAGGTCGCCGTGAGCACCGAACAGAAATAGCGTGGTTGGCGGTGCAGGGTGTGCCTTGGATTTCTTGCGGATCGAAGTCATTTTTTCGGAGTCTCGACATGACCGCCAAAACCAAAGCGCATGGCCGAAAGGATTTTGTCGCCATAGGCGCCTTGCTGGCGCGAGCGGTAACGGGAAAACAGCGAGCTGGACAGCACCGGTACCGGCACCGCTTGCTCCATCGCCGCTTCGATGGTCCAGCGACCTTCGCCGCTGTCGGCGACGGAACCGGAGTAACCGTCGAGCTTCGGATCGCTGGCCAGGGCATCGGCCGTCAGGTCCAGCAACCAGGACGAGACCACGCTGCCACGACGCCAGACTTCGGCAATGTCGGCCACGTTCAGATCAAAACGCTGATCTTCCGGCAGGTTCTCCGAGGCTTTGGTTTTGAGGATGTCGAAACCTTCGGCAAACGCCTGCATCATCCCGTATTCGATACCGTTGTGAATCATCTTCACAAAGTGCCCGGAACCTGCAGGGCCGGCGTGAATGTAGCCACGTTCGGCACGATCATCTTCGGCCACCCGGTCCTTGGTCCGCGGGATATCGCCCAGGCCTGGCGCCAGCGCGTCGAACAACGGGTCAAGGCGATCAACCACGTCAGCATCACCGCCGATCATCATGCAGTAACCGCGCTCCAGCCCCCAAACGCCGCCGGAGGTACCAACGTCGATGTATTTCAGGCCTTTTTCGGACAAGGTTTTCGCGCGGCGAATGTCGTCCTTATAGAAGGTGTTGCCGCCATCGATGATCACATCGCCGGCGTCCAGCAACTGGCTCAAGGTGTCGATGGTTTCTTCGGTTGGCGCGCCCGCTGGCAGCATGATCCAGACCGCTCGGGGTTTATCCAGTGCCGCGACCAGTGCCGGCAAGTCCACGACGCCAGTGGCGCCCTCTTGACTCAGGGTGTCAACGAACGCGGTGTTGCGGTCATAGACCACAGTGGTGTGCCCATTGAGCATCAGGCGCCGCGCAATGTTGCCGCCCATGCGGCCCAGTCCGATAATCCCCAGTTGCATGTGCTGATGCTCCTTACTACAAATAAAGGTGTGCCAAAGGTTATAGCGCAATGAGCCTGATTAAGGTTAGTCCAGAGCGCTGCAACATAGTTTCCGGACGATTTGCCCGAGCTATAGGGATAACGTCCCAAACGTTGGCGAAGACACAGGGACAACGAAAAATAAAAAAGTTCCATAAATAACAAAAAGAAACCAGAATCGGCGCCGAAAGTGGTTCGAGCATGGCTCCCGAGCGGTCCGGCCACAGATGTGACACGCCATTTTCGAGGTGAGCAATGGGCACCGTAGTAAACGCACTGCCTCCACAAACGCTTTACGTCACTATCCGTCGTGACGAGTTGCGCCAACTCAAAGCCGAACGTGAGCAGCTGCTCGAGCAGGTCGCGCAACTGCGCCGGTTGCTTGCCCAGGCACAATTGCCTGAGCAACCGGTAACGCGCTAAACCGACGGGTGCCTGAGTAACGATCCAGGCGCCGCGCTCGCGCAAACAGAGATGCAACCCAAGCGCAACACCATGCTCACAACGTTCTCCGAGCAGGCTGATGAACACCCTTATGAACGCGAGCAGAAGGCACTGATCGACTTCAGCCTGATGAAACCCAAGGCTGCTGCGCCTACCGCTGTCAGTGCCTCAACCACCAAGCCGTAATCTCTTCAGTTATAGTACGCAACCTGTGGGAGCGGGCTTGCTCGCGAAGAGGGAGTGTCAGTCGACATTAATGTTGCCTGGCACACCGCCTTCGCGAGCAAGCCCGCTCCCACATGGATTGCGCTTGGCTGACTGACGTTAATCCCCCAAGGATGCCTTTCTTGTTTAAAGCGCCTTGATCCAAAACAGCATGCGACCGTGAGCTGGATCGAACATCCCCGCCGAAAACCCGAACTTGCTGTAGGAACCCTGCGCGACTGCGTTGCCTTCCAGCACTTCCAGAGTGATTTTGCAGCAGCCGCGCTGACGGGCAATGTCCTCGACCTTTTGCAGCATCTTTTGGCTCAGGCCCAACCCGCGGAATTTTCCGACCACCATTACGTCGTGGACGTTGATCAGTGGACGGCAGGCAAAGGTCGAGAAACCTTCGAAGCAATTCACTAGCCCGGCAGGCTCCCCGTGAACAAACGCCAGGACACTGAACGCATGGGGTCGCTTGGCCAGTTCGCCGGGCAATTGCTGCAAGACATCGGCCGATAACGGCGTGCCACCACCCATCGGGTCTTCTGCGTAGTGGTTCAGAACAAGACTGATCGCTTCGGCGTGTATCGGGTTGGTGTAGCTGGCCTGGAGTACCAGGATATCTGCGGATTCCATTTCCATCCTCGATCAAACAGTGAGTGTGCATCCCTGCGCGCATCGCGCTGTCAGCGCTGGGCTAACCGACATTAGCCTGCCGGGAGCACTGCGGACAACTGCCAAATCACCACCGAGCGACGTTTTTATCGGCAATGCATTACGGGACACCTCCCTCTGTTGCTCAGCGGTACAAAAAGCAGGAGTTTTCCGATTTTTTCGAAAGCTAAATACACAGAACAAAAACAACAGGCAGGACGACAGGCCATAAACATCGCTACACCATAGATAAACCGGGCCTTTTCGAGCACGACCCGATGAATGAAGCGCTGTAGGACGCCTACAACAAGGTTTTATCAGTCAACCAAAAGCATTGACAGGGGAATCGGATCCAGCAACTCTTGTACCCAACGCAAACAAAAAACATGAGATTGCCAACCATGAGCCACTCCCCTTTCCCTCTCGTCGAGATCAGCGGTACCCCTTTCGAACGCGGCGTTCAATACGGTCAAGCCGTCAGTCAACGGATTCACAAAAGCATCGAGATCTACTCCGTCCAACTGCTGAAGATGGGTTACACCTGGGCCGACATCCGTGGCTTTGCCAATGAATTCGTGCCCAGCATCGAAGCATTCGAGCCGGAGTACGCTCAGGAAATGCGCGGCATCGCCGAGGGTGCAGGCTGCGATTTCGAAGCTATCGTGCTGATCAACGCCCGCACCGAGATCATCCAGCTGGGCCGACGCAAGGCTCGCCTGCCAGATCCGGACGGCTGCACCGGAGCGGTGATTCTGCCGACGGCTTCGGCCGCAAACGAAGTGATTCACGGACAAAACTGGGACTGGCGCGCGGAATGTGCCGAGAGCGCCATCGTGTTGAAGGTCCTGCGCGAAGACGGCCCGGATGTGTTGACCTTCACCGAGGCCGGAGGTCTGGCCCGCAACGGGTTGAACTCGATTGGCACCGCAATCACCGCCAATTACCTGGAGTCCGAACGCGACTACACCCAGGTCGGCGTGCCACTGCCGTTCATTCGACGCAAGGCGCTGGAGGCCGCGCACTTCGCGCTGTCGATCAAGGTGGTCGCCACCACCGCAAAATCCACCTCCAACAACATGATGCTCAGCCACGCCGGTGGGTACGCGATCAATTTTGAATGCGCCCCGGACGAAGTCTTCCCGATTCAGGCGGAACAGGGATTGCTGGTGCACGCCAACCATTGGCAGAGCCCGGTGGCACTGGGCAAGTTGCGTGAAGCCGGATTAAACAGCGTGCCGGAAAGTCTCTACCGCGATGTGCGTGTGCGACAGATCCTCAGTGAAACGCCCGGACAATTGACCGTCGAGCACCTGAAAAAAGCCTTCTTCGATGACTTCGGCACGCCATGGGCCGTGTGTCGCCCACCGCTTTCCAATATGGCCGGCAACCTTTCGGCCACGGTCGCCATGGTGGTGATGCGCCCGGCCAAAGGTCTGATGGAGGTCGCACCGCTGCCGGCGGTGAACCGCGAGTTCAGCGCCTATACGCTGGCAATGGAGAGCGACATCAACCACTACCTCAAGTAACTCACGCGACACCCACGCCTGCGGGCGGCACGACAACAACAATGACAATAAACAACTAACGGTTTGCGATTTCTGCCGGTTCCAACCGTCGCAAACCGCCAATGGAGAATCACTCCCGTGCATACATTCACTCGTATCGCCCTGACGTTAGGGTTCAGCAGTCTCGCTATTGGCAGTCTCAGCGCCGAGGCCGCCAGCACCTTGCGTGTAGCGCTCAACGCGGACATTCGCAGCACCGATCCTGGCGTCAATCGCGACGAAAACACCGACGCGGTGGTGCTGCACGTCGTCGAAGGTCTGGTGGCCTACCGCGAAGACGCTTCCGTCGGGCCGCTGCTGGCCAGTAAGGTCGAGGTGTCGGCCGATGGCCTGGAATACCGCTTCACCCTGCGTGACGGGGTGAAGTTTCATAACGGTGCGACCCTCACCGCCGCCGACGTGCTGTGGACCTGGAAACGTTATCTCGACCCGCAGACCCAGTGGCGCTGTCTCGCAGACTTCGATGGCCGAAGCGTGGCGAAAGTCGCCGACATCAGCGCGCCAGATCCATTGACCGTGGTCTTCACCCTGGACAAACCCAATGGCTTGTTCCTCGCACAAATGGCCCGCTCCGATTGCGGCGGCACCGGCATCCTGCATCCGTCTTCTGTCGATGGGAACGGCAAGTGGCAAGCGCCAATCGGCACCGGGCCGTTCAAGCTCGCCGAATGGAAGCCGGGGCAATACGTCGATCTACAGCGTTTTAGCAACTACAGCGCCCGTCCAGAGACGAGCCCCGACGGCTACACCGGCAACAAACAGGCCTTCGTCGACGACCTGCGCTTCATGGTCATTCCCGATGCCGCCTCAGCCAAAGCCGCGCTGCAATCCAAAGGCGTCGACGTGCTGCCCGATGTCACGGTAATGGACGCCCGCGAACTCGAGGCTTTGCCGGGCATCAAGACCTCCAGCAGTTCCAACATGTCGCTCAACGCCCTACTGTTCCAGACCCGCGATCCACTGCTCAAGGACGTGCGCATTCGGCGCGCCATCGCGCTGTCGCTGGACAGCGAGCAAATGGTCCAGGCATTGACCGAAGGCACTTCCCACGCCAACAACTCGGTGGTGCCAGACACCAGCCCCTACTACAAAAGCGTTCAGAAGCAAGGCTACAAAGCCAACATCGAAGAAGCCAAACGCCTGCTCAAGGAAGCCGGTTACAACGGCCAGCCACTGAAAATCATCACCAACAAACGCTACCAGAGCGTGTTCGACATGGCGGTGCTGAGCCAGGCCATGGCCCAGGCGGCCGGATTCAACATCGATATCGAAACCCTCGAATGGGGTACGCAACTGGAGCGCTACCAGACCGGTGCCTACCAGATCATGGCGTTCCCCTATTCGGCGCGCTTCGACGCGGCGCTGAACTTCGAATCAGTGATGGGTGACAAGAATCAGCAACCGCGCAAGGTTTGGGACAACCCCCAGGCGCAGGGCTGGATGCTTGAGTCCATGCGTGAAATCGCTCCGCTCAAACGTCAGGCGCTGTTCGATAAGTTGCACCAACAGATGCTCGCCGATGTGCCCATGGTGGTGATGTACAACGGCAGCACCGTGGGTGCGTTTCAGGATCGGGTCGAAGGTTACCGCTCCTGGCCCATTGCCAAACCGCGCCTGTGGGGCGTGAAACTGGCCGAGTAGGAGATCGATCATGGTGCGATTTATCGCTCAACGCCTGGCATTGTCGGTGCCGACCCTGCTGCTGATTTCGGTGGTGGTGTTCGCGCTGATCCGCTTCATCCCCGGCGACCCGGCGCTGTTGATGCTCGGCGATATGGCCGACCCACAAAGCCTGGCCAGCACCCGCGCAGCACTGGGACTGGATCACTCGATTGGTGTGCAGTTCGTCTATTGGTTGCAGTCGGTGCTCAGTGGCGACCTCGGTGTCTCGATCACCAGCAAACAACCGGTGCTGGAACTGATCCTCGAGCGCTTCTCGGTCAGCGCCAGCATCGTGTTGGTGGCGGTCCTGCTGGCGGCGCTGATTGCCGTTCCAGCAGGTCTGTTCGCGGCCTGGAAACAGGACAGCGCGCTGGATCTGGGGTTGGTCACCGGCGCGACCCTGCTGCTGTCGATTCCCAGCTTCTGGCTCGGCTTGCTGTTGCTCTACGCGTTCGGGATCAAGCTCAACTGGCTGCCCGTGGTGGGTTATGTGCCGTTCGCGCAGAACCCCGGTGAAGCCGTGACCTATCTGGTACTGCCGATTGTCACCCTGACACTGGTGGAGTTGGGGGCGATTACCCGGATGGCCCGGGCCAGCACCATCGAGGTGTTGCGCCTGGAATACATCGCCCACGCCAGAGCCAAAGGTTTATCGGAACGCGCGGTGCTGTGGCGTCACGCGCTGCCGAATGCCTTCGCGCCGACCTGGACCTTGATCGGCTTGATCCTCGGCAATTTGCTGGGCGGTATCGCGGTACTGGAAACGGTGTTCACCCTGCCCGGTATCGGCCGCTTGATGGTTGACGCCATCTACGCTCGCGACTACCCCGTGCTGCAAGGCTGCCTGCTGTTGATCACCTTCATCTACGTGGCGGTCAACCTGCTGGTCGACCTGCTCTATCCACTCTTCGACCCAAGGGTGAAGCTATGACTGTCTCCCTGTCTTCCGTGAGCCCTGCACCTGCGCGTCGTCCGCTGCGTTGGCCACCGGCGAACGCCTTGATTGGCTGCACACTGCTGGCGTTGTTAATCGGCATGGCCCTGCTCGGTGTGTTCTGGACACCTTACGATCCGCTGAAAATCGACTTGCTGTCACGCCTCAAGGTGCCCTCGGCGCTGCATTGGCTGGGCACCGACGAGTTTGGTCGGGACGTGCTCAGCCGGCTGATCATCGGTGCGCGCACCAGTTTGTGGATCAGCCTGCTGACCGTGTGCCTGGCGCTGTTTTTCGGCAGCGTGATCGGCATGCTCGCCGGTTACCTGCGGGGCTGGACCGATCGAATCCTGATGATGATCAATGATGCATTGCTGGCGTTCCCCGGGATTCTGATGGCGCTGGGCTTGATGGCGATCATCGGTGCCAGCCAGTACGGCATCGTCCTGGCCTTGAGCATCGCCTACACGCCGTCGGTGGTTCGGGTGGTGCGTGGCAGTGTGCTGTCGTTGCGTGAGCGCGAGTTCATTGAAGCCTCGCGAGTGATCGGCAATTCGGAGATCTACACGCTGTACCGACACATTGCCCCCAACTGTGTCGCGCCGCTGTGCGTGCTTGCCACCAGCATGTTCGGCTGGACGCTGCTGTCGGAAAGCGCCTTGAGCTTCCTCGGCCTGGGTGTTCCGCCACCTGCGGCGACCTGGGGCAACATGCTCGCCGCCAGCCGCCCGTACATTGCCAACGCTACCTGGCTCGGCCTGTTCCCGGGGTTGTTCATCGCCCTGGCGCTGGTCGCCATCAACCTGTTCGGCGACGCCCTGCGCGACCGCCTCGACCCGCGAATGAGCCGTTGATCATGCCCAGTCAAAAACCGTTGCTTGAAGTCGACCATCTGCTGATTCGCGCAGGCGCCGAAGGCCCGCTGGCGGTCAACGATCTGAGTTTCACTGTCGCGCCCGGCGAGATTGTCGCGCTGGTGGGGGAATCCGGGAGCGGCAAGACCATGGCCGCTCGCGCAGCGATTGGCCTGCTGCCACAGCCGATGGAGGTCTGTGGCGGCGCGATCCACTTCGAAGGCCAGGACCTCAATCAACTCAATAGCGCGCAATTGCGTGATATCCGCGGCGCGCGAATCGGCATGGTCTTTCAGGAACCGATGGTCTCGCTCAACCCGGCCATCCGCATCGGCGAGCAAATGGCCGAAGGTCTGCGCCTGCACACCGAGCTGAACACGGCACAGATTCGCCAACGCTGCGTGGACATGCTCACACGCATCGGCATCGCCGATCCCGAGCGCTGCCTGAACGCCTATCCTCATGAGTTCTCCGGCGGCATGCGCCAACGGATCATGCTCGCCTCGGTGATGTTGCTGCGTCCGGCGCTGCTGATTGCCGACGAACCCACCACCGCGCTCGACTGCCTGGCGCAGCTGGACGTGATTGAACTGATGCTGGAGCTGACCCGCGAGCAAGGCACGGCGATCCTGTTCATCAGCCACGATTTGTCGCTGGTGGCGCGTTACGCCCACAAGGTCGTGGTCATGCGCCACGGTCAGGCGGTGGAGCAAGGTTCGATCAATCACATTCTGTTGGCTCCGCAACACGCCTACACCCGCCAATTGCTCGAAGCGCTGCCTAAGCGCGGCGAATTGGCTGCGTTGCCGGCGACCGACAAACCCTTGGTGGAAATCACCGGCGTCAGCATCGAGCATCCGGGGCATGCGCGGTTCTGGGGTAAATCGCAACCCAAGCGCGCCGTACACAACGCCAACCTGTGCATCGCCCCCGGTGAAACCCTGGCGCTGGTCGGTGGCAGCGGCTCGGGCAAAACCACGCTGGGTCGTGCGCTGGTGGGACTGGTCAACCCTTGTGCCGGCGAGATTCGCTTCAAGGGCGTCGATATCCTCAAGGCTGGTCAGCGTGATCATCGGCTGCAATGCCAGATGATCTTTCAAGACCCGTACTCGTCCCTTGATCCGCGGATGCGCATTGGCGAAACCCTCGCCGAACCGCTGCGTCATCTACCGGAGCTGAGCGCAGAGCAAAAACGTCAGCGCGTCGCCACCACGCTGGTGGATATCGGTTTATCTGAAGCGTTCATGGAGCGCTTTCCCCATCAATTGTCGGGCGGACAACGCCAGCGGGTGGCCATCGGTCGAGCCTTGGTGAGGCACCCGCAACTGGTGATCGCCGACGAACCGATTTCGGCGCTGGACATGACCATCCAGAAGCAAATCCTCGAACTGTTCGAGCGCCTGCAGGCGCAGTACGGCTTTGCTTGCCTGTTCATTTCCCATGACCTGGCGGCCGTCGAACGCATCGCCCATCGGGTGGCGGTCATGCACCAGGGGCATATCGTGGAAATCGGCAGCCGTGAGGCGGTCTTCGACAAGCCCTTGCATCCCTACACTCGTCAATTGCTGGCGGCCGCGAGCCCACTGGAACAACTGTCGGGCGGCGGTTACCGCCTCCGACCAACACCCGAAAACCTGCAGCCCACGTCTTAGTTAATCACTGACTTCACCTCTGGCGCCTTCAGACACCCCTGAATGCGCCCCTGGCGAAGCCATGCCCGAGAAAAACAACAAAAGCCCTCACAGGAACCAACACCATGAACGCACGATTCATGCAGCACTTGACCTTGATCGGCGGCACCAGCCTGCTGCCGATGGCCGCCGAAGCGGAATTCCTCAAGGACAGCAAGGCCACGCTGGACCTGAAAAACTACTACTTCAACCGCGACTACCGCGAAGGCGATGGCCAGTCCAAGCGTGACGAATGGGCCCAGGGATTTCTGCTGAACCTGCAATCGGGTTACACCGAAGGCACGGTCGGTTTTGGCCTGGACGCGCTCGGCATGCTCGGGCTGAAGCTCGACTCCAGTCCGGATCGCTCCGGCAGCGGTTTGTTGTCCCGAGAAAGCCAGGCCGAACCGGGCAAGCCGAGCTACGCCAGGCGTGCCCACGACAGCTATTCCAAGGTTGGCCTGACCGCCAAGGCCCGTATTGCCAAGAGCGAACTGCGCCTCGGTCATTTGCTGCCCGACCTGCCGCTGCTGCAACCGAACACCAGCCGGGTGCTGCCGCAGACCTTCGAAGGCGGCATGCTCAGCTCCAAAGACATCAAAGGCCTGACGTTACGCGGCGGGCAGATCGATCAGGTCAAACAGCGGGAATCCACCGACTACGAAAAAATGGGGTTGACCAGTCAGAGCGGGGCTTACAAGAGTTCGGCAAAAAGCGACGAGTTCCGTTTCGGCGGCGCGGATTACCAGTTCAACCCAACGCTTGCCGGCAGCTATTACTACGCGCAGCTTGAGGACATTTATCAGCAGCACTACGTCGGCCTCAAACACAGCCTGGCGTTGGGCGGCGGCACCCTGAAAAGCGATATCCGCTACTTCAGCGCCGACACTGCCGGCGCAGGTCTGGCCGGCACCGTCGATAACCGCGCCTTGAGCACCCGCTTCATGTATGCGATTGCGGGGCACGCCATCGGAGGCGGCTTCCAGCAGCAGTACGGTGAAACACCGTTTGCCTACGTCGACGGCAGCAACACTTACCTGTTCACCGAGTACCAACTGAGCAACTTCTCGCAAACCAAGGAACGTGCCTGGCACGCCCGCTACGATTTCGACTTCGCGACTGTGGGCATTCCGGGGCTGCTATTCTCCACGCGTTACGCCAAGGGCGATCAGGCGCAGATCAGGAAATTTGTCGGTGAAGGCCGGGAATGGGAGCGTGACATCGACCTGGGCTATACCATCCAGAGCGGCCCGCTGAAGAACGTCAGCGCCCGCTGGCGCAACGGCATGAGCAAGAGCAACTACCAGCGCGACACCAACGAAAACCGCTTGGTCCTCAGTTACAGCGTCAAGCTGTGGTAAGACGAAGTTGAAGATCGCAGCCTGCGGCAGCTCCGCCGACCGCGTACACCCCGGGACTTATGGATGTACGTCGCCCCCCGTAGGAGCCGCCGAAGGCTGCGATCTTTTGGCCGTGTTACGCCATGCCGAAGATCAAGATCAAAAGATCGCAGGCTGCGCCAGCTCCTACACCTATCTCCTTTGCCTTTAATCCCGCCTCCCCCGGCACAAGGTTTCAAGCCTCGGCAAAGCGCCGCAATTGCATTTCCTTCAACCGGCTGTGGGTCCGGCGAAACGGGAACTCCAGGTAACCCTCGGTGTACAGCTCATCCATCGACACCTGCGCTTCGAGGTACAGCGGCACTTTGCGGTCGTAGCACTCGTCGACCAGTGCGATAAAGCGCCGCACGCTGTCGTCGTGTACCGACAATTGCGGCAGTTCACGGTCACCGGCATCGACGCGCTCGGCGCCATCCTCGGTGCCTCGGGCAATGCGTCCGGGGCGCTGATGGGCGCTGAGATTGGGCACTTCGCTCAACAAAATAGCGCTGAAGCGATCGCACAGCGCCATGAAGTCCATCGCCGCGAACGGTTGCTCGCACAGGTCCGCGTAGCGGCACCAGAGTACGGTTTCACTGGCCTTGACGGCAGTGACCGAGCGATAGCCGATGGTCACCGGATCGCCGGACACTGGCTGTCCTTCGGTCAGTTCCTTGAACACTTCACTCATCGGGCTGGGCTGACCGGGCGCGTTGACCCAATACCGTTGCAGAGCGGCGCCAGGATGCAATCGGTGATCTTCACCACCGTCCACCGCCACCACCTGCATGTGGCTTTTGATCGCGGCAATCCCCGGCAAAAACCGATCACGGTTGAAACCGTCCGCGTACAGCTGATCCGGGGGTTGATTGGAGGTGCAGACCATCACCACGCCTTCGTCGAACATCACCTGGAACAGCCGCCCGAGGATGAGCGCATCGCCGATGTCGTTCACGAACAACTCGTCAAAACACAACACCCGCACGTCCCGGGCCAGCTCACGGGCCAGTGCTCGCAGCGGGTCGGCGGTGCCGGTCAGTTGAAACGAGCGCTGGTGCACCCAGCCCATGAAATGGTGAAAGT
The DNA here is from genome assembly GCF_058799675.1 of Pseudomonas sp. GW822-FHT06B12. Taxonomy (NCBI): domain Bacteria; kingdom Pseudomonadati; phylum Pseudomonadota; class Gammaproteobacteria; order Pseudomonadales; family Pseudomonadaceae; genus Pseudomonas; species Pseudomonas sp. GW822-FHT06B12. The sequence continues at coordinate 1,056,771 of NZ_JBXALR010000001.1, forward strand.
GCTGACGCCGGGCGGGTACCCGCAGGCTTTGGTAGAACTGGTCCATCAACCAGGTCTTGCCCCGCCCGACCGGCCCCCACAGATAAACCCCGGTGATCGGCGTTCGTCCCTGATGCAAGGCTTCGTGACACTGCTGCAACGCCAGAACAGCGTGCTCTTGCGCTGCATCCGGCACGAAGCCTTTTTGCGAGAGGGCGTACTGGTAAGCGCTGAGGGGCGAATCGAAGGTCATATCGGCCTGTTACGGAGCTCAAAGCGCGAAGTATGGCATGTTCGCGGATGAAGCTCGGCTTGTCGGCGGATGATCGTTCCCACGCTCCCGCGTGGGAATGCAGCCCGTGACGCTCTGCGTCACTGGACGCGGAGCGTCCCCAGAGGCATTCCCACGCAGAGCGTGGGAA